>JAYPUA010000028.1:21117-22576 GCA_038133845.1 Deltaproteobacteria bacterium
ATTTCGTCCGGGAGGTCGGCGAGCCCGCTGTCTTCGTCCTCAGCAGAGGCAGAAGAGGCTCTCAGAGGAGTGGCAGAGGCCTGTCCGGACTGCAGGTCATCATCTTCCCCGTCGATGTCAAACTCCAGGGCCTCTTCACCAGGCAGGTCGTCCAGCCCGGAGAGTCCGTCCAAGTCTGCATCCGACTCCAAGGCCGGCTCTGCAGCCAGATCGCTGAGCCCGAGGTCCTCATCTTCGTCTTCCACAGAGGCTTCTTCAGCCTCAGCCTCGGCTGCTTCGTGTTCACTCAGGGCAGCTTCAAAGCCTTCAAGGCCAAGTCCGGAGTCTGCCTCCGCGTCCGCAGCGTCATCTCCCCCGCCCAAGACATCGAGGTCCTCGTCCTCATCGGCGCTGAAGTCAAACTCCTCGATCTCGTCGCCTTCTCCCGGAAATTCGGCTTCTGGAAGCTCTTGCTCCTCCAGGTCGAAGCCATCCGAGTCTTCCGGCAAATCTTCCAGTTCGTTCAGGTCGAGTTCGTCAGCAGGCATGATTTCCTTGAAACGGGGCCGATATCGTCTGGATGCAGGCAATCTCGAGTCTCCCACGCCTCGGAACACATCCAAATTGAGGGATCATCAAGTTGCGCATTCTTATCGTTTCGGCAAGACTATAGGCAGCATTTTGTTTTTGCAAGACTTCCGGGGGGAACTGGACTCTCTTGGCAAAGTGTGATACGAAAACCATTATTTTTGACGCTGAGAGGTTCGCAGTCTCCACGGGACCACCAAAACACCAGCAAGGACAATGCCTCCGTTGAAAATTTGTCGGAAAATCTATCCTGAAAGGACTTCACTGTGCTAGACAAACTGTTGTCAGGTGACAATCAAGATGAGTTGACCGCGACCCTGGCTCGAGCCCGCAAACTCCTTGAGAGCAAATTTTACGATCGGGCAATGGTGGAGTTCAACAAGGCGCTGGAGCTGAATCAGGCGAAAGCGCTTCCAGTAGTGACAGAGATCTATCGGCAGTCTTCCGGAGACCCTTCGGCGCTGGTGGCCATCGGGGTCAATCTCTTGGCGAGAGACGAGAACAATCTCGAGATGGCCAACCTCTTGGGAAATGCCTACCGCAAACAAGGCGAGTGGAACAAGGCGAAAAACCTCTACCTGCACTGCCTCAAGCGCAACCCTCGCGACGAATTCCCGGCGTACAACCTCGCCGCGACGATCGCAAAGACCGAATATGTGGATGCGGGCGCGGTCTCTCTGGCCAAACCGTTTGAGCAGATGACCACCTACAAGCTCCCCCCTCTTGAGGAGGAGCACCGGGAGCAACTCAAGGAACTGCACGAGCGGCTCCACCCCAAGAAGGACGCACTCTCCAGCGTACTTGAGGACGAGAAACCACCTGCTGCTGCAGAAGAACAGGGCAAGCCCTCTTCCGTTCTGGATATTTTCGAGGAGCAGGAGGCCTTCCCCGA
>JAYPUA010000028.1:22676-42653 GCA_038133845.1 Deltaproteobacteria bacterium
CCCGAGCCCGAGGTGGTCGATGAGTACCACATCAACCCGGAGGAGCTGCGCCGCCATGTCAGCGAGCACATGACCCAGGGGAGCGATGAGCAGTGGCAGACGCTGATGCACATTGCCGTCTACAGCATGGAGGAGGATCACCCCAAGGTTGCCAAGCGGATCTTTGAAGACCTCCTGCGCAAGGAGCCCAACAACATCGATTTGCGGTGCTTCCTGATCTGTTCCCTGGCCCAGCTGGGATTCCACGACAAGGCCGAAGAGGCGTTGAACTCGATGATCAAACGCAACCCGCATCATCGCTACAGCAACGTCAATATGGGAATCCTGCTCCGCAAGCAGCGCAAAACCCAGCAGTCCCGGGTGTATTTCTTCCTGGCTGCCAAACTGCTGGAGCGGTCTCAGGGAGAGTATTCGATCGATCGCTTTTTGGAGGAGGGCAAGGAGCACATTGCCAATGGACGCAACAAGAAGGCTCTGGAGGTCCTCTCCCCACTGACCGAAGAGATTGGTGACCTGGAGTTGCTGGTCAACCTGGGGCGCATCCAGTTGGCTGAGAAGCAGTATGATCACGCCAAGGAAGCCTTCTTGCGAATCATCAAGATGGACCGGGCGAACGCGGCGGCCAAGAGGGCCCTCAAGGAGCTGCGCGACATCTTTGTCATGCAGGCGGAAGATGCGATCAAGCGCAAGGATCTGGAAAAGGCGGGACAACTGCTCGACCAGGCGGTTGGCATTGCTCCGGCCAAAGACATCCTCCAGCGGGCAATCACCATCAACACCATGATTCAGAACGATCGTCGTGTTGTAGAACTCAAGGACATGCTCCGCAAGGTGGAAGCCCACGAGCGCAACAAGCAGATCGAGGAACACCTCGCCCGGGCAGAGAGCCACGAAGGAACAGGACAGTACATCGACGCTCTTCGGCTCTATGAGGCCGCAGTCCTGATCGAACCGCGTCAGGAACTGTACCGTCGAATGATAGAGGTCTGCCAGAAGATGAAACGCTCCGACCTGGCAGAGAAACTCACCGCTTGGTACCACGAACAGAAGGAGTCCTGGGAAAAGAAGCAGCGGGATGATGGTTCGGGAGACAACTCCAAGGAAACGGCATGAAGCACCGGCAGTCCATGGCTCCTCAGGGGGCTGGATTGGACTCGCTGGTGGACATCGTCTCCAACAGCGTGGGAATTCTGGTCATTCTCTCGGTGTTTGTCGCACTTTTGACGCTGAATGCGCCAGAGTTGACGACTCCAGAAACGCGTACGGTCGCGCAAGAAGAGAAGATCGTCATCCCCTGGTCGCATTACTCTCAGAAGGCGAGCCGCCTGATGTTGATCAAGAACAACCAGGTGGTGCTCTTTGACCGGGCCGGAGTGTATCGCCGCATCCGCGACGAGTTGGCCGGCTCGCGCCAGCCCCCGGAGGTGTTGGACTTCCCGGACTATGAAACTCGCTTGACCACCCTCTCAGGCAGCGCCCATTGCCTCGACTTTTCTCCCTATCGGGATTCCGGGCGCTGGTGGCATGAGTTCTCACGCTCCGGCGGCGAGCTGGACCGCCTGCTTCAGGCACACCGTCCGGAGACCACCTATTTCTACTTCTGGGTGCATCCCAACAGCTTCGAGTTGTTCCGGGACATCCGCCAGAAGCTCTGGGATGCCAACTTCGAGGTCGGATGGAAGCCGGTCCGCGACCAGACCCCTCTCCGCTACTGCAGCGGATTTGGAGAGTTCCGAAGCTTTCAGCCACAATAACCGCTCCTGTTGCCTTCAAATCAAACGTTGCCCATGAACGACCTGGCGTCGCCTCCTCAGACTGTGCTGCCTTCGGCGCCTTTGCATCCGGACACCCTGCCTGCAGAGGATCAAGTTGCCGCAAAGGATGCTCAGCAGATCCGCAAGCTCAAGCAGCAGATCCGCAACTACGTCAAGCGTCATGGCAGTGAAGAGGAGCAGCGCCTGCTGAAGCTGGCGATTGAGGACATCTCCCGTTTTCATGCCAACCAGCGCAGACGCTCCGGACAGCCGGTGATCATTCACCCCCTCCGGGTGGCAAATTCGATCTGTCAGGCCGGGCTGGATGCAGCAACTGTTGTTGCCGCGCTGCTCCACGACGCAATCGAAGACACCCCGATGACCAAGGACTATGTCCGGGAGCACTACGGTCCATGGTACGCTGCCGTGGTCGATGGACTGACCAAGATCCAGAGCCCGGAAGGCGGAAAGTCACGGGCCCAGCAGGAAGCAACCTACCGCAAGATGCTGCGGTCGATGACCAAGGATGTCCGGGGGTTGTTCATCAAGCTGTTTGACCGGCTCGACAACATGCGAGACATGGAGGCGATGCCTCAGCACAAGCGCAGACGCATCAGCCGGGAGACCCTGAACGTCTACGTCCCGCTGGCACAACGCCTGGGCTTGGAAGAGATCAGCCGGGAAAATTCAGAGTTGTGTTTTCGCTATCTCTATCCGGTGCGCTACCGCAACACCAAGTCCAAGCTGGAGGAACTTTGGGGGTGGCGTCGCGAGATCATCGAGTCCATGCAGCAACGCTTGCAGGAGCTGCTCAGCACCAAGCAGGTTCATGCCCATGCCGTGGAGTCGCTTCGTGTGGATGTGGTGGACCATGTGTATCCCGGGGTTCCACTCGATCACATCCTCAAGGGCTTTCTGATCGTTGTAGAGACGCCCCTCCACTGCTACCAGGCGCTTGGTGTTCTGCACACTCACTTCAGCGCAGTGCCCTTGCAGATCCGGGATTACATCAGCAATCCCCTCTGGAACGGACATCAGGGGCTGCAGACGATGCTCTTGATCGAGGGGGAGCGTATTTCGATTGAGATTGTCACTCCTCGGATGCGAGAGGGCAACCGGCACGGCGTGATGGCATTCTGGCAAGGGACCCCCTCCCAGCTGGCGGACTACTACCGGACCTACCTGGATCAACTGGACCAGGTCGCCGGTGATGAGCAGCTTCGGATGACGGACGTTCTCAAGACCATGCAGAACGACCAGATCCAGGTCTTCAGCCCCAAAGGCGAGGTATTTGCCTTGCCTCAAGGGGCCACGGTGCTCGACTTCGCGTATACCATTCACACGGAGCTTGGAAACCACTGCTCCGGAGCCATGCTGGAGGATGGTGGGGTCCGGGGAACGCAGCGCGTTCCTCGCGATCGACAGCTCAATCATGGAGAACGGGTGCGGATTCTGACCGACCCTTCCGTTCAGCCCAGTCGGGAATGGCTGAACTATGCGACTCTGGCCAAGAGCCAACTCCAGGTGCGCCGCTCCATTGGTCAAGCGAACGCACAGCGCATGCGCAAGATCGGCTATGAAAACCTCCAGTCCCTCTTGGCCAAGCTGCAGTTTGAGATTGGAGAGTGGCTTCAGGATCCCAAGGTTCAGGCTGCGCTGGAGCAGGAGAAGCTGACAGTTGACCGCTTCCTGCAGGAGATCGGAATGCAGAAGCGCTTTCCCCGAGAGTTCATGAAAAAACACGGATTGCTGGCCCCAGAGCGCCTGAGCCGTGTCCGAGAAATGCTCCGAGTGGGACGCCTGGGGTCTGTTTTTCAAGGCGAAGAGGCCTACTTTCGGATCACGAACTGGGATGATCCGATGATCCGTTTTGAGGAGTGCTGTGCTCCGATGCCCGGAGACCGCATTGCCGGGCTGCTGAACGAGCAGAACGAAATCGAGGTACACCAGCAAGAGTGCAACGAAATGCTCGCCTCCCGACAAACCCGGGTGCAGGTGATGTGGGACCTGCCCAAGGATGAGCAACGCTCCCACACCTTGAGGATTCACACCAGCGAAGGCCCCGGAGTTCTCTACCGTGTCGCCAAGGTGATCAAGGACTCCGGAGCCAGCATCCGCGATGCGCAGGTCTCGGTCATTAGCGAGGAACAGGCCTATCATCGGATCCGGCTGGCGCCCGTCTCCTGGAACCAGTACCGCAAGATCTGCGAAGGGCTTCGCTCCCTGAAGGTGGTCCAAAAGGTGTGGTGACCCACTGCAGTGTTCCCCTGAGTCCCCTTCTCCCGACAGGGGGATCTCCTGAACTTCTTCACTTCAAGAAACACTTCCATGGAAGGAACAACGCCGAAGACGGAGCTGGACTGGTCGGTCTGGATCCCTCAACTCTCCTCTGAGACCAGCACCCGCTTCGAGCAGGTTCGAGCCGCGCTGGAGTTGCTTCTGGCCGACAACACCATCCCGTTCATTGCCCGCTACCGCAAGGAAGCTACCGGAGGTTTGGACGAGGTCCAGATCGCCGAGATCTTCGACCGGTTTCAGTACCTGCGCGACCTGGAGGAGCGGCGACAGAGCATCCTCAAAAGCATTCAGGAGCAGGGAAAGCTGACTCCGGAGCTTGAGCAGGCACTGCGGCAGGCCAACACCAAGCAGGTGCTGGAAGACCTCTACCTGCCTTACAAGCCCAAGCGCCGCACGCGCGCCCTGATCGCCCGGGAGAAAGGGCTGGAGCCGCTTGCCGAGTTGATGGGGGAGGCAGGCAGTACTCCCCAAACTCTAAGCGATTGGATCTCTGCGTTCACACAAGGCCAGGAGGAACCCCTGTCTCCGGAAGAGGCCCTGCGCGGTGCTCGCGACATCTGGGCAGAGCGCGTCTCGGAGGATGCTGCCTTGCGGGCCTTGCTCCGGGAACGCTTGCACAAGGAGGGAGTCGTGCGCTCTCGGGCGACCTCTGAGCATGAAGGCAAACCCTCCAAGTTTGAGCAGTACTACGACTTCTCCGAGAAGGTGGTGGCGATTGCTCCTCATCGCTACCTGGCGATGCGCCGGGGCGAGAAGGAGGGAGTGCTCCGCCTGCGCGTGGAGATGGAGGAACTCCGGGCACTTGGTGCGATCCGCTCACACTGGGGGCGTACTCCGGAGGCGCTCTCGGAACAGTGGGATCAGATCTTTGGCGATTCCTGGAACCGCTTGCTTGCACCGACCCTGGAGACCGATGTCCGGGTGGACCTGAAGATGAAGGCGGATGAGGTGTCGATCGACATGTTCAGCCGCAACCTGCGTCAATTGCTGCTGCAGCCTCCGGGAGGCGCACGCATGGTCTTGGGACTGGATCCAGGCTTCCGTACCGGAACCAAGTGGGTGGTGATCGACCAGACCGGGAAGTTTCTGGAGCACGGTGTGATCTTTCCAGTGGAACCCAAAAAGCAGGTGGAGGAGTCTCGTGGCGTTCTCCGGGACCTGATCGCCCGGCACGGCGTGGAGCTGGTGGCCGTAGGCAACGGCACCGCTTCCCGGGAGGTCTTCCAGTTCGCTCGCGACTTCTCTCGGGAAGAAGCCCCAGGCCTGCAGGTGCTGATGGTCAATGAGTCTGGAGCCTCCGTGTACTCCGCCTCTGCGGTGGCCCGTGAAGAGTTTCCGGACCTGGACCTGACTGTTCGGGGGGCCGTCTCCATCGCCCGGCGTTATCAGGACCCGTTGGCAGAGTTGGTCAAGATCGAACCCAAGTCGATCGGAGTGGGGCAGTACCAGCATGATGTGCATCAGACTCGGCTTAAGCAGTCGCTCGATCGCACCGTGGAGTCGTGCGTGAACTTTGTGGGGGTCGACCTCAACCGGGCCTCCGCGCCGCTGCTGAGCTATGTCTCCGGAGTGTCTGGCAACCTGGCCCGGCGCATTGTGGAGCATCGCAACACCCACGGTGCCTTTGCCACCCGGAACGGATTGCTGGACGTCTCCGGGATGGGGCCGAAGACCTTTGAACAGGCTGCCGGATTTTTGCGCATTCCCGATGGAACTCACCCGCTGGATCGCTCTGCCGTTCATCCGGAGAACTATCCGCTGGTGGAAAAAATTGCCGAGGAAGCCGGACTCTCTGTGGCCGAGCTGATCGGCAACGAGTCTGCGCTTTCGAAGATCGACCTGAGCCGCTACTCGCAGGCCGGGGAGTTCACGGTTCAGGATATCCTGGAGGAGCTGCGCAAGCCCGGACGTGACCCGCGCGAGGAGCACCAGGACGTGCAGTTTGACGACTCGGTGCAGGAGCTCTCCGACCTCAAGCCGGGGATGCGCCTTAATGGGGTGGTGACCAACATCACCCACTTCGGAGCCTTTGTGGACCTGGGGGTCCATCAGGATGGCCTGGTGCACATCTCCCAACTCTCCGACAAGTTCATCAAAGACCCGATGGAGGTGGTCACCGTGGGACAGCAGGTTCAGGCCTGGGTGATGGAGGTGGATCAGGAGCGAAAACGCATCGCGCTTTCGTTGAAGAGCCAGCCGTCTGCCGACTCCCCGGCGCAGGAGGGAGCGGAGAAGCGGCGGCGTCCGGAGAAAAAGCAGGAGAAGCGGCGTCCCCGCAAGTCCCCACGTCCGGAGAAAGGGCAGGAACCGTCGACGCCGAAGTCTCAGGCAACCGGAAACTTTCAGCAGGACATGGCCTTGCTGATGGCCAAGTTCAACAGGAAGTGATGGAGATTCCCCCCTGGCTTGAGGATCTGCTGATGGCCGGATGCGACGAGGTCTTCCGGATCTGGCCGCAGCCCAGGCCGTCTGATGAGCAGCTGTCTCGCTGCAAGATCATCGCGCACCGCGGCGCCCACAACCGTCCCGGATTGCCGGAGAATACCCTCGCCGCCTTTCAGGTGGCCCTGGCAGAGCCAGAGGTGTCCGGGATCGAGCTTGACGTGCGCTGGACCCGTGACCTGGTGCCGATGGTCTTCCACGATGCCGACCTGCTCCGCATGTTTGGTGAACCGCGCCCCCTGGCTTCGTTCACGGCCACAGAGCTGAAGGAGCGCTTCCCGCTGATTCCGACCCTGCAGGAGGCCATCGACCTCTGCCGAGGAAGAGCGCACCTGATGATCGAGATCAAGGACGAGCCCTACCCCCAGGTCGAGCAGCAAAACCGGATCCTGTCGGACCTCCTGCAGGGGTGGCAGCCTCAGCAGGACTTTCACCTGCTGCTGCTGGATCCGGAGATTGCGGACAAGCTGACCTTTGCACCGCGCTCGTGCATGCTGCTGGTGGCTTTCTTCAATGTGGAGGAGTTTCATCAGCACGTGCAGCAGCAGGGGTTTGGTGGCATGGGAGGACACTACCTGCTGGTCCGAAACGCGATCACCCAAGACTTGCTGGAGGCCGGAAGGTTTGTCGGAACCGGATATCCCAAGTCCCGCAACGCGCTGTTCCGAGAGTTGAACCGAGGCGTGGAGTGGGTGTTCAGCAACGACGCTGTGGAGCTGGCACGCCTCCTCCGGCAGGCCCGGGAGTTTCGCTGAGTGAAGCCGGACCGCGTCTTCGGAAGCATCGGTTTTATCTTGTCCTCTGAAAAGCGATCAGATTAAATCTCCGGCGACAGACACCTCGCGTGCCAGCGAGCCTCCACCAACCCACCTCCTGCGACTGTTCCCAGACTGAACTCGCATGCACCCACTCCACTCCGACGCCTCATGGGCCTCCGGGACGTCTGCACGTCGGCCCACCCACTTGGTCCCGCGAGAGGTGCTGCAGCCTCTCCAAAGACGCAAGAATCGTCCCGGGCTGATCTTTCTGGGGGCACACCTGGGGCTTCTGGGGGGGACCGGCACGATTGTCTATCTGACCTCTGGCCCGCTCTGGGGGCTAGGCGCTCTGTTCCTCCATGGAGTTGTGCTGGTGCACCTCTTCGCACCGTTTCATGAGGCCACTCACGCCACTGCGTTTGAGGATCGCAGGCTCAACCAGGGGGTTGCCTGGTTCACCGGATTGGTGATCATGATTCCACCGCGCTACTTCACGCTGGAGCACGCGGCTCATCACACCTACACCCAGCATCCGGAGAGTGACCCCGAGAGCATCCCCCAGGCTACGACCTTTCGAGGCTACTGGCATTACGTCACGGCGATCCCCTACTTTCACGGAGTTCTCAAGAACCTGACCCATCATCCAAGAGGTCACTTCTCCCCCCTGGAGCAAAGCTTCATCCCGGAGCGTCTGCGGCGAGAGGTACAGCAGGAGGCCCAGTGGATGCTGGGAGCGTATCTGCTGCTGTTGATCGGAAGTGTCTGGGCCGGGAGCGCCTTCCTGTTCTGGTACTGGCTGCTTCCGCGCATTTTGGGAGAGCCCGTGATGCGCCTGGTCCGGATCTCCGAGCATGGTGGCTGTCCCTGGGTGGCCGACCTCTTGAGGAACACCCGCACGACCCGGACCTGGCGTCCGGTTCGCTGGCTTGCCTGGAACATGCCGTTTCATGCAGAGCATCACGCCTTTCCCAACGTCCCGTTTCATGCACTTCCGGAGCTGCACCGACACCTGGGCCCCCACATCGAGCACGTGGATGACGGGTACGTGCTCAGCCACCTCCGGCTCCAGCAGGAACTCTATCGGCAAGTCCACTCCCAAACCTCCTAACACACACTCAGCCTTCCCATGAACTACGCCTTTGCAAAAACCATTGAGGTCCAGGAGATCCCTGTCATTGACGTCCAGGCGCTGCGCTCTGGAGGACGCGATGCCGCCCGGGATGTCGCTCGCGAGATCCGCCAGGCGGCAGAAGGCATCGGCTTCTTCTATATCCGCAACCACTGCATTCCCGAAGAGGTAATCGAGCGAGCCTATCAGGCGACTCGGCAGTTCTTCCGGCAGCCTCGCGAGTGGAAAAACCAGCTGCGGATCAACCGCAACCATCACGGATTCCTGGCCGTGGGCGAGGCCCGGATGGAGCAGGCGGAGCGGGTGGACTTGAAGGAGAGCTTCGTCTGGGGACTCGATCTCCCTGACGGGCATCCGGATGTGACCGAGTCGAACCCGTTTCTTGGAAGAAACCAGTGGCCTCAGGAGATGCCGGAGTTTCGGGAGGCCGTGTATCCTTTCTTTGAGTCCGGCCTGGAGTGTGGCCGGGACATGATGCGTGCCTTTGCCCTCAGTCTGGGACTTCCGGAGGAGGCCTTTCTCCAGGCAACTGACAAGTCCATCTCGCGCAGTTCGGTGCTGTACTATCCCCCCCAGCCTCCAAATCTGGGAGAAGACCAGTTCGGGGTCGCGCCACATACCGACTACGGCTGCCTGACCCTGCTCTGGCAGGATCCGGTGGGAGGGCTGGAGGTGCAGACGAGGCAGGGAGACTGGGTCATCGCGCATCCCATAGAGGGGACGCTGGTGGTCAATGTTGGTGATCTGCTTGCCCGCTGGACCAACAACGCCTTTCAGTCCACGCTACATCGGGTGATCAACCGGAAAGGCACTGAGCGCTACTCGATGGTGATGGCCTGGGACCCGAACTTTGAGACCCAGGTTGATCCGGCTCAGGTTTTTCCGCAGGCCGAGACGATCTCCTATCCTCCCATTGGCTGCGGCGAGTACGTCCTGTCGCGTTTTGACGCCTCCTTCAAGTATCGTCACCCAGCAGCATGAACACCTCTCGAAGGCCTCCACCTCGTCGGCAGAAGTGGTGGAACGCGCGTTGGTTTGACCTCCTTCAGCTCGTTGTATTTTTTGCCGCGCTGCTCTGGCTGACCCTGAACGGCGCAGCCCAGATGGGTTACAACTGGCAGTGGTACCGCATGCCACGCTACTTCTGGAAGGTGGTGGACGGAGAGTTGATCTGGGGGCCTCTAATGGACGGGCTCTTTGTGACCTTGGAGATCAGCGTTTATGGGATTGGGATCACGCTGGGGGTGGGGTTGATCACCGCGCTGCTCCGGATGTCCAACTCGGTACTCGGACGCTTTCTCGCACAGGTCTACCTGGAAGCCGTGAGGAACACTCCCTTGCTGGTCCAGATGTACGTCTTCTACTTCGTCCTTGCCCCCATCCTGGACATCTCCCGATTCTGGGTGGGCGTTTTGTGCATCGCCTTCTTTGAAGGCTCGTTTGCTTCGGAGATCATCCGGGCCGGTATCCTCAGCGTCTCCCGGGGACAGTGGGAAGCCAGCTCCAGCCTGGGGCTCTCGCGGGCCCACACGTACCGCTACGTGGTTTTGCCTCAGGCGGTTCCGCTGATGCTTCCTCCCCTGACCGGGGTGCTGATCAACCTGATCAAGCACTCGGCCATTGTGAGCGTCATCGCGGTCTTTGATCTGACGACCCAGGGGCTCGACATCATCGCCGACACGTTCATGAGTTTTGAGGTTTGGCTGACAGTCGCCGCCCTCTACCTGGGGGTCACGGTCACGCTCTCCATGCTGGTCAGTGTGCTGGAGTGGAAGGTTCGTCACCGCCATTGACATGAAAGGCCCATGAGGCCTCAGAGTTGTGAGGGCTGCGCTCTCACAAGCACAGGGCTTTCGCAAACGAGAGCCCACTTCCGGAGTCTGGTCGGAGATGCTCCAGGCTGGCTCCTCATCTTCTTCATCTTGAGAAAGGAACATGATGAAACCCGCAAAAATCTTGCTTCCCCTCTTCCTCAGCCTGCTCCTGATGCTGCCTGCCTGGGGAGTGATCTTCGCTGGAGAGGCGCAGCAACAGCTCAGCTCGGAGAGTGTCATCGAAACCATCAAGAAGCGCGGGAAGCTGATGGTGGGGATGTCCACGTTTGTTCCCTGGGCGATGCGGAACAAGCAGGGAGAACTGATCGGTTTTGAGATCGATGTCGCCAAAAAGGTTGCAGAAGACATGGGCGTGGAGATCGAGTTTGTACCGACCCAGTGGTCCGGGATCATCCCTGCCCTCATTGCCGGCAAGTTTGACGTGATCATCGGGGGGATGAGCGTCACGCCCCAGCGCAATCTGACGATCAACTTCACGGCGCCCTATGCGCACTCCGGGATGGGGATCGCGGCGAGCAAGAAGCTGGCAGGTGACTACGCCTGGCCTGAGGGGTTCAACCGCTCGGACGTCATCTTCGTCTGCCGCCGGGGGGTCACTCCGTGCACGGACGAGGTCGCCAAGCGCTGGCCCAAGGCCAAGATTCGTCAGTTTGACGACGACACAATGGCCTTCCAGGAGGTGGTGAACGGCAACGCCCACGCGACCCTCTCCAGCCATCCCAAGCCGGTGAGTTGGACCTACCGCTACCCGGATGCGCTCTACATGCCGACCACCGAGAACCTCTCTCGAGGCGACGAGGCGTTTGGCATCCGCAAGGGAGATCCGGATGCGATGAACTTCTTCTCGAACTGGATCATGGTCAACACCAGCAACGGCTGGCTTGAGAAGCGGCACCATTACTGGTTCAAGACCATGGACTGGGCCGATCAGGTCGACCAGAAGTAACCCTGGCTCACTCTGGAGGAAGCCTCTCGGGGCCTTCCTCCTTGTTGAGAGAAGGACCTGCCATGCCTCAATCCCGCCGCCGAAACCGCTGGACCTGGTTGGACCTGGTCCTCCTGATGGGGATGCTTGGCTTTTTGAGCTTCATCGCCTATCGGGTCAACACCGTCCTCATCTATCAGTGGGACTGGGCCTTCCTCCCGGGATACCTGTTCCGCTGGGAGGAGGAAACCGGACGCCTGCTTCCGAACCTGCTGATCAAGGGCCTTCTGACGACCCTCCGGCTGGCCGTCTGGAGCATCGTGCTCGCGGCAGTGATCGGCTTTCTGATGGGAATGATGCGGACCAGCAAACGCCTGTTCCCCCGGGCTTTCAGTCGGCTGTACGTGGAGTTGATCCGCAACGTCCCCCCGATCGTCTTCATCTTTGTCTTCTACTTCTTCATCAGCAGTCAGATCATCCCTTGGCTGGGCCTGGATACTCTGGATCAGCACCTGAACCCGACCAGTCGAGCCCTGGTCGAGTGGCTCTTCGGACCGGCTTCCCTGCTCTCGAACACCTTCTCTGGCATCTTCTGCCTCGCCCTCTTTGAGGGAGCCTACATGACCGAGATCGTCCGCTCCGGAATTCAGTCGATCCCCCGTGGGCAGAGCGAGGCCGGGATGAGCCTGGGGCTCAGCCGCTGGCAGCAGATGCGCTACGTGATCCTGCCGCAGGCCCTCCAGCGGGTGATTCCGCCCCTCGCCAGCCAGTTCATCATCCTGATCAAGGACTCCTCCATTGTCTCGCTGATCTCGATCCAGGAGCTGACCTTTTTGAGCCTGGAGGTCGCCAACTCAACGCAGCGGGTCTTTGAAGTCTGGGTTTTTGTTGCAGGATTATACTTTATCTTGTGTTATTCCTGTGCTTTGATCTTCCAGCGCTTGGAACGGCGCCTGAACTCATCTGCACGAACCCTGACCTGAGCCCCATGCCTGAGCCCGCTCCCACCCCAATCATCGAGATGTCCGGAGTCAGCAAATGGTTCGGAGATTTTCAGGTGCTCAAGGCGGTGGATCTGACGATCTACTCGGGAGAGCGGGTCGTGGTCTGTGGCCCTTCCGGTTCAGGGAAGTCCACCCTGATCCGCTGCATCAATCGGCTGGAGGAGCACCAGGAGGGCCGAGTGGTGGTCGATGGCACGGAGTTGGATGAAGATACCCAGCACATCAACAAGGTCCGCAGGGAGGTGGGGATGGTCTTCCAGCAGTTCAACCTGTTCCCGCACCTGACAGTGCTGGAGAATTGCACGCTGGGGCCGATGAAGGTCCGGGGACTGGAAAAACAGGAAGCCGAGGCCTTGGCCATGGAGTACCTGGTGCGCGTCCGGATTCCGGAGCAGGCCGGCAAGTATCCCAACTCCCTCTCCGGAGGACAGCAACAGCGGGTGGCCATTGCGCGCTCTCTGTGCATGCAGCCCAAGATCATGCTTTTTGACGAGCCCACCTCGGCGCTCGATCCGGAGATGATCAAAGAGGTGCTGGACGTGATGATCGATCTTGCCGAGAGTGGGATGACGATGGTCTGTGTGACCCACGAGATGGGCTTCGCGCGGACGGTGGCCCACCAGATGGTGTTCATGGATGAGGGGCGCATTGTGGAGCGTGCTCCCCCGGAGACCTTCTTCTCCACTCCCCAAAACGAAAGAACCCGGCTGTTTCTCAGCCAGATCCTTTCTCACTGATTCTTGAGTTAATGTGTTTTTCCCGGAAGATCATGCACTTAAATTTCAAGGAGCCCATTGCGGTTGGAGTTCCCATTCGCTCTATGAAAGTTGCCCCGACAGACGGCCTCTTGCATCAGGCCTCTCCCCTTCTCTTTTCTCAGGAGCACCTGCCTGAAGCACGCAGCTGCATGGAGGAGCTTACGGCGGAAGAGTGGACCTCCCTGAACCAGTATCGTGTTCGCTTCAACGAGTCTCAGCAGGCCCGACAGGCGCTGGACATGCTCGCAGCCTCCAAGGACTCACCGAGCTACGGATTCCGAGTCAACAACTACCGGCATTCCCTGCAGTGCGCCACGATGCTCTATCGTGACGGTGCGGATGAGGAGACCGTGGTCTGCGGGCTCTTCCACGACCTGGGCTTTGTGGTCTGTCCGGACAACCACGGCGACTTTGCGGCGACTTTGCTGGTCAACTACATCTCGGAGAAGAACCACTGGATGCTGAGGCACCACGCCCTCTTCCTGGACTTTCATGCCGGAGAGAATCCCGACCTGAACCACCGGGCCCGCGAGCGCTATCGGGGGCATCCGCACTTCGAGTACACGGCAGAGTGGGTCGCTCGCTACGACCAGACGGCCATTCAGACGCAGTACGACACAGCGCCTCTGGAGTTCTTCGAACCCATGGTCTATCGGGTCTTCTCCCGACCCTCCAAAGGGGTGAAGGGGTTCCGGGAACCAGCCTCATGAGCGCCTGGATTCACCTGGTGCCGCTGGAGGAGGCCACGGGTCCTCTCAAGGAGATGTACGAGCTGGCGAAGACGCCAAGCGGTACGGTGGACAACGTGATGCGTGCACACAGCTTGCGCCCCCACACGATGGAGGGCCACCTCAAGCTCTACCGCAGCGTCCTCCATCATCCGGAGAACACCCTGCCCCTGTGGTTTCTGGAGGCGGTCGGAGTCTACACCAGCCTCCTGAATGAATGTGTTTACAGCTTCACACATCATTGTGCAAACATGCGACGCCTCTTGGAAGACGAAGGGCGGGGACAGGAGATTGAAGACGCGCTGAGGGCCCAGGCTCCGGAGCAGGCCTTCTCCGGGAAGGAGCTGGCGCTGATCTGTTACACGGGGAAATTGACCCTCACTCCGGGCAAGGTCTCAGAGGCGGACATTCTGGAAGCTCGGGAGGCTGGGGCCACTGACGGAGAGATCCTGGAGGTCAACCAGGTCTGTGCCTACTTCTGTTACTCCAACCGAACCCTCAACGGGCTGGGAGTCCAACTGGGTGCCGACGCGATCGGCTACTACCAGCCGAACGGGCCTTCCTCCGATTCCTGACCGGAAGATCGGGCCTCTTCAGGAGAGGTCGCTGCGGTGCCTTCGGCATCCTGTCACTCCGTAGGAGCAGAACACACAGCAGTCTCCGGGCTTCGGTCTCAAGATGGCCTTGCAGGACCTGCAAGGGTGAAAGACCATTCAGCCTCTCCGAGGCACCTTCTCCTCAAACGACGCTCCGCAGTGGGGACAGGTCAACTTGTCCGTGACCCTCACGCGAGAAACCCCAGCGACTCCAGCCGCTCGATGGTGTCGGCCGCAGAGGCAGCACACAGCCGCTCTCCCAACTCGGCGGTTGCTCCGGAGGGGTCGGAGCCAATGCGGCCATCCGGAAATTTCCGTCGATAGTCACTGGCGCTGCCGAAAGAACCGAACGGGGCCACCCGGGGTTCCATCAGTCCCACCGACTTGGCATGTTCCGGAAACGCGTAGTAGGTCAAAGAGATCTCCGAAGGGGTCGCGTGATGTCCCTCGATTCCTGGAAACAGCTCATCCGAGAGCTTTCCCACCCGCTTTCCCAGATACCAGTTGTGCAGGCTCAACTCCAACTCCGGCTGTCCGGCCGGAGCACGTCCCAGACTGGCCTCCGCATGGATCTCGGAGAAGGCCGCCTGGACCGTGGCGATGTTCCCTCCGTGGCCGTTGAGGAAGAGAAATTTGGTGAACCCGTGGCGGGCGAGGCTGTTTACGTAGTCCTGGATGATCGAGATCAGGGTAGAGGGGCGGACCGTGATGGAGCCGGCAAAGGCCAGGTGATGCTGTGCCATGCCTACCTCGATGGAGGGGCCGATGAGGAGGCCCGTTTGCTCGGAGACCGACTCTGCAACCCGGGCCGGGCAGATGATGTCTGTGCCGATCATTCCGTTCGGGCCATGCTGCTCATGGGATCCGATGGGCATGATGATGCTCTGACGCTGCTTGAGGTAGTCTTCAGTCTCTTGCCAGGTAAGGTGCTTGAGGTACATGGAACTCCGCAGAAGAAGGTGGATGAGGGCCCCGTGGAGTCGGGATCCTACAGGCTAGGAAAGGACGAACGGGAGGAAAAGCTAATTTCACTCCCGGGACACTTTTTTCATCTGCTCACCCGAGAGTCCTGCTCACGGAGTCGCCCGGATTCCCACGGGATTCCGCCTTGCAGGTCGCACGAGAGTATCTCAAAATGATCGGTCACCTGTTTCCCGGAGCATGCTCCCCGTCCCTGCTGAAGCCCTTGGGAGGGAGGCGCCTTCCGGCTCCTGATCCCGCACGTTCCACTTAAGCCAAGTCAGACCATGCCTCTGTACGAATATCACTGTGAAGACTGCCAGAGCGAATTCTCGGAGCTGCGCAAGTTTTCAGAGATGGATCAGCCGATCTCCTGCCCTGAATGCGGCTCCAGCAAGACCTCCCGGGAGGTCAGCGGGTTCGCGGTCTCCGGATGCTCCGGAGGCGGTGGCGGCCGTGGACGCTTCCGCTGAGCCAGTTGAGCCACCGGACCGGTCGGTCCGGACGACCCCACTTCCTGCTTCTCTCTCAACCCACGGAAATCCCCGCATGAGTGACTCCGCTGAGCCGTCTCCCCTCGGTCAGGTGACCAAAAAAGTCCGCATCAAGCCCGAGGGCGCGCTCGACTTCCTCTCCCTGCATGAGATCCACAAGCTGCGTGACAGCAACGAGGGGGGACTCTACAACGTCTTCCGGCGCTGTGCGCTGGCGGTGCTGAACACCGGGAACGAGACCGACAGTGGCGCCGAACTGTTGCGCATGTTCCCCGACTTCGACATCCAGATCGTGCCTCAGGCGCGCGGGGTGCGCCTGGAGGTTTCCGGGGCCCCGGAGACGGCCTTTGTCGATGACATCATGCTCCAGGGCATTCGGGAACACCTGTTCTCGGTCCTCCGGGATATCGTCTACGTGAGCAACCAGCTCGAAGGCTCGAACCGCTTCAATCTGGAGTCCACGGAGGGCATCACGGATTTCATCTTCCACATCCTCCGCAATGCCGGGGTGCTTGAACACCTGATCCCCTTCAACCTCGTTGTGTGCTGGGGAGGGCACTCGATCAACTACACGGAGTATCAGTACACCAAACAGGTCGGATACCAGCTTGGACTGCGTGGGTTCAACATCTGCACGGGATGCGGCCCCGGAGCGATGAAGGGACCGATGAAGGGCGCTGCCGTCGGGCACGCCAAGCAGCGCAACCGCAACGGACGCTACATCGGACTCACCGAGCCAGGGATCATCGCCTCCGAGGCTCCGAACCCGATGGTGAACACCCTGGTGATCATGCCGGACATCGAGAAGCGCCTGGAGGCCTTTGTTCGCATGGGACACGGGTTCATCATCTTCCCGGGAGGAGCAGGGACGGCCGAAGAGATCCTCTACATCTTGGGCATCCTGATGCACCCGGAAAATCAGGATATCCCGTTTCCGCTGATCCTCACCGGACCTCGAGAGAGCGCCTCCTATTTCGAGCAGATCGACCGCTTCATCGTCTCGGTGCTGGGCGAGGAGGTCCGCAAGCACTACCAGATCATCATTGACGACCCGAAGGAGGTTGCCCGGCAGATGCAACAACGCATCCCCCGGACCCGCGAGTTCCGTCGCTCCCGCCGGGATGCGTACTACTTCAACTGGACGCTACACATCGCCCCTCTCTTCCAGCAGCCTTTCCTCCCCACGCATGAGAACATGAAGGCCCTGAACCTGATGCCCGGCCAGGAGCCTCATGTGCTGGCCGCCCAGCTCCGCTGCATGTTCTCCGGCATCGTCTCCGGAAACATCAAGGACGAGGGGGTTGAGGCCGTCCGGCAGAAGGGGCCCTTTCAGATCCACGGGAAGCCGGAGTGGATGGCCCAGCTCGACCAATTGCTGCAGGCGTTCTGCGATCAAAACCGCATGAAGCTTCCCGGCATGGGAACCTATCAGCCGTGCTATGAGGTCGTTCCGGGGACGCCAGGATGACCTTCAAGGAGCTCTTTCGTTGCCGAGATGAAGCGGCTCTTCGCCAATCAATCGCCACCACTCTCTCCGGACACGACCTCACCCAGGGAATCTGGATCTTCGGGTACGGCTCGCTGATCTGGAATCCGGAGTTCTGCTTTGCAGAGTCCCGGGTGGCCTGGCTGGAAGGGTTTCACCGGCGCCTGTGCGTTCAGTCGAAGGTCTACCGAGGGACTCCGGACTGCCCTGGGTTGGTGCTCGGGCTTGACCCTGGCGGGCAGTGCGAGGGGCGGGTCTTCCGGATTGCTCCTCAGGATCTGGAGGCCGAGCTGTTGAAGGTCTGGGAGCGGGAGATGTTTGATGACAGCTACGTCCCTGCCTGGATTGAGCTAAAGACCGAACCCGGGACGGTGGAAGCCCTGACCTTCGTGGTCAACCAGAGCAATGAACTCTATGTCCCGGAGCTGCCCCTGGCGCAACTGGCCTCGACCGTGGCCAGCGCTTCCGGAGAGCGAGGTTCGTGTGAGGAGTACCTGAACAACACCGTGGAGGCGCTCAAGCAGCACGGGTTGCCGGACCGGTACCTGGAGACCGTCCTGGGAGAAGTTCAGCGTCTGCGTGCCCGATGAAGCGTCTGCTGGGCAGCATTGGAGTGCTGCTGATTCTGGGATTTGGCGGGGTGCTGGGATGGGAGGCTCACCGGTCGGCCTCGGAGAAGGGCTGTGTTGCCGAGGATGGTGCGATTGCCGCACCCCCGCTGGTGCGGCAGGAGGAAGGTGCCTTTGAGCTGCCTGTGGACGACCCCGCCCGCGTTCGCCTGCTTGCAGTGGGAGATGCCGGAACCGGTGATGCTGATCAGCAACAGGTCGCCGCGGCGATGCAGCAGGTCTGCGCCACCGAAGGGTGCGACGCGGTCCTCTTTCTCGGAGACAACCTCTACCCCGACGGCGCCCGGGACGTCCGGGACGTGCTCTTCCAGACACACTTTGAGGCGGTCTACTCGAAGCTCCGGCTGCCGTTCCTGGTGGTTCTGGGAAATCATGACGTCCACCAGCAGGCCCGAACGGAGATCCTCTACACGCGCTACTCGGAGAAGTGGAGGCTTCCCGCCGCAGAGTACACCATCCGGGCCGGGTCGGTGGAGCTGCACGCGCTGAACACCAACTGTCCGCTGCAGCCTTGGCGCTCGCGCCCCTTCTCTCGGCAACACCCCTGGCAGGTCGTGTTTGCCCACCACCCCGTGTTCTCTGCAGGCACCCACGGCGACACGGACCTGCTGTCCCGCTGGCTTGCCCGGGAGCGCCTCTCCGGATGGGCCGACTTCTACCTCTCCGGACACGACCACTTCCTCGCCCACCTGCAGCATCCCGAACTGCAGACGCACTTCATCGTCAGCGGAGCAGGAGGAAAGCACTACCGCGACGAAACGGAGGCGAACCTGCGGCAGAGTGAGGCCGAGTTGCAGTGGAGCTACCGGGACACCGGGTTTGTCTGGGTCGAATTCACCCCGCAGCAGGCCTCGCTCCGCTTCTACGATGCCCAGGCGCAGCTGCTCCACACCGTGACCCAGCCCCGTTCCGGATGACCTCTCCCGCCTACCCCCTGACCTTTGCCCACGCCAACGGCTTCCCGGGAGCCTGCTATCAGGAACTCTTTGAGGCGCTGACTCCCTGGGAGGTGATTGTCCCCCCGTGCATGGGAGACCGCGTCCGTGCCGACGAGATCCGCTGGGATCGCTTTGCCGACGAGCTGCTCGAGTCCATCGTGCCGCTGGGACGTCCGGTGATCGGCATCGGACACTCTCTCGGAGGCGTGGTCACCGTGCTGGCTGCCGCCAAACGTCCGGAGTGCTTCCGCGCTGTGATTACCCTGGACCCTCCGCTGCTTGCCGCCTGGAAACGTCAGGTGCATGCCGGACTGAAGAGGTTCAAGCTTGCAGATCGCTTCACTCCGGCAGGAAAGTCTCGATCTCGACGAGATCGCTTCGCCTCGCGTGAGGAGGCCTTTGCCCACTTTCGCCAGCGCGGACTGTTCCGCAACTTCTCCGAGAAGACCCTCTGGCTCTACATTGAGCATGGCCTGCGGGACGATGGCAACGGGCTGACCCTCACCATCCCCCGCGAGGTGGAGGCCGAGATCTTTGGCGGTTTGCCAGCCCGCTTGCCCAAGAACATCTCCGAACTCTCCGGTGCCCTCTTCTATGCCACACAGCCTGCGCTGCTGACGGCCAACGATCTCAAGTGGTGGGACCGGATGCTCCCACGCTTCGAGCAGTACCCTCTGGAAGCCGGACACCTGTTTCCCCTCGAAGCCCCGGAGCTGACCGCCCAGCAGCTGCTCACAGTCCTGCGTCAGTACGAATAGCCCTGGCTCCGCGACCTCACAGACCCTCCGCTCCAACCTCCACGAGTCTGTGGAAATTGCCTTGAACCTTTTCCGGGCCTTGCCTAAAGTGAAAGCTTCGAATTGTGGGGATGTTCCGGAATTCGACTGTCAGTGGAAGCGACAGGAAGCAAGCCGTGGGTGGTGTTCGTGGCCACGTTAAAACGATCACCAAAAAAGTTAGCTGCAAACAACGCTGACTATACCCCTGCTCGCGCAGCCATCGCTGCGTAACTGAGCAGGCGCTGAGTGCGAGGTCCGCCCAAGACGTCGGGCTCAGCGTCATCCAAGTTGGGCTGGCAACGTGCACCCCTCCGATGCCGTTGCAAGATTCAAGGAGGTGTTTCCGGATGAAGAGGTCGAATGCTGACACTCCGGGAGAAAACGAGACGTTTCGACTAAGCTTGTAGAAACCTGGGTGAAAGCTCGTCAGGACGCGGGTTCAACTCCCGCCATCTCCACCACCT
>JAYPUA010000029.1:0-22625 GCA_038133845.1 Deltaproteobacteria bacterium
AGTCTCCGAAGCGCAGGGCCTGCTTGTAAGAGTAGAGGGCATTGGAGCGCTTGGAAGGAGTGACGGTTGCTTGCTGCAACCTCCGATCGCTCCCGAACTCAACTCATTGGGGTTCAAGCATAACTTCATGCGATTGCCCTGCCCTGGGCCCCGGGTTTGACACTCCCCTTGCCCTGTGAGATAACGCTGAGGTCTTTTGTCCCTCGCCCTCTTCTCAGGAACACCTCATGTTTACTACCCGTCCGGAACTTGTGGGAACCTTCGGCATGGTCTCCTCCACTCATTGGCTCGCATCGGCCGCCGGCATGGCCATGCTGGAGCACGGAGGCAACGCCTTTGACGCCGCAGTTGCTGCCGGGCTGGTGCTTCAGGTCGCTGAACCGCACCTCAACGGCCCCGGAGGCGACCTGCCGATTCTGATGGCCGCCGCCTCGGAGGAGCGGGTTCGGGTCGTCTGCGGGCAAGGTGTCGCGCCACAACGCGCCAGCGTCGCACACTACCGAAGCCTTGGGCTGGACCTGATTCCTGGGACTGGGCTCCTTGCCACAGTGGTTCCGGGTGCGTTTGATGCGTGGATGCTGATGCTGCGTGATTACGGATCGCTGGCTCCGGAGGTTGTCTTTGAGCCTGCAATTCACTATGCGGAGACAGGCATCCCAATCCTTCCGAGAATCCGTGACACCATCGCGCAGGTGCAGGACCTCTTCCGCACCGAGTGGACCGGTTCAGCTGCGGTGTACCTGCCCCACGGGGCATTGCCTCAGGTCAACCAACTCCTCCGGAATCCGCAACTGGCCCAGACGTGGACGCGGATGCTCACCGAAGCAAAAGCTCAGGCGCAGGACCGGGCGGATCAGGTGGAGGCGTTGCGGAAGATGTTCTATCAGGGGTTTGTTGCCGAAGCCATCGACCGGTTCTGTCGAGATGAGGAGGTGATGGACTCTTCCGGGAAGCGCAATCGTGCGGTCCTCAGCGGTGAAGACCTGGCGCGCTGGTCGGCAAGCTACGAATCGCCGGTGAGCTACTCGTTTGGCGAGTGGACGGCGTGCAAGTGCGGGCCGTGGTCGCAGGGGCTGGTGCAACTGCAGATCCTGGCGCTGCTGCGCGATGTTGACTGGGCTGCCACGCCTCCGGAAAGCGCGAGGTTTGTTCACCTGATCACAGAGGCCACCAAACTCGCGATGGCCGATCGGGAAGCCTACTATGGTGACCCCAACTTTGTGGAGGTGCCCGTTGAGGCCCTGCTCTCCGAGGAGTACAACACCGCAAGGCGCAGGTTGTTGGGCGAGGAGGCCTCGCTGGAGCTGCGTCCCGGACACCTGGACGGACTCTCCCCCCGGATGCCTCGGTTCGAGGTGGTCGATCCTCAGGCTCCGAAGCGCTTCGACGCGATGGGAGTGGGAGAGCCCACTGTCCAGAAAAACGGGGAGTCTCGAGGAGACACCTGCCATGTGGATGTGGTGGACCGCTGGGGCAACATGGTTTCCGCGATGCCAAGCGGCGGGTGGCTCCAGAGCTCCCCGGTGATTCCGGAGTTGGGCTTCTGTCTGAACTCACGGGCCCAGATGTTCTGGCTCGATGAGGGGCTTCCCTCCACCCTGGCTCCCGGGAAGCGTCCCCGGACCACGCTCACGCCGTCGCTGACCTTGCGTGAAGGCCGGCCTTATCTCGCTTTCGGCACCCCCGGAGGTGATCAGCAGGATCAGTGGCAGACCAGCTTCCTCCTCCGACACCTCCGGCATGGGCTGAACCTGCAGGAGGCCATCGATTGCCCGGCTTTTCACAACGAGTCGTTCCCGGAGTCCTTCTTTCCCCGGCGCATGGCTCCAGGCAAGTTGGTGCTCGAGAGCCGCTTCTCGCCTGAGGCGGTGGAGGACCTGCGACGCCGCGGGCACGTGGTGAAGGTGGAGGACCCGTGGTCGGAAGGCCGGCTGTGTGCGGTGTCGCAAGAGAGCGGGCTGCTCAAGGCCGGAGCAAACGCACGTGGAATGCAAGGGTACGCGGCAGGGCGCTGAAGAACACTCCGGCGCCGCGAGGATCGAGGCTCCGGAGTGGCAAAGGGGGGCTACTTTGACTCAGGCGAGTACATGTCCCGGGGTTGCCCCGTGGAGAAGAGCACCTGACGCCAGAACTCGCTGTTGGGGTCGATGCGTTTTGTCTCCTTGCTGACAGCAGCCAGCGGAACGTGGGTGAAGTGCCCGTTCCAGTATCCGATCATCAGGTCCGTCTTGCCCGTCATCGCGGCATGTACCGCGTTGTCTGCGAGGTAGTAGCAGAAGATCGCATCGTGCGGGTTTGCTGGAAGAGAGCGGATCATGTAGCTGGGCTCGATCACCTTGACCGTCACCATCGGGTCGTTCCGGAAGTCCTCCTGAATGGCCCGCTTCAGGAACTGGCTGATGTCGCGGTAGCGCACGTTCCCGGAGGCGTCCCGCTCCTCACCGGTGTTTCCCATGAGTTCCTGACCGACCCCCTCCGCGACCACAATCACCGCGTGCGGGTGCTGGCCAACCTCCCGCTTCTTCTCAAACATCCGTCGCATGCTCTCCAGCAGGCCCTTTTCCCCCCGAAGGGTGAACGGGACCTCCGGAACCAGCACGAAGTTCACATCCGGGCATGCCAGCGAGGTGTTGGCTGCGATGAATCCGGAATCACGCCCCATGAGCTTGATGATCACGACCCCGTAGTTCGTTCCGTACGCCTCGACGTGTGCAGCCTGAACCGCCTCGACGGCCTTGGAGAAGGCGGTCTCGAAGCCAAAGGTCTTTGCACAAAACGGGATGTCGTTGTCGATGGTCTTCGGGATGCCGACCACGCAGATCTTCAACTCCCGGCGGGCGATCTCTTCTGCAATCGCGTGAGCCCCACGGAGGGTCCCGTCGCCTCCGATGGCGAAGAGGATCCGGATGTTGTGGCGCTCCAGGCAGTCCACGATCTCTGCAGGATCCTGTGGGCCTCGTGAGCTGGAGAGCAAACTTCCACCGATGTAGTGAATGTTTTTGACGACCTCCGGCGTGAGTTCCATAATGTCATGACGGTACTTGGGGATGAACCCCTGGTACCCGTAGCGGAAGCCGTAGACGTGAGGGATGCCGTAGTTGTGATGCAGTTGCATCACAATGGTCCGGATGACGTTGTTGATTCCAGGACACAGCCCGCCGCAGGTGACGATCCCCGCGCGCGTCTTGGAGGGGTCGAAGTAGATCTTTGCGCGAGGTCCGGCCTGCTCAAAACCGTGCTCCAGGTAATCTGCATAGTACGGATCTCGAGCTTCGTACAGGACCCGGGCCTGGTCGGGCACAAAGTGAAACTCGGAGTCGTTCCGATCCCCGCTCAGCGGCAGAGGTGAGGGAATTCGGCACGGACCCAAGTTGTTGATTTCGAAGCGAGAGGGCATAAAAACCTTGGAAATTTTGAGACTTTGGGCAACCTTCACGAAGGTTTAGCCTAACACAATCCATTCCGGACGCAACACGTCCGCATCAGGAGGCACACCATGCAAGCACTCGCAATGATTCTCGCAGGCGGAGAGGGCACCCGGCTCTTCCCGCTGACCTCGGCACGGGCCAAGCCCTCCGTGCCTTTTGGAGGGAACTACCGGATCATTGACTTTGTCCTGAGCAACTTTGTCAACTCCGGGATGCTGCGGATCTTTGTCCTGACCCAGTTCAAGTCGCACTCGCTGATGCAGCACATGCGGCAAGGCTGGAGGCTCTCCGGAATCGTCAACAACTTCATTGACCCGATTCCTGCGCAGATGCGCACAGGGCGCAAGTGGTACGAGGGCACGGCCGATGCGATCTACCAAAACATCAACCTCATCGAAGACACTCAACCGGACCACGTCTGTGTCTTTGGAGGTGACCACATCTACCGCATGGACATCCGGCAGATGATGCAGTTTCACTCCAAGCGGCGGGCGGAGCTCACCGTCGCGGCGATTCCGGTTCCCGTCTCCGAGGCCCGGCATTTCGGGATCATTCAAGTGGACGAGAGCTGGCGCATGATCGGCTTTGTCGAGAAGCCCAAGGAGAACCCGCCCACGATTCCCGGAGACCCCACCCGTGTGCTCGCATCCATGGGAAACTACATCTTCACCCGTGCGACCTTGATTGAGGAGTTGCTTGAAGACGCAGAAAACGAGACCTCCAGCCACGACTTCGGCAAGGACATCATCCCGAAGATGTATCCTCGAGGCGGTGTGTATGTATACGATTTCAAGCAGAATCGCATTGCCGGACAGGAAGAGCAGGAGTTCGGCTACTGGCGCGACGTCGGGACCTTGGACGCCTACTGGGAAGCCAACATGGATCTTGTTGGGGTCAACCCGGAGTTCAACCTCTACAACCAGCGCTGGCCGGTGCTGACCTACAACCCACCGTTGCCTCCGGCAAAGTTCGTCCACTTCAGCGACCTGCGCACCGGACACGCGATCAACTCCATTGTCTCGGCCGGAAGCATCATCAGCGGGGCCTTGGTCGAGCACTCGGTCATTGGCTACAGCGTCCGGGTGCACAGCTTCTCACACATCACCAACTCTGTGATCATGGACCATGTGGAGGTCGGACGTAGCGCCCGCATCCACAGAGCGATCATCGACAAGCGGGTGCGCATCATGCCCGGAGCAGAGATCGGCGTCAATCTCGAGCGCGACCGGGAACGCTTTACGGTCAGCGACAGCGGAGTGGTCGTCATTCCAAAGGGGGCTGTTGTCGAATAGTCCACTGCGCATCCTCTTTGTGGCCAGCGAGGTGGAAGGCTTCTCCAAATCCGGAGGCCTCGCTGACGTCGCCCGTGCCCTGCCGTTGGCGCTGAAGGCCTCCGGACATGACGTGCGGGTGCTGACCCCGCTCTATGCATCGGTCCCCCGGGAAGGGCTCCAGATGCGCCTTCCGCAGTTGGGAGTCCCGATGGGGTTTGGCGAGGTCTGGTGTGCGGTGCAGGAGACCCGCCTCCCGCAATCGGAGGTGCCGATATTTTTTCTGGAGCACGAGCACTTCTTTGGACGCAAGGGCTACTACGACGAGCAGGGCTGGGCGTATCCGGACAACGCCCAACGGTTTGCCTTCCTCTCCAAGGCGGCCCTGCAGCTGTGCCGCGCCTTGTCCTGGACTCCGGATGTGGTGCACTGTCACGACTGGCACACCGCGCTGCTGCCCTACTACCTCAAGACTCAGGCGCCCGATCTCGACCGGACCGTCTCGGTGCTTACGCTGCATAACGCAGGCTATCAGGGGCACTTCCCTGGCGCGCTGCAGCAGGTGCTGGAGGTTCGACCGGAACACTTTCACGACTGGGCGTTCGAGGATCACGGCAGCCTGAACCTGCTCAAGGGGGGGCTGACCTTTGCGGATCGGGTCAACGCCGTTAGTCCGGGATACGCTCAGGAGCTGCAAAGCCCTCCCGGCAGCCACGGGCTCCATGAGGCAATCCTGCGCAAGCAGGCGGCTTTTTCCGGAATCCTCAACGGGTGTGACTATGGAGAGTGGAACCCGGAGCAAGACCCTCACCTGCCGGCCAACTTCAGCGCCGAACGGCTTGCAGGAAAGCTCGTCTGCAAGCAGGCCTTGCAGCGACACTTCGGACTCCCGGAGCGTCCGGAGGTCCCCGTGTTTGGGCTGGTCAGTCGCCTGACCGAACAGAAGGGGTTTGGGATGCTGCTGCCCGCGCTGGAGGAAATCCTCCAGTGGGATCTGCAGGTGATCGCCATGGGCAGCGGAGACTCTGAAACTGCGACAAGGCTGGCCCAGACGGCTCAGGCCTTCCCGGAGCGCATGGGCTGGTGGGAGGGCTACAGCAACTCGCTGGCCCATCAGGTGGAGGCCGGGAGCGACGTGTTCCTGATGCCCTCGCTTTACGAGCCGTGCGGCCTCAACCAGATCTACAGCCTGCGCTACGGAACTCTGCCTCTGGTCCGTGCAGTGGGCGGCTTGCGAGACACGGTTGAAAATTATGATGAAGCTTCCGGAGGCGGGACCGGCTTCGTCTTCTTCGATCCGACTCCCGCTGCCCTGAGAAACACAGTTGGGTGGGCGTTGAGTACGTGGTATGATCGCCCGAAGCACTTCCAGGGCATGATCTCCAGAGCCATGGACAAACGGTTTCTCTGGGAGGATGCCGCCCGTTCCTACGAGTCTCTCTACCGGGAGGCCCTGAACTCGTAATCCCTCAAGGTCCTGTTGCCTCCGCGATTTTGGCGGCGAGGAAAGAAGAGGGTTCTGTTGCCCCTTGACCTGAAGGTGAAGGGCCTGAAGAGAGCTTGCCGAATGCCTTCTGAATCGCTCATTCATCCAACCGCCCTGGTTGCTCAGGATGCCGTAATCGGTTTGGGAACCCGGGTCGGTCCATTCTGCCGAATTGGCTCTGGTGTGGTCCTGGGGGAAGGGTGTGTGCTGGAGAGTCAGGCTTTGGTGGAAGGCCCCGCCGTTTATGGTGATCGGAATCATTTCCGCTCCTCCTGCTACGTGGGCGCGACTCCTCAGGACATGAAATATCACGGCGAGGAGACGCGGTTGGAGGTTGGAGACGACAACGTCTTCTACGAAGGGGCCACCATTCATCGAGGCACGGCGCAAGGGGGCGCGGTGACCCGCATTGGCTCCGGGAACACGTTCGGCCCGTGGGTGCATGTGGCCCACGATTGCCTCATTGGCGACCACAACGTGCTGGGGGCCGGGACCGGACTGAGTGGGCACGTGGTGCTGGACGACCACATCCACCTGGACGAGCACACTGGCTCCGCCCAGTTTGTCCATGTCGCATCCTACGCCTACGCCGCGCCAGGCTCCATGCTGGATGCCTACCTCCCTCCGTTTGTCCGAGGGAGCGGAAACCGCTTTCTGGTGGAGGGCACCAACCTGGAGGGCATGCGGCACTTCGGCTTCTCTCGTGAGGTGTGTGACGCCGTGGTCGAGTGCCACCGGCTCTACTTTTTTTCCGGAATGGACCGCCTGCAGGCTCTGCACTCGATCGAGTCGTTGCTTGGTGACGTCCCGGAGGTCGCTGCCTTCGTGAAGTTTGCCCGCAACGCTCGCGAACAGCGCAAGGGCATCGCCCACTCCCGGGACGCCCGCAATGACTGAAGACGTCATGAAACGCTTTGAGTACAAGATCGAGACGGTCACCGAAGGGATGATCGGGACCTTGCTGCTGGGGGCCTCTTCCATCTCCAGAGGCGGTCTGGAGCAACTCCTCAACGAGCGTGGCGCTGAAGGTTGGGAGTTGGTGATGCAGGTGGTGGAGCGCCGCCGGATGCTCCTGTTTTGGACTCGTGAAGCCGTCATCCTGACCTTCAAGCGAGAGCTTTGAACGCCTGCTGTGGCCGGCAGGAACCAACAACATCTTGATGGGCACCGCATGGAGCAAAATTTCACCACTCCGGAATGTCCTCCCAACGGCCTGCCTTCCAAGGGGGAGACATGAACTTGTCGAGTCAAGATCACGTGGCCGAGATCCTCAATGTGGAGCGTGAGCAGCATGGGGTTCCGGAGCGAGATCCGATCATTGTTGAATCGTGGCTGCGCTGCATGAACGAGCACCAGCTCGACCCCACGGTCGCTCGGGAGGTGTGGATTCTTCAGGAGACGCTGTTGCGCGAGCACCAGGAGCGCATGGAGGAGTTCATGCACACCGCCCGCTTTGGGCTGGAATCGCTCTACCGTCAGGTTGCCGGGATGGGGTATGTCGTGCTGCTCACGGACCCCAAGGGGATCACCATCGACTTCATGGGAGACCCGACCTTTGACAACCAACTCCGCAAGGCCGGGCTCTATTTGGGAGCCGACTGGAGCGAATGCTATGCCGGAACCAACGGTGTCGGAACGTGCATCAGCACCGGGAAGCCGCTGGTGGTGCACCAGAGCGATCACTTCGACAGCACCCACATCGCTCTGACCTGTAGCGCAGCCCCGGTGTTTGACCCCTACGGGCAGGTCTCGGCCATCCTGGACATCTCGGCGCTCAAGTCTCCCCTCTCCAAATCCAGCCAGCACCTGGCCTTGCAGTTCGTCAAGCTTTATTCGCACCGGATTGAAAAGGCGAACTTCCTCAAGGAGTTTGGCAAGGAGTGGATTGTCAAGCTCGGGTCCTCTCAGGAGTTCATCGATGTTGATCCGGAGTACCTGCTGGCGTTGGACGGTTCCGGACGCATCCTGGGCTTCAACCAACAGGCTCGGCTGCTGCTGGAGAGAGAGGTCCCGGGGCGACACCAGGAGGATCTGCGCGGATGCCGCTTTGAAGAGCTCTTTGAGTGCTCTCTGGAGCATCTTGAGAAGTTCGTCCTGTCTCGTCCGGCAGATCAGCGCTCGCTCCGGACCGCCACTCAGCGCCGAACGCTCTTTGCTCAGGTCGCTCCACCGCCTCGATCGGTGAGTCCCTCCCAGCGTGCCAACTCGGTGCGACGCCTAAGCTCGAAGCCTTCGCTGGTCGAGGAGTTGACGGGAGGAGACCCGGTGCTCATGAGGCATCTGGAGCGCGCCGCTCGGCTCGTGAATTCGAATGTCAGCATCTTGCTCTCCGGAGAGACGGGTACCGGGAAGGAGTACTTTGCCAAGGCGTTGCACCGCCACAGCACCCGTGCCGACCGCCCCTTTGTTGCCGTGAACTGTGCCGCAATTCCAGAGTCGCTGATTGAGAGTGAACTGTTTGGCTATGCTCCAGGGACCTTCACCGGGGCGCAGGCGAAGGGCAAGCGCGGCCTGATCCTGCAGGCAGACGGAGGGACGCTCTTCCTGGATGAGATCGGGGATATGCCGTATGCCCTGCAGGCGCGGCTTCTGCGGGTTCTCTCGGAGCGGGAGGTGCTCCCGTTGGGGGCCGTCACGCCGGTGTCGGTAGACGTCCGGATTATCTCGGCCACCCACCATGATCTGGTGCAACTGGTTCATCAGCAGCGCTTCCGGGATGACCTCTACTACCGGCTCAACGGTGCAGTGTTCGAGCTGCCCCCCCTGCGCGAGCGGCAGGACTTCAGTTGGCTGATAAAGAAGTTTCTCGGACGGATTGGGGGCTCTGTCGCGAAGGTGAGCCCGGAGGCGATGCATCTGCTGAAGCGACACTCCTGGCCCGGAAATCTCCGGGAGCTGTCCAACGCTCTGGAGTTCGCGGCTGCGGTCGGCACCGACGGGGTGATCCGCGCTCAGGACCTTCCGGAGCTGTTCCTGAACCTCCCTTCAGGGCGTCTGGTGGACCTGCATGCCGATTACGCGCACTCTCTGTACTCCAACGCCAAAAGCGCAGACCACTCGCTCAGCACCTCGTTTCCTACGAAGGAGTGCTCTCCGGCGAAGGTACAAAGTCCGGAAGCGCAACACCTGGAGACGGCTCTGAGTCAGCACCAGTGGAACGCCAGCGCTACCGCCCGGACGCTCGGGATTGGCCGCGCAACGCTCTACCGACGGATGAACCGCTTCGGGATCATCCCGCCGAATCGGCGCTGAGCTACGAACCTGCAGCGTTGCGAGCCGCCTGAATGAACCTCCGGACACGTTCCAGATCTTTCACCCCCGGGGCGGACTCCACTCCGCTCGCGACATCGACTCCATAGGGCTGAATTTCCTGAATTGCCGGTCCCACATTCTCTGGCGTCAGCCCGCCCGCCAGCAGCATCTTCCCCTGCCTGGCCGCCTGAACTGCGACGCTCCGGTCTGCCTGATTTCCTGTCCCGCCGTACTCCTCCGGATGCCAGGCATCCAGCAGAAAGTGTGCGGAGCCGAAGGCGGAGATGGCCTCGGGCTGAAAGTCCGGACCGGCCCGAAAGGCACGAAACCAAGGGACGCTCAGGGCCTGAGCAAACTCCGAGGATTCGTCTCCGTGCAGCTGAGCCCACTTCAGTCTGCCTTGGAGCACGGTCTGTTCGACCTCCTCGCGGGACGCATTGACAAATACTCCCACAGGTGTGATGTGCTCCGGGAGCGCCTCCGTGATGGCCGCGACCGTTTCAAGGGGAATGTAGCGCTTTGAGCCTGGCCAGCAGTTGAGTCCGATCCAGTCTGCTCCCAGTGCTGCGCAAGCCAGAGCCTGCTGTGGAGACGTCACGCCACAGATCTTTACGATCATGCACCCCCAGCTCTTTCCAGGCGGACCGGCAGTCCGGATTTGGCGAGAAACTCCTTGACCTGCGAGACCGTGTACTTGCCATAGTGAAACACCGAGGCCGCCAGCACTGCGTCCGCTCTTCCCTCCGTTAGCGCGTCCCGGAAATGCTCCAGCGTGCCTCCGCCGCCGGAGGCAATCACCGGGATGTCCAGCGCTTTGCTGACGGCGGCGTTGAGCAGGTTGTCAAACCCATCCTGGTGTCCATCGGCATCCATGCTGGTGAGCAGGATCTCTCCGGCTCCACGATCTGCAGCTTCTCGCGCCCACTCCAGAGCGTCCCGTCCTGCAGCATGCCGCCCCCCGTGCGTATAGACCTCCCAGCGCAGCGGGTCGCTCTCCGGAACACGCTTCGCATCAATGGCCACCACAATGCACTGGCTGCCAAAGCGCTGGGCTCCTTGCGTGATCAACTCCGGATTCTTCAATGCCGAGGAGTTCACCGAGACCTTGTCCGCGCCGGCGCTGACCAGAGCGTGGATCTGCTCCAGCGTGGAGATTCCTCCACCGATGGTAAAAGGGATGAACAGTTCTCGGGCTAGACGAGCAGCGAGCTCCAAGGTCGTCCCACGGTTCTCATGACTGGCAGTGATGTCCAGAAACACCAGCTCGTCTGCAGACTGTTCGTTGTAACGCTGGGCCAGTTCAACCGGATCTCCGGCATCTCTGAGGCCAACAAAGCTGGTTCCCTTGACCACCCGGCCTTCCTTGATGTCGAGGCAGGGAATGATGCGGCGTGCTAACACTGGAACGCCTCGGAGAGAGAGATTTTGCCTTCATAGATTGCCTTGCCGACAATCACCTGGTCCACGCCTGCGGCCTCCAGCGACTTCAGGGCCTGCAGGTCTTCCAGCGAAGAGACCCCCCCGGAGGCCGTGACCCGCATCTCGGAGCGCCGGGCCATGTCTTCCAGGGCCTGCAGGTTGGGACCGGTAAGCATGCCGTCACGGGCAATGTCCGTAAAGATCACCCGGGATGCCCCATACGCCTTCCAGGAGCGGGCAAAGGCAACGTCTTCCAACTCGGTTCCCTCCTGCCAGCCTTCCACGGCTACCTTGCGGTTCCGGGAGTCGATTCCCAAGATCACCCGCTCGCCTCCAAACTCCTCCAGCGCCTGCTGAAGCTCCTCCGGTTGCTTCACCGCCATGGTCCCGATGATCACCGAAGCGACCCCCAACTCCAGGAGCTGCGAGATGTCCTCCCGGGTCCGAACTCCTCCTCCAACCTGTACGGGAATCGGGAGCGCCTGCACAATCGCAGCGATCTGCTCCCGGTTGGCACCCTTGCCTTCAAAAGCGCCGTCCAGGTCCACCACATGAAGTCGTTTGGCTCCCTGAGCCTCAAAGTTTTGGGCCATGGCCACTGGGTCATCAGAATAGACGGTTTCTGCGGTGGCCACGCCCTGGAGCAGCCTGACGCAGCGCCCGCCCTTGAGGTCAATTGCAGGTAAAATCAGCACAATGGGTGTTTCTGAGTGAGGTGGTGAAGTTGCAAGAAAACGAGGTCTTGAAATGAAGAAAGCGCCCCCATTTTGGGAAATTTCAGAGCGCGAGGCAAGCTGCATTTGGAGCTGGATTTCACTTGGGAAACTCGGCTCGGCTGTTTTTTTGCGATGGGATCATTCAAGGAATCCCGAGCCTGGAGGGTTCTGGCGCACTCTTTGAATTTCACCCTGTATAAAGTGCAGTGTTCACCCGGAATACTTGAGAAAGATGCAGATCAGCACGCAAACACCAGGCACCTCAGAGAGCCCAAAAAAACCAGAGATTCAGATCAACCGAGGGGCAGTGAACGCCGCTCAGGATCCTGGAACGACTCCTCTGGGGCCGGAGATGGCGAACCGGACCTCGGAGTATTTGAAGATCTTGACCCGTATGGAGGCGATGCTGAAACGAGGCGACCTCCCGGAGGTGGTTGTCGAGGGATTTGCCAAGGCCATCGACAAGGAACTCAAGGCGCTTTCAGAAAAAGAGATGAGCACGCTTCGGCAGATGTCGGAAGTCCGGAACCTCAAACTCGACAACACCCAGCCCTTTCAGCAAGAGCTGGTGAACGCCATCCGGATCGCCTTGCAGGAGAAGAGCAAGAGCGAGCCGGTGCTCGAGTTGCTCCGGCATCCTGAGTTCGCAAAGCTGATGAAAGGAGCCAACCGCGGCGTAGGCAATTACACCCCTCAGTCGCTGGCTACAGGAAAGCCCACTCCCAGTGCAGCTCCTCTCCCCGGAGGCACACCTCCATCGCCTGTTGTGCTGAGCGGGGTCCCGCCTTCAGGGAGCCCCAACCCGACCCCCTCACCTCAGGCGGCTCCACAGGTGACTCAGGTTGCTCCGTCCTCGGCAGGCGTCTCCTCCTGAACCTCGGTCGTCGCAGACGTCTCCTCCAACTGGGGAGCCTGAACGGGCTCCATCAGAATCGTCCCCTCAAGCTGGCTCCCCTGGTCCATGCTCAGGCCTCCGGGAGGAGCCATCAGTTTGCCGCGCACCAGCCCTCGCTCCAAAATCGAAAGCTTCCGGGACGCCCGGACCTCTCCTTCCATCAAACCGCTTACGCGCACCGACTCGGCATGGACGTTGCCGCGAATCACCGCGGAGATTCCGATATCGACACTGCTCAGGCAGACCACATGCCCCATCAAGGAGCCGTCAATCCGGGTCCCATGTTTGGAAAACAGTTTGCCTTCCACCAAAATGTCTGAGCCTAAATAACCTTCTACAACCTTCATGACGATCCTGATCAAGAAACTCCAATTGCAGTGTGCCGGAATTGGCTTACACTGCTGAAAGCTGAAACTTTCGTGGAGAACCGAATGTCGGAAATTCAACAAGCCACTCTGGGTGGCGGGTGTTTTTGGTGCCTGGAAGCCATCTTTGAACAGCAACCCGGAGTCCTCTCCGTGGTCTCTGGCTATGCTGGAGGACAGACCACCCATCCGAGCTATGAGGACGTGTGTACGGGAGAGACCGGGCACGCAGAGGTGGTCCAGGTCACGTTCCATCCGGAGCGGATCTCTTTTGACGACCTCCTTGAGATCTTCTGGAGGTGCCACGATCCGACCACTCTGAACCAGCAGGGAGCGGACATCGGAACCCAGTACCGTTCTGTCATCTTCTTCCACACTCCGGAGCAACAGGCTCAGGCGGAGCAGTCCAAGGCTCAGGCGGCCTCAAGGTTCGACCGCCCGATTGTCACCGAGGTCGCCTCTTTACCGGAGTTCTTTCCTGCAGAGACCTACCACCAAGGGTACTACCGACGCAACCCGCGGGCGGGCTACTGCAGCTTCGTCATCCGTCCGAAGCTCCAGAAACTCGGACTGAATTACTGAGAGAGCAGGCGGTAGTGGCGCATCGGCTGTTTTTTCTGCAGGAACTCCTCCAGACGCAGCCCCAGACCCAGCAACAGGTCTTCCTCCCAGGGCCGGGCAATCAGCTGCAGCCCAATTGGCATGCCTGAAGAGTCGTAGCCCACGGGAACCGAGAGGGCCGGGTATCCGGTCAGGTTCGGCATCAGCACGTACTGCATCAGGCGTGTGGTGGTTGGGAGGTCCGACTCTCCGGCCAAGTGAACATCCTCCGGAATCCTGGGCGCTGTGATCGCCGTGGTCGGGGTCACCAGCACATCGACCTTCCGGAACAGGACCTCCATCTTTTCCAGCCAGAACTGTCGGATGCGCTGTGCCCGCAGGTAATCTTCCGCAGAGAGTTCCTGGCTCAGGTTCAGGTTGATCCGGGCATCCGGACCCGCCCCTCTCCAGAACGAACCCACCTCTTCCGCACAGGCGGCCATCTCGCTGAGCACGGTGACCAGCAAGGCTGAGCGCAACATCTCCAGGCTCGGCAGGCGGACCGAATTCCGGGACAGCCCCTGCTGCTCCAGCCAGGAGACCGCCTCGGAGCAGGCGCTCAGGACCTCGGGGTCGGCATCGGAGAACCAGTCGGAGAAGAGCCCCAACCGGACCCCGTCGGGCACCGGCTTCTCCGGATCGGGAAGCGTGACAGGAGGCTGCAACTGGCTCCACGGATCCTGCTCGCAAGGTCCGGCGATCTGGGCATACCCCAAGGCGACATCTCCCACGCTGGCTCCCAGCGGTCCCACGTGTCCCACGGTCCATCCCAGGTGAACCTTGTCTTGAGGCGTCACGCGGCCCCAGGTCGGCTTGAGCCCCACCACCCCGCAGAGGCTGGAAGGGACCCGGATGGAGCCGCCAGCATCAGCCCCCAGCGCCAGCGGACACAGCCCCACGGAGACGCTGACCGCACAACCGCTCGAAGACCCACCGGGATAACGCTCCGGGTCGTGGGGATTGCGCGCGACTCCATCGGCCGTGGAAACTCCGGTGACGCCCATTCCCAGCTCGTGCATGTGCGCCTTGCCGATCAGCAGCGCCCCGGACTCCCGGAGCCGGCGGACTACCTCCGAGTCCAAATTCACCGGATCTGCAGAGAAGAGGCGGCAGCCTACCTGAGTCGGGAAGCCTCTCAAGTGAAACTCATCCTTGATCGCACAGGGGACTCCATCCCAGAAGCCTAGCGGTTTCTCTTCTGCAAAGCGCTGCGTGGAGGCCCTCGCTTGCTCCAGCAAGTCTTCTTCCTCCCAAGCCACCAAAGGGCGCAGAGGCACCGCGCTGCCCTCCAGGTTCTGCAGCACGTCCAGCAGGCGTTGAGCGACCTGCAAGGGCGTGATGCGTCCGGAGCGGTAGGCCCGAGCAAAGTCCGCTGCAGTCTCCGGAGCAAATTGCCGAGGCTCTTCGGGCTCTTCCTCTCCGGCTGGGGATGCGGGGTCTCGTTCCTCCACCCAGCCTACGCTTTTTCTTGTGGTGTTGAGAAAAAAATCCTGAAAGATCTGAACGGAGCGTGCGGCCTCCTCTGCAGAAGGAGCTGCTGCGGGAATGGGAGCCAGCGGCTGAAACCGAGGGGCGTGATGGGTTGAGAATCGACGGAACCGGTACAGCCCAAGGTTCCAAAAGGTGCTGAGGACAAAGATCTGCCGGATTCCCGGGAGCTGCAGAATCCAGGGGGCCCAGCGCAGTGCGGTGCCGCTTAACCGGGGGGCATTGACCGGACGGAGGTCATATCCGGACTCCGAGTTCTTTTTTCGAAACCACACCTTAGAGGCCATCACGAATGGGTAGGGTGAAGGTGAAGCGGGCTCCAGGTTGGTATTCAGGGTCGACCCAGACCTGCCCACCGTGGGCCACCAGGACACGGCTCACCGTAGCGAGCCCGATCCCGCGCCCTTCGACAGACTCTTCTCCGCGCACAAACGGTTCAAAGATGCGCTCCCGATTGTCTTCCGGAATCCCGGGGCCATTGTCCTGTACCCAGAAGCGGTGCTCTCCAGGGTGCGGCTCGTAACCGAGTTGAATGCAGACGGGGTCCTGCTTCCCGCGGTACTTGATCGCGTTGGCGATCAGGTTTTGCCAGACCTGCGCCACCCGGATCGAATCGCACTCCACCTCTGGAAAGGAGCGGTCCCACTCGATGGTGGCGATGCCTTCACGGACGGCAAACTCAAAGTTCTGCACGACCATGTTCACGACTCGATTCATGTCCGTGGGCTCCAGCTCTCCAATCACCTGCCCGGCCTCGGCGTAGGCGAGGAGCGTGTCGATGAAGCGGAGCATCTTTTGAAACGTGGCCGGAATGCGGTCCAGCAGCTCCCGAAAGTCCGGCTCACCCCAAACCTCTGGATATTCATCCTTGAGGCGGAACATGAACAGGTTGTAGAGGCTTGCGGCGCCTACCACCGGAGACTTCAGGTCGTGGCTGACCATGTGGGTGAAGTTGCTCAGCTCCTGCTTTTGCACCATCAGGTCACGCGTGAGGTGCCGAATCTCCTCGAAGGCGTGCCGTGTTCTCAGGGCCGAGCGGACCCGGGCGGTCAGGGTCACCGCATCAATCGGCTTGACGATGTAGTCCACGGCTCCGGCATCGAAGGCATCCTGCAGCGTTGCCGTGTCGCTCTTCGCTGTGACCATCAGGATCGGGACCTGGTCCACGTCCGGTAGCTTCTTGATCCGCGCGGTCGCCTCGACCCCGCTCATCCCAGGCATCATCTGGTCCATCAGGATCAGGTCTGGACGCCAAGCCTGCAGGAGGGCCAGAGCTTCCTCTCCGGACTCGGCGTGGTGAGTCTCGCACCGGAGACGACGCAACATGTCCTCAATCACCAGGCGGTTGTCTTCCTGATCATCAACGATCAGGATGCGGTCTCGTTGCGGCATCAACTCAGTGTAGAGGGTGATGGGTTGCGGAGTTGGAAAAACAGGAAGGTGGCCAGAGCCAGCGTGGCTCCGATCGCATTGGCCAACGCGTCCAGCCACTCTCCGGAACGCCATGGGAGCAGCAATTGCAGTCCTTCGGACCCCAACCCCATCAGCACAGCGGCCCCCCAGCCTCCCAGCAACGCGCGTCGCAGGGAGGTTGGGGACCGACGTAGCGCCGTGTTGAGATAGATCCACCCCAGACCGCAGAACAACACGAAGTGCGTCCACTTGTCAAGCAGCTGGACGTCCTCCAGCGGATGCTCCGGCACCGGAATGCTGAGCAGGATCAGCAATCCTCCTGAGGCAATCAGGGCCAGCGGACGGTGATGCACCTGCCAGATCCGGGACATCGGGCGCTTACAGGTGGAGGGGACGCTTCTCTGTGGCGTCGAGGGCGGCCTCCTTGATGGCTTCGGCAAAGGTCGGGTGGGCGTGAGACATGCGGGCCAGGTCCTCGGCGCTGGCTCGGTACTCCAGGGCCACCACAGCCTCTGCGATCAGGTCGGCGATTCGTGCTCCTACCATGTGGACCCCCAGGATTTCATCCGTCTCGGCATCAGCAAGCACCTTGACCAGCCCATCCGTCTCCATGGCGGCACGAGCGCGACCGAGCGCACGGAACGGGAAGGAGCCGGCCTTGTAGGACCGCCCCTCGGCCTTCAACTCCTCCTCTGTATAGCCGACGCCTGCGGCCTCCGGCCAGGTGTAGAGCACGCTCGGGATGTTGCGGTAGTTGATGTGCGGCTTCTGTCCGGCAATCAACTCTGCCGCCATCACGCCTTCCTCCTCTGCCTTGTGGGCGAGCATTGCTCCCCGGACCACATCCCCGATCGCATAGATCCCGGGAACAGCGGTCTCCAGGTGCTCATTCACCGGAATCCGTCCTCGATCATCCGCTTGCAGTCCGGCATTTTCCAGCCCCAGCTGATCGGTATAGGGCCTCCGACCAACAGCAACCAGACAGTAGTCTCCTCGGAATTCAACCTCCTCGCCTTTGGGGGTCAGGGCCCGGACCTTCACCTCCTGACCGTCCACCGCTGCGCCCTGCACCGCGTGTCCGAGGAAAAACTCCAGCCCCAGCTTCTTCAGAATCCGCAGCATCTCCTTGCCCAGCGCGCCGTCCATGCTGGGGATGATGCGGTCCAGGTACTCAACCACCTGGACCTTGGTCCCCAGACGGGCATACACGGAACCGAGCTCAAGCCCGATGATGCCGCCTCCGATGACCACCAGCCGCTCCGGGACCTGGGGCAGCTGAAGCGCCTCGGTGGAGGTGATGATGCGCTGCTTGTCGATCGTCACCCCGGGGATTGACGAGGGCTTGGATCCGGTGGCAATGATCGTCTTCCCGGTCCGAAAGGACTCCACGCTACCGTCGTTCTTGCGGACTTCAATGGTCTGCGCGTCCCGGAAGCTGCCGTGTCCCTCAAAGACGGTGATCTTGTTCTTGTCCATCAGGAATTTCACCCCCGCACAGGTCTGGGAGACCACCTCATCCTTGCGCGCTCTCATCCGAGGCCAGTCCAGTTGCAGGCCGCTCACCTCGATTCCGTGGGCGCTGAAGTGCTTTGTCGCGTTGTGATAGTGTTCAGAAGAGTCCAAAAGCGCCTTGGACGGGATGCAGCCGACATTCAGACATGTACCTCCGAGGGTCGGATAACGCTCGACAATTGCAGTTTTGAGGCCCAGCTGGGCACAGCGGATGGCCGCGACGTAGCCTCCGGGACCAGAGCCAATGACGGTGACATCGTAATCAGACATGCGTGTTTCAGTGGATTGAGGAATAGCGTTTCAGGAAAGAGGAGGTCCCTTGAGATACTCCGGGACCTCTGAATGGAGCGGGAGCTTTCAGTGGGCTCGGCTGGAGTTGGCTCAGACGCTCAGAAGCATCCGTGCCGGGTTTTCCAGATACTCCTTGACTCGGAAAAGAAAGCTCACCGACTGCTGGCCGTCAATGATCCGGTGATCGTAAGACAGCGCCAGGTACATCACGGGGCGGATCGCCACCTCTCCGTTGACGGCGATCGGGCGCTCCACGATGTTGTGCATGCCCAGAATCGCGCTTTGCGGCGGATTCAGAATCGGCGTGGAAAGCATGGAACCAAAGACTCCGCCGTTGGTGATGGAGAACGTTCCACCTTCCATTTCCTCGATGGAGAGCTTGTTTTCACGGGCGCGCTTGGCCAGACGGAGGATCTCGGTCTCAATTTCCGGGATGCTCAACGACTCCGCGTTCCGGATCACCGGGACCATCAGCCCCTTGGGCGCGCTGACCGCAATCCCCATGTCCACGTAGTCGAACGTCACGATCTCGTCGCCTGAGATCTGTCCGTTCACCAGCGGGAACTCCATCAGCGCCTGAGAGCAGGCCTTGACAAAGAAGCCCATGAAGCCCAGGCGGAGGCCGTGCTTCTTCTCGAACTTGTCCTTGTAGGTGCTTCTCAGGTCAAAGACCGCCTTCATGTCCACCTCGTTGAAGGTGGTGAGCATTGCGGTCTCGTTCTTCACAGCGACCAGACGCTCGGACAGCTTGCGGCGCAGGCGGCTCATGCGCTCACGGTTCTGGTTTCGACCTCCGGCGATGGCAGGAGTGACGGCAGGCTCTGCGGGAGCAGCGGCAGGAGCGGCTGCAGGTTCCGGACTCGGTGTCGAGGGCTGCGGAGGCTCGGCGCTCTGGGCATCCTGCTTGGTGATCCGTCCTCCTGGACCACTTCCGGAAATCGAGGCGGCGTCAACGCCCTTCTCTGCCATCAGCTTGGCTGCTGCCGGCGAGGGGTGTCCGGAGGCATAGGAGTCGCCAGCCGGAGTCGGAGCCTTGGGGGCTGCGGCCTCGGCCTCCGGGGCCGGTTCCGTCGCGCCGGCAGAGGCTCCGGCCGCGTCGGTGTCGATCTGAGCGGCGACCGCACCAACGGACGCGACCTCTCCGTTTTGCAGCAGGATCTTGAGGGCCCCTGCGGCCTCGGCCACCAGCGGGAGGGTTGCCTTGTCGGTTTCAATCTCGCAGATCGTCTCATCGACCTCAACCTGGTCGCCATCGGCCTTGAGCCAGTTTCCAATTTCCACCTCTGTGATGGACTCTCCGGGACTGGGGATCTTGACGTCAATGATTGGCATGGTGTCTTCTGGTTTGGTTCTCGTGATGTGATTGCCCCTTCAGGGGAGTTTCCGATGGTTCCCGAGCCGAAGCTCAGGCCGCAAAGGCCTTGTCCACCAGGTCCTTCTGCTCGATCGCATGAATCTTGGCAAATCCGGTGGCCGGGGTGCTGCTTTCACGTCGAGCGATCAGGCGTAGGGGCGAAGGACTCAGCTGGCGCTTGCCAAACTGCCGGGCAATGAAGGAGAGCGCTCCCATGTTTTCCGGCTCCTCCTGCACCCAGACCCACTGCTCTGCTGCAGAGTAGCGACGGCTGATTTCCCGCAACTGCGCTTCTGGGACCGGATAGAGTTGCTCCAACCGGACGATGGCGACATCGCGGCGTTGCTCCTCTTGCTGGCGGGCCAGCAGCTCGTAGTAGATTTTCCCGGTGCACAGCAGGACTCGGCGCACCTGGGGAGCCTCCACATACGAGTCGTCCAGCACCTCCCGGAAGCGGGTCCCCTCCGTGAACTCCGAGACCGAGCTGACGCACATCGGGTGACGCAACAGGTCCTTGGGAGAGAAGATCACCAGCGGCTTGCGGAAGTCGCGGTACATCTGGCGACGCAGGAGATGGAAGAGGTTGGCCGGCGTGGTGCAATTGGCCACCTGCATGTTGTTGTCTGCACACAGCTCCATGTAGCGCTCCACACGGGCCGAGGAGTGCTCCGGACCTTGTCCCATGTAGCCGTGAGGCAGGAGCAGGACCAGACCGTTCATCCGCTGCCACTTGGTCTCGGAGCAGCTGATGAACTGGTCGATGATGATCTGGGCTCCGTTGGCAAAGTCTCCAAACTGCGCCTCCCAGATGGTCAGCCCGGTCGGAGTGGCATAGGCGTAGCCGAACTCGAAGCCCAGGACGCCATACTCCGAGAGCAGCGAGTTGTAAACCGAGAAACGTGCCTGCTGCTCGTTGAGATGATTCAGCGGAACAAATTTCACGTCGTCCTCGGAGGTCACTACCGCGTGGCGGTGCGAGAAGGTCCCGCGTCCCACGTCCTGGCCGCTCAGGCGGACCGGGTGACCTTCGTCCAGCAAGGTCGCGTAGGCCATGCATTCGGCCATGCCCCAGTCGAGCGAGTCCGTCTCCTTGACCATCTTCATCCGATCGTCGTAGAGGCGTCGAATCTTGGGAAAGAACGGCATTTCCTCCGGGAGCTTCGTCATGCTCTCGGCCAGCTCCGCGAAGCGGGACTGCTCCACTCCGGTTTCCGGGGAGGTGTCGAAGTCTTCGGGCAACGACCGTCGGATTCCGGACCATTCGCCTTCCAGGAAGGACATCACCTTGGCCGACTCTCGCTGCTTCGACTCTTCAAAACGGTCTCCGAGGAAGCGCTTGAACTCTTCCTCCATCTGCCGGACCTCGGACTCTTCCATCCGTCCGGTCTCGATCAGCTTGCGGCTGTAGACCTGAAGAGGGTTGGGGTGCTTGCCGATCAGCTTGTAGAGCGTTGGCTGCGTGAAACGGGGCTCATCGGCCTCGTTGTGCCCGTGCTTGCGGTAGCCCAGGATGTCCACAAAGACGTCCCGGTGGAAGCGTTGCCGGAACTCCAGGGCCAACTGTGTGACAAAGACCACGGCCTCGATGTCGTCCGCGTTCACGTGAAAGACCGGGGAGAGGGTGGTTTTGGCGACATCGGTGCAGTAGGTGCTGGAGCGCCCCTCGATGTAGTCGGTCGTGAACCCCACCTGATTGTTGAGCACCACGTGCACGGTTCCACCGGTGCGGTATCCGGAGAGTTGGGACATTTGCAGCACCTCATACACAATCCCCTGTCCGGCCACAGAAGCGTCTCCGTGAATCAGAATCGGAACGATTTGGTCCTCGCTTCCTCCGTAGCGGTGGTCGATCTTGGCCCGCACGATCCCTTCCACCACCGGGTTGACGGCTTCCAGGTGTGAGGGGTTGGGGGTCAGACTCAAGTGGACCTTCTCTCCGGTGCGGGTCGTCTTGTCGCTGGAGAAGCCCATGTGGTACTTCACGTCTCCGGCAAACCCGTCGATGCCAAAGGCCTTGCCTTCAAACTCGGTAAAGATGTCGTCGTAGGTCTTGCCCAGGATGTTGGCCAGCACGTTCAGACGTCCTCGGTGCGCCATTCCGATGACAAACTCCTTGATCCCGTTCTCGGAGCCGTGCTCCACGATGGTGTCCAACGCAGGGATGATGGCCTCGCAGCCTTCCAGAGAGAAGCGCTTCTGCCCCACAAACTTGGTGTGCAGAAACTGCTCGAAGGCCACGGCCTCGTGGATCTTGCGCAGCACGTGCTGGCGATCCTCCCGGCTGAATTCCGGGGTGTTTCGGCAGGACTCCATGCGCTCTTGCAGCCACTCCACCACCTCTGGAGTGCGGACGAACTTGTACTCCACCCCGATGCTGCCGCAGTAGGTCTGCTCCATGTGTGCGACGATGTCCCGCAAGGTCGCCGGGCCGATCCCAATTCGCGACCCGGCCTGGAAGGTGACGTCCAGGTCGGCTTCGGTCAGACCAAAGCTCTCCAGTTGGATGGGTTCCTCGTGCACGCGCCGGGGGCGGACGGGGTTCGTCTTGGCGAACAGGTGGCCGCGCTGACGGTAGGCGCCGATCAGGTTGCTGACCGCAATCTCCTTGAGAAACGTCTCATCCCCGGCACTTGCGGTTCCGGAGGCCGGCGCAGGGGCCTCATCTCCATAGGTGGCCCGGGAGAAGTCAAACCCCTCAAAGAATTTTCTCCAGTCTGCGGGGACAGATTCCGGTTGATTCTGGTATTGCTGGTACAGGTCGTCGAACGCGCCAAGGTCTGCGTTGCTCAGATACGAGTAGGAGTCCATTTGGGTCTCGTGCGTGGGCTGGGTTCTCAGTTGACTTTTTTCGTCAAGTGCAAAGCGTCAAATTTATCAGGATCTCAGGTGAATGAAAATACAAAAGTCTTACAATTTTACCGCCTCAGCCGCAACCTCTCCGGCAGACCGTTCGACTTCGCTCAGGCACCATGGAGGCTTTTGAATTGAGCCTCGCGTGGACCGGATTTCGGTTGGGCGATCGTCTCTTGCGGCAAGGCTGCAGCTTGCTCCGGGTGGCTGGGATCCGGAGAGACGTTTCTGGCATCGAAGCAAGTGACTTTTCCTGCAGGTCGCCTTATACTCAATGCAAGCAAA
>JAYPUA010000029.1:22725-24852 GCA_038133845.1 Deltaproteobacteria bacterium
GACTGAACGCAGCGATCTCATTTCTGCCATGTCGCCTCTTCCTGGCCTTTTATCACCCTGATCCAGCCTCTGAACATGCTTAAGACTGCAGTCATTGGAGTCGGTTACCTGGGGCGCTTTCATGCCCAGAAACATGCCACCCTTCCGGAAGCGGAGCTGGTCGGAGTGGTCGATGCCAACCCGGAGCAGGCCCGGCAGGTTGGCAAAGAGCTTGGGGTGCCCTGGTACACCGATCCGGACGAGGTCATCGACCAGGTCGATGCGGTCAGCATCGTTGTCCCGACAAGCGCACACTACCGGATCACCAAGCCCTTCCTGCAGCGTGGAGTGCACGTGTTGCTGGAGAAACCCTTCGCTGCCACGATCGAGGAGGCTGAAGAACTGACCGCCCTGGCCCAGGCTCGGGAGGTGGTCCTGCAGATCGGTCACCTGGAGCGCTTCAACGTGGTCTACACCGGCTTCCGGGAGCAGATTGGGCGCCCGCAGTTTGTGGAGAGCCTCCGTATCGCCCCTTTTCCCAAGCGTGGGACGGACGTGGACGTGGTGCTCGACCTGATGATCCATGACATCGACCTTGTCTTGGCAGTGGTTGGGGAGATGCCGGAGAATGTAGAGGCCTCCGGAGTGGCCATCTTGACACAGAGCACGGACCTGGCCAGCGCTCGACTGCGCTTTCCCGGCGGCTGCGTCGCCAACCTGACCGCCAGCCGTGTCTCGGACAAGGCGGAGCGGCGCATGCGGATCTTTCAGCCGGGACGCTACCTGTCCCTGGACTATGGAACCGGGCAGGCCCGGCGGCTGGAGGTCAACCCCCAGGAGGAACTGGATCCGGAAGCGCTCAAGCCGGAGGCGTTTCAACTGGAGCGCGGAGACGCCTTGCTGGAAGAAGTCCGCCACTTTCTGGAGTGTGTCCACACCGGAAGCGCTCCGCAAGTCACCGCTCAAGACGGGCTGAACGCCATGCGCGTAGCCTGGCAGGTCAAGGCACAGATCTCTTCCTGATGCTCCTGTTTCGCTCCCTCTTCATTCAGCTGATCCCGGCCTTCCTGCTCTCCACGGCGGTGCTCACCTTTGTGCTCTCCGTGGATACCGTCCACAAACTCATCAACCTGATTGTCGAGCGGGGAGTGGGCATCGGCAGTGTGAGCCTGATGCTGCTCTATCGGCTGCCCCAGTTCCTCTCCGTCACCTTGCCGCTGGCGATGGTGATCACCGTGGCGCTGTTGGTGGTCCGGCTCTCCAGCGACTTGGAGATGACCGCCCTCCGGGCCGCAGGGATGAGCCTCTGGCGCATCGGGCTGCCCATCTTCGCTTTCGGACTGCTGGCGACCGGGATCGCCCTGACGATCACGCTCTGGCTGCAGCCCCAGGGCTACTCCGCATTTGAGGCTGAAAAGGTCCGAGTCCTCAAGAGTCAGACCGCCCGGACCATTCAGCCCCGAATCCTCAACTTCGATTTCCCGGGCAAGGTCCTCTATGTCCAGGAGAAGTTGGAGGAGGACCGCCTCTCCGGAGTCTTCATTGCAGATCGGGAGTTGAACCAGGACTCGATGGTCACCGTGGCAAACTCCGGACGGGTGGAGGTGGACGAACGCGGGCTTGCGCTACACCTGGATCAGGGGACCATCCACCTCGAAGGCGAGGAAGCGGCCTACCGGATGATCGACTTTGCCACTTTTCGCTACAGCTTCCGACCTCCGCGCATCGACGACTCGGAGCAGGACGGACACATCTGGGGAGTACCGACCCCGAAGCTGCTTGAGGACTCCAGCGCCAGTGGCAGGCTGGAACTGTTGCTCCGACTGACCACCCCCTGGGCGTGTCTGGCCTTCTCTCTGGCCATGCTCCCCCTTGCCATCAGCGACCCGCGTGTGGGGCGCACCGGAGCCTACCTGCGGGCGCTGATCCTGGTGGTCAGCCACTACATCCTCTGGCTTGGATCCAAGGAAATGGTCGCTGGGCTTGGGCAGTCTCCGCACCTGCTCTGGCTCCCGCCTCTGCTGATTGCCCTGTTTGGTCTGTACCAGATCCTCAAGCTGGACCACCACGCACGCTCTGCCTTCGACCTGCTCCGTACGACCTGACCCGAACCTTCCGGAAGAGATGATGACCCACCTCCAGACCCTT
>JAYPUA010000029.1:24952-42536 GCA_038133845.1 Deltaproteobacteria bacterium
GCCTCTCAGGGGCTCTCTTCTGCGCATTGGCCGAGTCCGAGCAGATTCGTGCCATCCAGAACCGCTACCTGGCCACCGAGACCTTCACCGCACGTTTTGTCCAGACAGACCGCCGGGCAGGCGACTCGCTACGCCAGGCGACCGGCGAACTGCGCTACAAGCGGGGCATGATGCGCTGGCATTACGACACCCCGGAGGAGCAACTGATCGTCACCAACGGGCAAACGCTCTGGCTCTACGACCCGTTGCTGGAAAACGTCACCATCCAGCCGCTTGAGGCGGTCGCCGACGGGACCGCCCTGGCGTTTCTGCTTGGAATTGGAGACCTGGAGAACGACTTCACCTTGCGCCCGGAGACACAAAAGCTGTTTGATGCGCCTCAGGGAGAGGTGGTCGAGCTGGCCCCGTTTGAGCCCATGGCCAACCTGGACTTTCTGCAGATGGAGGTCCACCCAAAGACCCTGGAACTGCAGGCTCTGGCGATTGCCGATCTCTCCGGGAACGTTCGCCTGATTCGTCTCGAACAGGTCCAGCGAGATGTCCCGCTGGACGACTCGGAGTTTGTGTTTGAGGTGCAGCCCGGGATGGAGGTCATCCGTACGGACTGATGGCCGATGAGTGAATCTGCTGCCCGCCCGACTTCACGCAAGATGGAAAAGGAGCTGACCCTCCTGAACGTCTATGCGATCGCCGTGGGCACCACCTTGAGCGCCGGCTTCTTCCTGCTCCCGGGGGTTGCCTTCCGGGAGGCGGGTCCGGCGATGGTGTTGAGCTACCTGATTGCCGCGGTCCCCCTGATTCCGGCGATGTTCAGCGTGGCGGAACTCGCCACCGCGATGCCCCGGGCCGGAGGAGCCTACTACTTCCTCGACCGCAGCCTCGGCCCGCTGGTCGGGACGATTGGCGGTCTCGGGACGTGGTTTGCCCTGAACCTCAAGACCGCCTTCTCGCTGATCGGCATTGGAGCCTACCTCGGCATCTTCTGGCCTCACCTCCCCACGCTGTGGGTGGCCACCGGACTCGCAGGGCTCTTTGGAGTGACCAACCTCTCCGGCTCCAAGAAGAGCGGCTCGCTTCAGATCTGGATGGTCTCCGGGCTGCTGGTGATCCTGCTGGGATTCCTCACGCTTGGCCTCCCGGAGGTGCAGCCGGATCACTTCTCCGGATTTTTCGATCAAGGGACCGTGGCCGTCTTTTCCACCGCCGGGCTGGTGTACGTGAGCTACGTGGGCGTGACCAAGATCGCCAGCGTCTCGGAGGAGATCAAGAACCCGGAACGCAACCTGCCACTGGGCATCTTCCTGGCGATCACCACCGCCTTGCTGATCTACGGAGTGGGAGCGGTGGTGATCGTCGGGACCGTCCCGGCCGAGCAACTGCGCTCCGACCTCACTCCGGTCGCCACCGCCGCCGGGGTGCTGCTCGGAGATTTCGGGAAGGTGCTGCTGACCCTTGCCGCGCTGTTGGCCTTCTCCTCGGTGGCCAATGCCGGAATCCTCAGCGCCTCACGGTATCCGCTGGCCATGAGCCGCGACCACCTGCTCCCCCGACGGTTTGCACGGCTGACCCCTGCTGGCGCGCCGCTGACCGGAATCGCCGTGACCGTGCTGGCGATCGTCCTGATGGTCTGGACGCTGGACGTTACCGGGATTGCCAAGCTGGCCAGCGCCTTTCAGCTGCTCATGTTCTCACTGATCAACCTGGCCGTGGTCGTGATGCGGGAAAGCGGCCTGCAGTCCTACGATGCCGGCTACCGCTCCCCGCTGTATCCCTGGATGCAGATCTTCGGGACCTTTGCGCCGCTGGTCCTGATCGCAGAGATGGGCTTGCTCCCCATCCTCTTCACCCTGGGGCTGATCTCGCTGGGCACCGTCTGGTATGTGGCCTACGCCCGCTCGCGAGTGATCCGCACCGGCGCGATCTACCACCTCTTTGCCCGCCTGGGACAGTTCCGGGATGAAGGCCTGGACCGCGAGCTGCGAGGCATCATGAAGGAAAAGGGCGTCCGGATCGAAGACCCGTTCGACGAGGTGGTCGCCCGAGCCCAGGTGATGGACCTGAGCGCTGAGGTGGAGGCCTCGTTTGAGGGGCTCTCCCGACGTGTCTCCCAGAACATCGGGAACCGCCTGGGGGTGGATTCGCAACTGCTCCACCGCGAGTTCCTGGAAGGCAGCCGCATCGGGGCAACGCCGGTCTCCCACGGCGCGGCACTTCCGCACGTCCGGTTGCCTGAGCTGGAGCGCTCCGAGATGGTCCTCGTCCGCAGCACCTCCGGAATCCATGTGGAGCTTCCGGTGCTGGATGGGACGCTGCAGGAGATCGGCCCGATTCATGCGTTCTTCTTCTTCGTCAGCCCCAGCCAGAACCCTGGACAGCACCTGCGCATCCTGGCCCAGATTGCCGGACGTGTGGATGAGGAACACTTCCTTGAAGAGTGGCTGGCTGCTGAGGGCGAGCAGGAGCTCAAGGAGGTGCTGCTCCGGGACGAGCATTTTCTCTCGCTCCGGCTGCAGCGCGGCACAGGCACGGAGGTCCTGATCGGCAAGACCCTGCGGGAGCTGCAGATGCCGGAAGGCTGCCTGGTGGCCCTGATCCGTCGAAGGCGGACCACGCTCGTCCCCCAGGGCTACACCCGGCTCCAGGAAGGCGACCGGCTCACCCTCATTGGCGACACCAAGGGCATCCGCAAATTGCATGAACACTACGCCGGACCGGTCATTCATCCGGATCCGCTGAACCTGAACACTCCATGAAGGCTTCCCATGACACGCACTGACGGACGCTCCTGCGCAGAGGCTCGTCCCCTGACGATCACCCCCAACTACCTCATCCATGCAGAAGGATCGGTGCTTGTGGAGTGTGGCAGCACCAAGGTCATCTGCACGGCCTCCGTCGAGAGAGAGGCCCCGCCGTGGCTCAAGGATTCCAGCGGGAAGCCTCGGCATGGCTGGGTGACCGCGGAGTACGGGATGCTCCCACGCTCAACCGGCACCCGGAAGCGTCGTGAGGTGGGAAAAGTCGATGGACGCACTCAGGAAATTCAGCGCCTGATCGGACGCTCCCTGCGCTCGGTGGTTGACCTGGAGGCGCTCACCCCACATGTGATCTGGGTCGACTGCGATGTGATTCAGGCCGATGGAGGGACCCGGACCGCATCGATCACGGGGGCCTTTGTGGCCCTGGTGCTCGCCCTGCAACACCTCGAATCCCAAGGGAAACTCCCTCGGTTCCCGGTGACACAGCACCTTGCCGCCATCAGCGTCGGTCTTGTGCAAGGAGCCGCGCTGCTGGACCTGAAGTACGACGAGGACCGCGATGCCGAGGTGGACATGAACGTGGTGATGCTGGAGGACGGGACCTTTGTGGAGGTCCAGGGCACGGCAGAGGGCCGGACGTTTTCCCGCAATCAGCTCAACGAATTCCTCGACCTGGCCGAATCCGGAATCCGCTCCCACCTCGAGGTTCAGCGTCAGGTTTTGCAGAACCGCCTGAGCCAGAACGCCTGATGTATCCAATCATCTTCTCCCTGGAAATCCCCTTCCTTGGAATCACGCTGGAGCCTCGATTCTACGGGCTGTTTTATGCCATCTCGGTGCTGCTGGGATCCCGGATCGTGCTGTCGGAGGTGGTGCGGCGCCGGATCGTGCTGAGCGAGGATGAGGCGATGAACTGCACCCTGCTGATCTTCCTCGCCGGGTTGCTCGGTGGACGCCTCTACGAGGTGGTGATGGAGTGGCCCAACTACTACTCCCGCCAGCCCTTGTGGAAAGTCCTTGCGGTCTGGGAGGGCGGACTTGCGGTTCACGGCGCGATTGTCCTCGGGCCGCTCGCCCTGCTCCTGTACTGCCGCTGGAAGCGGATCTCGCTCCCGGCGATGCTGGACATCGCGACCCTGTGCATCGTCCTCGGACAGGCCATCGGACGCTGGGGGAACTTCACCAACGGGGAGGCTGGTGGACCGGTCACCGAGTTCTGGACAGGGACCGTCTTCCCGCCGGGCACGGTGATCGACTCCTACGCCCAAGGGGCACCGGTGCACCCGACGATGATCTACGAGTCGCTGGGAAATGCCGTGATCTTTGCGCTGCTCTGGAAGCTGAGGCTGCGGAATTTTCGTCCGGGCATGCTCGGTGCGCTGTACCTGATCGGCTACGCGATCGTGCGGAGTGCCCTCACGCCACTGCGCATGGACAACCAGTTCCTGACCCTGGGAGAGACGGTGATCCTGGCACCGTATGCGATCAGCGGGGTCATGGTGCTGGCCGCGTTTGTGTGGATTTTTGCGGCGAGGCTCTGGGAGCCGGATCCGGTGCTGCAGGAGCCCCCGAAGAAGACCGGAAAGCGTCAGGCGGCTTGAAGCTGACGTCCGTGCTGGACCCGCGAGAGCTGACGCACCAGGCGGCGCAGGCTGTTGAGGTTGTGTGCCGAGGCAAAGATGTCGATGAACGGCAACGCGGCCTGCATCCCCCGGGTTGAAGGCTGGTAGCCCGGATTTCCCATCAGCGGGTTGAGCCAGATCACGCTCCGGGAGCGCTGCTTGAGGACACGCATGCTGTTCTCCAGCAGGTCCACATCTCCCGTGTCCCACCCATCACTGACAATCAGCACAATTGTCCCCGGATCCAGCATCGACAGCCCGTACTGCTCCACAAACTCGGTGAATGAGGCGCCGATCTTTGTGCCTCCGGACCAGTCCGGGACCGTGCTCTCCAGCAGGTTGAGCGCCTCTTCCATCTCCTCTGCCCGGAGGCTTTCGGTCACCCGATGCAACGAGGTGCTGAAAACGAAGGTCTCGATGCGCTTGTAGACGCTCTGAAAGGCGTAGATGAACTGGATGAGGAAGCGGCTGTAGAGGTCCATGGACTTGCTGACATCGCAGAGCAGCACCAGCTTGAGCTTCTGCCGCTTGCGCTGCAGGTGAGCGAGGTCCAGGATGTCGCCTCCACGACGCAGGCATCCGCGCATGGTCCGGCGCAAGTCCAGCGGCCCTCGGCGGTTGGATTTCATCGTTCGACGGCTGAACTTGACGGCCAGCGCCTTGCCAATCTCATTGATCAGCCGGGCGACTTCGTCCATCTCCTCCATCAGAAACCCGGAGAAGTCACGCTCGGTGGTCACCTCAAACGGACTGTATCCCGCAGCCTCCTGCTCCTCGGAGGCCTCCTCGGCGTGATTCAGCCAATCGTTGATGCTGATGTACTTTTGCTTGCGAGGCCGGTCGTCAATCACCAGCGTGGGGACCTCCGTCTCCTTCTCATCCCGGTAGTTGAGCTGATCCGCATGGTCCCAGACGTACCAGAACTTGCGGAAGTGCTCGTCGAAGACCTCCTGCTCCTGCTGGCTTTTGGCCAGCGTGGTCCGGAGCGTCCAATAAAAGTCCTCTTCGTTGAGCAGATCGATCGCATCCAGGGCACGAAGCGCATCCATCTGCTCGCCAGGTCCCGGACCCGCTCCATGTTTGCGTAGCCAGCGGCAGAAGCCGACCACGTTTGCGCTGAACTCCCGCCGGAGGGCCAGATCTTCAAAGAGGTAGGGCCTGGGCGCGTGCTCGGCCACTGGTTCCGGGTTGGAGGTCATTCTGCATCAGGGATGGTGGGGATCTCCTTGGCCTGCACACCTACGCGTTCCAGGAAGCTGGCCAGCGACTCCTTGACCTGACGCACGTCATTGCGGTCCTTGAAGACCAGGCCCAGGGTCTCCTGAACAAGCTCCGGATCGAGGTGGTCCTGATGCAGCGCGGCCAGCGCCTTCCCCCAGTCCAGGGTCTCGGCGACACCCGGGACCTTCTCCAGCTTCTGCTCGCGCATCAGCTCCATGAAGCGGCAGAGCTGCGACGCCAGGTTCCCGTCGATCTCCGGGACCTTGCTCTTGACGATCGCCAATTCCTTGTCGTACTCCGGATAGTCGATCCAGAGGTAGAAGCAGCGCCGGCGGACCGCATCGGAGAGCTCTCGGGTCCGGTTGCCGGTAAGGATCACGTACGGCGGCTCCTTGGCCTTGATGCTCCCGATCTCCGGGATCGTGATCTGCCACTCGGAGAGGATCTCCAGCAGGAACGCCTCAAACTCCTCGTCGGCACGGTCCAGCTCGTCAATCAGCAGCACCGGAGGTTTGGCATGCGTCAGGGCCTGGAGCAGCGGACGCTTGAGCAGAAACTCCTCTCCAAAGATCGTCGCCTCGCGCTCCTCCAGCGTCCGGGTGCTGTTTTCGTCAATCTTCAGGTGCAGCAGTTGGCGCTGGTAGTTCCACTCGTAGAGCGCCATGTTGGCGTCGAGCCCCTCGTAGCACTGCAGGCGGATCAGGTCCGTGTCCAGCGCCCGGGCCATCACCTTGGCGATCTCCGTCTTGCCCACTCCGGCAGGGCCTTCGATCAAGAGCGGTTTGTGCAGGGTCATCGCCAGGTACACGGACATCACGATGCTGCGATCCGCAACATAGTCCTGTGCTTCCAGCAGGTTCTGGACGCGTTCGAGCTGAGCGTTTTGAATCATCGAGAGGCTTCGGGGAACGGTTAACGCTTTTCCTCGTCAGGGAAAGCGGCATGGTGAAGACACTCATCCAGCGCGTTCCAGGCCAAGGCGGCGCACTTGACGCGGCTCTTGTGCTGACGAATCTGCATGAGTGGCGGAAGAAACTCCGGGGGGGGATCGGGAAGGGTTCCGGATGCCATGGCCTCGCGGAACATCTGACTGAGTCTGGAGGACTCCTCCAGCGAGCGGCCCTGAATCGCCTCGCCCATCAGCGAGGCAGAGGCGACGCAGACCGAGCACCCTCGGGCCAGGGTGCGTGCTTCCCGGATGAGCGGGCCGTCCAAGGCGATGGTCAACTCCAACTCATCGCCACAGAGCGGATTGTTGACCGCAGCCCGCAGGTCTGCCGGCTCGACCTTCCCGGAAAAGCGCGGGTGCTTCATGTGATCCATCAGCACGTCCCGATACAGCGTACCGCTCATGCAAACACCTCCCGGACCTGCGCCAGGGCCTGCTGGGTTCGCCGGACCTCTTCATCGGTGTTGTAGATTCCGAAGCTCATCCGCACCGTGGCCGGAACCTGGAGGCGCTCGTGCAGCACCTGTGCGCAGTGGTGTCCTGCCCGCACGGCAATTCCCGACTCGTCGAGGATCTGTGCCACATCGTGCGGGTGCACTCCCTCCAGCGCAAAGGAAATCAGCCCTGAGCGTTGATCCGTACTGCTTGGCCCGAAAAGGGTCACCCCGGGCTCTTCCACCAGCAGTCCGAGGGCGAGGTCGGTCAGGTCGCGTTCATGTTGCTGGATTTCGGCAATGCCCCAGCGCTCGACAAAGTCCAGCGCCGCATTCAGCCCCACGGCCTCCGCGACCGGTGGCGTTCCGGCTTCGAACTTGGCCGGGGCTTCGGCCCACGTGGAACGCTCGCGGGAGACCCGGGAGATCATCCCTCCACCTCCCTGCCAAGGCTGCATTTCTGCCAGGCGATCGGCCTGGACGTAGAGCGCTCCGATTCCCGTCGGTCCGTAGACCTTGTGTCCGGAGAACGCGAGGAAGTCGCAGCCCAGCGCCCTCACATCCAGTGGAAAGCGTCCAACAGCCTGAGCCGCATCCACGAGCACCGGGACCTCGTGCTTGTGGGCAAGTGCAATGATCTCCGGGAGCGGATTGATCGTCCCCAAAACGTTGGAGATCGCGGTCACGGCGAGCAGCTTCGGTCTGCGGCAGAGCAGCGTTTGGAGGACCTCCAGGTCCAGCACTCCGGAGTCGAGGATCGGAACGTAGTCCAGCTGGGCCCCGCGCTCCTGAGCGACCACTTGCCACGGGACCTGATTGGAGTGGTGCTCCATCTCGGTGAGCAGGATGCGATCGTCGGGTTGCAGCCGGGGACGCGCCCAGGCGTAGGCGGCGAGGTTGATGGACTCGGTGGTGCCTCGGGTGAAGATGACCTGCGAGGCTTCAGGGGCATTGAGGAAGCAGGCGACCCGACTCCGCGCCTGCTCATACGCATCGGACGCCTCTTCGGAGAGCTGGTAGACCCCACGGTGGATGTTGGCGTTTGAGCGAGACCAGAACTCCGTGAAGGCTTCAATCACCGCCTTGGGTTTCTGCGTCGTCGAGGCGTTGTCCAGGTAGGCGAGCGGGTGGCCGTGGATGGCGCGCTGCAGGATCGGGAACTCCGCCCGGACGGCTTCAGTGGGGACACTCACGAGCGCTCAGATCCCACACTGCTTGAGTTCCATGAGCGAGGCCCCGGAACCGCCGCGCCGAAGCTGCACCATCTCGCTGATGATGCTCAGAGCGATCTCCTCCGGACTGGTGCCGCCGAGGTCCAGACCGCAGGGAGCGTGAACCCGCTTGAGGTCCTCCCGCCGGACCCCTTCGTCCACGAGGTACTCCAACACCAGCTTCGAGCGCTTGGCGCTGGCGACCAGGCCGATGTAGCGTCCGTTCCCCTCCAGCGCCTTCTTGATCGAGTGCTGATCGCCCTTGTGCTGTGTGACCACAACCACGTAGGTGCTTGGACCGACCTCCATTTGCTGAAAGTCCGGATCGGAGGTGATCAGCTTCTCGGCATGAGGGAAGCTCTCTCTTGAGGCTCCGGGGTCGTTGACCGTCACCCGAAAGTGCAGGGCGTGTCCGAACTCGGCCAGCACCTCTGCGATGCGTCCGTGTCCCACAATCATCAACTCCGGACGGGGCAGAAACGGCTCCACATACACCTCCATCGTTCCGCCGCAGGGCATGCCGACGCCCAACACCTCGTCATCCAGATCGAGCGGCACGATGCGGGTCTGTCCATCCTGAAGCGCCTCCAGGGCCGCTTCTCGGACCGCACTCTCCGCGCAGCCTCCACCCACCCAGCCGAACAGGGTCTCCCCCTGGGCGTCCACGATCGACTTGGACCCCGGCTTTGCCGAGACCGAGCCGGTGATCTTGATCACGGTTGCCGTGGCAAACGGCAGTTCCGCGCGGGTCAGTTCATGAATTTTTTCGAAATACTCCGCAGACATCTTTGAGTACCATTGAGGGAGGCGACGCGGGAGGTGTCACTTGGAGAGCGTTCCCCGAGCCGGATCAAGGGGCGCATCGTCCGAAAGGAAGCGTTCGTACTCCTCCGGAGTGTCGATGTCCCGCAAGGTGTGGTCGTTGGGCATCTCCACAAGACGGACGCATTCCGCATGCTCCCGGATCAGGCCCCGGCAGCCTTCCATCTTGGGGTGCGTGAGAATGGCGTCGCGGTACTCCGAGGAGAACAGGACCGGATTCCCAGGCTTCCCCTGCCAGGCAGGTCGGACCAGAACATTGGGAGATTCGCTCCGAAGTTGGTTGAACGTTCGGATCAGCTCAGTGTAATCGGAGGCCTCGACAAAGGGCAAATCGGAAAGGCAGATCATGTAGCCTTGGCTGTTTGGAGAGGCCGCCCGGACCCCGGCCCGGATAGAGGTGGTCATCCCCTGAGGATAGTCCGGGTTGTGCACGAAGCGCAGCGGTCGTCCGGTCAGGACGTCCTGAACCGCCTCGGCTTGGTACCCAAGCACCACGAGCACCTCCTCGGCTTCCGAGTGGAGGAGCTGATCGGCGATGTGGGCAATGAAGGTGGAGTTGCGGAAGGGGAGGAGGAGCTTGTTCTGCTCCCCCATGCGCCGTGACTCTCCGGCAGCCAGCAAAATGGCCGAGACCATCTGCTCACTTCTTGCCCGAGAACATCCCCAAAATCGCCGACCCTACCAGCTTGAGCCCATTGACCGGCTCCGGCTCTTCGGCTGCGTTGAGCTGCGACTGCAGCACCCGGACCTGAGACTCCATCCGTCGGACCGCGGCCTCCAGGGTGGCCACCCGGGACTCCAGACCGCCGAAGTCCACTGACGGGGCTGAGGCCGAGGCGCTGGCTGAGGCCGTGGACTCAGACGCGGCCGCCGAGGTCGCAGCGGCGGGAGCGGGTTCTGCCGGAGCTGCAGGAGCCGGCTCTGCAGCCGGGGCGGCCTCTTCTTCTCCACCAGACTCCACGGTCTTCTTGAAGCTCTGGGCAAACTGCTCGAAGATCTTGTCGTTCACGGCAACGATCATCCGGGAGCCAAACTGGGCCAATTTCCCCGTGATCGAGAGCTTCATGCTGCTGCTGACTTCAGTCCCGTCGCCCTTGGTCGAGAGCTTCACCGTCATGGTCATGTTGGCGCTGCCCTTGCCGCCGGTGTCGGCTCCTGCCCCGTAGAGCACCATCTCCTTGGCTTCGGCATCCAGCTTCTCGAACTTGGCGTCTCCGTTGAACTTGCTGGTCACCGGGCCGATCTTGACGCTGATCTTTCCCTTGAAGTTCTGATCATCAACAATTTCTGTCAGTTGTGCGCCCGGAACGCACACCACCACTCGGGCAGGGTCGCTCAACAGGCTCCACACCTGATCGACCGGCGCATTGACCTCAAAGACCTTGTCTGCTGTAACTTCCATTGAAACTCCTGTTCAGGTTGAATGTGAATGATCCAAAATATCACAAAACCGTTGAAGATGCTTTCCGAATAATTTCACAAAGTGTCGGAATTCTCTGAAGATTCCCCTACAAACTCCTCGGGATGCTCCAGAAACTTTACCCGGCATCCGGCACAGCAGAAGAAGAAGGAGTGTCCGGCAAACTCGGCGACGTGTCGTGCTCCCAGGATCCGGACGCTCATGCCACAGATCGGATCGACGGCCTCTGCAGGAGTTTCGTCCAACTCGGGACTCTCGACGGCCTGAAGCCGGCTTGGGAGGTTCCGGAAGGTCTGGATGATCTCGGCCAGCACGCTCAGCGCGATCTCCGCAGGTGTTTGGGCGGAGAGGTCAAGTCCAGCAGGAGTCCTCAGCTCGGCAAGCCGGGGCTCCGGGATGCCCTGACGTCGGAGGTAGTCCTGCAGCGCCGACGCCTTCTTGCGACTGCCGACAAACGCCACATACGGCGCGTCGGTCTTTAGCGCCTCCTCCAGAGCCAACTCGTCGTCTTCTCCCTGCGTGGCCACCACGACAAACACCGGACCGGCAAGGTTCATCCGCTGCAGGTCCGGACCTCCGGAGCAGCAGGAGGTGGGGACCTCTTCGGGGACGAAGTAGCCGATCTCCCGAGCCAGATTTTTCAGGTGACGTCCCACGGGAGAGCTTCCAAGGACCAGCACCTGAGGTTCTGGAAGGACAGGCTCGATATAGACATCCAAGGCACCTCCGCTGTGGCAGGTCATCTCATACTGTACGACTCCGTCCAGCGGAGTTGTGCTTCCGGAGGGATTCACGGCGATCATCCGCGGCTTGCCCTCCCGGAGCGCCTGCAGCGCCTCCTTGACGACAATCGGATGCGTGCAGCCGCCTCCAATCCATCCGTGCAGCGAGCCATCCTGGTGGATGATCGCCTTGTCTCCGGGCTTTCCGGAGATTGGTTTGCCGTGGCGGACGACGATCGCGTGCGCATACGGTTCCCGGCGGCTGCGCAGCTCCTGGGAGTGCCTGAGGAATTCATCAATCATAACGCATGCTCCAGTTCAAGAAGACTTTCCAGGTTGTGTGCCGCAAGGAAGGCATCGACCCAGGGGAGAGCCGCCTGCATGCCTGCAGTTGCGGGTTGATAGTTCTGCATGCCGAGCATCGGGTTGAGCCAGATGACCTTGCGGACACGTCCGTGAAAACGCCGCATCTGCTGCCCAAGCAGCTCCGGGCTTCCGGTGTCGAAGCCGTCGCTCAGCAGCAGCACGATCGTGTTCCGCGAGAGCAGGGGGCGGGCATGCTCCTCATGAAAGGCGTGCAGACACTCTCCAATGCGAGTACCGCTGGACCAGGCCTCCTCGCGCTCGGAGAGCTTCCGCAGCGAGTCTGGAAACTGACGGACCCGGAGCTTCTCCGAGATCGGAGTCAGGCGAGTGCTGAAGAGGAAGGCGTCCATGCGCCGGAAGTTCTGCTGCAGCGCATGCAGGAAGCGCAGAAAGAAGAGGCTGTATTGGTCCATTGAGCCGCTGATGTCCAGCAGCACCACCAGTCCGGGCTTGCGCTGCTTGCGAGTGCGGTGGCTCAGGTGCAGCGGTTCTCCGCCGTACTGCAGGCTGTTGCGCAGGGTCCGGCGCAGACTGACAGGCCCGGAGCGCACCGTGGGCTTCATCCGGCGCGAGAGCCGGGCGCTGAGTTGCTCCGAGAGCCGCTGGGTCAGGCGCTCCAACTCCTCCATCTGTCCCATCGGAACCTTGGAGAAATCAGTCTTGCGCAGGGCCTCCTGAAGGCTCGCTCCGGAGACCTCCTGATCTTCTCGAATGGATTCCTCCCGGGAATCTCCGGCATTGAGGAAGGTCAGGATCGAGCGGCTCTCCCGCGTCACCACGCCCAGCGGGTTGATCTTGCGCTTGCGGTCGGAACGCTTGACCGGCAGCGGCTCGGTGGACCAGTACGCCTCAAAGAGCGGGTCGAACGCCTCGACCTCGTTCCTGGAGCTGCACAGCAGCGTCCGCAGGCTGTCACGCAGGAGGCGCTTGCGCTGCAGCGGGATCCGTCCGCAGGCGCGCAGGACCTCATGGGATTCCTGAATGCCCACCCGGAACCCGCTCTCTCGGACCAAACGGCAGAACCCAAGCAGGGCTTCAGGCAGGTCGGCGTGCTGCCCAAACGTCTCTGCCGGCATCAGGCGGCCTGATCCAACAGGAAGGAGCCCACGCCGAGCCCTCGGACCGCGTCCTGATCTTCCGAGGCCTTGAGGACACACCCGAGGGTGCGCTCAAAGGTTTCGGCATCGAGCCGGGTCTTCTGCAAGGCCAGCAGCGCCTGAGCCCAGTCCAGGGTCTCGGCGACCCCCGGGGCCTTGCTCAGCCGCACGTCCCGCAGGGCTTGGACACAGTGCACCGTCTGTTCTGCCAGCGCCTCCGAGATCCCGGGAAGCCGCTTGTGCAGAATCGCCCGTTCACGCGATGCCTCCGGATAGCTCATCCAGTAGTACAGGCAGCGGCGCTTGAGAGCGTCGCTGAGTTCGCGGGTCCGGTTGGAGGTCAACAGCACCAGCGGCCGATGCGTCGCCCGCACGGTGCCCATCTCCGGGATGCTGATCTGGAAGGCGGAGAGGACCTCGAGCAGGAAGGCCTCGAACTCCTCGTCGGAGCGGTCCACCTCGTCAATGAGCAGCACCGGAGACTGCACGGACGCCCGGATTGCCTTCAGCAGCGGGCGTTCAAGCAGGTAGGACTCGCCAAAGATCTGCTGCTGTCGGGTCTCCAGAGAGTGGGTTCCGGAGGCGTGCTCCTCCATGCGGATGGCCAGTAGCTGCTTCTGGTAGTTCCACTCGTACACAGCGCTGTTGACGTCCAGACCCTCGTAGCACTGCAGACGGATCAACTCCGTGCCCAAGGCGTCTGCCAGCGCCTGTGCCAGCTCGGTCTTTCCCACTCCGGAAGGACCTTCCAGCAAGAGCGGCTTCTCCAGTTGCAGCATGAGGAACACAGACGTCGCCAGGGTCTCGTCCAACACGTAGCCCACCCGATCCAAGAGCCCAATCACGTGCTCCGGATCGGCAGGCAACTCAACGTTCAGAGTCATGACATTTCATGTGAAGGGGGCCGGGGGGCACGGCGAACCGTGCCCCAGGAGGTCCAAGGATCAGGAGACGACGCCCTTTTCCTTGAGCACCTTCCAGACCTTGTAGGGAGTGATGGGAATGTCCATATGGGTCACTCCCAGGTGGGCCAGTGCGTCGACCACCGCGTTGGCGATTGCCGGAGGGGCTCCCACCGTGGGAGACTCCGCCAACCCCTTGGCTCCAATCGGATGGTGCGGCGAGGGCGTGATGGTGTGGTCGGTCTCCCAGTTGGGAGTCTCCACCGCGGTAGGAAGCAGGTAGTCCATGAACGTCCCGTTGAGGATGTTCCCGTCCTCATCGTAGATCAGCTCCTCGAACATTGCCGGAGCCATGCCCATGGTCAATCCGCCGTGCACCTGTCCTTGGGCAATCATCGGGTTGATGATGTTGCCGCAGTCGTCGATGGCCACAAACCGTCGGACCTTGATCTCCGCCGTCTTGTTGTCGATGTCGACCACACAGATGTAAGAGCCAAAGGGGAAGGTCAGGTTGGGCGGGTCGTAATAGTGCACCGCCTCCAGTCCCGCCTCCATGCCCTGAGGGTGGTTGGTGTAGGCGGCAAAGGCGATGTCCTGGATCGTCTTCGACTTCTCCGGAGCGCCCTTGACGAAGAACTTCCCGACCTCCCACTCCAGGTCCTCTTCGCTGACCTCAAGCAGGTGCGCCGCGATCTTGCGGGCCTTGTCACGGATCTTGTGTGCGGCCTTGGCTGCCGCAGCGCCGGCCGTCGGGGTACTCCGGGACGCATAGGTCCCCAATCCGTAGGGGGCGGTGTCGGTGTCGCCCTCTTCCACCTGGATGTGCAGCGCCGGGATGCCCAACTCCTCGGCAAGGATCTGGGCATAGGTCGTTTCGTGACCTTGCCCCTGAGACTTGGTTCCGAACCGAGCAATCGCCTTTCCCGTGGGATGGATCCGGATCTCGCAGCTGTCGAACATCTTGATCCCGAGGATGTCAAAATCCTTGGAAGGTCCGGCGCCGACCACTTCTGTGAAGCTGGAGATGCCGATGCCCATGAACTCGCCGCGGGCGCGCTTCTCGGCCTGCTCCTTGCGCAGATCCTCATAGCCCAGCTTGTCCATGGCAAGCTGCAGCGCCGGAGCGTAGTTTCCGGAATCATACTCCCAGCCGAGGGCCGACTGATACGGAAACTGGTCCTTGTCGATGAAGTTCTTGAAGCGCAGTTCGGCCGGATCCATGTCCAGCTTCTGAGCCAGCACGTCGGTGACACGCTCGATGGCATGGATCGCTTCCGTCACCCGGAAGGAGCAGCGGTACGCCACACCGCCCGGAGGCTTGTTGGTGTACACCGCGTCCATCTCCGTGAAGGCGGTTGGGATGTCGTACGATCCCGTACAGATCGAGAACATTCCGGCCGGATACTTCGAAGGGTTGGCCGCTGCATCCGTGTAGCCGTGGTCGGCGAGGGTCTTGATCCGCAACCCCTGCATCTTGCCGTCCTTGTCTGCAGCCAACTCCACCGACATGTGGTAGTCGCGGGCGAAAGAGTCGGCCTGCAGGTTCTCGGAGCGGTCCTCGATCCACTTGACCGGCTTGCCGATCAGGAAGCTCGCGGCGATGGAGATGACGTATCCCGGGTAGACCGGGACCTTGCCACCAAATCCACCGCCAATATCCGGGGAGATGACTCGAATCCTCTCCTCGGAGAGCCCGACGTGTCCGGCGACCAGGGCGATCACGGTCCGGATGGCGTGAGGGGCCTGCGTCGTCATCCAGACGGTCAGCTTGCCCTCGGCCTTGTCGTAGCTGGCCACACAGCCGCAGGTCTCGATCGAGGCCACGTGAATCCGGGGGATGTACATGTCCTGCGAGACGACCACATCGGCCTCGGCAAACACCTTCTCGGTGGCCTCGCGGTCACCGGTCTCCCAGTGCCAGATGTGGTTGTTGGTCTTCTCCTTGTCCGGACGGAGCAGCGGGGCGTCGGGGTCAAGCGCCTTGTGAGGGTCGACGAGTGGCTTCATCGGCTCGTACTCGATCGAGTTCTCCAGCGCCTCCACCGCGTCGGCCGCAATGTAGCGGTCGGTCGCGATCACCGCCGCCACCTCCTGAGCCTGGTACATCACGGTGTCCGTGGGCAGCACCATCTGGGTGTCGGACATCAGGGTCGGCATCCAGTGCAGGTTGTACTGCTCCAGATCCTTTCCGGTGATCACCGCCAGAACCCCCGGAATCGCCATCGCCACATCCTTGTCGATGCTCTTGATCTTGGCGTAGGCGTAGGGGCTGCGGGCGATGTCCATGTAGAGCATTCCGGGAAGCTGCACGTCATCCGTGTACTTCCCCAATCCGCGAATGAAGCGGGCATCTTCCTTGCGCTTGATGCTGTGCCCCATGCCTCCAACTTCGCGGGACGTTTTGCACGGGATCATGCCGCCTCCTGTTGTGGTTGGTTCATCTTCTCTGCTGCATACTGAATGGCCTTCACGATGTTCACGTATCCGGTGCAGCGGCAGAGGTTTCCAGAGATTCCCCAGCGGATTTCCTCTTCCGTGGGGTTCGGGTTCTTCTCCAGGAACTCCTTGGCCCGCATGATCATGCCGGGCGTGCAGAAGCCGCACTGGAGCCCATGCTCCTCATGGAAGCCTTCCTGCAGCGGATGCAGCTGACCGTTCTGCTCCATCCCTTCGATGGTCTCCACCCGCTTGCCGTGGGCCTGGACCGCAAACACGGTGCAGGACTTCACCGCCTTGCCGTCGAGCAAGATGGTGCAGGCTCCACAGCTGGAGGTGTCGCAGCCAATGTGGGTTCCGGTCAACTGCAGGTCGTCCCGCAGCATGTGGACCAGCAGTTTGCGAGAATCCACCTCGCGCTCAACGGATTCTCCGTTGATCTCTATGGTAACTTTATGGTGTGACATCGGATTCAACTCCTCCCTTGGGCACGCTCCACAGCCTTGCGCAGCGCTCGTTGTGTCAATTCTCGAATCAAGGATTGCTTGTAGTCTGCGGAGCCTCGCAGGTCGTCTGCAGGGCTGGAGGCCTCGGCAGCGGCCTGACCGGCCTGGGCGAACAGCGTTTCGCTTGGGGGCTGTCCCTGCAGAAGGGCCTCGGCAGCGCTGGCTCGGGTCGGTACGGGCGCGACGTTGGTCAGCCCGATCCCGACCTGCGCGATGCTGCCGTCTCCGGCAAGGCTCAATTGAGCAGCAACCGCAGCGGCGGCGTAGTCGCCTACCTTGCGCTCCACTTTGAGGTAGCAGCCTCCGCTGTTTGCAGGAGGAGCCGGGATCCGGATCTCGGTCAGAATGTCTCCATGCTCCAGTGCGGTGGTGAAGAAGTCGGTGAAGAAGTCATCCACGGGCACCACACGCTCTCCGGCGTTGCTGTGGATGACGATCTCGGCCCGGTAGGCCAGCATGGTGGCCGGGTGATCGTTGGCCGGATCACCGTGTGCGAGGTTGCCTCCAACGGTCGCCAGGTTCCGGACCTGTGGGTCGGCAATCATCTTCGCCGTGTCCAGCAGCAGCGGATACTTCTCTACCACGAGCGCGGTGTCTTCAAGCGCTACCTCGCGAGCCATCGCACCGATCTTGAGGAAGCCACCTTCCTCACGGATGTAGCTCAGGCCTTCGATCTGGCTGATGTCGATGAGATGGCTCGGTTGAGCAAAGCGGATCCGCATCGCAGGGATCAGGCTGTGCCCGCCCGCCAGCACCTTGGCCTCGTCTCCATGCTGATGCAGCAGGGCGATGGCTTCCGGTAGACTGGAGGGGACCAGGTATTCAAAAGATGGGGGGATCATGGGTTGTGCTCCCTGTGAGTGAACGGATTTCGCCCTGTGTCAGAGCAGACCTGACCGCTTGTCAAGCGATGGAAGGAATTTCCAGTGTGCAGCTTCCCGGGAAGGAACAGGAGGAGGATGACTCCCCCTACAATCACGTTAGGGGAACGGTTGCCGGATGCAACATAAATTTCAGAGGCTCACAAAAATTCTCGTTTCCGGGCAAGGCCGATCCGGAGAACCACTCGTCAGAACTTGAGCTGTTGGTCGGCGTGAGCGAGGGCCATGAACTCGGCCCG
>JAYPUA010000030.1:0-33404 GCA_038133845.1 Deltaproteobacteria bacterium
CTGAAGTATCGTACTTTATAGGAAACAATGTCAAATTGTTTCAGTTCTCCGAATCTGTTCAGGAAAGCCATACAAAGTTTCTGTGCACAGAGGCCTTGGCCATGACGAGGTCATCGTGGCATCCCACCTCCGCTCCGAGCTTTTCTTCCGGATCCTCGACAAAGGTCATGCATTCATCCACCAATTCCGGATCAACAAGTCCGTGAGTGCCTTCGAGAATCCTTGCGGCAAGCTCATCAATCACCCTCTCTTGTGCTCATCTGTTCCCTCCTGCTCGCTGTCGCACAAGGCGGTGTCCGGCTCGTAGTGGACACATGGTTCATTGCCCGTCGTCACCCCTTGTTTTTCTTGTCGGCTTCCGCAGGTTCGGCGGCACCTCCCACCTTGACTCACTCGTCCACTTCATCTTTCTTGAACATCCAGCGACGACTGATTTTGTGGGCGGGCATTATCTCAGAGCTCAATTCGCTCGGTCTTGGCCGATGACTCCTTCCATCGAAGCAGTCCTTTCCCGATCCGGTTGTTATGGTAGATAGCGTTTTGGAAGTCTTCCCCACGCACATGGGGGTATTGCTGAAGGATCAGCGAAAAGTGCGGAGCCGCTCTATCCGGGCGATGGCAGCGTCAAACAGCTCCACGTGCTCTCCGGACAGCACCCCTTCCCGGTAATACCTGACGGCCCCGGAGAGATCTCTTCGCTGCTCCTCAATGTACCCCAGCGCATAGAGTCGGGTCGCCAGATCGGACTCGTGGTCCTGCAGACGGACCGTTGCGGCCTCGTACAGTCCGAGCGCGATCATGTCGGCGGCCAGGCGATCCACCTCCATTCCCGTGGCCACCTCTTCCTGTCGTTTCAGCGAATCTCCAAGCAGGCGTTGCAGGGCCTGACGCATCTGCTGCAGCACCTCTCCGGCGGGAAGCGCAGGCACCACCCCATGAGTTGCCGCCGTGTAGTCGGTGGTGAGTGTCCTGGGGGGGCGTCCGGCCTCCTCCAAAGTCATCTCAACAGAGCCTTGCCGGGTCACGGTGTGTGTGGCAACGCGCAGAGTTGCCCTGCGGGAGTCGCAGGGGTCCTGCTCCCGGAGGTAGTTGCAGGACGTGAGCGAAACCTGGCGGGAGTCCAGCCGGGAGGAGTGTTTCGGAGCAGAGAGCCGCGCGCGGACCCGCAGTAGCGCCGAGTCTCCGGTCGGTTGCACCTGAGGGGTCCCAAACGCTTCCAGGAGGGCCCCGGTGACCTCGGTGTCCTGACGGATGACGTAGCCGTTCTCCTGCAGGAGTTGACGGACCAGATCGGCAGCCGACTCGGACTCGGGGTCCGTTGGCTGAACGATCAGGGGCTTTGCGGTCAGCAGCTCGACCGGAGGATGTGTGATGCGGGTCTTCAGCTCCGTTGTGGTGCTGCAGCCCAAAAGCAGCAAGCCTACAGCCGGGCTAATCCAGAGTCGTCTCAGCATCCAAAGTCCTCAAATTGCGCAGAGCATCAACGTACATCCGCTTGTATCCTCCAGCCGCGATCGCCTTCCCGTAATACTCCGCAGCAACGACCCGGTCACCATAGGCATGATAGATCAATCCCAGGTTGTAGTAATCCGTGGAAGACTCGAACAGCGGATCCTCCACCTCCTGCTCCAGAAATCTCCGGGCTTCCTCCAGCTTGCCCTCCTTGAGCAGGTCAATCGCATCGGAATGATTTCCCTCATCAATCTCCAGCCGAAGCTTCAGGGTCAGAGCTCCCATTTCGTTGGAGATCAGGCGACCCAGCCCGTTGGCCACCTTCTGGGCCATGGCCCGTTCATCCTCATACGCAGTGGGAATCACCCCGCCTCCGCTCAGGCTGCGGTGCAGGCGGAACTCGTCCGCCTCGTTCAGAAAGACCTCTCCGCTGTATCCCACCGAGGCCCAACCGCTTGCCCCACTGGCAACCCGGATCTCCTCCCAGGTTGAGTTCTCCGTCTCCTGACAGGGCTGGTATTTTGGGGGAGGGTCCTTGAGGTAGCGACATCGGCGGGCCCGGCGGTAGAATGCAAACACTCGCTCCTGCTCGTAGAGTCCGGACTGCAGTCCGACCTGAAGATGCAGGCGAATCAGGGCATCGACTTGAGGAAGCCGAAAGCCAGAGCTCGGACGAAGTGCCTGCAACCCGATCCGGATCTTCTCGTACTCGGCTTTGGTAAGCACGGACTTTCCGCTAAAGGACAGTGACTCGGCCAGCGCAGCGGAGAGCACCTCGGTGTCCAGACTCAGCTGTCCGGACCGACTCACCCGGCCGGAACCAGGAGAGACCGAAAGTTCGGCAAAGTGTACCGGATCCGAGACCACCTCAACCACTACCACCCGGGCCTTTGTGAAGGCCGGATCATTGGACACTGTACGCTGCACCTCCACGTAATGGGTGCTGCATCCTCCCAGCAGCAGGAGCAGCCCGGCGAGCTTAGCGAGTGATCTCATACTCACGCCTCTCCTCCACCGCGCTGGTGTCTGCGCCGGTATCTCCCTGCACCTCCAGCTGCAGTCGATAACGCTGTCCCTGACTCAAGGCCAGCACCAACTCCGTCTCCTCATCCACCCGGTAGAGCATCACACTCTCATGACTTGAGGTACCTTCCGTCTGTGCCGGTTCGCGGATCAACTCATTCCAGCTGCGGCTCCAGGTGCATCCGTCCCCACAGCTTCCGGACTCCGAACGCCCTTCCAGACGCGTTACCGCATAAGTCCTGGGGCTTCCGGAGACTTCACGGCGCATCCCAAAGAGCGCGTAGTACTTCCCGGGCTCGACCTGATTGAAGTCCTCAAAGCGCGCCAGCTTCCTCACCGGGACGGCGCGGGACTGCAGCTCCTGCACCAGCTTTTGCTGCAGAGCGTTGTCCAGACACTCGCAAAACAGCACCGTGTAGCCCGGGAGAATCCGGACCGGCTTGGCCGGGAGGTCGTGAACCTGAACGTACTGATCGCTGCACCCGAACAGCAGCAGGGACAGCCCCACCCACATCAGCCTCATAAGCGCCACCCGAATGTGAAGGCCAGGAGCACGGAGGACTCCGGGTTCTGCTCCACCAGAAACTGCTGATACTTCCGCTGCTGCGCTTGCAGCACGGTATCGCTGGTCTCCGAAAAGGCGAGGGGCGTTTCGGTCAAGGTCGCCCTCCGAGAGAGCCAGGCGAGCTGAACGGCATAGTAGGCGTCCTGTGTGTCATAGCCCACCCAGGTGTTGGAATACCGCAGAAAGGGGCCCCAGTAGACCACATCCAAGGACGTCTTCTGCTCTGTGGAGATCGAGGTGCTCAAAGCGGTCTGCTTCTGGGCCACCTCGTACCGGGTTGCCTGACGCATCACCCCCAGATCCCAGCGGTGGACGTACTGTTCAAAACGATAATGTCCCTCCAGCGTACCGCTCTGCAAGGTCAGTTGAGACTCATATTCCTGGGAGGCCGTCGTCTCCTGCTGCGGCTTCAACAATTCGTGGTTTCCAGAGGTCAGCAGGGTGTACCCCAGGCCATAACCCTTGATGCTTGTGGCTCCCACTTCCAGAGACAGCGGAAGGAACTGTGCCATTCTCCCGGAGAAGTAGGGAACACTCAGCCCCAGATCCCAGGTCAGCGCCTGCACGTTTCCCGGATTCAGCAAGATAGTCCACAAGATCCCAGCCCGAATGGCCCGACTCCTCCATACGATTCGGAGCATGACCATCAGGTTGGACGAGAGCAGCACAGAGCCTTTCACAAAAATCACAAAACACGCGCGAGACGTTCGCGCCTCGGATTCTAACCCGGTAACGCGGAGGCCTGCAATGCCTTTACCCGTCAGGAGGGAGCCTGCTCATGAAAAAGCGGCAACCTTGAGAGCACTGGCTGGCGATTGGGAGGGGTCCGGATCACATCGGCTCCAGGGGGACCATGCGGTGGGTGATGGCGAAGCGGACGAGCATGGGCATGTCGTGGATCTGCAGCTTGACCATCATGTTCTGACGGTGAGCCTCCACGGTACGCGGGCTGATCCCGAGGTCAAAGGCGATCTCCTTGGTCGTGGAGCCGTTCACCATCAGCTGCAGGATTTCCGTCTCCCGGGGAGTGAGCAGCCCAATCAGCGCGTTCCGGGCTGCAGACAGTTCCAGCTCCGCGGTCTTGCGCAACGAGATGTCTCTCAAGGTCAGCACGACGCCAGTGAGGACCTCGTGGTCATCTTGAAGCGGGGCGGCCCCGGCATCCAGAGCCACGCGCTTTCCGTCCGGACGCAGCAAAACGGGCTCTTCGTTCACCAGGCAAAAGACCGACTTTCCCCGAAGCGCCTCGTCAATCAGGTCCAAGAGGCACCCCTCGTCATCCCCTTCCTCAAGGCGGAACACCTCCGTGATCACACGCCCCCGGGCCTCTTCTTCGGAGACTCCGCAGATCTCCACCGCCTGCGGGCTCATGGAGGTGACCTTTCCCTCCAGGTCGACCGTGACCACGCCGTCTCCGATGCTCTTGAGCAGCGTGTCCAGCCAACGCTCGTGCTCACGCAGGCGCTTCTCCATGCGGTGCTTGTAGAGGCTGATCTCCAGCGCAGAGTGCAGCTCCCGCTCCTTGTACGGCTTCACCAGATAGCCAAAGGGCTCGGTGACCTTGGCCCGCTTCAGGGTCTCCGGATCGGAGTAGGCGGTAAGGTAGATCACCGGGAGCCGGTAGCGATGGAAGATCTCCTGAGCTGTGGCGATCCCATCCATCTCTCCGGCCAGCATGATGTCCATCATCACCAGATCCGGGAGCCCGTCCTCCAGCAACTCCAGAGCGCGCTCTCCGCTGGAGGCCATCCCAAAGACGGAATATCCCAGCATTTCCAGTTGATCATGCAGGCTCTCTGCAACAATTGCTTCGTCTTCAACAATCAGAATTTTGGCCATGGTCTCAGGCTTTCAGAGGAAATTGAAACTCGAAGCAGGTTCCCGATTCCAGAAGAACCCGCACCTCGCCTGTGAGCTGCTGAGTCAGGATCCGCACCAGCCGCAACCCCAGACTCTTGCTCGTTTGCAGCAGAGACTCATCCGGAAGCCCCACTCCGTCATCGCAAACGGCAACACACAGCTTCGTCGGCTCCGGGCAGGAGAGGCAAAGGGTCAGCGTCCCGGAATCCCGCCCACTGAAGGCATGCTTGAGCGAGTTGCTGATCAGCTCGTTCAGGATCAGCGCACAGGGAATCGCAGTGTCGATGTCCAGCTTGACCGCCTCCAGCTCAAACCTCAGGTTCACATGAGCCGCCACGGTTTGATAGGATTGCATGATGTCCATCGACAACTCCCGGATGTACTGGTCGAAAGGCACCCGCACAAGGCTGTCGGACTGATAGATCTTCTCATGGATCAGAGCCATCGACTGAATGCGATGCTGGCTGTCCTTGAGAATGTTCAGGATCGTTTCATCTTTCACGTTGCGCGACTGCAGCGTGAAGAGGCTGGAGATGACCTGCAGGTTGTTCTTCACCCGGTGATGGATCTCCCGGAGCAGCACCTCCTTCTCATGCAGCGACTCTCGAACCTGCCGCTCCATCTCCTTGCGTTCGGTGATGTCCCTGAGGATCGCGGTGAAGATCTTCTCTCCCCCCACCTCCAGCTGCGAGATATTCGCCTCGGCGTCAAACTCCGTTCCGTCCTTGCGGCGGCCGTAGATTTCCCCCCGGTCCGACATGCTCTGCGAAGCCGGCCCGGAGCGTCCAAACCCGGCAACCAGCTTCTCATGTCCCTGCTGAAAGCGCCTGGGAAGCAACAAGGACAGCGGCTGCCCCAACACCTCATCGGACGTGTATCCGAAGATCCGCTCTGCTCCTCGGTTGAAGAGGATGATGTTCTGGTCGGAACCTACGGAGATGACCCCGTCTTCTGCCGTATCCAGGATTCCGGAGAAGCGTTTTTGTGACACCTGCAGCTCGTCCGTGCGCTGCTCGACCATCTCCTCCAGCTTGATTCGATAGCTCCACAGCTCACTCTCCGTCTGCCGCAGCCCGGTCACATCCAGCGCAGTGACCACCCAGAACTCCGCATCTGCGGAAGGAGGGCAGCCCGCGATTGTGAAGGACACCCGGCGCGTTCCTTCCTGATGAATCTGCCAGGGGTGCTCATGAGTTGTGCGAAACGGTGGGGTGCGCGCCTCTTCAAAGAAGCCCATCACCAGGCTCTGCTCCGAAGGGCGGAAGAAGACCTCCCAGATCGGACGCCCCAGCACCTCGTCTTCCGCGTATCCTGCAGCCTCCAGACAGTTCCGATTGACTCGCTGGATTCGCCCTTCTGAATCCAGCACCAACAGGATTGCGTCGATGGCGTCGTAAAATTCGGTTGGAAACTCCATTTGACTCCAAAAACAGCAGACTTCAAGCACAGGACGAATCATAGGAATCCTGCGCCAACCTGCAACCCCAAAATGGTCCCCGAGAGCTGTTTTTTACATTCGGTATCCCATTACACGGCACCCAATTGGTTCAACCCGCTCAATCCGCTTTGGGAAACCGAGTTTTCTCAGGCACAAGTTGTTCTTCTGCTTGAAATCCTGCCTGGCCGGTGTGCCATTTCCTCACGCCGAAACCGGTTTCGTTTTTTGTGTTGACACCGAAACCGGTTTCGGAAATAGTGGTTTCGCGAAAGGGGGAACAAGAATGACCAAGAGCGGAGCAAACCTGAACGATCTGGCCCAGCACCTGGGGCTTTCCAAGGCCACAGTCTCCCGGGCGCTGAATGGATACGAGGACATCTCGGAGGCGACCAAGCGACGGGTTCTGGAGACGGCATTGGAGTTGGGCTACGAGCCCTCGACCTCTGCGCGCCGGCTAGCCATCCGCCAGACCGAAACCATCGGCCTGGTTCTGCCTGCAGCGACCGGCGAGGCTTCGGGAAGCTTCATCAGTGAATTCACGGCTTCTGTCGCGAACGCGCTGACGCCTCAAGGGTTCGACCTGCTGGTCCACAGTAGCCAGGGGGAAAGCGACCCGGTCTCCGGATACCGCAAGCTGGTCCGCGCTCGCAAGGTGGATGGCTTTATCGTCATCCGTACCCGAGAGCAGGACGCACGCGTGGATTGGCTCCTGGAGCAGGGGGTTCCGTTTGTGGCGCATGGACGAACTGCCCGGGCCAACGAGCACGCCTGGTTCGACATCGACGCTGGTCAGGCCTTCTATCAGGCCACCCAACACCTGATCGCTCTCGGGCATCGGCGCATCGCCATGATCTCCGGAGGAGACCTGCTCTACTCCTCCCGACTCCGGGAGCAGGGGTTCCGAGAGGCCATGAAGGACTCCGGACTGTTCGTCCCGGAGCATTACGTTACTGAAGGAGACCTCAGCGGGCTTGAAGGAGTACGGCGCGGAGCAGAGTTGCTCTCCGCTCCGGAGCGCCCCACTGCGGTTCTGTGCGTCAACGACGCCACGGCCTTCGGGATGATCAAGGCAGTCCGAGATGCCGGGCTGCGTGTTCCTCATGATGTCTCGGTCATCGGATACGATGGCGTGGCGCTTGGGGAGCTTCTGGACCCACCACTGACCACGATGACTCGCTCCATTGGAGAGTCGGGTCAGATGGTGGCGAGGTTGTTGTTCGAAGTGCTCCGCGGTGCGAGCCCTCGGCAACATCAAACGCTTTGGCCTGCCGAGTTGCTAAGGAGAGCCTCCGATGGCCCGGCACCCTGAAGCGGCTTTTGCTCAAGCGGCTTTCACCAAAGGAAGCCCGATCTCACTCAAGGAGAGGACAATGAAACGACTACAGCATTGGATGCTGGCCGGAGCCCTGACTCTGGTCGCACTCACCGGGGTTCAGGCCCAATCCCTGAAGTTCTGGACCACCGAGAATCAGCCGGAGCGTCTCGCCCGGCAAGAGTCCATGGCCGCCAGCTTCAAGGCCAAGACCGGGATCTCTGTCGAGGTGATCCCGGTCGAGGAGAAGGACCTGGGCACCCGGGCAACCGCCGCGTTTGCGGCAGGTGACCTGCCGGATGTCATCTACCATACCCTGCAATACGTCCTCCCCTGGGCCGAGGCCGGGATTCTGGACAGCGAGGCCGCAACCGATGTGGTCTATGGTCTGGACAAGAAGACCTTCGCTCCGGGAGCCTTGGGGATGGCTTCGTTTGGTGGAGGCTACGCCGCAGTTCCGGTGGATGGATGGACCCAGATGGTCGTCTACCGCCAAGACGTCTTTGAGCGCAACGGCCTGCAGGCACCGACCACCTACGCAAACATCGAGGCCGCCATCAGGAAGCTGCACGAGCCGCCCAACATGTACGGTTTCGTGGCTGCGACCAAGGTGGATGAGAACTTCATGAGCCAGGTGCTGGAGCACGTCCTGCTGGCCAACGGCATCCACCCGGTGGACAAGAGCGGGAACATCAGCATCGACGATCAGAAGATGATCGAGGCGCTGGAGTTCTACAAGGTCCTCGCTCAAGCCAGCCCTCCGGGAGACCTTTACTGGAAACAGTCCCGGGAGCTGTACTTCGCCGGGAAGGCCGCGATGATCATCTGGTCCCCGTTCATTCTGGACGAGTTGGCCGGACTGCGTGACTCCGCCCCGCCGACGATCAACAGCGACCCCACCACCCGCGAATTGGCACAGAAGACCGGCGTGGTCACGACCTTTGCCGGCCCAAGCAATCCCCAGGGGGCCGCCTGGGCCGACATGCGCTACTTCGGGATCACCAACGATGCCGATACCGAGAACGCCATGGATTTTGTCAAGTACTGCATGGACGAAGGCTACATGAGCACCTTGGCCATCGCACCGGAAGGGAAGTTCCCGGTACGGCGTGGCACTCCGGCACAGCCCGAGAAGTTTGTCCGCGGATGGTCCGAGCTGCCGGTCGGTGTCGACCGCAAGGCTCCTCTGCGTGACCTCTACCCGGCTCAGGTGATCAACGACATTGTCGCCGGACTGGAAACCGCCAGCCGTTGGGGCGTCAAGGAGGGGCAACTCTCCAAGGCGTCCAAGGTGATCAACAGCCAGGTGATCAACCGCCGGGTCCGGGAGTTCATTGATGGCGAGCGGGATGCCCGCGCCACGGTGAACCTGATTCGTCAGGATCTCCAACGCCTGTAACCCTCGCCGAATGCGGAGCCCTCCGGGGCTTCGCACCTCCTTCGGCGCTCTCCCCATGAAATCGCTGTCTCCCCTCGCACGCCTGGAAGCGCGGCTGGCCTTGGCGCTGCTGTTGCCCACCGTGCTGATCGTGCTCTCCATTGTGCTGGTCCCCGTGGCTGCCAACTTTTGGATCAGCTTCAAACCCGTGGAGTTGGGCGATCTCCGGGCTCCCGAGCCTCTGGCCAAGGAGCAGGTCCGCAAGCGCCCCAAGCAGCCGGGAGAACTGCTGGAGGTCCGCTACAATCTGCGCGGATCCAACCCAGGCAAACCCATCCAGCAGGTGACGCTGGAGGATCAAGTTCCTCCGGGGCTCACAGTCCAGGATCTGGACTCACGTTGCCAATTGAATGGTTCGCGGCTCCGCTGCGACCTGGGCAACTGGGAGCCCGGATTCCGGGAACGCCTGACCCTGAAATTCAAGGCCGAGGCCTCCTACCTGGCCAGCCCGGTCAACCCTCAGGACTCTCGCCCGGAGATCGTGGGCATCGCCGAGAACGTCCTCTCCAGCTTCGACTTCACGCTGGACAATTACCGAAGACTCATCGCCGATCCGGACTTCTGGCCGGTCCTGCGGGTCACCTTCATCTACACCATCTTCGGGACGCTGGGGTCTCTGTTCCTCGGACTGTTTGCCGCCCAGCTCATGAACAGCAGCTTTCGCGGACGAGGCTTTCTGCGCGGGCTCTTCCTGTTTCCCTATGTCTCTCCGGTGATTGCGGTGGCATTCGCCTGGGTCTTCCTGCTCAACCCCTTCTCCGGAACACTCAACGCCCTCGGGCTCAAGCTCGGGTTGCTGGACCAGCCGCTGAACCTGTTTGGGCAGCGGGTGGCACAAATCGAATTGCTCGGGATGGAGTTCGACTTCCCGGTAGCCCTGACCACGGTGATCGTCTTTGAATCCTGGCGCTACTTCCCGCTGGCCTTCCTCTTCATCCTGGCGCGCTTTCAGGCGATCCCGCAGGAGATGTACGAGGCCGCCCGCGTGGACGGGGCCTCTCCGTTTCAGCAGTTTTTCTACATCACGCTCCCGCAACTGGTTGGCATCCTCTCCGTGATGTTCCTGCTGCGCTTCATCTGGACGTTCAACAAGTTCGATGACATCTTCTTGCTCACTGGAGGAAACGCCGGGACCCGGACCTTGACCGTGAACGTGTACGAGCAGGGGTTTGCGCTGGCCAACCTCGGGGCAGGATCAGCAGTCTCGGTCGTCATCTTCTCTGTGCTGGCGCTCTTCCTGATCCTCTACTTCCGCTACGCTCCTCAGGGAGAAGAGAATGACTGAGACCCGCAGCGCCTTCCTCCTGGGAGCCCTGATCGGAGCCGTCTCTGCCGTGGTGGGCGCGACGCTCTGGGGGCTTGCTGTGCTTTTGCACGGACTGGAGCCGATGGTCATCCCGAGCACCGCTGCGCTGCTCTGTGGGGGACTCTCGGGAGGCCTGGCCGTCTCGGGAAACCTGGCGGCGCCAATCCGCAGAGGTGCGCTTCCCGGGCTCGTGCTGGGAGGTGCCGCATTTTTGGTGCTGACCGGTTTCGGACCGTGGTCGCTGAACCCGGACCTTCACCGCTGGTGGATCGGGCTCGGCATCCTCTTTGTCTTCGGGAGTGCGGTGTTTGCAGCGCGCTGGGGCCTTCAGGGGCTCCCCCTCCAGACTCTGGATCGGACCCTCTTGGAGACTCTGATCATCCGGATGCTTCGAGGGCTTGGGCTGCTGTTTTTCGTGACGATTGTCGCCTTCCCGTTCTATTACATGGTCATTACCAGCCTGAAGTCGCAGATGGAGTTGCTCAACAACCCCACCGACCTCAGCCTCAGCCTGAAGTCCGGATGGCTCGGACTGTTTCGTGCCTACACCGAGGTCTGGCACACCTTCCGGTTCAAGCACTTTGTCTGGACCAGCACCCTGGTCTCGGTCACCACGGTAGTCATCACGCTGACCCTCTCGATTCTCGGAGCCTACGCGGTCGCAAGGCTACGCTTTCCCGGGAGAGCCTGGATGGCCCGCTCGATCCTCTTGATTTACATGTTCCCGGCCATCGTGCTGGTCATCCCGCTCTACAGCGTCTTCAGTCAGTTGGGACTGCGCGACAGCCTGCTTGGGCTGCTGATCGTCTATCCCGCGTCCACTCTTCCGGTTGCGCTGTACATGCTCAAGGGCTACTTCACCAATCTCCCGGCAGAGTTGGAGGAGGCCGGCTTGATTGATGGCTGTAGCCGCTTTGAGGTGATCTGGCGGATCACTCTTCCGCTCAGCCTCCCGGCCATCGCCTCGGTGGGGCTCTACGTCTTCATGATTGCCTGGAACGAGTTCCTCTTTGCCTTCATGTTTCTGGACGATCCCTCCCTGTTCACTCTGCCTCGCGGGATGGTCTCGCTCAACAGCTCCGAGGTCCCCCGGCAGTACCTCATGGCGGGCGCGGTGATCGTCACTGTCCCGGTGATGGTCCTCTTCTTCTGGTTTGAAAAATATCTGGTCTCCGGCCTGACCGCCGGAAGTGTCAAAGGATGACTATGTCGACTCGGCATCTCTTTGAGAATGCATGTGAAATTCTGCGTGAAAACGACCGTGGCGCCTACACGGTCCCCACTCATGGCCTCTACCCGTTTCAGTGGAACTGGGACTCCTGCCTGACCGCGCTGGGGCAGCGGCACATGGACGAAGCCCGCGCGTGGCTGGAGATCCAGACCCTGCTGGAGCACCAGTGGCCCGACGGCATGGTCCCGCACATTGTCTTTCATCAAAAAGACGATGGCTACTTCCCGGGCCCGGATGTCTGGAGTTGCAACCGCCCGACCCCCACCTCCGGGATCACCCAGCCTCCGGTGCTCGGCTTTGTCCTGCGCCGCTTGTACGAGGAGGCTGGGGACCGACCCCTTGCGGAAACTCAGATCCGAACTCTGCTGCCCAAGGCGCTGGAATGGCACCGCTGGTTCTTCCGCTGTCGCGACCCGCAGGGTACCGGGCTGGTCGCCCTGCTCCACCCCTGGGAGGCCGGACGCGACAACTCCGTCGATTGGGACTCCGCGTTCCAGCAGGTGCCGACGGAGGGCGTCGCGCCTTATGTGCGCCGAGACACCCAGCACGTCAACGCCGCTCAGCGTCCCACACAGGCCGAATACGACCGCTACCTCTGGCTCGTGCAGCACTTCCGGAGTCTGGGGTGGAACAACACCCGCCTGCACGACGCGTCTCCCTTTCAGGTCATCGACCCTGGGTTCAACGCGATCCTCCTACGCTCCGAAGAAGACCTCGCGTGGTTGGCCGAGCGGTTGGGAGAGGCCCCGATTGTTTCGGAGATCTGCCTCCGGATGGAGCGGACCCGTGCAGCCTTTGAGCAACTCTGGAATGAGACCGCCGGACAGTACCAGTGCCTCGACCGAAAGACCGGGAAGCGGATCGACTCGCTCTCCGTTGCCGGAGTGCTGCCGCTGCTCGCTGCGGTCGGGACCCCGGAGCAGCGCCGGCGGATGGCCGAGCGCCTCGGGACGCTTCGGCAGCAGGTTTCCTTCGGAGTCCCCAGCCACGCCCCTGCCGATCCGCGCTTTGATGCCCGCCGCTACTGGCGCGGACCGGTCTGGTTGATCATCAACTACATGCTCACCGACGGACTGCAACGGCACGGCTTTGCTCCGGAAGCACGGCAGATCCTTCAGGACAGCCTGGCCCTGATCGAATCCAGCGGTTTCGCCGAGTACTACGACCCGACCGATGGCGCTCCGTGTGGTGGAAAACGTTTCACCTGGACCGCTGCCATGGTGCTGGAGTTCTTGAAGATCTCCCGAAGCCTTCAGGGGGCTTGACAAAGCTTGACTGTCCCCCAACCCTCAAGTAGGTTCATTCGAGTTTTCCTGATTTCGAAAACCTTCTGCGGGTCCTTTTGACTCAAAGGGGCCTTGAACGACAACCCCCCTCAGGAGAGAGACATGATCCGATCTCAAAACCTCTGGAGCAAATTCGCGGTCACGGCGCTGTCCATTGCGGCCTTCACCACCACCGCCTGGGCCAAACCTGGCAACACCGAGTGCATCGCCCCTGCCGGAGCCGGCGGAGGCTGGGACTTCACCTGCCGTGTCCCTGCGGCTCAGGTCATGGGCGACCTTGGGCTCATTGACGGAACGATGACCGTCACCAACATGTCCGGAGCCGGTGGAGGCAAGGCCTACGCTCACGTCGTGACCAAGCGTGGAGATGACGAGAACCTGATCGTCGCCGCAAGCATGGCCACCGCAGCTCGGCTGGGACAAAACGTGTATGCCGGCTTCAAGGCCGATGACGTGCGCTGGATCGGTGCCCTGGGGGCCGACTACGGGGCCATCGCGGTCAAGAAGGACTCGCAGTTCCAGACCGTTGGAGACCTCGTCGAGGCCATGCGCAGCAACCCGCGCCGCACCGCGATTGTCGGCGGAAGCTCCGCTGGCGGCTGGGACCACCTGAAGATGCTCATTCTGGCTGACTCGGCGGGCGTGAAGGACCTCAAGGCGATCAACTACATCTCCTTTGACAACGGCGGAACTGCCATGCTCGAGGTGATCAGCGGTCGGGCCGATGCCTTCACCGGGGACATCTCCGAGGTCATTGAGTACCAGAAGCAGGGGAACGTCCGGGTGCTGGCCATTTTGGCTCCCGAGCGCATTCCGGCCATCCCAAACGTGAAGACCGCCCGGGAGCAAGGCTACGATGTGATCGGTGCCAACTGGAGAGGCTTCTATGCGCCCAAGAACATCTCCACCGCACGCTACAACGAGTGGGTGGACATCGTCCGGAAGGTCTCGGGCTCCTCGCAGTGGAAGGACCTGGCGGCCAAGAATGGACTGGCCCCGTTTGAGTCCTTCGGGAGCGACTTTGAAGGTTTTGTCGGCTCCCAGATCGGGAAAGTCGCCCAGATTTCCAAAGACTTGGGCTTCATGAAATGACCACGCCGGGGACCGGAACATACGACCGACGCTATGCGCTGGTCGCTCTGATCTTTGCGCTCGCCTATGGCTTCGGAGGAAGCCAGTTCGAGGTGGGTTTCTACAACGGGATCATTGGTCCCCACCACTGGATCTACGGAGTTGCCGGAGTGCTCGCGCTCATGAGCGTCTGGCTACTCCTTCAGCCCACGGCTTTCGTCCCAGAGGAAGAGTCGTGGGAGGCTTGGCGCAAACGGATTCCACTGTGCCTGGCCATCATCCTCTACACCCAGGGACTCCCGTACGTCGGGTTCCTGATCACCATGACCGCCCTGATGGTTCTGGTCTCCATGCTCTTCGGGGCCAACTGGAAGCAAGCCACCGTCTGCGCGGTTGTACTCTCCGGATTGTGCTTGCTCCTCTTTGACGGGTTGCTCGGGATCTCCCTCGGGCGTGGCCTGTGGTTCCGCTGAAGGAGGCCGCATCGACTCCTTTCAACACCTGCTTGAGGGCTTCGTTGTCGCGCTCACCTTGCAGAACATCCTCTTTGTTCTGCTCGGAGCGTTTCTGGGGACCACGATCGGGATGCTTCCCGGAATTGGCCCGGTCAACGCGATTGCCGTCCTCTTCCCCATCGTCTACACGCTGGAGGTTCCTCCGGCCACCGTCCTGATCCTCTTTGCCGGAATCTATTATGGATCGCAGTACGGGAACTCGATCTCCAGCATTCTGCTCAACGTCCCCGGGACCTCCGCTGCCGCGGTGACCACACTGGACGGATACGCGATGGCCAGGCAGGGGCTCGGGGGGAAAGCGCTGGCAATGTCTGCCGTGGCCTCGTTTGGAGGGGGGACGCTGTCGATCTTCTTCCTCGCCTTGTTTGCGCCGATCCTCGCAGACCTGGCAATCAGCTTCGGCCCAGCGGAGTACACGGTGCTGATGGTCTTTGCCTTCATCGCGCTCTCCAGCTTCAGCCTTGGCAGCCTGATCAAGGCCATCCTCTCCGCATTTTTGGGGCTGGCCATCGCCGCAATCGGCATCGACTCCACCACCGGAGTAAGCCGCCTGACCTTTGGGATGCTGGAGTTGTACGACGGCATCGACTTCATCGTGGTCGTCATCGGCTTCTTTGCCGTGAGCGAGTTGCTCTTCATGCTCGGAGAGCGCGAAGACCAGCAGGCGCCCATGCAGCCGCTCACCAGCCTGTTGCTCTCTCTGAAAGAGATCCGGGACTCCATCGCGACCATCCTGCGCAGCTGCGTCTCCGGATTTCTGGTCGGGGTGCTCCCGGGCGCTGGAGGGACAATCGCCAGCTTCATTGCCTATGCAACCGAGAAGAAGTTGCTCCAGCCCAACCGCTTCGGAGAGGGGGACGTCCGGGGAGTCGCAGCACCGGAGTCGGCCAACAACTCAGCCTCGGTAGGCTCCTTCATTCCGCTGCTGATCCTGGGCGTTCCCGGAAGCGAGACCACGGCCGTGATGCTGGGAGGCCTGATCAGCTTTGGAGTGACCCCGGGACCGCTGTTGCTGGAAAACAGCCCGGAGATCTTCTGGGGCTTGGCCGCCTCGATGTTCATCGGAAACTTCTTCCTCATCGTCCTCAACCTTCCTCTGGTGGGGCTGTTCGCACGAATTCTCCAGACCCCACGCTGGGTGCTGATGCCGCTGATCACCATGCTCTGCATCGTGGGCGCCTACACGATCAACGGGAGTGAGTTCGACGTGCTGCTGGTGCTGATCTTCGGCGTGATCGGCTACCTGATGCGGCGAGCCGACTTTCCGCTTGCCCCGCTGATCCTGGGAGTCGTGCTGGGAGACCTGATCGAGACGAACTTCCGGAGGGCCATGATCTACAGCGACGGGAGCGTGGCCATCTTCTTTGAATCAGCCATCTGCCTGACCCTCTGGGTGATGGCATTTCTCAGCCTCCTGGCCCCGGTGCTGATCCGGAAGATCAAGGGGGTCGCCCAAGGTTGAGAAGCCGCCCAGGCTCTGCTTCCGGGAGCCTTTTCTTCAGGGCACTTTCCCGGTACGCTCGCCCCTGCTGGCGACGCTTGAAAAAGCTTGAAATGCCACAGACGTTTTCCCATCATGACCATCGCGTTTTGAGCATTCACGCTCCCACTCTCCGGAGCGCCAACCCCTTCGGGAGAAGCTGAAGAGGCCCTCCCCTTCCACACCCTTTTCCACATCAGCATCCTATGCCAATTCAAGTCACCGTCTGGGGCGAGAACGTCCACGAACAGACCAGCGCCGTTGTTCAGGAGGTCTATCCGAAAGGCATGCACACCTGCATTGCGGACACGCTTCAGGAAGACCCGGAAATCACCACCCGCACCGCCACTCTGCAGGAACTCGAACACGGGCTGACCGAAGAAGTGCTGGCCTCCACGGATGTCCTGACCTGGTGGGGGCACGCGGCCCACGGTCAGGTCGAAGATGCCATCGTCGATCGGGTCCAGGCCCGGGTGCTCGAGGGCATGGGGTTGCTGGTCCTGCACTCCGGACACTACTCCAAGATCTTCCGACGCCTGCTGGGGACCACCTGTTCCCTGACCTGGCGGGAGGCCGGAGAACTGGAGCGGGTCTGGGTCTGCAACCCGGGACATCCCATCGCTCAAGGGCTGGGACGCTACTTCGAGGTGCCGCAATCCGAGATGTACGGGGAGCCTTTTCAGGTGCCCCCTCCGGAAGAGATGGTCTTCTCGAGTTGGTTTCAGGGCGGTGAGACCTTCCGCTCCGGGCTGACCTACAAGCGTGGAAACGGGAAGATCTTCTACTTCAGCCCCGGGCATGAGACCTACCCGATCTACCACCAGCCCGAGATCCAGCTGGTCCTGCGGAACGCCGTCAAGTGGGCCTGTCCGGAAGGCGGGAAGTGGGAGGACGGCTACACTCGCAAGGCGACCCCGCCGGTGGAGGCCATCACGGAGCGAGGTCCCAAGCTGCATGCTCCCGGAACAGAGGGGCTGCGATGATCCGGATGGCCATTGTGGGGACCGGAGGCATGGCCCATCGCCACGCGGAAGAGTACTCCCGGATCGAAGGCGTTGAATTGGTCGCCGCCTGTGACGTCCGGGAGGACGTCGCCCAGGCGTTTGCCGAAAAGCACAGGATTCCGAACGTGTTCACGGAGGTGGAGGCCCTGCTCGATTTTGGAGCGTTCGATGCCGTGAGCAACGTCACCCCGGACCGTTTTCACTGTGTCACCACCCTGCCACTGCTGCAGGCCGGAAAGCATGTGCTCTGCGAGAAGCCGCTGGCCGAGAATCACGCGGACGCCCTCCGGATGGCCGAGGCCGCACAAGCCGCCGGAGTCGTGCACCTGGTCAACTTCAGCTACCGGAACGCCTCGGCCATTCACAAGGCGTACGAGCTGGTCCAGTCCGGACAACTCGGAACCGTGATGCACGTGGAGGCGAGCTACCTGCAGAGCTGGCTCGTGAGTAAGGCCTGGGGCGACTGGAAGACCGAGGACAAGTGGCTCTGGAGGCTCTCCACACAGCACGGGAGCAAAGGCACTCTGGGGGACATCGGCGTGCACATCCTGGACTTTGCCACCTATCCGGTGGGACCCATCGAGGAGTTGAGCTGCACCCTGAAGACCTTCCCCGAGGTCAAGGGCACCCAGATCGGCGAGTACCCTCTGGATGCCAATGACTCGATGGTCATCAGTGCCCGCTTTGCAAACGGCGCGCTGGGAACCATCCACGCCACCCGATGGGCCACCGGGCACCACAACACGGTGGCCCTGCGCATCTTCGGGAGCCAGGGGTCCTTGAGGATCAACCTCGATCAGTCCCTGACCTCTCTGGAGTGGTGCACCGGAGAAAACATCGACTCCGGGACCTGGGAGTCGCTTGACTGTGGCGCCACTCCCAACATGTACCAACGCTTCATCACCAGCATCCAGACCGGGGTTTCGGATCAGCCCGACTTCTTCCGTGGAGCGGAGATCCAGAAGCTGCTGGACGATTGCGAACGCTTCGCATAGGCCCCCCAGCTTTCTTCCCGGGCCTTCCTCTGGAAGGCCCGGAGCAAAAATTCTCGCCCTTGCCTACCGCTCCCCGACTTCCTGTGATAGATTGAACTCATCAGTGAATTCCTGATTGAAATTTGCCCTCTTGGCCTGTTAGGCAAGAAGGTCCTGGAAGTTGTGGCCGGGAATCTGTTGAAAATCGGAGCCCTGTCCGTCCTGATGATGTGAGAGTTGCTTTTGTGCAGCGCGTTTCTGACTGAAATCCAAGGAGTGCCTCCATGCTGAATGACTGTCCTTCCACCCAGGCCATGGCGCAGTTCGCCGATGGTGTGCTTTCGGAGAGCGAGCATCAAAGCCTTGTGGAACACCTGGCCTCCTGCCAGGAGTGTTCGGACTGGATGGCTGTACTCATGGAGACCAAAGAGGCATTGCCTCACCTTTTCCAGGAGGATCAGTCGCTGGCTCCTGCTCCCACCATTCCTCCTCCAGAACAGAAGATCTCCCCGCCTCCTCCCAAAAAGCCCGCTGCTGTCAAGCAGTCAATGGGACAGTGGAAGCCACTGTTGATTGCAGCATCCGTGGCCCTGATCGCCGGAGTCAGCTGGTGGGGCACACGCCTCAGCGAGCCTCCCGGGCTGGAATCCGTCGCCATCGCCGAGCGCCTGCAGGCGCTGCCAATGGCCGTCGCTCCGGCTCCCGGGCTCGAGGTTGCCCAAGGCTTTGCGACCTCGTCTCCGTCTCCGGAACACTCCGCCTTCTGGGCCGGCCGCTTGATGACGCGCACCGCCCACCAACTCATCCAGAACCAGCCAGACGCAGCAGCGCGCTCCCTGGGGCAGGTCGAGCAGTTGAGCCTCGAGGGTTCCGTCACTCGGCAGGCGCTGGCCTGGCGAACTTGGGCCGAGCGCTACAGCGACCCCAAATCCGTCATTCTCCCGGAAATCCGCCAATGGTCCGGACGATTTGTGGAGCCCCCTCACACCCCCTGGTTCCAGTTGGGCACACTGGTGGAGGGGAGTCAGTTGGCCCTGCAGCATCGGGATCACGACTTTTTTGTCCACCTGCCCATCCGCGAATTGCAACATGAGCTGACTCAGGCGCAGGCCCTTCCGGGCGTCATCGGGGCGCTGGACACTTTGGAGTTGCTTGCACTCACTCCGGAGCCCACTCCAGCCCTCTGGGTCAACACGGGTGAGGCCGTGAACGACCTGATCCTGCTGTTTGAATGAAGTCGCTGGGCGGCCTCCTGTTGGCCCTGCTTCTTGCCGGAAGCCTCTGGGCCCAAGCCGATCCGCGAGTCCATGCCGAGTGGTGGCTCGAGCAGCATGGTGCCCTGGAAGAGTCCCGAACTCCTGAAGCTCGTCGCATCCGAGCCATCTTTGCCGAGGTGGTCGCGGCGGCAGACAAGCGGGGAGGCCGGACTCCGCGGCTGGTGTTGCTGCGCTCTCGCAGGACTCCGCTGGCAGTTTCCCTCCCGGACGGCTCCGTGCTCCTCAACCATGCCGCCCTCGATCTCCTCTACTCCCCGGACTCCCACTCAGGCGACGCTCGTGCTGCCTTTGTGCTTGGGCACGAGCTTGCCCACCTTGCCCAAGACGACTTCTGGAAGGTGGATGCCTTCTCCGCTCCATCTCCAGAGTTGAGCCGCTGGCTCCAGCAGGAGTCGGCGCTCGCTCCCAACATCCTCAAGGAACTGCAAGCCGACGCATACGGTCTGACCTATGCGCTTCAGGCCGGCTTTCCGGTGGACGCGCTGCTAGAGGAGGGGGATCGGTTTTTCGAGAGGTGGGGCGGGCAGGGGCGTCTGCATCCGGATCGGGACAGCCATCCGCCGTCAACGGTGCGGGCTGCGCTGCTCCAGAGCACCCTCCAGCGGGTTCGTGATGCGCAGGCGCTGTTCGACTTCGGTACGATGCTGCTGCACCTGGGGCGTCTGGAAGATGCCCGCAGGCTGCTGGAGGAGTACCACCGTCTCTTTCCCGGACGGGCGGTGCTCAACAACCTGGGCGTGCTTGAATTTCAGCAGGCGATGCAGGATCTCGGACGCTGCAACCCGCTGCTGCCCGTGTCGATCATGACCCCTCTGCTGGTCGAGGCCGAGACCAGAGCCGAGTTGAGTCGAGGTCCTCAGCGCAACTGTCTGGAGGCGGAAGGGGTCGCGCCGAGCCTTGCCCAGGCGAGAAGCTGGCTGGAAGAGGCGACGCGGCGCGACCCAAGGCACCTTCCTTCCTGGAGCAACCTCGCGGCAGTGCTCCTCTGGTCGCAGGATCCTGCCGGAGCCATGAGCGCGGCAGACCGGGCGCTTGAGCTGGACCGGACCGCTCCAGAGGCGCTGACGCTCAAGGCCCTCGCCCTGCATCGCTTTGGCAGCGCCATGGGCCTGGAGACCACCGATCGGGCGATTCGGGTCCTCACCGTCCTCCAGCAGCGTCATCCGGACTTCCTCCCTGCAGCCTACAACCACGCTGCCATCCTCAGCGAGCGCCAGCGCAATGCCGCTGCGCTGCAGGCGTGGGAGCAGGTCGTTCGCCTGCCGCTCCCCTCGCCCTATCGCAACTACGCTCTAGGACAGCTCGGGCGGGCTCCGGAGTTCCCCAAGCCCATGCGCGTCCCCCAGACCTCACCGGTTCGCCTCGGGAGCACCTCTTCCGGAACCCCCTCGCTCAAGCTGCGGCTGGGCTCGTTTCGAGCGACCTTCCACCGTCAGGGAGGCGTGGAGTGGCTTCAACTCGGGCAAGCCGTGGAGTTGGTGATGCAGCAGCGGCCGGAGATTGCCCTCGGGAACCTGCCACGCCCGGAGCGCGTTCAGCACCACCTGCGGAGAGAGGTCTGGCAGTATGAGAATTTCGCGGTGGAGGTCCGGGGACAGGACGTCAAACGCGCGTGGTGGTTCGCCGCACCCGAGCGATAGGAAACCGACCGCTTCCATTCAGGGAAAGCGCGACACGCCGTTTTCCCAGTTTCCCTGAAAGCGAATGCTCCCGTTTTCAAAGTAGCTGGTGCCGAATCCGTGAGGATTTCCGGACTTCCACTGACCTTCGTAGCGGATCTGTTCGTTGGCGTAGAAGAGGCGACCGTAGCCTTCCGGACGTCCCTGCCGGGCTTCCCCGACGTAGCGGAATCCGCTGTGGAAGAGGGTGGTTTCCTCAGGAGAGGAGGTTCCCTCCGGGACAGAGGGGAGGTTTTGCTGGAATCGCTGAAGCTGGTAGGCTCCAAAACCGAGCAGGCCGATCAGCACCACCCCGGCGAGAACCCAAGGCGTCCGAGGCATTTCAGGAGCCTGGAGCGCCGTTGCATCTCAGGCAACGCTCCGGGTTGATCAGCACCGAGTGGCTGAAGTTGCGGTAGTCGGTGTGCTCGTGCGGCTGAACCACAACCAGCTTGAGCCATTGCATCTGCAGGGCACCGTCGCGGATCACCCAGTCGTAGTTCTGGCGCGCCTCTGCCTCGCCAGAAGCCTTCAGCGAACCTCCCCGGGAGCGGACCTCCACTGTCTGCGGGACGTTCCAGTTCGAGGCATCGAAGAAGAGCCGCTCCGGCTGAGCGAGCGCTTTGAAGACCGTGCGGCTCTGTGAAAGCCCGGTCCGGTTCCAGCTCGACTCTCCTCCCTGCACCCAGAGTTCCACAGGAGTGACCGGCTGCGTTGCCAGTTGGACCTGAACCCGTGCCGTGTCTGCCGCCTCCGGAGGGAGGTGTCCAATCAGGATGCGCTTGCGGTCGTCGTCCAGCCCGAGCAGCTCCACCCACGCTTCCGCACGGCGCTCGGTCTCTGGGTCTTCCCAGAAGAGATGAATCCGGTAGGCCACCTCATCATCATCGATGAACTCGTCCTGCCCGATCACCGTGACGGTTTTCGGCTGGTCCCAGTCGCGGGAGTCGAAGGTCAGGGTAGAGGCCTCCGGGAGTCCCTGATCCGGAGCCGAGCTGATGAGGGAGAAGGTCACCGACTCCCGGGGGTTCTTGCTGAGCTGCACGGTGAAGAGTCCCACGTCCGGACCGGACTCGCCCGGTGCCTCTCCGGTGGTGTCGTCGAGCACCTGAACCACCACTTCAAACCTGGGTGGCGTTCTGTACCACCAGATCCCACCTGCAACCACCACCATCAGCAACACTCCAGCCAGCCAGCGCATGCTCACTTCGGAAGAGAGGTTCCGTTGTCAAAATCCGTATACACCGCGCCCGTATCAACCCTTCGGATCAGCGTCTTCGAGAGCTGCTTCCCATGGTAGCTGCTGTTGTCGGAGGTGCTGGATGCCGAGAAGCTGAGGATCGTCAGGTTGTCCAGGAACCCATCGTCGTCATCCGACTCGTTGTCCAGGTTGCGGCTCGTGTTGGTCAGGTAGACTGTCGCATTGTCCACCCAGCTGAGGGTCAGGTTCAAGGTGCTGCTCTCCCCTCCGGAGGCGCTGTCATTGTCGAACCGGATGTTGCCCCCAAAGCCTTCCAGGCTGAGCGTGACGTTGTCTCCGGACGGATCAGAGAGCAGGAAGAACTTGAGCTGATAGTTGCTGTTGTCAGAGGCCACCAACTCCACTCCGATCCCGGACAGGTCGTTGTCCTCCACAATCACCGTGCTCATGTCCGAGATGTTGTCAAACTTTGTCATCGCTGCATACACCGAGTCGGCGCTGGTCACGTTGTCGATGTAGATCGTGTAGGTCTGGTTGTCCCGACCTCCGGCATCCACCGCGCTGGCCGGCCCTTCGTCATAATTGTCGTCCACCGCGCTCACCGTCACCGTTTGGGCGGCGCTCCAGTTGTCCGGACCAAACGTCAGCGAGTCGGCGCTGAAGGAGACGGAGTGGTTGTCCTTGCCTCGAACCCCGAGGTGGACCGTTGCGTCGACCAGACCATCGGTGGTGTTGTCCGCACTGCTGAACGGCGCGCTCCTCAAGCGAACGGTGAAGGTTGCATTGTCGCCGTCCTCCGAGGTGAAGTTGTCTCCGACCCAGTTGAAGACAATGCCCGAAGTGTCGTTGTCCACCACCGTGACGGTGACGTTGTCACCCACCACCCCGGCTCCGGTCAACTGCACCGTCACCGGCTGGTTTCCGTCCGTGATGTTGTCGTCCACCGCGCTCACCGTCACCGTTTGTGGGATGCTCCAGGTTCCAGTCTTGATCGCAGTTACTGACGTGATTAATGTTTCACTGGCATCTATTGACACGCTGTAGTTATCTTTTCCGGGTGAGGTCATCAGCACTGAGTTGGAAGAGGTCAGCTCCGTTGGGTCGTTCCCTTGGACACTTATGGTGACATTTCCCGTAGGTCTTTGGTTCAGCCACGCTGTAAATTCAGCCGAGGAACCCTCAACGATCTGCAAAGCAGACTGAGACAGTTGAAGCTCTAAATTCCCTTCATTATCCAGATTGATGAAAGTTATATTCTGGTCGCTCAAATTATCGTATATTGCATCTGCAGAGTACTGAATTTCAGCTGAAATTGTGCCTGTTTTATTATCTTCCTTCTCCCAATCATCAAGGCCAATTACTTTTCGAGAGACTCCAGCGGTCCAAGAGATTCCATAAAATTGAATTGTAGAATAGTACCCAAGGTAGTCATTTTTGTATACTGCCCCAAGGTCTTTTTCCAGCAACTCATCCGCGTCATCTGGTATTTCGAAGTATGCTTCCGTTCTATTATCGATTCTAACCCTCAATTTCATGAAATTAGAATCTCCAATAAAGGGTCTGCTATTTAGAGAAACAAGCAGTTTGATGCTCTTCCCATCCTCAGAGGTCACGTTGTCACCTCCCTCCCAACTAAACACAATTTCAGCCGAGTCGTTATCCCCAACCGCTGCGGTCAGGTTGTCGGTGGGGAAACTGCGGTTGTTCGCATAGTGGTAGACGTAGTGGGAGTCGTTGTCGCTGTTGATGACCGTGATGTTGTCCACCCGCACCGTGACCGTGTGGTTGTCGGGTCCCTGGGTGTGTTCATCCACCTGATCGTCAATCGCCCAGAAGGTCACAGTCTGGTTGTCGCTCCAGTTGTCCGGACCGAAGGACAGCACCGTGGAGAAGGTCACCGAGGCGTTGTCGAAGCTGATCTCGGTATCCACCGGGTCGGAGCCATCGGCGGCGATCACGTCCACCACGCTGAGGGTGACGGTGATGTTGTCATGCGGACGAGAGGCCAGCCGGACCACAAAGGTGCCGTTGTCGCTGGCATTGGCCTCGTCGGTGAAGTTGTCCACCATGCTCCAGAGGATTCGCGGGGAGTCGTTGTCCAGCGACGCGAGGGTGATGTTATCGGTCAGGCCCGCGGCAGCGTTCAGGCTCAGTTGCAGGCTGTCATTGTCGTAGAGCGAGTCGTTGTCGGTCGTGTTGTCCAATTGACTGAGCCAGACGTTGAAGGTCTGGTTGTCGGCTCCGGAGGTGCCCTCGCTGATGTTGTCGATGTAGGAGACCACCTCGATGTTCTGCCCCGTGGTCCAGTTGTCGGTGGAGAACACCAGGGTGTCCGGGACCAGGTAGATTCCGGTAGGCACCTGATCTCCGGCTCCGGCGAGCGTGCGGGTGCTGTTGTCGGCCGCGAGCCTGACGGTGACCTCGCCCCAAGGACGGCTCCTCAGGGTCACTGTCAGTGTCCCGTTGTCTCCACGTTCCTGAGAGGCGTTGTCGACCACCACCACCACGCCGGCGGTGTCGTTGTCCAGCACCGCAATGCTGAAGTTGTCCACTCCGGACACAAGGGTGCTGCCGTCGGCAGCGCCTTCAATCGAGGCGTTGTCCCCGTTGTACTTCACATCAGATGAGCTGACGTTGTCAATCTGCACCCGGAAGGTCTGGTTGTCGGCGCCGAGGCTGCCCTCATCGTAGAGGTCATCTACCGCCACCAGTGTCACCGTCTGCGCCGTGCTCCAGCTACTGTTGTCAAACGTGAGGCTCTGAGACCGTCCGGAGGTGCTGTTGAACACCAGGTTGAAGCCGGTGGTGTTGTCGCTGCTGCTCAGTTGAACGCTGAGGCTGTCGGTATTCGTGGTGTTGTCTGCGTCAAACGGCTCGCTGGTCAGCACTACGCTGACGGTGGCGCCGTCTCCATCCTCCGAGGTCGCGTTGTCCCCTGAAACCAGGGTGAAGCGCACGCTGGCCGTGTCGTTGTCTTCGGCCAGGAAGCTGAGGTTGTCGACCGTGCCTCCGTGAGTCGCGGTGACGTTGTCCCGGGAGCCATACTTGGGATCGCTGCTGGTGATGGACGGGACGTCAATCCGGAAGGTCTGGTTGTCCGGACCGGCGGCGTCTTCGTCCACCGAGTCCTCCCGGGCAACCACCTGAACCGTCTGCGCCGTGCTCCAGTTGCCTGAGCTGTTGTCGAAGGTCAGGGTGTCCGGGACAAAGCGTAGCCCCAGCAAGCGCCCGGAGGTGTCGTTGTCGGCAAGGAAGATCTGGACCGACTGCAACGGCTGGCTGTTGAGGACCACCGTGAAGCTGCCGTTGTCTCCGGACTCGGAGGTCTCGTTGTCTACCGAGGTCAAGGTGACCCCGACCGTGTCGTTATCAACAGCCGTGTAGGTGAGGTTGTCGACCTGATTGGCAAAGAGCGACTTGTTGTCGAGCAGCACCTGGCTGGCATAAATGTCCGAGGCATTATCGCTGCTGACGTTGTCCACAAAGACCACGAAGGTCGTGTTGTCTCCGGCTCCAAAGTCTCCGTCATCGATGAAGTCCTTGGCTGCGGTCACAGTCACGATCTGCGCCGCGTTCCAGTTGTTGCTGTCAAAGGTCAAGGTCTGGTTGTCCGGCAGGACATCGCCTCCGGTGCCGTTGTCGCTACTGCGCAGCTGGACGGTCACGGTCCCTCGGGGTTCTGCAGTGAGAACAACCGAGAAGGTGTCGTTGTCTGAGTCATCCTCGTGGGTGCGGTTGTCGCCCAGCGTGACCAGAGAGACCGTGGCGGTGTCGTTGTCCAGCGAAGCGAAGCCTACCTGCGTGACCTCCACTCCGTCAAAGGTCAGCTTGGTGACCAGTTCCGTCCCGTTGTCTCGGCCATCGGCACCGGAGTTGGTCACGTTGTCGAGCCAGACATTGAAGGTCTGGTTGTCCGGACCTTGTGTCCCTTCATCAATCTGGTCGTCATCAGAGACCACCTGAACCGTCTGAGCGGTGCTCCAATTGTCTGAGCTGTTGTCGAAGACCAAACTGCCCGGCACCACCCTGATTCCCCTTCCGGAGTCGTTGTCTGCCGCCAAGTAGACGGTCACCTCTCCAAAGGGCTGGCTGCTCAGGCGGATCGTGAATGAGCCGTTATCGCCAGATTCTTTGGAGTTGTTGTCCACGAGGGTCATCAGCACCCGGAAGGTGTCGTTGTCAATCGTCAGGACCGTCAGGTTGTCCTGCAACGCGCTGTTTGCCGAGAAGGTGAAGTTGTCCCCGCTGTACTTCGGATCTCCACTGGAGATGTTGTCCAGAGTGAGGAGGAAGGTGGTGTTGTCAAACTCGGTGAAGTTGTCCTCCGTTGCCCGGACGGTGACAAACTGCTCGGTGCTCCAGTTGTCCACTCCGTTTTCCCAGCTTCCGGTGTTGGTGAAGCTCAGGTTATCCGGGTCGGCATAGCCCCCGTAGATCACGTTGCTGGAGTTGAAGAACAGCGTCAGGTTGTCTGTCGGCTGACTGTCCAGCCGGACATAAAGCCGGAAGGTGGTTCCGTTCTCGTAGGTTGTGTTGTCCGGATCCAGGCGATAGCTGACCGCCGCCGTGTCGTTGTCTTCCGAGGCTGCGGTGAAGTTGTCCACTTCGTTGCCGATGCTGTCCAGGTTGATCCGGGCCAGGGACAGGTTGTCGTAGAGCGAGTCGTTGTCCGTGCTGTTGTCGATGTCGGCAATCCAGATCGCGAAGGTCTGGTTGTCGCTCCCACGAGTGCCCTCGTCCACATAGTCCGGATAGGAGGCCACCTGAACGGTCTGGTTGTCGCTCCAACTGTCGGTGGAGAAGGTCAGGTTGTCCGGAACCAGATACAGCCCCAGGCCGGAGTTGTTGTCTGCCGCAAAGTGAACCGTTATGTCCGCATAAGGTCGACTCCGCAGGTGCACGACCATGGTGCCGTTGTCGCCAGACTCCTTTGAGGAGTTGTCAAAGGTGACCACCACTCCGACCGTGTCGTTGTCCAGCGCGGCGATGCTGAAGTTGTCTCGTCCCCCCTCGAAGGTCGAGCCGTTGTCCAGGCTGGCCACGAAGGTCGTGTTGTCCAGGTGGTACTTTGGGTCCACGCTGGTGACGTTGTCCACCAGCACGATGAAGCTCTGGTTGTCCCAACCTTTGCTGCCTTCGTCGTAGTCGTCATCCACGGCCACCACGGTCACGGTCTGCCGGGTGCTCCAGTTTCCGGAACCAAACACCAGCGAGTCCTGAGAGAGGCTGATCCCGGTGACCGGATCGCTGCTGCTCAGACGGACGGTCACGTCGTGATACGGTTCGCTGTCCAGCACTACCGACACACGCGCCACATCCAAAGCGTCGCCTTCACGCGTGGCGTTGTCGCTGTCCACCAGCACCATCCGCACCCGTGCCGTGTCGTTGTCCTCGGCGATCACCGTGATGTTGTCGGTGTAGTTGTCCAAGGTGCTCAGTTGAGAGTACTTGTCATCAGCAACCCGGTCTTCCTGCAGACAACCATTTTGCAGTGCGGTAAGTGCATTGTTTGCATTGGTACAGATGGCATCGATTTCAATCACAAAGGTTTGGTTGTCGGTCCCGTTGTCTCCCTCATCGATGGAGTCATCAACAGCCTTGAAAACTACCGTCTGAGGGACATTCCAGGTTGCACGCTCAAACCCAAGAGCGGGCTTTTCAACGAGGCTGTTTCCACTGACAAACTTGACTCCTGCTGTTGTGTTGTCGACCTTCAGCCGAACGGCCATGTACTCAAGAGGCTTTGAGGTCAACACAACCGTGAAGTTCCCCGTATTTCCATCCACCGATGCTTCCTGAGTGTAATTGTCGTTCAGTGTTAGAACGATCCCTGAACTGTCATTATCAATCTTGATTACTTTCAGCTGTCCTTGGGGAGCATTACTGCTGGAATACAAGAGATCTGAACTACTTGACAGAAAAGGCAGCGTCAGTGTTTTGTTGTCCAGATCGAAGCTTTCATCGTTGGCGCTGACAGTGATGGTTTGAGGGGTGTTCCAGTTATTCTTATTAAAGGTTACTGCGTAACTGGAGAGTGACTGTTCCTCAATACCATCCGTGTCCAAACTTTCGGGGAAGACGTCTGAATCGATTGAGAAATCAATCGTCACGGTCGAGGAGGGGCGTGTCCTAAGGCTAACCTCGATTGTCAGGTTGTCTGTTCCGTCCTCTGCGATTGTCAGGTTGTCTGTTCCGTTGTCTGCGATGACAGCGAGAGAGGCGTTGTCCAGCGTATAGGTCTTTCCTTGGACCGTGACGTAAACTGCTCGAGTGTCGTTGTCTTCAACAACAAACGTGACGTTGTCGGTACCTCCGCCATATCCGCTGATTTTCGAAAATTTGTATTTTGCTTGCGACCCCAGTGAACTCAGGGAGTCGGTGACCTCGATCTGGAATGTCTGGTTGTCTGGCCCGACTTCTCCCTCATCTTGAGGATCATCGGAGGCCACAGCAGTGATTGTTTGGGGGGTGTTCCAGTTTGAATTACCAAAAACCAGCTCAGCTGCACCAAATGAGGGTCCAGCGGTTCCGTTATCCAGGGTTACGCCCAAATCATCGTTCGAGGATGAGGCTGCCTTTAGGTACACCGTCACCGTTTCTCCGGGCCAAGGCTGGCTGTTGAGGAAGACGGTGAAGCTTCCGGTGTTGGTGTTGTCGGACTCCTGGGTGTAGTTGTCGATCATCACCAGACGGATGCCGATGGTGTCGTTGTCCAGGGCGTAGTAGGTGACGTTTTCGGTGAGGGCACCGGTGAGGACGGTCCCGTTGTCGTACTTCTCGTCTCCGGGGGCGGTGGAGGTGGTGTTGTCGAGTCGGATGACGAAGCTCGTGTTGTCGGTCCCGTTGTCGTCCCCGTCATCGACAAAGTCATCTTCTGCAACAATGGTGGCGGTGTCAACGCTGCTCCAGTTGTCAGGTCCAAAGACCAGCGTATCCGGGATGGCGTAACCTCCGTATGTCGCGTTGTCAGTGTTGAGGTACACCGTGACCTCGCCATAGGGCATGCTGTTGAGGCTCAGCGACAGGGTCGCATTCTGCGACTCGTTTTCAGCGACCGCGTATCCGCTGGTCGAGGCATTCAGCCCGGCAGAGTCGTTATCCGTCGAAACCACGGTGAAGTTGTCGACTTCCGTGCCGACCGTGTTCAGGTTGATCCGCGCCACCGAGATGTTGTCGTAGAGCATCCCGGACGCGTTGTCGTCATCGAGGCTCCCCAGCTTGACCCAGAAGGCTGTCTGGTTGTCAGGTCCTCGATCGCCTTCGTCCACCAGGTCATCCAGAGACTCAACCTCAACGGTTTGAGCCGTGCTCCAGTTTCCACTAGCAAACACCAGAGTGTCCGGCATCAGGGCCACTCCCAGAGTGACGCTCTGTGCTCCCAGGGTTTGGGAGTCGTTGTCGGCCAGCAGCTTGACCGTGACGTTGCCGTAGGGTTCACTGCGCAGCCGGACGAGCAGTGTTCCGGTCGTTCCGTTCTCGTAGCTGCGGTTGTCCGTGGCAACGATGATCACCCCGACCGTGTCGTTGTCCGTGGCGATCAGGCCGGTCAGGTTGTCGCTGACTGCGGTGCCGTTGTCTCCGGAGTAGCGAGGATCGGTGCTGGAGACGTTGTCGACCCACGCGGTGAAGGTCTGGTTGTCCAGGCCCTTGCCCCCTTCGTCCACCTGATCATCCCGGGCGCTGAAGACCACCGGTTTCGCTACGCTCCAGTTGTCGCTGGCGGAGCTGTTGAAGACCAGCTGATCCGGAGTAAACTGCAGCCCCAGCAGGCGCCCGGAGGTGTCGTTGTCGGTAAGGAAGACCGTAACGTTATCCAGCGGCTGGGTCTGCAGACGCACCGTGAAACTTCCATTGTCTCCGGATTCGGCAGAGTCGTTGTCGCCATAGACCAGAATCACCCGGGCGGTGTCGTTGTCGGTGGAGACCACGGTGAAGTTGTCCACCGGATTTTCCACCGTGTTCAGGTTGATCCGTGCCGCCGAGATGTTGTCGTAGAGCATCCCGGATGCGTTGTCGTCATCAAGGCTCTCCAGCCTCACCCAAAACGTGGTCTGGTTGTCGATTCCCAGGGCGCCCTCGTCCACCTGATCGTCAAACGAGTGGAGGGTGACCGTTTGGACGGTGCTCCAGTTGTCGGCGGCAAAGCTCAGGTTGTCCGGACTGAGCCAGATGCCCAGCGGGAAGTCTGCCCCGTCGAGGGTGTGGGTCCGGTTGTCGGCAGCCAGCTTGAGCGACACCTGTCCGTAAGGCTCGCTCTGCAGGCGCACCAACAGGGTTCCGGTCGTCCCGTTCTCGTAGCTGCGGTTGTCGCTGGCCAAGACGACCACCCCGGCGGTATCGTTGTCGGTGGCCACCAAGCCCGTCAGGTTGTCGCTGACTGCGGTGCCGTTGTCGCTGTGATACAGCGGATCTCCGCTGAGGGCGTCATGAACCCACGCGGTGAAGGTCTGATTGTCCGGCCCCAGCTCGCCTTCGTCCAAGTGATCATCCCGGGCGTTGAAGACCACCGTTTGGGCCATGCTCCAGTTTCCGGAAGAGCCCGTGAAGGTCAGGTTGTCCGGAGTGAACCTCAGCCCCAGCAGGCGCCCGGAGGTGTCGTTGTCGGTGAAGAAGACCGTGACGTTGTCCAAAGGTTGAGTCTGCAGGCGCACCGTGAAGTCTCCGGAGCCGCCATCTTCCGTCGAGACGTTGTCCCCGTAGCTCAGGAGCACTCGAGCGGTATCGTTGTCGGCAGAGACCAGCGTCAGATTGTCCGTAAGGTTTCCGAGGGTGTTCAGGTTGATCTGCGACTGAGCCAGCGAGTCGTTGTCATAGAGCAGGTCGGCGGTCGTGTTGTCCACATCAACATGGTGAACCCACACGTTGAAGGTCTGGTTGTCTGGGCCGAGTGTGCCTTCATCCACGGCATCGTCGATCGACTGCACCCAGACGGTCTGGTACTCGCTCCAGTTGCCCGATCCGGACGGAGCAAACTCGACCAGGACGATGCTGGTGTTGTCGAGCGTGACGTTGTCCCGGGAGAGGTAGAGGCCAATCTCGGAGATCGAGCCGTCGTAGAAGGTCGAGGTACCGTTGTCAGACTCCAGAAAGATCGTCACATTGTCGTAGGGCTCGCTGCGCAGCTTGACCAGCAGGCGCCCCAGGGTTCCGTTTTCCGAGGAGTGGTTGTCGGTTCCCACAATCACCACGCCCATCGTGTCGTTGTCCAGACTCAGGGCGGTCAGGTTGTCCACCCGGATTCCGGAATGCACCAACTGACGGGTAGTGGTGACATCTCCTCCGTATTTCAGATCTCCCGGATTGGCCTGGGCGGTGACGTTGTCCAGCGCGATGTGGAAGGTCTGGTTGTCGTGACCGTAGCCACCTTCGTCTACGGCATCATCCAGCGAAGCGATCGTGACGGTCTGTGGCGTGCTCCAGTTGTCTGAGCTGTTGTCGAAGTTCAGGCTCGCCGGGCTCAGGTTCAGCGCGTGCTCCAGGAAGGGGGCCAGAATCCGGAGGTAGACCGTCAGGTCGGCAAACGGACGGCTTTGCAGGCGAATCGTCAGCGAGCCATGGTCCGTCCCATCCTCTGATGAGGAGTTGTCCGCATAGGACGCCACCACCACCCCGGCGGTGTCGTTGTCCTCGACAAGGATGGTCACGTTGTCGCTGTGCGCGGTCGCATTGTCTCCGTTGTAGAGCGCGTCCGCGCTGATCGAGGCGTTGAGGGAGACGTTGAAGGTCTGGTTGTCCGGACCAAACGCGCCCTCATCGTAATCATCCTCTTCGGCAACCAGGGTAAAGACCTGTCCGGTACTCCAGTTGTCCGGACCAAAGACCAGGAAGTCCGGGACCACGCCGGAGTCGTTGTCGAGCCCCAGTTCGTAGGTGCTGGTGTTGTCTCCGATCCGGACCGTCACCGCGTGGTACGGTTCGCTCTCCAGCCGGATCGTCACCGTGGCGTTGTCTCCAGACTCGGACGCGTTGTCATCGGAGGCCACCAGTTGAACCCGGGCGGTGTCGTTGTCCAGACTCAGGGCGGTCAGGTTGTCCACCAACTCTCCTGCGCTCACGAGCTTTCGCTGCTGTCCCAGCACCACGTCATCATGGTATTTCGCATCCAGGGGCAACGCGGGGTCGACCGTGATGTTGTCCAGCGCGATGTGGAAGGTCTGGTTGTCTGGACCACGGAGGCCTTCATCAACATCGTCATCCTTGGAAGAAACAATGATTTGCTGAGGAGTGCTCCAGTTGTCGGACGAATTGTCGAATGTCAGATTGTCCGGGCTCAGGTCCAGGGCGTGAGAGAGGTTGTCTGCCAGCACCTGCAGGTGGACCACGATGTTTCCATACGGACGACTTCCGAGACGCAAAGAGAGGCTTCCTTGATCGCTTTGGTCTTCAGACGAGGAGTTGTCGTAGCCCACCACCACCACTCCGGCGGTGTCGTTGTCCAAAGAGGCCAAGGTGAGGGTGTTGAAATCTGTTCCGCTGATGATCAGCGCGGAGAGGTTGTCCTGGAATTTCTGGTCGAAGCCGTCGCTGCCTGTGTTGGTGACGTTGTCGAGCCAGATGAGGAAGGTCTGGTTGTCCGGGCCAAACGCTCCTTCATCAAAGCTGTCATCAATGGAGGCAACCTCAACCAATTGTGAGGTCGACCAGTTCCCGGAGGAGTTGTCAAAATCGACAAAGCCGGGCTCCAACTCGATGCCCCTTCCGGAGTCGTTGTCTGCTCCCAGGTAGACCCGGACCGCGTTGAACGGGCGGCTCTGCAACCGGACCTGAAGTTTCCCACGCGTTCCGTTTTCTGCAGAGCTATTGTCAATCGACGCAATCACCACTCCGGCGGTGTCGTTGTCCAGAGAGGCCAGGCTCAGGTTGTCAAAGTCTGTGTTCAGGTAACGCAGGGCCGTGAGGTTGTCCCGGAACTTCCGGTCGTCGTTCTGGTTGACGTCTGGGGGCGCTGTGGGTGTGACCTGCTTGAGCCAGACGTTGAAGGTCTGGTTGTCCGGACCGTATTCGCCCTCGTCCAGGGCGTCGTCGTAGGAGACCACCTGCACCGTTTGTTCGGTCTGCCAGCTTGCGTTGTCCCCGGTAAAGACCAAGGCATCCGGGACGAGGTGAATGCCCCGAGTCGCCTCCAGGAAGGTGGAGTTGTCCGCCGCCAGATGCACCGTCAGGGAGTCAAACGGCCGACTCCTCAGGCGCACCAAAAACGTCCCGTTGTCTCCGGACTCCTTCGAGTTGTTGTCAATCGAAGTGACCACCACCCCGGCGGTGTCGTTGTCGGTGTTCCACAGAGAGACAGTCTGGTTGTCTTGGGCCCCGGCA
>JAYPUA010000030.1:33504-42495 GCA_038133845.1 Deltaproteobacteria bacterium
TCTCCCCCCTCGCTTGTCTGATTGTCACTGATGGAGAAGGACTCCTGCAGGTTGACCGAGAAGTTGTCGTTGGTGGTGATGGCGATCGGGTTCAACTCAATGGTCTGGGACTGAATCAGCGCTACGTTCCCGGCGAGGTCCTTGCCGAAAACATAGACGGTTGAGGTGAAGTTGTCGGTCGGTAGCGTATGGAGCAGTTCGCTGAGGGCCAGGGTTGTCAACCCGGAGTCCGGCCACGGAGGCGCCAGCAGGGTGCTGTTGTCCGTCAGCACCTGCCAGCAATCGGAGTCATCATCCTGCAGGTTCAGGCCGCTGCAGGCCGTGGCGTTGTCCTCCGGGACTGCAGGAGAGTTGCTCTTCCAGTACGAGTGCAGGCCGTGATCGTCGTTCAGCGTCACGGAGAGGTGCACGGTGGTGTTGTCGAAGTTGGTCAGGTTGTCAAAGTGAACACTTCCCCAGGGGGGGATGCTGTCGACATACAACCGGTCAAACGCGTTGTCTACCGTGGTGTTGTCGTTGGCTCCTCCGGTCGAGTTGTCATAGTCCGATGCCGGAGCAACCGTTGCCAGTGAAGAGGAGAGGTTTCCTGCCCGGTCCAGGAACCAGGCATAGAAGGTCAGGTTGTCCGTGACGTTGTCTCCAACAAGACTCTGCACAGACTGCGTCACATTCTCCGAAACCGAGGATCCGGGAGAGGAAAACAGGATGAAGGTCGAGTTGTCGGCTGGAAGCACCGGGACATTCCCTCCCACCTGAGGCTGCAGAGTCCACGCCCAGACCCCACTCAGCACATCCGTGGCCTCCAGGGTGAACGTCAGGTTGTCTGTGCTCTTTACAGCACTTCTACTGTTCAAAACCTTGACCGAACCCACCGGACGCTGAGTATCCAAAGTGATGTTGTCCGAAGCCGAGACCGTCCGGAGCACCCCGTCGGAGTAGGTCACCGTGACGTTCAGCACGCCGTTGCCTGCGACACTGTCCGGGAAGGTGTACGGCACCGAAGCGTTGTCATAGACCGCCACAGGTCCGACACTGGCGTTGTCCGAATCGCTACTGTTGTCTGATGCAGGATCCGCTACGTAGCCGACAATGCTGACGTTGTCCCGAGCGTGCAGGTTCAGCAGAACGCTGCGGCTGTTCGTGTAGAGCGGATCATCCCCGGAGTTGTAGTCCGTGACGTACTGAGGCCCATCCGTCAGCACCTTGACCGACGCATCATACGGAGGGAAGAGGTCCAGGCTGAGCTCATCCGTGTACATTGGAGAGCGCAAGCCCGCGCTGTCCTCATAGCGCAGGTAGAAATTTCGCAATCCCTCTGTGACATTGTCCTGAAGTTGAATGACCTCCGTGACGGAAATCGTAGTGTTGTCAGGGAGGTCCACCGACTGAGACAGGTTGTCCGGGCTTTCCCCAAACCAGGCCTTGCTCACCTGCCAGTCATCGCGGGCGCTCAGGGCCAGGTTCAGGTTGCTGGTCTGCGAGAACCCTTCCAAATCCGCTGCAATGGTGCTGCTCACGGTAAAGCCCCCCGACGGAGCCTGGACATCGCGTACGCCCATCACTGCCAAGGCTTCCTCGGCACTCAACGGACGCTCATAGATTCGGATCTCATCAAGGGTGATGTTGTCGCTGCCAAACTGAAAGCTTCCATTGAAGGTGTTGGTCTGAGCAGAGAGATCAATCCGTTCCCCGTAGACATAGGTTCGCCTTTCTCCTTCAGCCTGGACGATGACCCAGTGCGACCACTCTCCAGTGCTGTCATTAATTCTGAGGAGGTCCTCTCTTGTTGTGCCGGATGCATTATCGGTATAGCGCAGTGCCGGGACATCATTCAATCCGTTGTCAGGCTTCAGCCAGAAGGCGAGCGTGTGGTTGTCCCCCAGGCTAAAGTTGGGCGTTGTCAACGTTCCTCGGGCTGCAGAGGCTTCTCCGTGGACATGAGCCACGAAGGTTGGGGAGCCGCTGAGGTTGTCGCTCTTTCCGGTGAAGTCGACCAGAGAGCCTCCGGTAAACGGATAGTAGGCCACTAGCCCGCGTTGTGGATCGGAGAAGAGCTCCTGAACCTGGGCCGGGCTCAGCCGCTCACTGAAGACACGAACCTCGTCCAGAGTTCCTGTGAAGCCGGACATCCCGACCTGGGAGGCGAAGCCCCCTGGCTGCCCATCGATGTAAGTGCTGCCATTGTCCAGAACCACCAGATGCCGCCAGGTGGCCTCCGGAGAGAAGCCCATCACCGTCCCGCTGGTTCCCGTTACCCACAAGGAGACCGAGTATGAGCCGGAGAGGTTACTGAAGGAGATCGTCTGGTTGTCCAGAGAAATCGCTCCCCGTGGATTTCCATACCGATCGCTGCCCGTGACGTTTGAGATGCCGCCCAGGCTCAGGTTGTCGGCCCCTTGATCCGGAGTGGAGTAATTGTCCAGTGAGTAATAGGCGATCAGGCTCGACTGCAGGTCCACCGTGGTGAAGGTAAAGCTCAGATTGTCCACCCCGGAGACGCCATCTACGTCGGTCAGGTTGTCGTGGACGGTTACGGTGTAGGTGGTCCCATTGTCCGGAAGCGCCTGAGCAGGGAAGAAGAACGCGGTGGAGTTGTCCGCATAGGTCGCCCCCGGGAAGACCACAGGATTGGCCTCACCTGGCAGCCCCGGAGTGATGCTCACGGAGCCGGCTAGCTGAACAGAGGGGCCCAGTGCATCGACAGCCTTGTTGAACTTCAACCGAAGAGGCAGTCGGCTGGCAACCTCAGTGCTTGCGTTGTCCGGATGGGAACTGAGCAGCCGCGGAGCGATCGCAATCGAGTCCGAACCCCATGAGATGTTGGCTGGGGTCGCGTTGTCCTTGAACGCGACATGGACGGTCTTGTTGTCACTTCCGGAGCCCAGGTCAAACGAGACGCTGTCGTTGTCCGGATTGATCAGGCTGATCCAGCCCGGCTCGGTCCCATTCAGCGACGCAAAGCTCGTGTTGTCCAGCGCCGCGTAGTAGCCGGTCACCCCGCTGCTGTCGCTCGCACTCAAGGTCAGCGTGATGTTGTCCTGCAGGTTTTGACCACCGTAAAACGCGCCGTTTCCCCGCGTGGCCATCGCTCCCCCGGCGATGCTGACCGAAATCCCGACAGGATCCACCCCGTCCAGTTGCGGCGCATCGGACAGAGTCAGGTGAGCCGTCGCGTTGTCCAGTGCCAGCACGTTTTGCCCGGCTCCCGTATCCTGAATGACCCCGGAGAGGGCCGAGCCTCCGTCTATGGTCAGTGCGCCAATGTCATCCCCTTCCTTGACCGTATAGCTGAAGGCCAGGACCGCATTCGGGAGGCTGCCATTGCTTTCCAGTGGAGTCGTCAGGGTCGCATTGTCAGTCCTTCCGGTCCCGGTCCGGATTCGCAAAGCGACACCGTCAGGATCCGGAATGTTCAAGGGTTCCGAGGCATAAAGCCGAATTTTCACCGTTCCCCCAACGCCCAGAATTTCCGAGTTGTTGCTGACTGTTGCGTTGTCCAGCAGAGGCTGGCGATCGTCCTGAAGCTGGATGCTCCGGTTGTCTGTCTGGAAGAGCAGGCTGTCTGCGACGTCGTCATATCCGGAGCCATCGGAGCCCACCAAGGCCACGTTCAGTTGGAAGCCCTGATCCCCGTAGCTGTAACCGTCCGTTCCCAGCGACGACGGCGTCACCGTCACCGTCTGCGCCACGTTCCAGTTTTCCGGAGTGAACGTCAACGTCGTGTTGTCCAGGCTGCCCGCCCCGGTGAGCGACAGGCTGAGGGTGACCGAACCAATCGGGCGGCTGTTCAGCGAAATCTGGTAGGTGTACTGCTGGACAGACGCATTGGCCGAGGAAGCCACTCGCACCCCGCGCTGGTCATCATCGGAGGCGAAGACCCGGATGGCTCGCTTCAGATTCTGGTAACTCAGGTCATTGGTTTGCGTGTTGCTGAGCAGGAACTCTTCGTACTGATACGACTCCGGAAAGCTCGGATTGTTGTCACCTCCCTCCTCAATGTCATCATCCAGGGCGCGGATCGTGATGGTTTGTGGTGCACTCCAGGTTTGAGCCGTGAAGGTGAGGTCCAGCGTGGTTTTGTTGTCTCCGCCGCTGAGAATGGCGGCCTGCTGGTTGGGCAGCAGCCCAATCCCTTCATGAGTGAAGGTCTGAAGGAGAGAGGTGTTGACCACGCGCTGCAGCTTGACCGTGACGTTGTCCGTCGGTTGAGTCTGCAGGCTGACCTCAAAGGTTGCGCTGTCTGACGCGCCCTCTTGCACCTCAAGCGTGAGGTAGGGGTCGCGGGCCGGGAGGCTGCTGGCATCAACCGTGTCGCTGTCCTTGCGCGCTGCGATGGGCGTGATCAGGAGTTTGGCCGTGTCGTCATCGAGATTGACCGCTGTCAGTGGGGCAGGCTGGAGTCCCGAATAGTTTTCATCCGAGGATTGAGCAGCCCCGAAGACGACCTGGTACTCAATGTTCGGTCCTCCTTCCACATTCTTCTCGTCAACAGCATCATCCTGTCCCGTCAAGGTGACGGTCTTGGGAGTGCTCCAGTCTTGAGTCGTGAAGGCCAGGGTCGCTGGAGAAACCGTCCCCTCGGTCGTGTCCGATGACGTCAGGGACCAGGACACGCTTGCCGTCGGTTGACGGAGCATCTGCACGGTGAACGTTGTGGTCCGGTAGTCTTCTGACTCAGAAGTGATCAGGTTCTGTGCAGATTCGGAGAACTCCAGATCTACATTCGTCAGGTCGACATTGACCATCGGCAGGGTAAAGGTCTGCCCGCTGTAGTCCAGATCCTCGGAGTCAATCGCCCCCAGGTTGATCGTGTACTCCTGGTTCTCCGAGTCCGGAGTTGTATCCGCAGTGTTCAACCCTCCGGTGATCGTGATGGTCTGTGCTGCATCCCAGTTGCTCCGCGTGAAGGTCAAGCTGGCCGGGGTCACTGTGCCTTCCGTTGCATCCGAGCTGGACAGCGGCACCGAGACATTGGACTTGGGCTTTTTGGTCAGCTTGACGCCGACTTGAATGGGCTTCGAGATGGGGCTCTCTGTTGTCTTCCCTTCGCTCAGCGAGTTTCCGGACGCATCCGTGATCGCCACCCCGGGAGTGCCGTTGGGAGTGAGGAAGATCGTGACCGACTGCTGGTTTGTGCTGCTGGTGATCGTCAGGCTGTTTGACTCGCCATAAGAGTCATAATAGACTTCCCCGCCCTGGGCGATGGCGAGCGCGAGGTTCTCTACATAGCGGTAGGCAAACAGCTTGATGGGAGTTTCCAGAGGGAGCGTCAGGGAGATCGTGCTTGTGCCTTGATCGACCAACCCTTTGGCAAGGACGTCGGTCAGGTCGCTGGGATCTTCCTGGAAGGCAGTCCCCTCTGGGACCACAAAGATCAACTCGGTGTTGATCCCCTTCTTCCAGTCCGTATCTCCACGGAAGAGCCGACGCAACGGGAGAAAACTGCGGCTGGCGCTGTCCCAATAGTCCACCTGCATCCGGACCTGGGCGACCCGGGGGCCCTCGTCCTTTCGCTCTCCGGCACAGGCAGCCAGAAACAGCGAGAGCGCAAGCAAGAGACTCCATCCAGATCGCCTCATTCGAATCAGCAATGATGAAGCGTTTGAGAAAGTCACAGCTTGTCTGCTCGTTGAATTTGCAGTTGAATGAGGCGCTCCGTTTCATTCGCAGAGTCCACCGCGTCTTGGACCTGCTCAATGATCTCGTCCAGATTCAGGTCCAATTCCTCGGTTTGCGGAGTTTCTACTGGAGCCTCCTCCGGGGCAGGCTCCTCCGTCGCAGATTCCTGCTCGGTACTGCTCTCCTCTTCCGTCGAGCCTTCTTCCGTTGAACCCTCTTCGGTGGCCGCCTCTTCCTCTTCTGCCTGCGCGGCCGCCTCTTCAATCGACTGTGCTGGCGGGAACGAAACCTCTTCAAACGAGTCCGAGGAGTCGCTCTCCGCAATCGTGGACTGCATCTCCGGAGGAACGGCTACCGGCTCCGTGGGCGCGCTACCGACTTCCAGCTTGGAGGCCTCTCCGGCGTTGACCTCCACCTGAACCTTGGGGGCCTCGACCGAGGCCATCTCCACCGTTCCGGAAAGCGTAAGCATACTGGTCTGTCCATCTCCAGCACCCATCACAAACTCCGTCCCCTTGACCCCCACAATCGCCGTGGTCGTCCGGACCTGAAAGCGACGCTTCACCGCCCGGTTGGGGTCAATCTTGAACTGGGCCTTTCCCACCGGCATGCGGATCTTCGTCTCCTGCTGCTCCACGCCGTCAAGCGAGAACAGTGAATTCGAGCGCAACTGGACGACCTCCTCTCCGCCACGCAGGTTCACCACGGCTTGAGAGTTGGCCCCGGTCTGAACCCGAATGCCTTTGGCCAAGTTGACCCTCACCGGAGTTGCAGGGTCTTTCTTGACCAGAAACCGCACCTGCCCGCCTTGCTGCACTTTGAGACGCCCCTGCAACAACTCCAGCACCGCCTCTTGTCCGAGAGCCAAAGACGCCCCGCACATCCAGATCAGAATTCCTGCAAGCAGTCGCATCAGAAGATCAGAGTCAGGTTGAGGGTGTCGAGGTTCTTTTGATAATCGCTGTCGGCCAGGTTGGACTCCTGGATTTCAAGGCGGTGCGAATAGGCAAGGGACACCCCGGAGGTGATGGGCCAGTTTGCACCAAGCACCAGGTGGACCGTGGTGTTTTGTGTCCGGACTCCTGTCGTGGGTTCGGCAGTGCGATACTGCGTCTCGGCACGGCCGTACTCCAGACTCCACTCAACAGGCTTCAGCTTCAAACCACCCTTGAGGCTGCCTTCAAGCTTTGAGAGATCCTGCAACTCTCCCGGAGCATCGGTGAGCGAATACCCCAAGCTCCCGTCCCACTGCACTCCCCAGCGCACACCGCCCAGAGCTTGTCCCAGCTTTTGGCTGTTGGTGCTTTCAGCAACCCCGGGAGTGCTCTTCCGACCGTACTTGTAGCTCGACTTCCACTGAGACTGCTCCCAGACCTTCATCTTGGCCTGCAGGTTGAGGTACAACTCGCTGGGGCCCTCCGAGTAGTCGGAGTTCCAGGAATCCCGGTACTCGGAGCTACGGTCCATGTTCCGCAAACCCACGGTGTTGTATCCAACTCCAGCCGTCAGATCGCCCCAACGGGTTTCGCGATCGTTCCAGTCCACGCTGAGTTGTCGAAACAGGATCTCCCGGGACGTGAACTCCGATTGATGCTGGTCGTCCACATTGACAATCCCAGTGATCACCAGGGCCGAGGAGAACCCGGTGGCAATCTGCCCGACGGCAACTGCGGTGAGGCTCCCCTTGCTCCCGACGACGTGATCTCCGGGAGTGCTCATCATGTTGTCATCCCGAGAAAGCCCCAGAATCGCAACCCCGGTGAAGCTGGATTTTCGAGCCCGAGCCAGGTCGGCATAAGTGAACTCCGGAGTGTCCAGAAAGATCCGGAACTCCTTCTCCGCCTTGCCCAACTCCGAGATGACTTCAACGAAGATGACGTTGTCTCTGGGCTGGAGGTCGTAGTCGATAAAAAATGTCACCTCATAGGGATTCCCGCTGATTGCGATCGCACTTCCGTTGGCGATCACACTGGAGATGGGGCTGAAAGAGCTGATCGAGATCTGGTAGGCTCCCTGAGCCTTTTTGACGGCACGCGGGGAGGATGAGTACATGACAATTCCGGCGCCCTCGGCTGCGTCCAGCGAGGTCTGGAAGTCCTCATCATCGAAGACGCTCGCGCTCTCCGCGTAATCGGCGCTTCGCTCTGACGTGGCCGAGAGGTCGTCTCGTAACAACTCGGAGGCGTCCTGCCCCATCGCGGAGTTGCCCCAGCCCCCCAAAAGGCCAAGCAAGGCGATGCAGGCTAGTGAGAGCGAGACATTCCAGCGCAAAGCCCCCCCTAAAACGATGGGAGCTGTTGCAGATCCAGAACCTTCTGGTTCCCTCCAAGACGGAGCGGGCTCTCCAGTCGCTTTTGCTCAAACTCCAGCAGACTCAGAGCCTCCCACTCTTCAGAGGTGATCAGGTACGTCCCGGCAGGAACAGACTTCAGGCCCAGCTGCTTGAGCCCCAAATCGTTGATGCGTGTGGAGTTGAATTGCTGGAGGAGATCAATGGAGACCTCGGTCCCATCAAACTCGATCCGCGTCGGGGTGACCTGAATGCGCCGCTTCTGGTTCAGGCGATTGACCCGGAGCTTGTAGGCGCTCCACTCCTTCAAGCCCTTTCCCCGGGATTTGAACTCCGGAGCGTACAACGCGAGATACGCCTCTGCACCATCCCTCTCCCAAAGCGTCTTCCAGCGATGTACAAAATCCAGCACCTTGGTAATCGGATTGGGTGCTGGCTCGATGCCGACAGGGATGACAGAAGTGAGGCCAGCTTGTGGGGATGCCGGAGGCAAGACCGCGTCAGCACGCCCCTCTGCGAGCGCAAATGCTCTGAATTTCTGAGGAGCTACCTTTGAGACCAAATGGGGCTTGTCCGGAGTTTCAACCTTGGGAGTCCTTTGGGTAGCACGAGCTTCCAAGGCTGATGAGTTTGGAGCAACCGGGCTCGGACTCAGAAGACCTGCTGGGTCCACCGGTTTTGCCTCAGCGACAACACTTGCCGCAAATGCAGTGACCTCATTGGAAAAAGGGACAAAACGCCCCTGATACTCTTCCAGAACCTCTGGAACCACTACCTGAGAAACCTCGAGAGAAGACTCCACGGGCTCTTCTGACACAACATCCGGCTCAGGCAGTTCAACTGATTCAGGCTCCGACACCTCCTCTGCAACTGAGGAAGGCTCGGGTGCCGGATTGGAAATCGTCTCAACCACGGGCTCTGGAGTCGGTGCAGGCTCAGGAACAACTTCCACTACGGGCTCCTCTACCACCGGTTCCGGAGCGGCCTCGACTAAAGGTTCTTCTACTACCGGTTCCGGAGCGGCCTCTACGATTGGTTCCGGAGTCGGTGCGGGCTCAGGAGCAACCTCCACTACCGGTTCC
>JAYPUA010000031.1:0-30693 GCA_038133845.1 Deltaproteobacteria bacterium
TCTCGATTTTCCAGGATTCGAAGGGATACAGTTGGTTTGCCAACCGCAGGGGGGTCACGGTCTTCTTCCCGGGAGCCTCGGAAGCTGAGGTGTCCAAGGAGGTGGAGATGTTCCTCTCTGCACGCCCGGCCCGAAATCGGGGAGATGAACAGTTCACCGCGCTGATCCGTCGCATCGAGACCACTGCCGATGAAAAGGTCCTCTTTGAGGGGAACTTCTTCGAAGAGTTCCGGGGGATCCCGACGATCAACGAGTCGGAGCTCACCTTCATCGAGTTGCCCTTTGAACGCAACGCCTTGCGCATCACCTTTGCCTCAAACGACTTCGTCCACCCGGGAGACGTGAGGTATCAGAGCCTCCTGGACGGCATGGACGAAAGCTGGTCCAAGTGGTCCCGGCGACCCTTCCGGGAGTACACCAACCTGACCTGGAAGGAGTACAGCTTTCAGGTCCGGGCGATGAACAAGGAGGGGGTGCAGAGCCAGCCGGTCTCCTTCACGTTCAGCGTCAGCCCCCCGTGGTATGAGACCTGGTGGTTCTATGCCGGGCAGATCGGCTTCCTGCTGCTCCTGCTCCTGGCTTCCGGGATCCTCCGGAGCATGGGGTATTCGGACTCGCTCTCCGACTACATCGTGGCTCTTGTGGTACTGGTGATCTTTGCCTTCCTGGATGCCAGCTTCATTGAGCCCTACATTGACGACCTGGCCGAAGACTCGCTGTACGTGAAGGTCATCCTGTTGATCGCGATGGGCATGCTCATCGAGCCTCTGCAGACGCTGGCCCGCAATCAGCTTGGGAAGATCCACCTCAGCGGATACGAAGGGACCGCGCTGGCCGAGGACCGCGACACGCTCACGAACCTCGCCAACCGGGCCTACTTCACCCGCCGAGCCGAGGCCATCCTGCAGCGAACCGTCAGCAAACAGCAGATGCTCAGCCTCGCCATGTTTGACATCGACCACTTCGGCAGGGTCAACGATGCTCACGGCTTTGACGTGGGCGATGCGGTCTTGCGAGATCTTGCGCGAGTGCTTCGCAAGAATGAGCGGCGCTCCGACCTCTTCGGACGCTTCGAGGGCGAGAAGTTCGTCCTCGTTATGCCGGGACTGGACACCCGGGGAGCGCTGGAGTACTGCAAGAAGCTGGCAGAGTCTGTTGGGCAGCATGTCTTCCACTACGACAACACCGACATTCGCTTGACGCTGAGCATCGGCCTTGCGTCCTACCCGGAGGTCTGTGCCGAGGAGCCGACGTTGGAGAACATGCTCAAGGAGGTTGAGTTGGCCCGCGATGTGGGGAAGGATACCGAAAACAACTCCATCCACATCTCTCCCAACACGAAGAACTCTGACGACATGCAGAGAATCGTGAGGCTTTAAGTTCAAGGCCGGGCTCTCAGTTGACAGAGCCCTCAAACAACCTACAGGTGAAACCCATGCTCAACCCTTATTTTACCCAAAAGGCAGGAGGTGACTCCTCATTTACCGTGGAGGCCCCAAAGATCAAGTTTGGCTGGGGGAGCCTCCGTGAAGTCGGTGACGACGCGCAGGCGTTGGGGATGAACAGGGTGGCCCTGTTTGTCGACCCTCAGGTCGTTGACCTGGAACCCCTGTCCACCGTGCGCGAGGCGCTCAAAAGGTCCGGGGTGGACTACGAGCTGTTCACGGAGGTGGAGGTGGAACCCACAGACCGCTCCTTCCGGAATGCGGCACGTTTTTCTCAGGAGGGTCGATTTGACGGGTTTCTCTCGGTTGGAGGGGGCTCAACGATGGATACGGCGAAGGCCGCAAACCTGTATGCGACCCACCCGGCAGACCTGCTGGAATACGTCAATGCCCCCATCGGCAAGGCTGCGCCAGTTCCAGGCCCGCTCCGGCCTCATATCGCCTGTCCCACGACCTTCGGGACGGCAAGCGAGTGTACCGGGATTGCCATCTGTGATTTTCTGGATCTGGAGGTAAAGTCGGGGGTTGCTCATGCCTTTCTGCGCCCGAGCCTCGGAGTGCTGGACCCTTCGGTGCTCCGGACTTTGCCGACTCCGGTTCGAGCAGCCAACGGCTTTGATGTCTTCAGTCACGCCTGCGAGTCGATTACCGCGCGGCCCTTCACCCACCGCGCGGCCCCGGAGCATAGCTCCAAACGTCCTCTGAGCCAGGGGGCCAACCCCTACAGCGACATCGCCTGTTTGCAGGCCATTGAGTACATCGGCAAACACCTGCTTCCGGCCTTGAGCGACCCTCAGGCCGACGAACCCCTTGAGGGGCTGATGTTTGCCGGGATGCTCGCTGGCATCGGCTTTGGCAACGCGGGATGCCACGTCCCTCACGGCATGGCCTACGCCGTCGCGGGGCTGGTCCGGGACTATCAGCCCGAGGGGTGGAATGCCAACCACCCGATGGTGCCTCACGGAACCTCGGTGATCGTCAACGCACCGGCTGTGTTTCGCAAGACCGGAGCGGCCTGCCCGGAGCGGCACCTGAAGGCAGCAGAGGCCTTGGGCATGGACGTCGCCGACGTCCCGGAGGAGGCTGCTGGAGAGGCGCTGGCACAGCAGGTGATCCGGATGATGAAGGAGGCCCGCCTGCCCAACGGAATCTCCGGAGTCGGATACACGGAGGCCGACCTCCCCGGGCTCACAGAGCGTGCCTGGGCCCAGCAGCGCCTGATTGTGAATGCGCCTTTGGAGTTGAGCGAGCCGGACCTCAGCGACCTCTTCCGCAACGCCATGCGCTACTGGTAACCTCACTCATGGAGTCAACCTGATGAATCCCAACACGGCATTTGACCTGACCGGGCGCGTTGCGCTCATCTCCGGAGCCAGCCGCGGCATTGGAGAATCGATCGCTCGAACCCTGGCCGCCGCCGGAGCCCAGGTGGTCTTGACGAGCCGCAAGGCGGAGAGTGTGGAGACCGTGGCTTCCTCCATCCGAGAGTCTGGAGGCAAGGCGGAAGGGGTGGCGTGTCACAATGGTGACCTCGGGCAGATCGCAGAGACCTTTGCTCAGGTTGAGCAGCGGCACGGACGCTTGGACGTGCTGGTCAACAACGCGGCGACGAATCCGTTCTATGGTCCGGCCCTGGATGTGGATGAGGGCATCTGGAGCAAGACTGTGGACGTGAACCTCAAGGGCTACTTCTTCATGAGCCAGCATGCCGCCCGGTTGATGCTGCGTCACGGCTCGGGCTCCATCATCAACGTTGCCTCGGTCAATGCCATCCGGCCCATCATCGGACAGTGCGTCTACTCGCTCACCAAGGCCGGAATCGTCTCCATGACCCAGGGGTTTGCCAAGGAGTTGGGCCCTCAGGGCGTTCGGGTCAACGCCCTGCTTCCGGGAGTGACGGACACCAAGTTTGCCGCAGCGCTCGTGCAGGATGAGACCTACCTCAACCAGGCGCTCCCTCAGATCCCGCTGCGCCGTGTCGCACAGCCAGACGAAATGGCGGGGCTGGTCCTCTACCTGGCCTCGGATGCCTCCTCGTATACCACAGGATCCTCCTTCATCGTGGATGGCGGTTTGTTGAGCTAAGCTCAACCGTGAAGAGGACCGCCCAAGGCCTCATGGCCTTCCCCGGGGGATCTTGAGAGATGTTGGCTTGCAACAGTTTTTCTGCTGTCCGAAGGCTGAATTTCGGCTTGTAGTGGCGGAGGACAACGAATATCCTCTGTAAGGTTTCACGAATGATCGTTCGTGTTTCTCAACTTATCTTCCAGAAAGGTCCTTTATGCCTGCAGATACCAGCATGCGCATTCTGATTGTTGATGATTTTGCCACCATGCGTCGCATCGTCCGCAACATCCTCAAACAGCTAGGCTACACGAACGCAGAGGACGCGGATGATGGAACCTCAGCTTTGGCGCTCCTCAAGTCGGAAAAGTTCGACTTTGTGATCACTGACTGGAACATGCCGAAGATGACAGGCCTGGATCTGCTCAAGTCCATTCGCTCCGACCCGAACCTCAAGGACATCCCGGTTTTGATGGTTACCGCTGAAGCGTTGCAGGAGAACATTGTGGCCGCTGCGAAGGCCGGGGTAAACGACTACGTGGTCAAGCCGTTCGACGCCCAGACCCTCAAAGGCAAAATCGACAAAATCTTTTCTTAACCTCCTCAATCTGCGTGAAATAGACACCACGCAACCCCCTATTCTTCCGCATCAGCACATTGCAGTTCCCCCGGAGCCCCATGAGCCAGCAATCAGAAACGGCTGACATCATTGCCAAGATCATCGGAAACTCCTGCGTTGAGGTCATTCAGCGAAGTACCGGAGAGTCCGTGTATCTGGCACCCTCTGTTCAGCGAGTTCCCTCCATCCACCTCCGACCAGACATTGGCTGCTTTGTCCAATTCGGTGGTGACTACGCAGGGTTGGTGCTCCTGAATTTCGATGCTGAAACGGCCCTATACTTCTACCGCACCTCGATGAAGTTCATGGGTATGCCCGAGGAAGAATTGGTGAACGACTCCTCGCACGACGAGGTGCTTGACAGCCTGGGCGAGCTGGTGAACCAGATCGTGGGGCAGTTCCGGCAGCAAATTCAGCGAATCTATGGACTATCTGCCGTGAACAAACAGCCCAAAGCCATTGCCATCCAAGATTCGATCCTGCTCTCAGTCAAGGACACGATCATGGCTGAGGCCCAGTGCCGACGCCTCTCCTTCAAGCTCCGGGAAGAGTTCCCGTTCCATGTGGAGTTCTTCATTGAGCAAACCGAGTTTGCCAGCATTGGAGATATAGAAATTCCCGCCTGAACTCATGACCCTGATCGATGTTTGAAATCCGCCTTCAAGACATCCCCATGCGCCGCAAGCTGCTCTGGCTCCTCCTTGCAGCCGGCGGCACGCCCCTGCTCCTCATTGGCCTGGTCAGCATCACGCTGGCTACGATTTCCCTGATGAACCAGTTCACCTCCCAGCTGGAGGCGGTCCGGGAACTCAAAAAATTTCAGATTGAGCGCTACTTTGAGAATCGAGAGCGCGACCTGCAGGTCCTCACACAAACCGCGGGCACCCTCAAACGTGAGTCCCTGAACCGTTTGGTGGCCATCCGGGACAACAAGCAAAAGGAGGTGCAGCGCTATCTGGGAACCATCGAGTCTCAGGCTCGGACATTTTCCGAGAGCAAGATGGTGGTGGAAGCCCTGCGTCAGTTCGCTCCGGCCTTTCAATCCATGGCGCTTGAGGGCTTAGATGCCGAGCAGCGTGCTCTTCATCAATCAAGTGTTCAAAGCTACTATGAGCGTGAGTTCTCGGCGCAGTATCAGGCGGTAAGCGGCGGGGACGTTCCAGACGTTCAAGCTCGCCTGAACGAGTTGGATGATGCGGCAGTAGTTGCCCAGTCGTACTACATTGCCAACAATGCCTTCCCGTTGGGAGAAAAGGATCGGCTGGACCGTGCTCCTGACGGCTCTCGCTACAGCGAAGTCCATGCCGACTACCACCCGCTGTTTCGCAACTACCTCCGGGAGTTCGGGTACTACGACATCTTCCTCGTCGACTCCGCAACCGGGGACATTGTCTACTCGGTGTTCAAGGAGCTGGACTTCGGAACCTCGCTCAAGGACGGCCCTTTTGCGCAGACCAACTTTGCCGAGGCCTTCCGGAAGGCGAACGCCGCCAGCCGCTCTGAGGGCATCACGCTGGTTGATTTTCAGCCCTACTGGCCGTCCTACGAAGCTCCAGCTGCGTTTGTCGCCTCTCCGGTCTTTGACGAGTCAGGCTTTCGGCTGGGAGTGGTGGTCTTTCAGTTTCCGATCGACCGCTTCAATGAGATCATGACCTCCCGGGCTGGGCTGGGGGAAACTGGAGAGGCCTACTTGGTGGGGCCGGACTTTCTGATGCGTTCCGACTCCTACCTGGATTCGGAAAATCGCAGTCTGGTGCAGTCCTTCCGCAATCCTGAGCAAGGCAGCGTCCGGACGAAGGCCGCCCAGCGGGGACTTTCAGGAGAAACTGGGTCCGGGCTGATTCAGGACTACCGCGGAGAGTACGTCCTGAGCGCTTGGGCTCCTCTGGAGTTTGGCGACCTCAACTGGGCCATCCTCGCAGAGATCGACGTGTTGGAGGCTCTCAACCCGAAGAACGCGGCGAGCCAGGAATTCTATGCCGAATACAAACAGCTTTACGGGTACTACGACCTGTTCCTGATCCATCCTGAGGGGCAGGCCTTCTATACCATCGAGCGTGAGTCGGACTATCACACGAACCTGCTCACCGGACCCTACGCAGACTCGAACCTTGGACAATTGGTCCGCAAGGTCCTGGATACTCGCCAGGCTGGGTTTGCCGACTTCGCCCCGTATGAGCCGAGCAACTTCGCCCCGGCTGCCTTCATCGCTGCACCGACGCTGCAGCAGGGAGAGGTGGATCTGATTGTTGCACTGCAGTTGCCCATTGATGCGATCAACCGCATCATGCAGGAGCGGACCGGGATGGGAGAGACCGGGGAAACGTACCTGGTGGGGCCGGACTTTCTGATGCGTTCCGACTCCTATTTGGATGCAAAAGGGCACTCTGTGGAGGCCTCCTTTGCCGGGACCGTAGAGCGGAACGGAGTGCAGAGTGAGGCCTCTCAGGCCGCAATCAGCGGGCGCTCCGGAAGTGAATTCATCACAGACTACAACGGGAACACGGTGCTCTCCGCCTACGCTCCGGTCACCGCGTTTGACACGCAGTGGGCGATTCTGGCGGAGGTGGACCGCTCCGAGATCCTGGGGAAGATCCTCCCCATCCCGCTGATCATCCTTGTGCTGGGGACAGCGCTGCTGCTGGGGCTGGTTGCCGTAGCTCGACGAGTGAGTCAGGACATCACGACGCCTTTGGCCGCTTGTGTGAGCGCGTTGCGAGCGATCTCAATGGAAGGCAACCTCCGGGTTGATGTCGCTGTAGAACAACACGACGAGATCGGAGAGATGGCCGAAGCCCTCAAGGTGATGGTCAGCCGCCTGAACGAGTCGCTGGAGACGGTGAAGGGCTCGGCGAAAGAGCTGTCGCAAGGTTCCAGTGACCTTTCTGGAGCCAGTCACGCGCTCTCAGAGCGCACAACAGAGCAGGCCGCCTCTCTGGAGGAGATCAGCTCCAACCTCTCCATGCTTTCGGAACGGACGAGCCAGAACTCTGACATCGCTGGTCAGGCAAACCAGATGACCCAGAAGGTGAACCAGTCGGCACAACAAAGCAGCCTGCAGATGCAGGAGTTTGCCGAGAACATGGAGGCCATCCGGGCCTCAACCCAGGACATCTCGAAGATCATTGTGGTGATCGGAGAAATCGCCTTCCAGACCAAAATGTTGGCGATCAACGCATCCATCGAGGCTGCCCGGGCTGGAGAGCACGGCAAAGGCTTCTCCGTGGTGGCCGAAGAAATTCAAGGGCTGGCCCGAAGCACCACCGAGTCAGCCGAGGAGATCAAAAAATTGATCACGACCTCGGTTGGACAGGTCTCCTCGAGCAACGAGATGATGAAGAGCACTCTGAACTCGCTGGAGCAGATCCTCAAATCGGCACAGGAGACGACTGCCTTGATGCAGGACATCCGCAACTCCGCACAGGATCAGGCCCGTGGCGTTCAGGAGATCAACGTGGCCGTGGAGCAGATGAGCGTGGTGACTCAGGAAAACAGCCAGTTGGCCGAAAAGAATGCCTCAACGAGCAACCAGATCAAGGGGCTGGCCGGCGGATTGGACCAGATCGTCTCTCAGTTTCAGCTCCGCAATCAGCGCTGATTGCACACCTGACAGAGCCTCATGCCGCAAGACTCCAAACAACTCCGTGTTCTGATCATTGATGACGAACCCCAGATCCTGGAGTCCTGCAAGAGCATCCTTGCCCCAAAGGCATCGCCGGGACAGGCCGAACTGGATTCTCTGGCCAGCTCGATCTTTGAGCTTCCAACCGAGGCTCAAAACCTTCCTCAGGACACGTTCACCTTCGACATCACCACGGCCAATCAGGGCCTGGACGGCGTAGCACTCGCGCGGCAGGCCATGGCAGAGGGAAACCCGTTTGCCATCGCTTTTGTCGACATGCGCATGCCTCCAGGAATCGACGGGCTGGAAACCTCCAACCAGATCATCGAAGCCAGCCCCGGGATCGAGGTCGTGATTGTCACAGCGTACTCGGACATCCCTCTGGAAGAAATGGCCCGGCAGCTGGGAGAGAGCCGTTTCCTGCTCCTCAAGAAGCCTTTTGATCCGGACGAGTTGGTTCAGATGGCGCAATTCCTGGCGTACCGCTGGCAGATTGAACGCCTCAGCCGGGCCTATGAGCGATTTGTTCCCAAAGAGTTCCTGCGCCTGCTGCACAAGGACAGCATCCTTGACGTGGAGATCGGAGATCATGTGGAGACCCAACTCTCGGTGCTCTTCGCAGACATCCGCTCCTTTACGACTCTCTCGGAGCAGATGAACCCGGATGAAAACTTCCGGTTCCTGAACTCGTACCTCGGCATCATGGGGCCGGTCATTCGCCAGCATCATGGGGTGATCGACAAGTTCATCGGAGATGCGATCATGGCGCTCTTCGAGACCTCTGCCGATGACGCCTTGGAAAGTGGAATTTCTATGATCAAGGCCCTTCAACTCTACAACGAGGGCCGCCTGAACGCGGGTTATGCGCCAATTCAGATCGGGGTCGGGATCAACTCCGGAAAGGTCATGCTGGGGACGCTTGGGGAGAACCAGCGCATGGAGGGTTCAGTGGTGAGCGACACGGTCAATGTGGCCTCCCGGATTGAACGCCTGACCAAGCGCTACGGGTTGAGCCTGATCATCAGTGAGGCCCTGGTGCAACAGCTCAAGGCCCCGGAGAGCCACCACCTGCGTCTGATTGACTGGGCCCTGGTCGCCGGAAGGCAGGAGAAGGTTGCCGTATATGAGGTGTACGACACGGACCCCGAAGAAACCAAAGCTCTTAAAAATGGGCTGCGGGAGGAGTTGGAAACCGCAATCCGGATGTTTCACAAAGCAGACATCAAAGAGTCTAGACCCCTGTTTGAGGCGATACAGAGCAAGTTCCCGGAAGACCCGATCAACAATCTGTACCTCACGCGCTGTCAGCACTTTGAGGAGTTTGGTCTTTACGAAATCCAAGAGTGACTGGAGTATCAACCCCTCTCCAGTGACCAGCAAGCCGCTCCGCTCCTAGATCATGCTCTCCAAGACCCGTTTCCAGTTTCGTTACAGCCTGCGGATTGAGTTGGTGATCGTCATGGTCTTGCTCGCAACGCTTCCTGCAGTTCTGGGACGATACATCGGCTACTGGAACCTCCGGGAGACGTTGACGGAACAGCAGCAGGTGGCAGCCCAGGTGCATCTGGCCCACCGGGCCCACAACCTTGAGGACGTGCTGGAACAGCACTCCGAGCGCCTCCAGGTGCTCTCGAACACGCTCTATCTGCCTTATCAGGCTGCGCAACTGGAGGCTCTCGAGGACGAGTTGGCAGAAAAACTGCGGTCGGTCTTTGCAAACTTTGTGGCGAGTCATTTTGAAGTGCTGCACTCCCTTGCCTGGGTCAATGAGGAAGGGCTGGTGCTGATCAGCAGTGAACAGTCAGAGCAGCAGCAGCGCATCGATCTGGGCCCGGAGCTCTCTTCCTCTTCTGAAAGCCCCTTCACGGTCCAAACGTTTTCAGAGCGGCAGAGTGTGTCGCTGGAAATGTTCTACCGAGTGTACTCCCCGGCTTCCGGAGCACTCCTGGGGTACCTGCGCCTTCAATTCAAACACAAGTTTTGGACCTCAATCCTCAGCCACCTGGAGACACCGGGAGTCGGCTACTACAGTTTTGTGCTGAACCGCAAGGGTGAGTTGGTGGGACACCTGGAGGTTGATGGGTTTGAGACCGACCTCAGCATCCTGGAGGACACTGCTGGACTGTGTGCCCAGGCCTCTGCCCTGCCAGAGCGGTTTATTGCGCGGGAGGCCCCCAACCAGCTTGGAGAGTCCCTCCTGCAGGTAGTCCTTTGGGCTCCGGAACATGGGCTCTGCTTTGGCAAGGAACTCTCCATCCAGGACAACCTGAACGCGCTGCATGAAGGCTCTCAGCAGCTGCTGCTGTCACTGGTCATACTGATTGTTTCCACGCTGGCTACGGCGTTGCTGCTCTCCAGACGCCTGACCGACCCGATCAACAGTCTGGTGAGCCTGACCCGGAAGCTGGCTGACGGAAGCTTTGAGGGAACAGCAACGGCCCTGTCACGATTTGCAGAGGTCCAGACGCTCTACCGCTCCTTCAACGACATGGCCAACAGCCTGGAAACTTACAACCGCTTTCTGGAGGAACGTGTGGAGCAGCGCACGGTAGAGCTTCTGGAGAAGAACGACCAGCTGGAGCAGACGATGGAAGAGCTGGATGCCGAGCGGAAAAAGCAACTCCAGCAGGCGTATAACGCGGGGATGGCTGAGAACGCCGTGAGTGTGCTGCACAATATCGGCAACGCGATCACGCCGATGGTGATCCGGCTGCAGAACTACCGCAACCAGCACCAGAAGAACCAGATCGCCGAATATCTGCAGATGTTGCAGAACCTCCTGATCACACAGCTCGAGCAGGGCAACCTGGAGCGGTTTCTGAAGGAAGATCCTCGAGGACGGCAAATTCCGCAGTTCATGGAGCAGCTGACCCAGCAACAGAAGCAAGGCAACGAGGTGCTTTCGGAGATGCTCAACAACCTCGATCATCAATTCCGGCATATCACGGAAATCATCGCCTTGCAGCAAAAGTACGCGCACATGCAGGGCGTTGAGGAGACCTACCCGCTGGCCTCTGTGGTCGAGGACTCGCTGGGCATGATGCAGCCGTCTCTGGAGAAGCGCAACGTGGTTGGAAAACTGGTGGAATCCAGCGGCACAGCGCTGGTTCACAATGACCCGAACAAGATGGCCCAGCTGTTCCTGAACCTGTTCAAGAACTCGGTCGAGGCCCTGGATGCAAGGCTGAGCAAGGAGCCGAAGTTTCGAGGGACGATTGAAATCCGGATTCGTGAGGAGGAAGGAGTGGTGTATGTCGAGGTGCAGGACAACGGCCAGGGAGTTGCCCCGGAAACCCTGCCACATGCCTTTGAGTTCGGCTTTTCCACCAAAAATCGAGGCTCCGGTTTCGGGCTGCACGATTGCGCAAATTTCATCCGTGCTCAAGGCGGTGAAATCCGCCTGGAATCCGAAGGCCTTGGACAGGGAGCAAAGGTGTCTTTATCCTTGCCGAGTGCATCGGCTGGCGGTAAGGTATCGAACTCTGTCACGACCTTAGACCCCGCTTGACGCTATGGCATACGAAGAGATTCAAGAACAACTGCAGTCCACTCGAGACCGCCTTAATCTGAAGATCGTCACCCTCCCTCCGGATCAATCCGACATCATGGCGCTTGGGGAGGTGCTCCGGATCCTGGAGGAGTTTGTAGAGCTTCTGAAAGGAGCCGGTTGGTCCGCCATGCAGCAAGAGGGGGAGGCGCTGAACGAGCTGCTCGGAGGAGCCTTGCTGGGGAACAACTACGTGGAGTTGCTGACAGAGTTCCAGGAGCGCTACTCGAAGCTGGATGAGCACCTGGACTCCGTGTTCATTGGAGTTGCAGATCCCGAAGCCTTTGCCAAGGAGGCTGTGGCTGCTGCAGAGGGGGAAGCGCCTGCTGCTCCGGAGGAACCGGAAGAGGTGGTCCAGGAGGTCCCGGAAGATCTGCTGGAGGACGAGACGCTGGTGGAGTTCATCAGCGAGTGTGAGGAGGGACTCGAGCAGACCGAGGAGACGCTGCTGCAGCTGGAGAAGGATCCCACCGACTCCCAGGCCGTCAACGCGATCTTCCGGATTGTCCACACGATCAAGGGAACCTCCGGGTTTTTGGGACTTTCCGTGATGGGAACACTGGCTCATCGCACCGAAGACCTGCTGGTGCAGGCCCGTGACGGGAAGCGGGTGATGGACCCGGACACGGTCGATGTCGTGTTGCGTGCCGTCGATGCGTTGCGGCAGATGGTGGGGCAGGTCAAGGACCAGCTCGCTGGAGGCCGCCCGACTCCGGTTCGGCTGGTAGAAGTTCGTCAGCAGCTGAAAGCGCTGCTGGAAGGGGAATCTCCGGCAGCTGCCGCGCCGCCAGCCCCAGCGGCACCGTCAGCTCCGGAAGCTCCTCCTGCTTCGGCAGAGCCGCTGTCTGGAGCTGAGGACTCCCCAAAAAACTCGCGCGTGGAAGAGCACGAGCTGGAGGGGCGACGGGTCACGGGGGTGGATGAGATCGAACTCCCGAACTATAAGCCCGAGATTGAACGCAATGATGCAGGCGCAGCCCAGGAGGCCATCGCCCAGTTCAACCTCGAGGGCGTGGTGAACCGGGAGATTGACCTGAGCGCGTTGACCACGACGACCGAACCGGAGCCGGAACCCCGTGCTCCAGAAGCTCCTCCAGCCGCAGTGCCAGCGGCTGCGGCGACCCCCTCTCCCAAAGTGGACCCTCCTCCTTCTCAGGAAAAGGCACCGGCTGCTCCCGAGGTCGAACATCCGGAAACTCAGCGCCGCCAAGGGGCGGCGACTCAGCCGGTGGACATGATCAAGATCCCGGCGCCCAAGCTTGATGAGCTGTCGGAGTTTATAGGGGAAATGGTGGTTGCTCTCTCCGTGCTCTCTCAAAACCCGACCATTCAGCAGATTGAGGATCGGGTGATGCACGAACGCATGGATCAACTGCACAAGATCACCGAGCAACTCCGTGACCGGATCCTCAGCATCCGCATGCTGCCAGTGAAGAACGTGTTCTCGAAGCTCAATCGGCAGGTGCGCGACCTCTCCCGGAAGTCCGGAAAGCAGATCGATCTGGTCATCGAGGGGGAGGAGACCCTGGTGGACAAGACGATCATCGACGGCATCTATGCGCCGCTGATGCACCTGGTCCGCAACGCGATCGACCACGGAATCGAGAATGCGGAGGAGCGGAGCTTCTCCGGGAAGGAACCGGCCGGGAAGGTCCGCCTTGGGGCACACCACCAGGGCGATGCCGTGCTCATTGAGGTCGGAGATGATGGTCGAGGGCTGGTGAGGGAGAAAATTCTCAACAAAGCCATGGAGCGAGGGCTGACCACCGATCGGGAGAACCTCTCCGATCAGCAGGTGTTCAATTTCATCTTTCAGGCAGGTTTCTCCACTGCGGCGCAGGTCACGGACGTCTCTGGAAGAGGTGTGGGCATGGACGTGGTCAAGCGCGAGGTCGACGCCCTCCGGGGAAAGATCACGATCGAGTCGAACCCCGGATTCGGAACCCGCTTCCTGATCAAGCTCCCGCTGACGACCTCCATCATCGAAGGGCTGGTGGTGCGACTGGGAGAGAGCCGCTTCGTCCTCCCGATCCTGGAAGTGCACCTGACGATCACTCCGAAAAAATCCGAGCTGTACGACATCCAGGGACAGCAGAAGGAGTGCTTCCTGCTCGCAGGAGAGGTGGTCCCAATCATCCGCCTTTACGACTACTACCACATTACCCCTGAGTTCACCGACCCCTCACAGGGGTTGATTGTGGTAGTCAATGAGGGAGAGAAAAAATTTGGGCTGATGGTGGATGAACTGCTGCACCGTCAGCAGATTGTGGTGAAGAACCTGGGGGAACGATTCAAACGCCTTCCCGGCATCACGGGAGGTACCATTTTGGGCGATGGACGCGTCGGGTTGATTCTGGATCCGGAGCGACTGCTCGCTGACAACCATCATGCGAATGCCTCTTGAGAAAGCAAAGGAGTTTCCAATGAGCCAGAACTCTCTGTTTGAAAAATCCGAAGGGAAAATGCTCACCTTCATGCTGGGCGCCCAGGAGTACGGGATCAAGATCCTGGAAGCTCGAGAGGTCGTTGGGTTGATGCCGATCGATCCGGTGCCGCATACGCCGCCGTTCATGAAAGGGGTGATCAACTTGCGTGGAAAGATCATCCCGGTCATCGATCTGCGGGCCAAGTTCAACATGTCTCCGATGGAGGAAACGACCACCGAGACCTGCATCATCGTAGTGGATGTGCAGGGGGCATTGACCGGACTGGTGGTGGATGCCCTGGTTGGAGTGACCCGGGTCGAGGCCGAGCAGTTCGAGGACACGCCGCAGCTGGGGACCAACATCCGGACCGAGTTTATCAGTGGAATGGCGAAGCTGGACACTCGAGTCGTGATTGTCCTGGACATTGAAAACATTCTGACCAACGACGAGTTGGTGCTTCTCAAGTCACAAGGAGCCCTATGACAATCGGACGCAAGCTGGGCCTGAGCTTTACAGGGATGACCCTGCTCTTTGGCCTCGTTGGCTTTGTCGGCTATTACGGAACCTATCTGCTGGAAAAGAGCCTCCACTACATCACGGGGCCGGCTTGGGAGACGGCAGATGGAACCATGAACACGCTGATCAGCCTGCAGCAACAGATCATTCATGTCGATGCCCTGATTGATGGGGCACCTGTCGAGCAGCAGCGGACTCTGATTCGAGATGCTCAGGAGGAACGCCTGGAATCGCTCCAGCGGCTGATGGGGTCTCCGCTGGTCTCCGAACAAGACCACTCTCGCCTGCAGGGCCTGATTGATGCCTATGACCAGAACCGCAACTCGCTCATCAAGCATCATGCGGAGTTCACAGCCACCGATCAGCAGCTGAGAGCCTCCTTTGAGGGATTTCGGGGAATGATGGTGGAGGCTGAGGAGTTGGGAGATCAGCAGGTTGAAGAGTTGGAAAACAATCCGGACCTCACGGTCTCCTGGAGGAACGGGCTGGAGGAGCGCTGGACTGCTGCTGATGGCGGGATGGAAACCAGCATCTTTTTGCTGGAACGTTTCTATTTCTATCAGCGCATGGTGAACAACCCGGACCAGATTCCCAAATACCAGGGAGCCTTTCAGGAGTCGCTGGAGAGCCTGAGGGCGACCCTCAACGAGCTGATGAACCACCCGCTCTTTCTCTCAAGACGCTCTGAGAACGGCACGTTGTTTTCGGAGCTGTTTGAGCGCTATCTGCGTGAGCACGAGGCCCTCTTTGGCAAAGCGGTGACCCAGCTTCAGACCATGCATGCCGACCAGCGGCGCTACAAGTCTCAGATGCTTGAACTGCAGGCCTTTCTGGAACAGTTGGAGGCCAATGGAGATGCGTTGGTGGAGGCCAAGCGGGATGAGGCGATCAAGCTGCAGGATACGGTCAGCACGGCCATGATCGTTCTCTTCCTGATCGCCTTGATCCTGGTGATTGGGCTCGGGGTTTGGCTGATCCAGAACATCACCTCCCTGCTCAAACACCTGGTCTCAGAGCTCTCTTCCTCCTCCTCTCAGTTGGGTTTGGCGGCTGGACAGATCTCCGACAGTTCAATTCAGGTGTCCTCGGGGGCTACGGAGCAGGCCTCCAGTTTGGAGGAGACCGCGGCCTCGATGGAGCAGATCAGCAGCCAGGTGCGTGAAAACGCGGACAATGCCTCGTATGTGGCAACGACCATGGAGTCGGTGGCTCACATGATCAAACAGTCGAATGAGAACACTCGGATGACCGAGCAGCTTTCCGAAGAGGCCAAGAGCGCGGCACAGGAAGGAGTGAAGGCGATGACAGCGATCAATTCGGCGATGAATGACATCCGGAGTGGAAGTGATCAGATCACGGCGATCATCGAGGTGATCGACTCGATCACTCACCAGACCAAGATGCTGGCCACCAATGCTGCAATTGAGGCAGCTCGTGCCGGAGAGCATGGGAAGGGGTTTGCGGTGGTTGCCGATGAGGTTTCCAAGCTGGCCGAGAACTCCAAGCAGGCAGCGAAGGAGATTGCCTCGCTGATCCGCGCCAGCGTGAGCAAGAGCAAGGAAGGGGGCTCTTTGGCGCTTCAGGGGGAAAAGGCGCTGCAGGACATTCTGGAGCGCAACGTCAAGGTCTCCGACCTGATCGCTGAGGTTGCGGCCTCCAGCAACGAGCAGTCCCGCAAGATTGACGAGGTGGAGAACCTGATCCGGGTCATCAAGGGGGCCTCTTCCGAGCAGGCAAACGGTGTAGAACAGGTTTCGATCGCCATCAATCAGATGAACTCGGTGACGCAGACCAACGCCTCAACCTCTGAGGAAACTGCCAGCGCAGCAGAAAAGCTGTCTGAACAGGCGGAGGTGCTCGGCGAATTGGTGACCGACATCTCCCGACATGTGGGAATTCCTCCGGACACTGCAGCACTTGCCAAGGAACCTCCTCCGCGCTCAAGAGAGACGGCCCGGGCTCTGAGCCATCCGCCTGCTGTTTCCTCAAGGCCTCCTGAACCTCGGCTCAAGCGTCCGGAGGTCGCCGCTGCTCAGCTTCCGGCACCCAGACCCAAGAGCAGCAAGCAGGTCAAACCCGGGGACATGATCCCCATGCGTGACGATTTTTCGGAGTTTTAATCATGTGGAAAAAAGCAGGCCTCCTGACCAAGGTGATGATCCTGTTCACCTTGGGAGGCATCCTCATTACCGGGATCAACGCCTACATCAACCGGCTGGAGGTCACCCGGGCGTTTGAGGCCGGAATGATCAGCAAGTCCAGGGCGGTGACCACCGAGGCGATGAACGCCTTGTACTACATGGCCGAGTTGCGTGGAAAGCACAACGTCTTCAATGATCAGGACATGGTCGATGAAGCCTCGGACATCAAGAACCAAACCTTCAGCAGCCGAGAGGCGAAGCTGGAGACTGTGCGCCAGACCCGCATTTACTGGACCGTTCCGGTTGTTGCCGCCTGGAATATTGGCCAGAAGAACGCCGAGCGTTCGGATTTCACCTTCAAGACCCCTCGAATTCAGGCCCGGAACCCCAAGAATGAGGCCGATACCGTGGAGCGGGAGATGCTGCTGGAGATTGAGCAAAAGGGGCTCTCCGAGATCTCCCGCTATGACGAGCAGACGAACACCTTCCGCTACATCATGCCGGTGCGGCTCTCCAAGGACTGCCTCGTGTGCCACGGAACGGCAGCTGACGATCCGGATGGGGACGGCTACGACCTGTTTGGCTTCAAAATGGAGGGCTGGAAGGAAGGCATGATCACCGGCGGATTTGAGATCGTACAGGATCTCGGGCCGCTTCAGGCCGAGTTGCGGAGCAGTACCACCAAGATCCTGCTGACCAGTGCTGGAGTGCTGGCCTTGATCATGGTCACCTTCTTTCTTTTGATCCGTAGCGGTGTGATCTCTCCAATCCAGCGGGTGATTGGAACGCTCTCCGAGATGTCGAGCCAGACGCTGGATGCGGCAGAGAATGTCTCCGGTCTCAGCCAGTCTCTGGCAGACTCCTCCTCCAATCAGGCGGCCAGCCTGGAGGAAACCTCTGCCACGATGACGGAGATTGAGCAGCAGACCCGGGAGAATGCGGAGAACGCACAGACTGCCGTGCATTCGGTGAAGCAGATGAGCTCCTTCACTCGGCAGAACACAGACAACGCAATGCTCACTGCAAAACTTTCCGAGGAGGCCCGTTCTTCTGTGGAGTCCGGAGCCCAGACGATGAAGGAGATCGCCGACTCGATGCGGGAGATCAGCAAGATGAGCGAGCAGATTACCGATATCATTGACGTGATCAATGACATCACCCACCAGACCAAGATGCTGGCGACCAACGCGGCGATTGAGGCGGCTCGCGCCGGAGAGCAGGGCAAGGGCTTTGCGGTGGTGGCCAACGAAGTCTCCAAGTTGGCTGAGAACTCCAAGCAGGCAGCCAAGGAGATCGCCTCCCTGATTCAGGAGAGCGATGGCAAGGCACGTGCGGGTACCGAACAGGCCGGACGAGGAGAGGAGGCGCTCAAGCTTATCCTCGAAAAATTCATCCGCTTGGCGGACCTGATTGATGAAATCTCCTCGGCCTCCCGGGAGCAAAGCAAGCAGATGGAGAAGGTGGAGCACCTCGTGGAGAGCATTGAGGGGGCCTCGGAACAGCAATCGGATGCGGTCGAACAGGTCACCCGCGCGGTGTTGCAGATGGATCAGCTGACCCAGGGCAACGCGGCCAATGCCGAGCAGACTGCAGCCTCGGCAGAGGAAATGAGCGGTCAGGCTCAACTCCTCCGAGAGCAGGTACTCGAACTCTCTGTTCTTGTCGGCATCGACCTGGGCAGGGCCCTGGCGAGGCGCGCGAACCAGGAGGCTCCCCCCTCGTCTCGTCCGGCACCAGCTCGGCTCTCCGGTCCCAAACCGAAGCCGGAGCCTCGTCCGGCACCCCCGGCAACTCCTGCGGAAAAGGTGCGAAAAGTCTCTCCGAACGACATGATTCCGATGCGGGACGACTTTTCGGAGTTTTGATGATCGACTCTCCTCACCTCAATGACGAAGAGTTTCAGCGGTTCCGGAAGCTGATCTACGATCTCTCCGGAATCAACCTGGGGGATGCGAAGAAACAGCTGCTGGTGACTCGCCTGCACAAACGCATCCGGGAATTGGGGCTCAGCTCCTTCTCCGAATATCGAGAGCAGGTGCTCAACGATCCTTCGGGGAATGAGCTGACGACCATGCTGAACGCGATCTCCACCAACAAGACGGACTTCTTCCGAGAGAATGCTCACTTCGAGTTTCTCAAACGCGAGGTCTATCCCAAATTGGTGGATCAGCGGACCATTCGAGTCTGGAGTGCGGCATGCTCCAGCGGTGAGGAACCTTACACCATCGCGATGACGCTCTCCGAGATGCTGCCCAACTTCCAGTCCCGGGACATCAAGATCCTGGCAACGGACCTCTCCACCCGGGTTCTGGACCATGCGGAGGAGGGCCTGTACTCCGAGCAGGTCGTGGAGCCGATTCCCGGCCCTTTGGTCTCCAAGTACTTTCAGGCGGAAGACCACCGCCGGGGGCGCTTCTACCGGATCGCACCTGCGATCAAGAACGTGATCCGCTTCCGACGCCTGAACCTGATGGGAGAGTTTCCGCTGAACACCGAGTTCGACTTCATCTTCTGCAGAAACGTGATGATCTACTTTGACAAGCCCACTCAGGGCGCGGTCGTCAACAAGCTGGAAAAATTTCTCAAACCCGGAGGGCATCTGTTCATCGGACACTCTGAAAGCCTGATTGGAGTTCAGACACAACTCAGCTATGTACAAAGCTCCATCTACCGAAAGTGAACCCTCCACGCTGCTGCAGCATGTGCAGCCCGGGGAAGTCTTTGTGACCGGGGAGTCCGGAGCGATCTCCACGATCCTTGGCTCCTGCGTGGCGGTGTGTCTTTGGGACAAGGCTTCCGGGTTCTCTGGGATGAATCACATCATCCTGCCTATAAGCGCCGAGGGCGAGGCCGCGTCGACACGCTATGCGAACGTTGGGACCTACGTGCTCTTCGACCTGATGATGGAGGCCGGGTGCCGCAAAGAAAACCTGGTGGCCAAGGTCTTTGGAGGAGCCAGCGGCATCAACGCCAACCTGAACTATACAATGCTCTCTGTGGGGTCTCGGAACCTGGCGATCACCTTCCGGGTGCTGGCACGGCTGGAAATTCAGATCGCCGGACAGGACATCGGAGGAGAGCAGGGGCGCAAGATTGTTTTTGATACGCAAATCGGAAAGGTCCGAATGAACTATTTGAAGGGCTTCGATTTCCGCAAGGAGTCCAAGTTGATGGAGAGTTAAATGACGGCCCCTGCCCGTGTGTTGATTGTGGACGACTCTGCCGTGATCCGCAGCGTCCTCAGCCGAGAGTTTTCCAAAGATCCTCGGATTGAGGTGGTTGGAGCGGCCAGTGATCCCTATGAGGCACGCGACCTGATCGTGCAGCTCAAGCCGGACGTGCTCACGTTGGATCTGGAGATGCCGCGGATGGATGGTCTGGAGTTCATCACCGTGCTCATGAAGCACTGGCCGATGCCGATCGTGGTGTTCAGCTCCCTTTTGGAGGGACGCCGAGAGATCAGCATGAAGGCGCTGGAGTTGGGGGCGATTGATGTCTTTCCCAAGCCCAAGGCCGACCTGACTCACGGCCTGCAGGAGCTGATGGGGCGTTTGATTGACGTCGTGGTGAGAGCATCGCAGGTTACGGTGCGCCCCCGAGAGAACACCGAGAGCGCTCCTGTCCGTCCAAGTCAACTGCTCAAGACCACGACCAACAAGATCATCGCCATCGGTGCCTCCACCGGAGGAACGGAGGCCATTCGAGAGGTCCTGCAACGCATGCCAGGCTCGGCTCCCGGGATTGTGATTGTGCAGCACATGCCGGAGTTCTTCACAAAATCCTTTGCCGAACGCCTCAATCGCCTCTGTGAAATCGAAGTTCGCGAGGCGGAGGACGGAGATGAGGTCCGTGATGGCCTGGCACTGCTGGCTCCCGGGAACTTCCACATGCTCCTTAGGCGCAATGGCGCGCGTTACATCGTGGCCATCAAGCAGGGACCGCCGGTCTCGCGGCATCGACCGTCTGTGGACGTGCTGCTGCAGTCCGTGGCCGAGTCTGCCGGAAACAACGCGGTGGGGGTGATCCTGACCGGAATGGGCGCAGACGGCGCCAAGGGCCTGCTGGCGATGCGTGAGGCTGGTGCTCGGACCCTGGCTCAGGACGAGGCCACCAGCGTGGTTTACGGGATGCCTCGCGAGGCGCTCCTCAACGGAGGGGCCGAGAAGGCTCTCCCCCTCGAGAAGGTCACGGACGGCATCCTCGCCCTGCTCTGAACCCCACTCAAGGCTCTCCGGAATTTCCTGGAGAGTTGCCCCTCTTTCCCCGGACCGATCTCCAGCCCTTCTCCCGGAAGGGCTCGTTCGTGCAGTTTTTTATAAATTAAATATTATGTAAATTTATTTTTGATTTGATATATTCCCCTTCCGGGAGCCTGATGAGGTCACACCTTGTGACAGGCAACCCACTGTTCAGGCTGAACTTTCCGGAGCAGGGGGCGTCTTTGGCGACACTCAACCGAGGCGTGGGGGCAGCGCTCGAAAAAGGCGCAACCCTGGCGGACTTTGGTGGGACTGGGGACATCTCCGATCAGCAGTCGCTCCTTGAGTGGGCGGCGCTTTCCCGGATGATCGGAAGGGATCGCCCGAAGCAGTGCCTGAGTGTAGGGGTGGGTGGGAGACTGGAAGAGCTTCTCTCGGGGGGCGACCTCGGCAAACTGTCCCAGATACATCACGGCAACCCGGTCGGCAATGTGCCGAATGACGGCGAGGTCATGGCTGATGAACAGGTAGCTCAGGCCCTTCCGCTGTTGCAACTCCAGCAGCAGGTTGAGGATTTGGGCCTGAATGGAGACGTCCAAGGCGGAAACAGCCTCATCACAGACGAGAATCTCGGGCTGAAGGGCAAGCGCCCGGGCGATGCTGATGCGTTGTCTCTGCCCTCCGGAGAACTCGTGGGGAAAGCGGTTCAGGTGTTCGGTGCGGAGCCCGACCTGTTCCAGCAGGCGCGTGGCAAAGGTCCGGGATTCGGAGTGAGAAATACGCCCGTGATACCGCGCCGCGCCGCTGACGATCTCCTCAATGGTCAGGCGCGGATTGAGAGACGAGTGCGGATTTTGAAAAACCAGCTGCATCCGGAGCCGCTGTTTGCGCAATGCGGCCTCGCTCAGTAGCCCGAGGTCGACCCCACCCAGTTCCACCTTTCCACCCGTGGGGCGCGTCAGGTGCAAGAGCGCCCGGGCCAGGGTGGACTTTCCACATCCGGACTCTCCCACCAACCCCAGCGTCTCTCCCTGGTGCAGCGCAAAGCTCACACCGTCTACTGCTCGCACAAATCCCGAAATCCTCCCGAGCAATCCGTTGCGAACCGGAAAGTGCACCTTGAGATCCGAGACCTGCAACACGGGAGCCGGAGATGAGGCTGGAGAATCCATGGACATTTCAGCGGTTCTGGGAAAGCTGGGCCCAGTGCGGGCAGCGGACTCGGTGACCTTCTCCGGAAAGCGGAGGGAGGCTCTCCCGGCAGGTTTCCCGAACCCAAGCGCAGCGATCCTGAAAGCGGCACCCGTCCGGTAGCTCAAGCAGGGAGGGGACGGTCCCTGGAATGTGATACAGCGGCTGACGCTCTCCGGAAGAGACTCCTGCAGCCGGGCGAGCCTGGAGCAGTCCGCGTGTGTAGGGGTGCCTCGGGTCATCAAAAAGTTCGTGGATGCCGGCCTCCTCGACAATGTCCCCGGCATACATCACAGCGACCCGGTCCGCCATCTCGGCGATCACCCCCAGGTCGTGACTGATGAAGAGTAGCGCCATTCCGCGCTCCTGCTGCAGCTGACGCAGCAGGTGGAGAATTTGGGCCTGAATGGTCACGTCCAGCGCCGTGGTCGGCTCATCGGCAATCAGCAACTCCGGCTCACAGGCCAAGGCGATGGCAATCAGCACCCGCTGCCGCATGCCGCCGCTGAGTTCGTGTGGGAAGTGCTCCCACTGACGCTTGGGCTCAGGCAGTCCGACCTCCTCCAAAAGCTGGAGCCCGCGCCTTCGAGCTTGGGCAGAGGAGAGCTTGCGATGCCGGTACAGAGGCTCGGCAATCTGCTGGCCAATCGTCAGGACCGGGTTGAGCGAGGTCATGGGGTCCTGAAAGATCATCCCGATCTGATTCCCCCGAATGGCCTGCCACTGACGCTCGGAGAAGTGCTCAAGAGCCTGCCCGGAGAACTGAAGGCTCCCTCCGGTGACTCGTCCCGGAGCGACGATCAGTCCGAGAATTGCCAGCGCGGTGACGGACTTTCCGCATCCGGACTCTCCCACCACTCCTAGGGTCTCCCCGCGGTGCAACTCCAGGTCTAGCCCGTTCAGCGCACGCACGACTCCTTGGCGCAGGAAGAAAGAGACCTGCAGGTTCTGCAGGCGGAGCAAGGGGGCGTCGCTCATTCAGTCCTGCAGCTTGGGGTCAAAGGCATCCCGGAGCCCATCGCCAATGAAGTTGAAGGCCAGGACGGTCAGCGTCATGGCAATCGCCGGGGCGAGGATCAGGTGCGGGTAGGAGCGCATGCCCTCAAGCCCTTCGGAGATCATGGCGCCCCAACTGGGAACCGGAGGGTTGACGCCCAGCCCGATGAAACTGAGGAAGGCCTCGTAGATGATGTAGGTGGGGATCTCCACGGACTCGGCAACCACGCAGGTCCCCAGCAGGTTGGGCAGCAGTCGTTTGAAGAGAATCGTGGGCGTCCGGAAGCCTTGAACCACATCGGCCTCGATGAACTCGCGACGCCGGAGGGTCAGGGTCTCGGCCCGGGCGATCCGGGCCATGCGCAGCCAGGTGGTCAGCCCCACGCCGATGAAGATCGAGAGCATGCCTCCGAGCTGGCTGTCCCAGTGATAGAAGACAGCCTTCATGCCGGTGAACTCCTCCGGGTTCCCGGCACGAAAGTAGACCATGATCAGGATCACGAAGAGGACCGTCGGCACAGCATAGAGGATATCGACAAAACGCATCATCCATTCATCGACCCTGCCGCCGTAGTATCCGGCTACCAGCCCGTAGCTGGTTCCCAGGAGGAAACTGGTGACTGCTCCGAAGAAGGCGACCGTCAAGGAGATGCGGGTGCCGTAAAGGATCCGGCTCCAGACATCTCGCCCGAGGAAGTCGGTTCCCAGCAGGTAGCCGTCTTCTCCGGGGTGCAGGTAGGTTGCGAGGAAGTCCTCCTCCGCATAGTGCTGCGGGGCGACCCAGTCGGCAAACAGGGCAACACCGACCAGGGTGGCCAGAAAGAACAGGCTGCCCAAGGCCAGGGGGTTGCGGGCAAAGCGCCGGAATGCGAGCCGGTTGAGGCTCTCGCCGACAGGAGGTGGGAGGGAGGAGTTTGTGGGCATCCGCTCACTCCAGCCGAATTCGAGGATCTGCCCAGGCGTAGAGGATGTCCACCAGCGTGTTCAGGACAATCACCAACAGCCCGTAAAGCAGGTAGACGCCCATCACGACCGGGTAGTCCCGATTGCTGATGCTGGTGATGAAGTAGCTCCCGAGCCCGGGGATCGAGAAGATCTGCTCCACAACCAGGGTCCCGGTCAGGGTGTAGGCGAAGAGCGGACCGAGGATGGTGAGGACCGGCAGGAGCGCATTTCGGAGCACATGCCGTCCGAGCACGGTGAAGGTGGAGAGCCCCTTGGCCCGGGCGGTCCGGACGAAGTCTTCCTGAATCACCTGCAGCATGCTGGAGCGCACCAGCCTTGAGATCAGCGCAGCGACCCCCAGTCCGAGAGCCACGGTGGGGAGAACCTTGGAGTCCCAACCGGTCCAGCGGGCAATTGGAAGCCACTTGAGGTAGAGCCCAAAGAACAGGGCCAGCAGCGGAGCAAGGGCCAGGTTGGGGATGCTCCTCCCCAAGATGGCCAGGAAGGTGGCCAGAAAGTCTGGCCAGCGGTTGTGGTAGGCGGCAGCCAGGGCTCCCAAAGGAAGCCCCAGCAGGATGCCAAGCAGCATCGAGTACACGCCCAGCTCCATGGAGATGGGCAGACGCTGAGCGATCAGGTCGACCACGGGCAGGTCGCGCTGAGAGTAACTGACCCCCAGATCGCCCTGAATCGCGTGCGTCAGGTAACGCAGGAACTGCTCCCAGAGGGGGCGGTCCAGCCCGTAGTAGGCTTCGATGTTGCGCAGAATCTCCGGAGGGAGGCTCTTCTCACTGTCGAACGGCCCTCCGGGCAAGGCCTGCAGCAAGAAGAACACGAGCATCGCAATCACGAAGAGAGACAGCGCTCCGCTGCCTACTCGCCGCAGCAGAAAGTTCAGCATCGCTGCTTCTTCTTAAGGGCTGCCCTCCAAGCGCCAGTTGCGGATCTGCTGTCCGCCCAAGGCCATGTGGAACCAGTTCTTTACCCGAGGATGCACGAGGTAGTTGGCGGTGTAGAAGTACAAGGGGATGATCGCCGCCTGCTCCTCATTGAGGATCTGCTCGGCTCGGCGGTAGAGCTTCAGTCGCTCACTCGGGTTGGTCGATCCCATGGCCTTTTCCGTCAACTCGGCATACTCGGCATTCTGCCAACGGATCCGGTTCAGGGATTTGGTCGGGTGGAAAACCTCGAGCAGCCAGTTGTTTGCATCCGGATAGTCGGCACACCAGCCGAAGCGGAACAGGTGCGGCGCGTCCGGCTGAGCGGTGGACTTCAGGTAGACCTTCCACTCCTGATTCTCCACCCGGACCTCGATGCCCAGGTTGCGCTTGAGCATTGCCTGCACGGCCTGGGCGACCTTGGCGTGGTTCTCAGAGGTGTTGTGCATGTAGATGATGGTTGGGAAGCCCTTGCCGTCCGGATAGCCGGCCTCGGCGAGCCAGCGGCGAGCCTGCTCCGGATTGTAGCCAATCCCCACGCCCTCCTTCGGGTCCACCGAGCCGAAGATCGGAGGGCGAGTGAACGTGGTGGCCGGCTCCTGACCTCCGCGGGTCACACGCTCCACCAGCGTCTTGCGATCAATCGCTGCCGAAAGTGCCTTGCGGACGAGCGGGTTGTTGGTCGGCTCCCGCTCGTTGTTCACTCCGAGGTAGTACGTACACAGGTCGGGCTGCACGGAGAACTGATCCGGATACTCGCGCTTGATTCGGTCGATCTCGGCAGACGGGATGGACAGGAAGGTGCCGCCCATGACGTCCAACTCTCCGTTCTCAAACATGGCCAGCCCGGTGGAGGATTCCGGAGTGATGTAGTAATGAACCTCCTCGATCTGGGCCCCCTGCTTCGTGACCGCATCCCGGTAGGCCGGGTTTCGCGCGAGGATCAGTTGATTCCCCTTGTCCCAGGCTTTTAGCTGGTAGGAGCCGTTGGTGACGATGTTCTGGGGCTCGGTCCAAGCGGTGCCGTGCGCCTCGATGGCCTTGCGTGGCAGAGGACGGTAGGTCCAGAGTCCGGCCATTGCCGGGAAGAATCCTGCCGGCTGGGTCAGGCGAAACTCAACGGTGTAGTCGTCCACCGCACGCACTCCCAGCGTGCTGAAGTCCGTGCTCTTTCCCTGATTGAGCGCCTCGGCCCCCTCCAGGATGTAGAGCACGTAGGCATAAGGCGAGGCCGTGTCCGGAGCGACGTTCCGCCGGATGGCATACTCGATGTCCTGGGCGGTGACCGGATCCCCGTTGCTCCACTTGACATCCTGGCGCATCCGGAAGGTGTAGGTGCGGCTGTCCGCGCTGGCGCTCCAGTCCGTGGCCAACTCGGGAAGCACCTCGTAGGTCTTTGGGTCGTAATCGGTCAGTCCCAGAAAGAGCTGCTCGATGACTTCGATGGAGGACGAGTCCTGGGCCAGGCCGGGGTCCAGAGAAGGGATGGCGCTCATTTGCGGCAGGCGCAGGATCTTGGACACGTCCTGAGCCCAGCCGACCGGAGCGGTGAGGAAGATCAGACCACCCAGAACCAGCAGGTGGCGTCTTAGCAGAGTATTCAACATGGGACCTCCTGAGAGATGAGAGGGGCAGGAACGGTCGAGCGGGATGACCGGGCACCGGGCTCTTGTACTGAGACAAGACAAGTGTGCTGAAGAATACTCTCCCGTTTCAGGAAAGGCAACCCGTTATCCGGACCTGAGAAAATTTCTCAGAAGATCAGGTGAGCTCGGCCCGAGGCGAGCTGAGGCCGCCTTGTCAGAGGAGGGCCCTGCCAAAGCTCCAGAAATTGCGGAGGCTCAGGCCTCGCGGGCCAGATGTGCGCCTGGAGCCTCGGGCTGAACACAGGAGTGCCCGGAGGCGTCGTAACGAAACGGAGTGCAACGTCGTCTCAGGCTTTTGAGCAGAAAGTAGCTGCGGGAACTCAGGTCCTGGGGGGGAGACGACGGCTCGGCAGCGGAGGAGGAATCCGGGGCGACAGGCATGGTGCAACGGTGTGAGTGTGGAAAAGGGGGGTCCCTTCCCAAAACTGCACAACCCATGCCCGTCTTCGGGGCAGCCCGGGCAGAGGAGCGGATGTCTCGAAGGTTGCCGGACCTTCGAGAACAGGCCTCAACTGAACGAGTACACGGACTTCTCGAACGCGAGAAACAGAGGCAGGGAGTACTGGTCGGCAAAAGGGAGGATCTGGGTGGCATAAACTCCCCCCACGCCCTTCGATCGGTCGATCCAGTAATAGGTGTTGGCCAACCCGGCCCAGGCCAGGCTCCCGGCAGAGCGTCCGGTGGGCGCCTGCTCTTCATTGATCATGAAGGCCGTGCTCCAGTTCTTGCTGAGTCCGGGGAAGAACTCGGCATCGTTGGAGAGCGGCGGGATGGTGGCACGCATGACGGTGACCTTGGTCTCTCCCATGGCGTTGGTCGTCAAGGCGTCCACGGTTTGGGGCTGTAGCAGTTGCGTGCTTCCGACCTTCCCATCGTTCAGGATCAGCTGGACGAACTTGAGGTAATCCTCGATCGTTCCATAGAGGCCCCCGCCTCCCATCTGAAACTCGGGCTCCTGCGGGATCTCCAACTCCATCACCGGAGTCAATGCGGCATCCTCTCCGCGTTGATGGATCTTCGCCATCCGCGAGCGCATCTCCGGAGTGATGAAGAAAGCTGTGCTGCTCATGCCCAGCGGCGCAAAGAGGTTCTCCTGCAGAAAATCTCCGAGCTTTTGTCCGGAGACGGCCTCAATCATCTTTCCTGCCCAGTCGATGTTGATCCCGTACTCCCAGCGAGTGCCAGGGTCAAAGAGCAGCGGAGTCTCCAGGGCCTTGTTCTCACAGCCTGTGATGCCCGGAAGCCCCATCTTCTCCTGGTAGCGCATGATGTCTGCGTTCCAGATCTCATAGCTGAACCCGGCGGTGTGGGTGAGCAGCTGTCGCAAGGTGATGTCGGATTGAGGCGGGCGGGTTCTGGGCGTCCCGTCGTCTTCAAAGCCTTCGAGCACCGGCACCTCTCCGAGATAGGGAAGAACCTCCTTGGCCGGTCCGTCCAGCGAGAGCTTGCCCTGCTCGACCAGCATCATCGCGGCGGTGCTGGTCAAGGCTTTGGTCATCGAGGCGATCCAGACCACGGTGTCCGGAGTCATCTCTGCAGACTCCCCCTGAATTCGCTTCCCGAAGGCTCCGGAGTAGGTGACGCCCTCGCGGTTGGTGGCGGTGGCCGCTACGCCCGGGATGCTCCCGGAGCCGACGGCATTCTGAAGCAACTCGTCTGCGGTTTTCTGAAGTGTCATGTTTCCCCCTGTTTGATGAATGAAACTCGATGAAAGGAGAAGTTTTAGAGCAACTGGGGCGAGATGTCAATCGGGAGCAGCCGCTCCGGAAAACGGGACTTCCGGAGGTGGACCTTCAGGGGAAACAAACCGGCGCGCAGCGTTAGGTCTGCTTGAGGCGCTGGAGGTAGGCCTCCCACTCCACCGGGAGGAGGTACTTCTTCTGGGTGTTGCACTCCTTGCAGCAGGGGACCACGTTGGATTTGGTCGTTCGCCCTCCTCGAGAGATGGGGACCACGTGGTCCATGGTCAACTCTCGGGCGGGGAACTCGCGCTCACAGTAGTGACAGCGGTTGCAGGCCCGGCGGTTTTTCCACCACTGGGAGTTGCGCAGCTCCTGTGCCTTGCGCTTCTCGCGCTGAATGTGCTCCGGATCTGCGGTCTCGAACCAGACCGAGTCGGAGAACGAGCCTTCCTCGGGCATGGGTCAGAAGTTCCGGAGGGTCCAGTTGGGACCGGTTTCCTCGAAATCCCGGGGAGTGCGGGTCAGACGCCGCATCCCGGTTCCGTCGATGAACATCACGTAGAGTTTGTAGACCCCGCTTGGGTTGGCCGCATAGACCAACTGCTTCCCGTCCGGAGACCAGGTGGGCTGCTCGGAGTTGTAACCGCCCTTGGTGAGGGCATGCTGATCTCCAGTGAAGGGGTCCATCAGGTAGACCTGGCTCTGCCCCCCAATCACCTTGGTGAAGGCAATCAGGGTCCCGTCTGGAGACCAGGCCGGGTCCGAGTTGCTGCTGCCGCTGAAGGTCAGCTGGAAGGTGACTCCGGTGCTCAGTTCGTAGTAGTAGATCTGCTCGCGTCCGGAGCGATCGGAGACAAAGACCAGCCGCTCGTTGTCCGGAGCGAGGAAGGGCAAGGTGTCGATCGAGGGGTGTTCGGTGATCTGTCTGAGCCTGCGGGTCTGCAGGTCCATCTCGTAGAGATCAACGTTCTGGTTGCGGCTCAAGGTGAGGATGATGCGCTTCTTGTCTGAGAACCAGGTCCCGCCACTGGTCACTCCCAGCCCGCTTCCCGGACGTCCGTTGAGTACCGGAACCGGAGGCTCTTCGTTGAGGCGGTCGAGCCAGACCGCGGTCCCCTGGCGTCCCAGGGTGGTGTAGAGCATCTCCTTGCCGTCTGGAGACCAGCGTGGAAAGAGGCTGATGAACTGGTTCCGGGAGACCCCGAGCAGCTTCTGTCCGTGGGTGTTGACGCGTGCAATGATCTTCCGGCGCCCGGGCTGCTTGATGCTGAAGGCGACGGTGCTTCCCAGGACCCCCATGGTTCCGGTGAGTTGCTCGGTCATGCGGTTGACCAGCCCCATCAACTCCTCCTCCCGGAACTGCTCGTTCCGCAACTCCAGGTCTTGGGGGAAGAGCGGATTCCCGAGCATGTCTGCGACAACCATTCGCAGGACGCGCTTGTTCTCTGAGTTCCGGGTGACCTGAAGGAGCACCTTCATGTCGGTCTCCACCTGCTCCGTTTTACAGGCCTTGTAGCGGGAATCGCGTACCACGTACACCCCACTCCAGCACAGGTTGCGATCAATCAGCCGGGTCCAGCGCGGAGACTGGGGATGGTAGGTATAGCTCTCATCCGGCTCAAGGGTCACCGTGTATCGGGCAAACCCGAGCCCGCTGATGACCACCTCCTCGCTGGAGTAGGTCTGCGCGTGAACCGGGAGGCTCAGGGTCAGCAGTAGCCCAAGCAGGCTAGCCTTCCAGTCGAACCACCACGATGTAAGGCGGGTTTTCGGCGAGCTTGGCCGGCAGGGGGTTGAGCTTGGCGTTGCGGATAGCCAACTCAGTGGCCATGACGAAGGCATCGGGCGCATTTCTTTCCAGAATCTCATGACTGAGTATTTCTCCATTTGCAGCAATTTTCAATTGAACCTTGACGTACTCTCCGGCAACCACGCGGACGTTGGGTTTCAGCTCTTGCTGAAGGTGCAGGTTGTATTCCTGCTCCTCTTTGCGGAGCAGGAGGCGTTGTTCGACCGCCTGCAGGACGTTTCCGCCCGCATTCCCGCCTGAAGCCGGGGTGCTGGGAGTGGCAGGCTTGGGTGGCAAAAGCGGCGCAGTGGGCGGCGGTGCCGGGGTCGTGTTCGGCTGAAACAGCGGCTTGCTCGGTGGGCTCACCGGGGCCGGGCTCTCCGAAGCACTCAGCACCGGAGGTGGCGGAGGGGCGGCGGCCTTGCTGATCTGAGGCAGACTTGGGGCCGCTGGAGCGATGGCAGCCGAGAGATCGGGCTTCAACTCAGGCTTGGGCAGAGCGGCCTGCTCTTTGGCCGGTGCCGGCTCCGGTGCGCTCTTCTCTACAGCCGCAGCCTTTGGCGGGGAAGCTGCCGGAGGCTTGGTGGCCGGTGGTGCCGCCTTGCCTTGGGTCGTGCTGCCCTTGGGCTGTGTCTGAGAGATCACCGGAGTGCTCTTTGGTGCCGAGACCTTGGCCTTTGGGGAAAGAGACGGGGTTGAGTTCTGGCTTGGCCCCTGAAGCTTGCCCAGGGTGGGGGTGGGGCCAGGACGAATGCCTCCGGTACCAATTGGCGTTGATGGTGGTGGAGCCACGGCTTGGGGCGTGAGCCCGGATGGTGCCGCAAGCGACGCTGGGGCGGGAATGGGGGCCGCCAGGGGTTGGCTCAACGAGGGCTTGGGAGGTGCCGGAGTCGGTTTGGGTTCAGCGGCCGCCTTTTGTGGTGCGGT
>JAYPUA010000031.1:30793-41793 GCA_038133845.1 Deltaproteobacteria bacterium
GCTTGGGAGGTGCCGGAGTCGGTTTGGGTTCAGCGGCCGCCTTTTGTGGTGCGGTAGCCTTGGGCTCGGTTTTCGGAGGTGCCGGTTTGGGTTCTGCTGGTTTGGGAGGTGCCTGCTCCTTGACCTGAGGTGCTGGTTCCGGACGAGGCGGAGGGGTCTCCTTGACCTCAGGGACCGGAGCCGGCTCTGCCGGTGCGGGCTCAACAGCAGGCTCTTCGGGAGCCGGGGCTGCGATGGGAACTCGTGTTGGCTCAGAGCTGGGCGGTGGGGCAACCGCGGCTTGGGCTGAGGAAAACTTGATCCCGACGCTTGCACGTACCGGCTCTTCCAGCTTCAAGTCCCAGCTTTGAACTGCCAGAGCGAGAAGAATCAGAAGGAAGTGCAGCCCTAGCGAGGTCCCCAGAATTTTGGGGGAGAGGTCAATTTCTTGAACAGACAGAGCAGTCATCCATGAGGCTCTGGGAGTGATTGGGGAAGGCCCACGCTTCAAAAAGTCGTTGAAGCTGATGTTTAGCGGGCTGACGGAGAAAAAATTAGTGCATCCGCGCTTGACATGTGGAATCGAGGCAGATAGCTATAGAATCTTGGATTTGCAATCAGCCGAAGACGATCTCTTCGGGCAATTCCATCCGGAATCCCTAACGGATCCGGCTGATTTCCACGGAAGGAACTCAGTTTGATTGACCTTCCCCTTTTCAATCAATTGACACAAAGGATTTGTCAAAATGACCAAAGCAGAGCTTATTGACGCCATGGCCTCAGGGGCCGGCTTGACCAAGGTGGATGCCGAGCGTGCACTCAAAGCTTTCCAAGATGCCATCGAAGGAGCCATGAAGTCTGGCGACTCGGTGACTTTGGTTGGGTTTGGGACCTTCTCGGTTTCTCAACGTCCGGCACGTACTGGACGGAACCCCCAAACCAAGGCCCCGATGCAGATCCCGGCCTCCAAGGTCGTTAGGTTCAAGGCTGGATCGAAGCTCAAGCAAGCTGTTAACTGATCTCTCCCTTGTTTACAGCTCAGGTTCCGCTTCAGCCGGCACCTGAGTCTGTGAAGAGTTCCCCCCTTCACTTGCCAAAGTCGTTCCACGACAACCCATCAGTGCCAAATCCAGCGGAGGCTGGGTTCCGGTCTTGAAATGTTCCTCGCGGACCTCGGACTCGCTGTCACACGGCGTCGCCCTCCGGCCAGACTGATGAATCTTGACCGTCACAACCCCTGGAGGCTGAGAGAACTGTTCGGTGGGCAGGCTGGAGATGGCGGACTTCATGAACTCGATCCAGATTGGCGCGGCTGCTCGAGATCCGGTCTCGCTGGGACCCATTGGCCGGGGTTGGTCGTAGCCGACATAGACGCCAGTGAGCAGTTGGGGGATGTAGCCAATGTACCAGGCGTCCACATAGTCGTTCGTAGTCCCGGTCTTTCCTGCCGAGGGGCGTCCGATTGCGCGGGCGCGGCGTCCGGTCCCTTCCTGAACAACGTCCTGGAGGATGTCAGTGACCAGGAAGGCGGTCTCCTCAGAGATGACCGGGATCTCCCGAGGTTCGGCCTGCTCCAGCAGGGTGCCGTCCTGATCACGCACCTCGATGATGTAGACCGGGTCCTTGTGCAACCCACGGTCGGCAAAGACCATGTAGCTGTTGACCATCTCCTGCAAGGTCATGGAGAACGCCCCAAGGCCCACAGTGAGGTTCGGGTACATTGCGGAGGTGACTCCCAGCCTTCGGGCGTAGTTGATCACGGTCTTGGGAGAGAGGTCCTCCACGAGCCCGATGGTTGGCAGGTTCAGGCTCTTGACGAGAGAGGTGCGCAAGGAGACGTTCCCCAAGAGCTTGTTTCCGTAGTTCTTGGGGAGCCAGATCTCCTCATCGCCAATCGTGAAGCTTCCGGTCTTGTAGGCTCGGGGACTGTCGACGAGGGTGGAGGCTGCGGTGTAGCCGGCATCAAGCGCGGCAGCATATACGATGGGCTTGAACGCGGAACCGGGCTGCCGCTTGGCCTGGATCGCCCGATTGAACTCGCTGTTTTCAAAGCGATAGCCTCCGATCATGGCGCTCACCAACCCGTTGCGCGGGTTCATGGCCAGGAGCCCTCCGTTGACCAGTGGCTTCTGGTAGAGATCTGCCCGAAACCTCCCGACCTCAGAGTCGAAGTCCGTCAGCTTCACGGAGACGATGTCCCCAACGGAAACGACTTCGCTGATGGTCCGGATCGAGGCCGGGTACTCTTCTCCTTCTCGTGCCTTGCGCCAGGTCTTGACACTCTCCCAGGGGAGCTCTGCCTGCTGTTCCTCTCCGAGGGCCAGCAGGGCCTGCTCGTCACTGACCTCCAGCACAACGGCCCGGACGATGCTGTTGAGCAGAATCCGGTTCTTTCCCAGAATATTCTCCAGGGCCTCCGGATCCGGAGATCCCCCCTGAGACCCCTCCAGCTTCTCCTCGGAAACGCGGTAACCCTGCCGCTTGGTCAGATCCAGCAGGCCATTCTGCATGGCCTCGTGAGCCGCGATTTGCTGGTCGAGGTCCATCGCCAAGCGGACTTGGAGGCCGCCCTGGTAGAGCTTCTCGAGCCCGTAGCGTTCCAGCAGTTCGCGTCGGACGTGCTCGATGTAGTAGGCCGTGGCCTCGGAAGTTGGGTCATCGGCCCGGGTGAGCTTGATCGGCTCGTTGAGGGCTGCAATGAACTCCTGCTCCGAGAGGTAACTCTCCTCTCGCATGCGCCGGAGGACCAGATTTCGGCGAGAGAGTGCCAGATCCGGGTTGATGTGAGGGGCGTAGCGTGAAGGAGCCGGGAGCATTCCGACCAGCAAGGCGCTCTCGGCGACCGTCAGGTCGTGCGCATGCTTGCCAAAGTACCCCTGAGACGCAGCCTCCACGCCCTCGGCATTTCCCATGAAGTACTTATTGAGGTACAATTCCAGGATCTGCTCCTTGGAGTACTCCATCTCCATGCGAAAGGAGAGGAGCATCTCCCGCAACTTCCGGTCAATGTGCTTCTGGCGGTTGAGCAAAAACATCCGCGCGGTCTGCTGCGTCAGGGTGCTGGCTCCCTGCACAATCCCTCCCGCCTGAATGTTGGCCACCAGGGCCATCAGAATCCGGAAGGGGTCGATGCCAAAGTGGGAGAAGTAGCGGGTGTCCTCGCTGGCCAGCAGGGCCTGGATGAGGTGGGGGGGGAACTCCTCGTAGGGAATGGGGATTCTGCGCTGAATGAAGAACTCCCCGACCTGTCGCCCCTCCTGGTCGTAAAGCACCGTCGGGAGGAGATCGTTGCGTTTGTGCAGTTCCTCTTCCAAATTCTGAGGAAGGTCCAGACTCAGCTCGTAGAGGTAGTATCCGATTGCTCCGGAGACCAGCACGGCTGCAGTGAACCCTGTCCAGAAGAGCCACCTCAGGGTGTGGATCAACAGCTTCATGGAGAGAGCGACTCCGGGGCGGTTTCCTGGGAGGAGGCCTGGACGTCGTCCCAGGCTTTTTGCAGCAGCCGCCGGACTTCCTCCCGGCGGGCAGGCTCAAACGGGTCGAGCGGATATTCCGTCAAGAGGTCCTCCAGAGACTCCGGAAGCGTCGCGTCGCGGATGGCCAACAAGAGCATTTTGAGCCGGTTGGCCTCCAGAGGAGAGAGCGAGCCCAACTCCGAATTTCGCAAGGCCTCCTCGGAAGCTCCTTGAAAAACGTCGGCAGAGGTATAGAATAACGAAACTTTTTCGCAACGACATCCGGAAGCATGGGGGAGCTCGGGAGGTTGCTTGCTCTGGAAGTTCGGGCCGTGACGGGTGGCATCTTCCCGGAGGCACTCAACCGGAGTGTTCCAGGCGAGGTAGGCCCGGATTTCAGTGGCCTCAATTGTGGTGATGACCGGCTCCGGGCGTTTGCTCCGGACAAAGATGGTGCGTCTCTGGCGATACAGCCAATAAACCAGAGCGACCGCAACGATGGCAATTAAGAGTTTGAGCATTCAGACGAGAAGTTGCTGGTCCTCATTGAAGGTAACGTCAAGATAGTGAAATCTCATTGAACTTACAAGCAAAGGACAGATCCCGGTCCGTTCGAGGAGGGATTGCGAGACGCTTTTTCCTCCTGACGGCTCTACTCGTGATTGCAGCATTGGTGCCGATTGCCTCGGCCCAGCAAGGGCCCCCTTCGATTTCCCAGTGCAAGGACTTGCGTGAGTCGGAGTCGATGCAGGAGCTGGAGGAGTTTCGCCAATGTCTGAAGAATTTCCGCAAGGCCAAGGAAGCCTACCGACGTCAGGAAGCGGCGCGCAAGCGCTATGAGGGCTCGGTTTCGGTTGTGCAGGGAGGTGGGGGACCTCCAGCAACAGCGACTCCGGGAGCGGAGTCCTCGATGCAGGGAGAGCGCTGAGCGCTCCCATGGACCGTTCCTGGATCGTGGTGGCCGAGATTTTGGTGTTTGGCCCGTTCCTGTTTTTCTCTCTGCTGCTGCTGCTGCTGCTGCGCGGACTGTGGGGCCGTGGGGCGCTGCAACGCCTCTGCAAGAGCGCCCTTTGGCTTTGGCTTTGGGCGCTGATTGCGGCGAGCCAGCCGTTTTATCAGGTGGTGGCTCTGCCGCTCAAGTGGCTCACGCCGTCTGGTGAAAAGCAAAAATCCGACGCCATCGTGGTCGCCTCTGCCGGAGTGCACGAGTCTGGGGCTCCCACCCCCGGGTCCACCTTGCGGGCCTATGCTGCGGGGCGGCTTTATCTGGAGGGCTGGGCCCCGAAGGTGATTGTCTCCGGAGGGGTCACGGAGCCCTACCTGCCCCCTCTGGAAACCAAGGGGATGCACATTGTGCTGCGTGGGATGGGGGTCCCGAACGAGGACATCATCATTGAGGATCGCTCGGCAGACACCTACGAGAACGGGGTCGAGACGCTTCACATCCTCGAGGAGATGGGGGCCAGCCGGATCCTGCTGGTTTCGCACGACTACCACCTCTACCGCCTCCTTGGCGTGTTCCGCAAGCTGGGGGTGCAGGCTACGCCTTATGCGGCAAACCTGAACTACCCCAAGGCTCCGGAGCCTTGGTGGAGGCTCCTTGACTGGGAAAACTACTCCCGCCTGCGCACGGTGGCCCACGAGTACATTGGTCTGCTCGTCTATCGAGCAACCGGACGCATCTGAGTTCAACAACCACTCTCAAACATTCATGCCCAAACGCACCGACCTCCAATCCATCCTCCTCATCGGCTCAGGCCCCATCGTCATTGGACAGGCCTGCGAATTTGACTACAGCGGGACCCAAGCCTGCAAAGCGCTCAAGGAAGAGGGCTACCGCGTTATCCTGATCAACAGCAACCCGGCCACGATCATGACCGATCCCGGGCTGGTGGATGCGACCTACATCGAGCCGATCACCAATGGCGTGCTGCGGGCGATCATTGAGAAGGAACGTCCGGATGCCGTGCTCCCGACCATGGGAGGCCAGACGGCGCTCAACGCGGCGATCACGCTGCACGAGACCGGGGTGCTGGAGGAGTTCGGTGTGGAGCTGATCGGAGCAACCATTGAGGCGATCGAGAAGGCCGAGAACCGTGAGAAGTTTCGAACTGCGATGGAGAAGATCGGCATCCCGATGCCTGCCAGCCGCATCGTCCACCAACTCTCCGAGGCCCTGGAGATGGCAGAGGAAACGGACTATCCGCTGATCATCCGGCCCTCCTTCACCCTTGGAGGTTCCGGAGGTGGGATCGCCTATGACCGGGAACAGCTGAAGAGCATCGTTGCCTCCGGGCTGGCGGCCTCTCCGACCAGGGAGGTGCTGGTCGAACAGTCGATTCTGGGCTGGAAGGAGTATGAACTGGAGGTGATGCGTGACCGCAAGGACAACGTGGTGATCGTCTGCTCCATCGAGAATCTTGACCCGATGGGAGTCCACACCGGAGACAGCATCACGGTGGCACCTTCACAGACCCTGACGGACCGCGAGTATCAGAACCTGCGTGACCTCTCTCTGGCGATCATGCGGGAGATCGGGGTGGACACCGGAGGCTCCAACGTCCAGTTTGCCGTCAATCCAGAGGACGGTGAGGTCATGGTCATCGAAATGAACCCCCGGGTTTCTCGAAGTTCGGCGCTGGCCTCCAAGGCCACCGGGTTCCCGATTGCCAAAATCGCGGCCAAGCTCGCCGTCGGATACACACTGGACGAGATCCCGAATGACATCACCCGCAAAACCCCGGCGTGCTTTGAACCCTCGATCGACTATGTGGTGACAAAGATTCCGCGCTTCACCTTTGAAAAATTTCCGCTCACACAGGACTTGCTGGGAACGCAGATGCAGTCCGTAGGTGAGGTGATGGCCATCGGTCGAACCTTCCGGGAGTCCTTCCAGAAGGCCCTGCGCTCGCTCGAGGTGGGCAGCACCGGATTGGAGGAGCCGAAGCTCCCCTCCGATTCTGCCGAGGCAGAGGCGCTGATTGAGAAGAGGCTCCGGCAGCCTGGAAGCCAGCGAATCTGGTACCTTGCCGAGGCGATGCGGATGGGATGGGCTGAACAGCGCCTGCAGGCGCTGACCCGGATCGACCCGTGGTTTCTGCGGCAGATCGGCTCGATTGTGGACCAGGAGCAGGAGATCGCCTCCACCCCGATCGCAGAGGTCTCTCCGGTGCGACTGCGTGCCTGGAAGCAGGTCGGGTTCTCCGACATGCGCCTCGCCCGTCTGTTCCAGGTCTCGGAAGAAAAAGTTCGGGCGCGACGTCAGGAGTTTGCGATTTGTCCGGTCTACAAGCTGGTGGACACCTGTGCCGCCGAGTTCCCCTCCGAGACGCCCTACTTCTACTCGACCTATGAGGAGGAGAACGAGTCGATTCCGAATGACACCCCGAAGGTCGTGATTCTTGGAAGCGGGCCCAATCGGATCGGGCAGGGCATCGAGTTCGACTACTGCTGCGTCCACGCGGCGTTGGCGATCCGGGAGCTGGGCTATGAGGCGATCATGGTCAACTGCAACCCGGAGACGGTGAGCACCGATTACGACACCTCCGATCGCCTCTACTTTGAACCGATCACCTTTGAGGACGTGATGCACGTCATTGAGCTGGAACAGCCGATTGGGGTGATTGTTCAGCTAGGTGGGCAGACTCCGTTGAAACTGGCCAAGCCCCTGCACGAGGCTGGAGTGAACCTGCTGGGGACCCCCTTTGACAGCATCGACCGGGCAGAGGACCGCGAGCGCTTTGCCGAGCTGCTGACCAAGCTGGGGCTCAAGCAGCCTCGAAACGGGCTGGCCCGCTCGCTGGAAGAGGCCCGGAAGATTGGACGGGACATCGGCTATCCGATCCTCGTGCGTCCCTCCTACGTGCTGGGAGGTCGGGCGATGATGATCGTGCAGTCCGAGGAGCAACTGCAGGAGTTCTTCGAGGAGGCGGCTCGGGTCTCTCCGGAGCATCCGGTGCTGATTGACGACTTCCTGGAGGAGGCGATCGAGGTTGATGTCGATGTCTTGGGAGATGGAAGGAATGCAGAGATCGGAGGGGTGATGGAACACATCGAGCGGGCCGGAATTCACTCCGGAGACAGCGCCTGCTCGCTTCCGCCTCACAGCCTCGGCGGGCCGGTCATTGAGGTGCTCCAGGAGCAGGCGATCGCCCTGGCGCTGGAGTTGAAGGTGAAGGGCCTGATGAACGTCCAGTTTGCGGTCAAGGAGGACGAGGTGTACGTGATTGAGGTCAACCCCCGTGCGTCCCGGACGGTGCCCTTTGTGAGCAAGTCCATCAACCATCCGCTGGCCAAGTATGCCACACGGCTCATGCTTGGAGGAACCCTGGAGGGGCTCGACTACCGCTACGAGCCGCCGAGCCTGTTCTCGGTGAAGGAGACCGTCTTCCCCTTTGCGCGCTTCTCCGGTTCCGACACGGAGCTGGGCCCGGAGATGAAGTCGACCGGTGAGGTGATGGGGCGTGGAGAGACCTTCGAGGAGGCTTTCGTGAAGGCGCAGGTTGCGGTCTACAACCCGAAACTGTTGGAGAAGCAGTATGCGTTCATCGGCGTGATTGATGTCGACAAGCCGAAGATGATTCCAATTGCAGAAGCGCTCTGCCAGGCGGGGTATCAGATCCTGGCAACGGAAGGGACTGCGGAGGTGCTGGAGAGCGCCGGGATCTCCGGAGTGGTGCGTACAAATCTGGATCCGGACTCTCCGGAAAGTGTCCACGCACGCATCCACGAAGGGGAGGTCGGCCTGATCATCAACACCACGCATCCACGCAAACGATCCGTGGACGCGACCCACATCCGCCGAGTCGCGCTGTTGTACAACCTGCCCTACTACACCACCGTCGAGGGGGCCTTGCAGTATGCGCGCTCCCTGGTGAACTACGGGCGCTACGAGAGCTTCAGCTACCATCCGCTCATGGCTCGGTAGCTCTGCCTTGGGAAGAGCCTACATCCACCCCCAGAAGGTCCGGCCCAGCCCGAGCAGGCAAACGATCGCCAGCAGCCAGAGGGCAAAGCGCCGGAAGGATTCCGGGGGGGTGCGGACAAAGCGCCGGTTCCCCAGCGAGACCCCGAGTACCAGCGCCGGGAGAAAGAGCAGGGTCCGCAAGACCACGGTGAAGGAGATCAGGTCCTGCCCTCCCAGCCAACTCACGGCATAGATCTCTCCGGCAAACAGGTAGGCCACCAGCGTCGCCCGGGAGGTTGCTGCTCCGATCGAGGTGGCGAGGAACATCAGCACGACAGGAAGCCCCCCCACGGCCGCCAACCCGTTGGCCAGCCCGGAAGCCGCCCCGGTTCCTATTGTCAACCAGCGCCCGCCTTCATGCTCCAGCCGCAGGTTTCGGAGCAGCAGCCCTGTACAGAGCAAAATCACCCCGTAGACAATCCCCCGGATGGTGGCCTCTGGGAGGTGCCCCAGCGCCAGCAGGCCGATCGGCATCGCCAACGCGGCTCCGGAACCCAACTCCAGCACCCGCTTCCAGTGGACCTCTTTCCAGACCAGGGGGATCAGGTGCACGCTGGCGACAATTTCCATCAGGAAGGTCGCCGGGATGACCTCCTGTGGAGGCAGGACCAGGGAGTGTGTGGAGACCACCAGGGCCGAGAAACCGAACCCGGTGTAGCCCCGGACCACACTGGCTCCCAGCACCGTGAGCCAGCACCAGACGATGGCCCAGGTGCTCCACCCGGACAGCAGAAGGTCCGGCCAGGACTCCAGAGGAGGAAGCTCTGAGAAGAACAAGGTTGAGAAGGGTGCGGGGTGCAGGTGGTTTCAGAGACCGGATGCCAAGAAGGCAGGCCAGGACTGCTCCATGTTAGCCGAGGGCCTTTCCGGCGTCCAGCCTGGAAAGAGAGGTCACGGGAGAGTCGTTGCCGTGTCGGGTGTGAAGAGGGGCCCTCTTGACTCAAAGGACGTAATGAATCGTCCGGAACTGCTTGCGGAAAGCGGCGACCTCCTCGGCCAACATCTCCGGGCGTGGTTGCATGAGAGCCTGGGCGATCAGCCGAGCCAGTTGGGGAAGGTCCTGGGGGGCAACTCCCCAGCGGACCAACTCCGGGGTCCCGAGGCGCAGTCCGTTCAGGTCGCCTTCAACCGGATCCAGCGGGAGGCCGATGCCGCAGGCCAGAAATCCCGCCTTTCGCAGCGTCCTCGACGCCGCCTGCCCTCCTCCAAACGGAGCCGCGAGCAAGGCGAACTGATGGGATGCCGTGGGCTTTTGCTTCCCGGAGAAGACTGGAAGCCCTTCCGATTCCAGAGCCTGAGCCAACAGCGTGGCACTTTCGATCATGGCCTGAGCGTAGGCGACTCCGTGGGCTTTCCAGTCGAGCATGGTGATCGCCAGGGCTGCAGACTTGGCCGCATCGAAGTTGGCGGTCATCCCGGGAAAGGCGATGTGGTCCAGACGCTCGGCCAACTCCGGGTCGTTGGTCACGATCAGCCCACCTGCCGGTCCTCCCAGGCTCTTGTAGGTGCTCATGGTCATCAGGTGTGCGCCTTCGTGCAGGGGGTTGGGCCAAGCCTTGCCGGCGATGATTCCACACTGATGAGCGGCGTCAAAGAGCACCCAGGCTCCAACTTCGTCGGCAATTGCCCGGACCTCACGCACAGGATGAGGGAAGAGGTTGAGGCTCCCTCCGATCGTGATCAACTTCGGGCGGGTCTGGTGAGCCAGCGTAGCGAGCCCTTGCAGGTCGACCGTGTAGCCGTCGGCCTGAACGGGGGCCGCTTCGGTGTGCAGTCCATAAAGCCCGGCACATCCGGCAGAGTGATGGGTCACGTGTCCCCCGATGCTTGCCGGAGGCGCAATGATGGTGTCTCCGGGACGGCAGGTCGCCATGAATCCGTACAGATTGGCCATGGCGCCGGAGGCTACTCGGATTTCCGCATGGGATGCCTGAAATACCTCCGCACACACCTCTGCACAGATCACCTCCAACTCCTCGATCGCCTCCAAACCCATCTCGTACTTGTCTCCGGGGTATCCCAGCGAGGGACGTGTGCCCAATCCGGACGCCAGCACCGCCTCGGCCTTGGGGTTCATGACGTTAGTGGCCGGGTTGAGGTTGAAACACTCTCGCTCATGGATCTCCCGGTTGCGCTCTACCAGGTCCACAATGCGCCGCTGAACCTCACTTTCTGAGGAAATGAACGTCCGGGAGGCCCGCTCCTGAACGAACTCCTCGCAGGAGGTCTCCACCCAGCCTCTTGCCGCCAAAGCCGGCGAAGCTGATTGCCGAATTTTAGACATTCCCAATGCTCTCCGGATCTTTTAAAAAATATATTTTTTTGAAAAATATGCAGCCCGTGCTGCAGCACAGCTCGGGAAACTCCAAGCCTGAGTTGACGATGCCGAAGCTTAAGACCCCTGGCCTCGTTTTGCAAGAGAGATAGAGCAAGGAAATCTTAAAGAAAGATTATATATTAATTCATAATGGACATTTTTTTTTGATATAAAAAATGAAATTTTTTAAAAAAAATTTAAATAAATTTTTGAAATAATTAATTTTAATTTTTAAATCAATTTTTTGTCCTCTTGCTGCAAAATTCAGAAAAATTCAGAAAAA
>JAYPUA010000032.1:0-6800 GCA_038133845.1 Deltaproteobacteria bacterium
CCTAGCAGGACGATCCAACGTACCATCAGACACCTCAATCGAGTTTCAAAGCCTCTGAGAGGGCTTCGAGGGACTCATTTCACCTGAGTCTTGTTCAAGGTTCAAGACAGAATTTACTGATTTTTCTTGCAGCAAGTTCTCGACGGCCGGTCCTGTTTTTCCACAGGCCGGAGCACTTCCACTTGAACAAACCTCCAACATCGCATAAATTTGCTGTCTCTCTTGCGCCCCTGAATCAGCCTCAAATCTCATGCGTTTTTTTCCGATCCTACTGATTTTTTTGGCGGCCTGCACTGCACGCACAGGCGATGACGGAAGCAGCACCGTGACCTTGAAGGTGGTTGACAACATCAGCTCTCTCTGGATGGGCTGCATCACCGGACTTCGTCAGGATAGCCGCAACGGGTGCATCACCGGGACTCCGGACAACACGACCTTTCAGCTTCAGCCCGACACGTCCTACGTACACCCTGCCGGGACCTACCAGTTCTACTTCAGAGACAACCTCACCAAAAAATATGAGGGGACCTACGTCGTCAAGGTCAATGAAGGGACCGCTACGTCAGATCCCAATGTCGGCAAGGATGGCGACCCCATCCACTACACGATCACCTTTGGACCCGCCCAAGCAACCATGACTCAGGAATGATGAGACATGAATGACCCCCGCAGCGCAGTGCGTCGCCTCTCGGCTCCGGTCGGCACGACGCTGGCTCGGTTCATTGCCCAAGAACAGCGACACTACCCTCAAGCTCGAGGAGAGCTTTCTCAACTTCTTGCCGACCTCGCCTTCGCCTCCAAGATCATCAACCGCGACATCAACCGAGCCGGGCTGATTCACTTCGACGGCGGCATGGGTGAAGCCAACGTCCAGGGCGAGGAGCAGATGAAGCTGGACGTCATCGCAGACACCCGCTTCATGCGTTCTCTCCGCCGAGGCGGACAGGCCTGTTGTCTGATTTCTGAAGAAAACGAGGGAATGATCGACACCGGGCATCACAACGCCTCCTATGTGGTGGCCATCGATCCCCTGGATGGCTCCAGCAACATCGACGTCAACGTTGCAATTGGGACCATCTTCTCCATTTATCGACGCACATCCCCTCTGGGAACTCCTCCCACCTTGGGAGATGTGTTGCAATCCGGAGAGGCGCTGGTGGCCAGCGGCTACATCCTTTATGGCTCGTCAACGGTGTTCGTGTATACCACGGGCCGAGGCGTCAATGGCTTCACCTACGAACCTTCGCTGGGAGATTACATCCTGTCCCACCCCAGCATCCGAACTCCGGATGATGGCAAAATCTATTCAGTCAACGAGGGGAATTCTCCTGGTTTCCCTGTCGCAGTTCAAGCTTATTTGAGGCAGTGCCAGGAACGCCGGTATTCTGGACGCTACATCGGCTCCCTCGTGGCAGACTTTCACCGCAACCTGCTCAAGGGAGGGATCTACCTCTACCCGCCCACGGACAAGGCTCCGAACGGCAAGCTGCGCCTGCAGTACGAGTGCTGTGCCCTGGCGTTGATCGTCGAGCAAGCCGGGGGCCTCGCTACGGATGGAACGCGGCGTATCCTCGACATCGCTCCGGATCGCCTGCACCAGCGAGCCCCCCTGTACATCGGCTCCTCCCAAATGGTCCGAGAACTCCAGGAAGGGCTTCCAGCGAGCTAGACCTGGATGTTGACGCGCTTGCCGTTGCTCGACATCACCTCCTGACTTTCCTGGGACCTGGCCAGCCCACCCATGTCCCGGATCATCTCAAACACTCCGAACATCAGCGTCTCCTTGCCATTGGACTCCATCATCTCGGCAAAGGAGCGGTGCACGCTCTCGGTGGACTCCATCAGCTGGGCAAACCCAGGGGTCTTGAGCAGGGCGAACGCCCGGGTGTACTGCTCCGGGTCCTGCATCAGGTCTCCCAACTCATCCCCAAGATCCTTAAGGTCATCCAATCCCAGGCTCTTGTACTCCGGAAGTTCCTCGATCTGCTTGCGGGCAGCCTCGTTCAGCTCCCGGATGCGGTGGTCCACAGTTTGAGCAAACTGCTCTGCCGCAGGATCCGTCAGGCTTCCGCGCTTGGCCACATTCTCATAGCTCGACACCACCATCCCGTAAGAACGGCGCACCGTCATCGTCGCATTGTGCGTTTCAGCCCGCCGGATGTTGTTGCTCTCCGGGTCTGGAGGCATTTTTTGCATCCCGATCTGGGGAGACAGCGTCTCCAGGGTCTCCTTGGAGTTCTTTCCCGAGTTCTGACCGGACTCCGCCTCTTTGCGGGCAGGAGTCTGAGGGTTGGGTGAAGCTGCGACCTTCATAGCGATCCTTGTGATTCTTGATGAGCGACCCGAGCTTTTGGTCTAACTCTGGCAATACAAGATTCTCGCCACATCGTTTCGTGTCCTCGACACCCCCGGAAATCGGAGGAAAAACTTGCACCCCGGACGCGATTCGCTAGCATGATTTGTTTTTGATGAATTCCAATCCGGATTCGCTCCGTGGCCCTGATTCGGAAGCCCAATTCGCCATTCCATGACTGATTCCACACGCCGCCTCAGCCAGACTCCGATCGCCATCGTAGGCATGTCGGCCCTCTTTCCTCAAGCCCCCAACCTGGAAACGTACTGGGATCACATCGTGCGCAAGGTCGATGCCATCGTGGACATCCCGGAGGATCGCTGGAGGATTGAGGACTACTTCGACCCGGACAAATCGGCCCCAGACAAGACGTACAGCCGGCGTGGAGGCTTTCTCCCGGAGGTGGACTTCGACCCGATGGAGTTCGGCATTCCGCCCAATCTGCTGGAGCAGACCGACTCCTCGCAACTGCTCGGACTCCTCGTCGCCAAAAACGCGCTGGAGGACGCCGGATACGCCGAGGCTTCGGAAGAGATCCGGGATCGAACCGGAGTGATCCTGGGCGTGACTGCCGGGATGAAGCTGCTTGGCTCGCTGACCTCGCGGCTGCAGTATCCGATCTGGGAGAAAGTCCTCCGACGCTGTGGGCTGAGCGATTCGGACACGGACCAAGTGGTGAAGAAGCTCAAGGCTGCCTACGTTCCATGGGTGGAGGCTTCGTTTCCGGGACTCCTTGGGAACGTGATCGCCGGCAGAATCGCCAACCGCCTCGACCTGGGCGGGACCAACTGCGCTGTGGATGCCGCCTGCGGAAGCTCTCTGGCCGCCATCAAGATGGCCGTGAGCGACCTGGTGGAGGAGCGCGCAGACCTGATGATCACCGGAGGCGTGGATACGGACAACTCTCCGTTCATGTACATGTGCTTCAGCAAAACGCCGGCTTTCACCACCGAAGATCGCGTTCAGCCCTTTGATGAAAACTCCAAAGGCATCATGATCGGAGAGGGGCTCGGCATGGTCGTTCTGAAGCGTCTCGCCGATGCGGAGCGCGATGGAGACCGGGTATATGCGGTCATCAAGGGAATGGGCTCCTCCAGCGACGGACGCTTCAAGAGCATCTACGCACCGCGGGCTTCCGGACAGGCCAAGTGCTTGCGACGGGCCCACGAAGACGCTCAGGTTCCCGCAACCACTGTCACGCTGGTGGAGGCTCACGGCACGGGCACCAAGGCTGGAGATGCGACCGAATTTGAGGGGCTGAAGACTGTTTACAGCGAAGCCGAGGCCCCCTTGCAGTCGATCGCGGTGGGAAGCGTGAAATCGCAGATCGCTCACACCAAGGCCACCGCCGGGGCAGCAGGGTTGATCAAGGTTGCGCTTGCTCTCCACCACAAGGTCTTGCCGCCAATCATCAATCTGGAGAAGCCCAACCCGGAGTTGCAGGCAGAGGCCACCCCACTGTACTTCAACTCCGAGACGCGCCCTTGGATTACGGATGGCACCCCGCGTCGTGCCGGCGTCAGCGCCTTCGGCTTCGGCGGAACCAACTTTCACTTTATTCTCGAAGAACATCAGGGGGGGCACTCCGGCCCCTACCGGCTCCACAAGACACCTCAAAGCCTCCTGCTGGCAGCCGATTCGCCGGAAACCCTGAAGGCCAAAGCCACCGCAACCCTTGAGGCACTCTCTGGAGAGGAAGGCCCACGCGCCTTTCGGGAACTGGTCCAGTCCTCCCGGGAGCCCTTGAGCACCGCCCAGGCTCGGTTGGGTTGGGTTGCAGCCTCCGAACAGGAGGCTCAAGAGGGCCTGCAGTCCGCGCTGGAGACCTTGGAGAAGAAGGGCGATGCCGAGGCCTGGAGCGTCAAGGGCGTCAGCTATCGTGCCTCCGGAATGGACACCTCCGGGAAGGTCGTGGCGCTCTTCTCGGGACAGGGGTCGCAGTACCTGAACATGGGGCGCGAGCTGTTCACCAGCTTTCCCCAGCCGCTGGAGGTGTATGGACAGCTGGACCGTCTCTTCAGCGATTCCGGACAAAAGCAGCTCTCCCGCATCGCCTTTCCGCCTCCCGCGTTCGACAAGTCCACGCAGGAGGCTCAAGAGGCCGAGCTGCAGCTCACACAGCATGCACAGCCTGGAATCGGAGGTGTCAGCGCCGGGCTGTTCAAGATCCTGACTCAGGCAGGATTTCAGCCGGACTTCACTGCCGGCCACAGCTTCGGTGAATTGACCGCGCTCTGGGCCGCCGGGGTGATCTCCGAGGCGGACTACTGCGCTCTGGCCTTTGCCCGCGGGCAGGCCATGAAGGCTCCGGACGATCCGGATTTTGAAGCCGGCACCATGATGGCGGTCATGGGCAAGCTGGATCAGTTGGAGGACGACCTGAAGGAGTTCCCGGAGGTCGGGATGGCCAACCTGAACTCCCCCAAGCAGGTCGTCGTCGCCGGACCCAAGGCCGCGGTTCAGGCGGCTCACGCGGCGCTCAAGGAGAAGAAGTACAACGCGGTCCTACTTCCGGTTTCTGCGGCCTTCCACACCCCGCTGGTCGGGCACGCGCAGAAGCCCTTCGCCGAAGCCATCCGCTCCGTCACCTTTCAGCAACCCCGGGTTCCGGTCTACTCGAACGCCACGGCAGAGGCCTACCCGAGTGACCCTCAGGCCATTCAGCAGCGGCTGGAAGAGCACATCCTCAACTCAGTACGCTTCCGGGAAGAGATCGAGAACCTTTATGCCGCTGGAGGACGCATCTTCGTTGAGTTTGGTCCCAAGAATGTGCTCACCAAACTTGTCGAGGCGATCCTCTCCGGGAGAGACTTCACCGCGATCGCCCTGAACGAAAACCCGAAAAAGGACAGCGACCGAATCTTCCGACAAGCAGTCACCGAGCTGATGGTCCTGGGTCTTCCGTTGCAGAACTACGATCCCTACGGAGAGAGCCGGACCCGGCCGGAGCGCAAATCTTCGGCGTTGACCCTGAAAATGACTGGCGCCAACTATGTCAGCGAGGCGACACGCCAACAGTTTGAAGACGCAATGAATGATGGGTTCCGCATTCAATCCGGTCCCGGAGGCCACTCTGGCGGTTCGTCCGGAGGAGGTGTGCTTCCTCAGAAGCCGGCCCCTGTCAAGCAGCCTTTGTCACCGGAGCCCTCGTTGCAGAGTTCCGTGACTCCCTTGTCCCAAAGTCCAATGAGTGAAACAAAACCCTCGCCCCTGACGGTCTCTGAGGTCTATCAGCAGCAGCAGGCCACCCTGAGCGTCCATCAGCAGTACCTGCAACAGCAGGGAGAATATTCCCGGACCGTTCTGCAACTGCTTCAGCAACAGCTTCAACTGGCCGCACAGGGTCAAGCGATTCCAGAGTCGGTCACCCAGAGCATGCAGTGGTTTCACGCCCACCAGGGAGAGACCCTCAAGGTTCATGAACTCTACCTGACGCAGCAGGCCGAGCAGATGCGCGCACTCTCCGGAAGCGTTCGTCCGGCAACCGCCACCGCCGCACCGTCGCTTCCGGCACCAATCCCTGCAGGGGCTGCAGTTCCCCCCAGCTTTGTGCCTCCTCCGATGGCTCCGGCAACTCCGGTGGCACCAGGTGCACCTCCTGCTCCTGTGATAGCGCCGGCGGCGGCTCCCACTCCAGCGACTCCGGCAGCGGCCCCTCAACCTACAAAACCTGCAGCGCCGGCGCCTCGTAGCGAGGACCCGGAGGCCGTCTTGCTGGAGATCGTCGCCGACAAGACCGGATACCCCAAGGAGATGCTGGAAAACGGGATGGACCTGGAGGCTGACCTGGGAATCGATTCCATCAAGCGTGTTGAGATTCTGGGCACGGTTCAGGATCGCCTACCGCAGCTCTCCGGAGTTCGGGGCGACGAGATGGCCGAATTGCGGACCTTGGGGCAGATTCTGGACTATCTCCAGTCGAAGGCTCCTGAAACAGCAGCTTCGACGGCTCAAGCTCAGCCTGTCGCGCCTTCATCTGCAGCACCTTCCTCCGGTCCCTCCCCAAGCGTTGACCCGGCAGCCGCTCTGCTGAGCGTGATCAGTGAAAAGACCGGATACCCTCAGGAGATGCTCGAACTCGGCATGGACCTCGAAGCCGACCTCGGCGTTGACTCCATCAAGCGCGTCGAGATCATGTGGGCCATCCAGGAAAAGCTTCCGCAACTTCCGGCACTGGACAACCAGGCGCTTTCGGAAATGCGCACCTTGGGACAAATCACCGACTACCTGCAGTCTCAACTTCCAGCCACCAACGGCCACGCCCCCTCCGCCCCCGAGGCTCCGGAAACCGAGGTCATTCGTACTGCGACCGTGGAAGATTCGCTGCTGAGCGTGATCAGCGAAAAGACCGGATATCCCAAGGAGATGCTCGAACTCGGCATGGACCTTGAGGCCGACCTCGGCGTCGACTCCATCAAGCGCGTCGAGATCATGTGGGCCATCCAGG
>JAYPUA010000032.1:6900-36367 GCA_038133845.1 Deltaproteobacteria bacterium
GACTCCATCAAGCGCGTCGAGATCATGTGGGCCATCCAGGAGAGGCTCCCTGGGCTCCAGGAGGTCAACACCGGAGAACTGGGCGAGCTGCGCACCTTGCAGCAAATTGCCGACAAGCTGGCCGCTCACCTGCCAACCGCTCCGGTTGGAGCCGCAGCTTCTGAGGTAGAGGTAAAAAAAAACTCCTGAATGAGTCGGCGGCCTATTCCGTCACTCTGGGGCGTCCCCGCCTGCGCCCTCTGCCAGCTCCAGATCGATGGAGCAACGCGCTCCCAGAGCAGATCTCGGCCCTGGTTGTCAGTGACGGCTCCGAGGCAGCAGCTCAGTTCATTCACGCCCTCAGCGCTCGCGGAGGGGACATTTGGGTGCTCTCACTTCCGGAGCAGAACACCTCTCCAAAATTTCCGAAAAACGTCACGGCCCTGCCCCTGAACGCCCCCACAGAGGCGGCTCTTGAGGAGACGCTTCGGCCTCTGGAGTCGGCAGACCTGTCCGGAGTGGCCTTCTTCCTGCCTTCCGGAACAGCAGAACTGAGCCTGACCAGCCCATCCGGTTCCGCGCTTCAAGTGGCCTTCCTGCTTGCCAAGCTGCTGGGATCCAGACTCCGCTCAAACCAATCCGGACGAAGCTTCTTCCTGGCAATTACTCAACTCGATGGACGATTCGGGACTCGCCTTGAGGCTCGCGGGTGGCTGGACCGGGGCATCTCCGGACTGACCAAGACCTTGGCGCTGGAGTGGCCCGAGGTCTTTTGCCGTACGGTGGACCTGGCCCATAACATGGCTCCGGAAGGATCTGTGAGTTCACTGTTTGAGGAGCTTCAGGATCCTGACACCCGCTTGCTGGAGACCGGGTGGGATGTGTCCGGAAGGTGGGGGCTTCTGCCCGGCGCCTCCGCTCCGTGGGGAGAGCCCGTTGCTCCTCCTTCAGAGCCCGTATGGCTGGTGAGCGGCGGGGCCCGAGGGGTGACCGCAGACTGCGTCCTGGAGTTGGCCAGGAGGCACTCCGGAACCTTCCTGCTCCTGGGGCGCTCTCCTTTGGAAGACGAACCCGCGTGGGCCCTCGGGCTGGCCAGCGAAGCCGAGCTGCGTCAAGCAGCGATGCAGGCGATCCTGGACTCCGGGGAAAAACCAACGCCGGCCAAGTTGCGCCAAGAGGTTTCACGCATTCTGGCCGGACGCTCCATCCGCAAGACCCTGAGCCTGCTGAGCGATTCCGGGAGCACCGGAGTGTATCTCAGCGTCGATGCCACCGATGCCTCCGCGCTTCAGAAAACCCTGAAACCTCTGGTTTCGCAATACGGTCCGGTGACAGGAGTCATTCACGGAGCAGGAGTTCTGGCAGACAAGCTCATTGAGAAGAAAACAGAGGGGGACTTCGCCTCCGTGGTGGGAACCAAGGTCTCCGGACTTCACGCTCTGCTGAGCGCCGTTGAGGTTGATCGGCTCACACACCTGCTGCTGTTTTCTTCCGGAGCCGGATTTTACGGAAACACCGGACAGTCGGACTATGCGATGGGCAACGAGGTGCTCAACCGGGTTGCCCTTGCCTTTCAGCAGCAGCACCCGGATTGCCAGGTGCTCTCCTATAACTGGGGGCCGTGGGAAGGGGGAATGGTCACTCCGGAGCTCAAGCGCATGTTTGAGGAGCGCGGGGTAGAGGTCATTCCTGTGGCAACAGGAGCCCGTATTTTTGCCGACGCCGCTCTGCATCGACACAACGGGATGCCGCTGCTGCTGGTCGGCAACGCGCTCTCGGTCCAGACCGAGCCTCCCGGACCGCTTCAGCGTCAAATCCGACGGACGCTGGCTCCCGAAAAGAATCCGGTCCTTCAGGATCACCGGATTGGCTCCAATGCCGTGGTCCCTGCGGTCTGTGCCCTGAGTTGGATGGTGGATGCGGCTTCCGCTGCGCTCCCGGGGTTCCATCTGGAATCTTGCAATGATTTCAAAGTACTCAAGGGGGTGATCTTTGATGAGACGCTGGCTCCGGAGTACCTGCTGGACCTTCAAGAGGTTGCCCGCGACTCCGGAACCTCCATCGACCTCAAGGTTCAGGTCTCGAGTCAAACCGGCAAGAAGCTGCCCAGGTTTCATTACAGCGTCACCTGCCGCTTCACAACCACGCCTCCTGTCGCCCCCCAAGGATCCCTCCCCTTGCTGGGCGAGGCTCAGTCAGCGCTCCCATTTTATCAGAACGGGACCCTGTTTCACGGCCCCTTGTTCCAATCCGTCCAGGAAGTGCTGCTGTTGAACGAGAGTCAGTTGATCGTCCGGTGTGCAGCGCCTGATGTGCCGCCTCTGGAGCAGGGTCAATTTCCGGACCGCCTCCTGAACCCTTACGCTCTGGACCCGGCTTTTCAGGCCATGTTGGTCTGGGCCCGGCATCACTACGATTCCGGAAGCCTCCCGCTGAAGTTCGACCGGATGGAGCATTACTCCCACATCGCCTTCCAAACCGAGTTCTTGATCTCGATGAGCGTCCTCAGCGCCTCCGAGACCGCTCTGCAGGCAGACTTGGAGTTGCTATCTCCTGATGGGGCACTCCACTCCCGCATTTCCGGAGCCGAAGTGACGTTGAGTAAAAACCTGAATGAGTTGTTCCAACCTGCCGCCATACCCCGCTGATATTTCCATGCCTGAACCCATCGCCGTTGTTGGCCTAGCCTGTCTGTTTCCCGGAGCACGTACTCCGGAAGCCTTTTGGGACAACCTGATTCATTCCCGAGACTCTCGGACCGAGGTTACGGAAGCACAGCTTCGAGTTGATCCACGGAGGTTTCTGGCTCAGCAAAAGGGAGTGGAGGACCGCTACTACTGCACTCGCGGAGGCTACCTGCATGACTTCGCGTTTGATTCGGAAGGTTTCCAGCTTGCCGCAGAACAGCTCAGCGCTCTGGATGATGTCCATCAGTGGCCGCTGCATGTCGCCAGAGAGGCGTTACGGGATGCCAACTATCCGGAGGGCTCGGAGGCTCTGAAAAATTGCGGGGTCATTCTGGGGAACCTCTCCTTTCCAACCAAGGCGTCGAACGCAGCCATGCTCCCGCTGTATCAGGAGGCCTGGGAAGGTGCGCTACAGGAGTTGCTGAACCGTCCAGACTTCCAGCTGCCTGCATTTGGAAGCATCCCGGAGGATGCTCTGTCAGCAGATCCGGCCGACGCCTTGGGCATCTCAGGACGTCCGGCCTCGCTGGTCGCCCGGGCGCTGGGGCTCTCTGGGCGAGCCTACGCGCTGGACGCCGCTTGCGCCTCCTCGCTTTACAGCGTGGGGCTGGCCTGTCACACCCTCTGGTCCGGACAAACAGACCTGATGCTCGCAGGAGCCGTGAGCGCTGCAGACCCATTCTTCGTCAACATGGGCTTTTCCATCTTCCAGGCATATCCGGAATCCGGCGAAAGCCGTCCACTGGACAAGCACTCCGGGGGGCTGTTTGCCAGCGAGGGAGCCGGAATGTTCGTGTTGCGCCGCCTCTCCGACGCCCTGCGCGACGGACAGCGCGTTCACGCGGTCATCTCCGGGGTCGGGCTATCCAACGATGGGCGTGGTCAGTTTGTCCTCAGCCCCAACCCCAAGGGGCAAAAGCTGGCCTTCGAGAGAGCCTACGTCTCGTCTGGAATCCCCCCTCAAGCCGTGGATTACATTGAATGTCATGCCACCGGAACCCCTTTGGGCGACAAGGTGGAACTGAACTCGATGGAGGCATTTTTTGGAGCACAAGGGGTCACTCCGACGATTGGTTCGGTGAAGTCCAACCTCGGGCACATGCTCACGGCAGCAGGCATGGGTGGGATGATCAAGGTCATCCTCTCGCTGCAGCAGGGGAAGATCCCCGGAACCATCGGGGTGGAGGTCCCTCTGGTCTCCGAGCAGGGGTTGTTTGGGGGGGAGCGAACGCTGCGGCAAACCATCGATTGGCCTCACGACCGTCCGGAACGAACGGCCACCGTGAGCGCTTTCGGCTTTGGAGGATGCAACGCCCACCTGATCCTGCAGAACTCCACGCCGCTTCTGGAGAACAGCGCGTCTGCTCCAAGATGCAAGCTTCCGGATTTGGCCGTGATCGGCCTGGAGGCGATCTTCGGAGACCGCGACGGGATGCAGGCTGTCGAGCAGGCCTTTCTGGAAGGTCAGACCGCCTTCCGGAGCCTCCCGGAAACTCGCTGGCGCGGTTTGGGAAATCCGCATCCGGAGCTTCAAGGAGCATGGTTGGAGTCGTTTGAGATCGACTTTCTACGTTTCCGCCTGCCTCCCAATCCCAAGGAGCGTCTGATCCCGCAGCAGCTGCTCACCCTGGAGGTTGCGGATCGTGCCTTGAGGCAGACCCGGCTTCGCGAAGGCCAGAACGTCGCTGTGCTGGTTGCCATGGAGACCGAGCTGGAGCTGCACCGCTTCCGGGGACGAGTGAACCTCTCCACCCAGCTGGAAGCCGGCCTGGCAGCCTGCGGCATCGAGCTTTCGGAGGACCAACGTCAAGCGCTGGAAAAGCTTGCCAAAGACGCCCTCTTGGAGGCGGTCCCGGTCAACCAATTCACCAGCTTCATCGGCAACATCATGGCCTCACGGATCAGCGCGCTGTGGGACTTCACCGGCCCGGCCATGACCATTTCCTCGGAGGAAACCTCCGTGTTCAAGGCGCTGGAGGTGTCTCGCCTGCTCTTGAGTACCGGGGGGGTCGACGCCGTGGTGGTGGCTGCGGTGGACCTCTCCGGAAGCGCGGAGTCGGTCACGCTGCGGAGCCGTGTCTTTCCTCAGCATGTCGGGGTTCCGGGCTGGCCTCTTGGTCCCGAAAGTCACGGTTGGACTCCGGGGGAAGGCGCTGGGGTGGTGGTCGTGACCACTCCGGAGAAGGCTGGGAAGCAACGCGTTCACGCGATGATTGAGGCCGTTGAATTTGCCTCGGGAACAGCATCCGAGTCAATCGGGCAAGGAGCTCAAAAGGCGCTGAATTCGCTCTCCCTCGCCCCGGAAGAGGTGGGCCTGGTCGTCCTGCAGTCATCCGGCGTTGCGACCTCCGACGAGGCCGAATGGGAAGGCATACGCGCCGTCTACCCGGAGGCTGCGCTTGCAGGACCTTCTGCACATTTTGGACACACCTTCGCGGCTTCGGGAATGGCTTCGTTGCTGGAGGCCATCTGTGCCCTTCGGACCCGAACGCTGCCGCCTGTTCCAGGATGGGAGGCGCCCAAACAGGAAGCCACCTGGTCCGAGACCGGGCTTTACATCCCCACCGAGTCCCGCCCCTGGTTCCAGAGCGGGAACTCACCACGGCGTGCGGCGGTCAGCAGTCTGGGACTGGAGGCAGCCCATGCGATCGTTGCTGAAAGCCCCTCTACGGCTTCTGTGAAGAGCGATACCGGCCACACGTTCCTCATTCCTCTGAACGCTCCAGAAGCCTCCGGACTCCTGCGGCAACTGGATCAGTTGGCCCAGGACTTGAGCACCGGGGCGGACCTGTCGGAAGTCGCACGCCGAGCCTTTGAGCTGCAGCAAAATCAATCGGGAGGACTGGCGTTGGCGCTGATCGGCGAGTCGCGCGACGAATTGCTTCAGGAGCTTCAGGCGGCGCGCTCGGGAGTGGAGAAGGCCCTTCAGGGCGGTACGGACTGGGTCACTCCGCGAGGGAGTTGCTTTGCTCCCAAACCGCTGGGCCCCCAAGGCCGGGTGGCCTTTACCTATCCTGGAGGCTTCAATAGCTACATTGGCAACAGCCGGACGGTCTTCCGTCTGATGCCGGAGCTGCATGAGTCGATGCGTTCGCACACCTCGCGGCTGGGTGCGTTGCTGCACGAGCGGCGGCTCTATCCACGATCTTCACGACGGCTGAGCGACGCCGAGTTGCAGCGGCAGCAGAAAGCGTTCGTGGACACACCGATTGCCATGTTTGAGAGCGGCATCACTACCGGAGTACTGCACACCAAGCTGATGCGTGAGGGATTCGGCGTGGAGCCGGACCTGGCCTTCGGCTACAGCATGGGCGAGGTGACGATGATGTTCGCCCTCGGCGTGTGGGGGTCGATGGACCCCATGTCCGAGTTGCTGGGCATCTCTCCGCTCTTTCGAGAGCGCCTCTGTGGCCCGATGCACACGGTCCGGGACGCGTGGAAGTTGGCTCCTGAGGAGAAGGCAGATGAGCCCATTTGGCACTGGTACACCCTGCGCGCTGCTCCGGAAGCCGCCGAAGCCCTCTGCGAGACCGAGGAGCGCGCCTACCTGATCCTGATCAACACCCCGCAGGAAGTCGTGATTGCCGGAGAGGCCGAGTCCTGTGAGCGCGTTGCCCAAAAACTGGGAGTCGAGGCACATCCGCTTCATGTGACGGATGTGGTGCACTGCGCCCCGGTAAAGGCGGACTACGACGAGGTGAAACTCGTCCACACCAACCCGGTCGTCGCCCAGCCAGATCTTGATTTCTACTCGGCAGTGGATTATCGCCCAACCCGGCTGGAGACAGACCTGCTCGGACACAACATTGCCCAGATTTACGGCCGGACCGTGGACTACACCCGGCTGGTCGAGAACACCTACGAAGATGGTGCCCGGATCTTTGTGGACCTGGGACCCCGAGTCAGCTGTGCCAAGTGGATCTCGGAGACTCTTGGGGAACGCCCCCACTTGGCGGTGGGAGTGAGCCGCCGCGGGGTGGATGACCGGGTGCAGATCCTTCGGACGCTGGCGCGGCTTTACAGTCACCAAGTGCCGGTCAACCTTGAGCGGCTCTATCCGGAGCTTCCGGAGCGTCGGGTCAAGGAGTTGCGGCAGACCATCATGATGGGAGGTGCCCCGATTCAATCAATCAACACTCCAGGAAACCGGGAAGCCTTTCGAAGCCCCTCCCCGACGCTTCCTGTAGAAGCAGCGGCGCCGTCCTCGCCCAACCGGCCTCCAGACGCTTCCGGGAAAGCACCAACAGAAGCACCGCCACAGCCCATTGATCCTATGAATGCTCCCGCATCTTCTGGCTCCGCTCTTCCTTCAGACAGCCTGGGAGACTACCCGGAACGCCTGAGCCGAGCCCACGCAGCCTTTCTGGAGTTCCGTCAGGAAGGCCTGAGGCGCATGGCCGCGTTGATCGCCGAGCAGATGGGCGGAGGGCTGACCACACCGGAGCCCGTGCTGACCCGCGTTCCTCCTCAGCCTCCAGCGACTGGACCGCTGGCATTCGACAGCCCGCCTGTGCAGCAAGCGGGAATCGGGGGTGGAGCAGAGCGCACCAAGCCGCCCGGAGTGGTCTTCGATCAGCAGGACCTGCTTGAGTTTGCAGGCGGCCAGATCGCGAACGTCTTCGGGTTGGAGTATGCGGAAATTGACACCTACCGGCGCTGTGTCCGCCTGCCGCTGGATCCGTACCTGCTGGTCAGCCGAGTGACCCGACTCAACGCGAAGCTCGGGGAGTTCAAGCCCTCAACCATCACCACCGAGTACGATATCCCGCAAAACGCCTGGTACTGCACAGACGGACAGATCCCCTGGGCGGTGGCCGTGGAGTCCGGACAGTGCGACCTGATGCTCATCAGCTACCTCGGCATCGACTTCGAGTGCCGCGGTGAGCGGGTCTACCGGCTGCTGGACTGCACGTTGACGTACCTGGAGGACATGCCTCGTGAGGGCGAGACCCTGCGCTATGACATCTTCATCGACTCCTTCGCGCGCAGTGGAGGCACGCTGCTGTTCTTCTTCCACTACGAGTGTTTTGTCGGCGAGCGCATGGTGATGCGCATGGACGGAGGCTGCGCCGGGTTCTTCACCGACGAGGAGCTTTCCGTGGGTCAGGGCGTGATCCGCACCCAAAAGGAGATCGAAGCTCGGCAACAGGCGACTCAACTGCACTTCACGCCGTTGCTGAATTGCACGAAGACCCGGTTCCGTCGCGAGGAGCTCCTCGCCTTGTCCACCGGACATCCGGAGGTCTGCTTCGGCCCCCACTACGCCCAACCCGGAAGGAACCCTTCCCTGAAGACCGCCCCAGAGCAGTTCCTCATGCACGACCGCATCACGCAGGTGGATCAGCAGGGAGGAGACTGGGGATGTGGGCTGGTGCTCTCGGAAAAGGACCTCGCTCCGGATCACTGGTACTTCCCCTGCCACTTCAAGGATGATCCGGTGATGGCTGGCTCGCTGATGGCCGAGGGCTGTGTGCAGCTCATGCAGTTCTTCATGCTCTACCTCGGGCTGCAGACCCGGACTCAGGACGCCACCTTCCAGCCAATCCACGGGATGTCCCAGATCGTGCGCTGCCGCGGTCAGGTCATCCCGGGAGACACGTTGCTGACCTACCGGATGGAAGTCCGGGAAATCGGACTCGATCCGATCCCCTACGCGATCGCGGATGTGGACATTCTGCTCGGAGAGAAGATCGTGGTGGACTTCCGGAACCTCGGAGTGCAGTTGGTCGAAAGAGGAAGCGACTTCCGCCTGACACAGGAATGGTTCGAGCAGCACCCGGAACGTCCGGCGCTACGCTCAACCCAGGCGCATCCGGAGCCGCCTCCGGCCGCGGCAGCAGGACTTCTGGCCGATGACCAGCAGCTTTGGGAGTTCGCGCTTGGGGACGTCGCCCGCTGCATGGGCCCGGACTACCAGGTTTACGCACAACGTCCGGTTCAGCGAAACCCCAACCGCGACCTACAGCTGCTCTCCCGGGTCCGGAGCTTCGAGGGAACACGGCGCAAGTTCGACACTCCGATGAAGATCATTGGCGAATACGAGGCCCCGGCCGACGCCTGGTACTTCCGTGATGGGGCTCACCCGGCACAGATGCCCTACTCGGTGCTGATGGAGATCGCACTGCAGCCCTGCGGTTTCATCTCCGCATACTCCGGCGCGATGTTCCACTATCCAGACCTGGACCTGCACTATCGCAACCTCGACGGAAACGGGACACTGCTCGCCAACCCGGACCTGCGTGGCAAGACGATTGTCTCCGAGACGACGCTCAAGAGCACGGTCGCGTCCGGAAACACCGTCATCCAAACCCACGACTTTTCCCTCTCTGTTGATGGAGAGACCTTCTACGTCGGAGATACGGTCTTTGGCTACTTCACCGACGAGGCCCTGGCGAACCAGATCGGACTCGACGGAGGGAAGAAGGTCAAGCCCTGGATTGCCGAGCATCTGCCGGAGGTGACGCTTGACCTGAACCGTGCCCCACGCTGGATCCAAGGCCCGGAAGGTCGCCCGTTTCAGCGTCTGGGCAGCGGACAGCTTCGGCTGCTTGACGAACTGCGCATCGTTGCGCAAGGAGGGACTTTTGGGCGCGGCTACGTTTACGGACTGCGGAGCGTGGACCCGAACGACTGGTTCTTCCCCTGCCACTTCCATCAGGATCCGGTGATGCCGGGCTCTCTGGGGGTCGAGGCGATTCTGCAGGCGATGCAGGGATTTGCGCTACAGCAGGGCTGGACGGAGCGCTTCCGGAACCCGCGCTTCTCCTGGAACCTCTCCCGCACAGCCTGGAAGTATCGCGGGCAGATCATCCCGCAGACCGAGCGGATGCAGTTGGAGGCACATCTGAAGGAGATCCGCGAAGATGCCGGGCAAACCGTGATCGTGGCCGACGCCTCCCTCTGGCGGGATGACTTGAGGATCTATGCGATCACCGACGCGGTGATTGAGATTCGAGAGTGCGGGGACTGAAGCGTTCCGGGTTCATGCGGCCTGAGGCTCGGTCGCATACTCTTCAGGGGCGAGAAAGCCTCCGGATTGCCGCGCCCAGAGATCGGCGTAGATCTGTGAGTTCTCGACCAACTCCCCGTGCGTTCCGGACTCCACCAGGTCTCCTTGATCAATCACCACCAGGCGATCCAGCTGGGCAATGGTGGACAGCCGGTGCGCAATCGCGATGACGGTCTTGCCCTTCATGAGTTGGAACAGGTTCTCCTGGATGGCCGCCTCGACCTCGGAGTCCAGCGCAGAGGTCGCCTCATCCAGGACCAGGATCGGGGCATCCTTCAGGAACACCCGGGCGATCGCAATCCGCTGCCGCTGTCCCCCGGAGAGCTTCACCCCACGCTCTCCCACGTGAGCATCGAGCCCTCTGCGTCCCCTGGAGTCTTCCAGCGTCTGGATGAACTCCCAGGCGTTGGCCTTGCGAGCCGCCTCAATCACCTCCACATCCGTGGCCTCCGGGGCGGAGTAGGCGATGTTGTCTCGGATCGACCGGTGCAGCAGGGAGGTGTCCTGGGTGACCACCCCGATCGCCCGCCTCAGGCTGTCCTGCGTCATCTGCGAGATGTCCTGCCCGTCGATGAGCACCCTCCCGCGTTCCAAGTCGTAGAACCGCAGCAACAGGTTCATCAGCGTGGTCTTTCCTGCACCAGAGCGCCCAACCAGTCCGATCTTCTCTCCGGGGTGGATCAACAGCGAGAAGTTCTCGATCACGCCGCTGCCCTTTCCGTAATGGAAGCCCACCTGGTCGAACTCGATCTGTCCGCGGGGAACTTCAAGCACCGCCGCCTGAGGTCGGTCAGTCACGTCGTGAGGCTTGACCAGCATCTCCATCCCGTCGTGCACCACCCCGATGTTCTCAAACAGGGCCGAGACCTCCCACATGATCCACTGGGACATGCCGTTGATGCGCAAACACAGCGCAATCGAGATCGCAATCGCTCCCACGGAGACTGCAGAGCCGAGCCAGAGCCAGATCGCCAACGCTGAGACCGCAAACACCAGAAACGCATTGTTGAAGTAGACCCCGAACTGAAAGCGGGTCACCAGGCGCATCTGCTGATGAACGGTGTCCAGAAACCCCTCCATGCTCTCCTGGGCATAGGAGGCTTCGCGCCCTGCATGCGAAAACAGCTTCACCGTGGTGATGTTGGTGTAGCTGTCCACCACACGCCCGGTCATGAGCGAGCGGGCGTCGGCCTGTTCGCTGGAGACCTTCTTGAGCCGGGGGACAAAAAACCGAATGAGGGTGACATACACGGCCAGCCACAGCGCCAGCGGCAGGGCCAGCACCCAATCTGCCGAAGCGACCAGCACCACCATCGAGATGAAGTACACACTCACGTAGACAAAGACATCGAGCAATTTCATCACGCTCTCTCGGATGGAGAGCGAGGTCTGCATCACCTTGGTGGCGACCCGTCCGGCAAACTCGTTGGCAAAGAAGCCCATGCTCTGGCGGAGCAGGTAGCGGTGCATCTGCCAGCGGGCAATCATCGGGAAGTTCCCCAGCAGCGTCTGGTGAATCAGCAGGGACTGCAGCAGCACAATGACCGGCAACCCGATCAGCAGCACCATCCCCATCCACACAAGCCGCCCTCCTTCGCGAGCCAGGAAGCCTTCCCGATCGCTCGCAGCCAGCCAGTCGACGATGTTGCCCAGGAAGCCGAACAGGTAGACCTCGCCGATGGAGATCAGCGCCGTGATGGAAGACATCAGCAGCAGCCACGGTCCGGCAGACTTCGAGTAGTGCCAGCAGAAGGCAACCAGCCCGGAAGGAGGCTGGGTTGGCTCCTCTTCAGGGAAGGGATTCAGTCGGGATTCAAACCAGGAGAACCAGGAAGACATGTACAGTGGAATCAGGCTGTTCAAGGGAGGCCCTCAAAAGCCAAGTTGGCGTTTGGGGGAGCGAGGCTGTATGGGGCAAGCCGTATCAAATCAGAATGAACGGCACTTGAGGAAGTAACAACCCGAAAAGGGAACCTACGCGGAAAGCGGCTCCGGGGCAGAAGAGGTCCGGACTTCCCGGACGTTTGAAACATCCGCAAGGCGCCTGTTGGGCAGGAGCGGAGCGAGGGACTCCACAGCATCGAGCCGGTTGAGGGCATAGAGGTGCACCCCCGGAACGCCCTCTCGCAACAGCTCTTCCAGTTGCCTTGCGGCGTGCTCCAGCCCGATCTTGCGCGCCGCTTCAGGCTGGTCTGCGTTCTGATCCAGCGCCTCCTGCAGCTTGTCCGGGACACTCACTCCACACAGGCTGGCCATGCGCTTCAGCGCCTTGCCGTTGACGGCAGGCATCAGGCCGGGAACGAGCGGGAGGTCTACGCCTGCAGAGGCCAGCCGGTCTCTCCAGCGCAGAAACGGCTCGTTGTTCAGAAACAACTGGGTCACCACAAAGTCGGCTCCGGAGCGAAATTTACGGACCTGGTGCCGAAAGTCCGCATCGCGGTCGGGGTTCTCCACGTGCCCCTCCGGGTAGCCGGCCACTCCGATTCCAAACTCCTGGCGCTCCCGGATCGCCTGCACCAACTCGCTGGCGTAAGCGTATGCCGACTCTGCCAGGGGCAGGTCTGCATCGCTCTCCGGGAGGTCGCCCCGCAGGGCCATGATGTTCTCGATCCCGGAGGTCTTGAGCGAGTTGAGCACTCCGGAGATCTCGTCACGCGTGTGCGACACGCAAGTCAGGTGCGCCATCGCCTCCACTGCCAATTGATTCTGGATGTGCGAGGCGAGGGTGTGGGTGTTCTCCCGGGAGCTTCCCCCGGCACCATAAGTCACGGAGAAGTAGTCCGGACGGTAGGGGGTAATGGCTTCGAGCGTGCCCTTGAGCTTCTGCAACCCCTCCTCGGTTTTTGGAGGAAAGACCTCGATGGAGAAGACAAAGGGACGGGTTCGGTACAGTTCAATCAAACGCATGCTTCACGGAGAGGAAGGGGGGTCATAAGCGAGGGCTGGGGCCAGCCAGGTTTCGACCTCGGCCAAAGGCATGGCCTTGCGCTGCGCGTAGTCTTCCACTTGGTCCCGGGTGATCTTGCCCACGGCGAAGTAGCGTGACTCCGGGTGGGCGAAGTAGAGCCCGCTGATCGAGCTGGCCGGCCACATTGCACAGCTCTCGGTCAATTGCACGCCAAGTACCTGCTCCACATGGAGCAGTTCGAACAGGGTCCGCTTCTCGGTGTGATCGGGCTGTGCCGGGTAGCCCGGAGCCGGACGGATTCCCCGGTAGCGCTCGCGGTGAAGGTCTTCGATCGAGAGTTGTTCCTGCTTGCCGTAGCCCCAGAGCGTGCGGACCTGCTCGTGCAGAAACTCGGCATAGGCTTCTGCCAGGCGGTCGGCCAGAGCCTTCACCAGAATCGCGTTGAAGTCGTCCTGCTGAGCCTCGTACTCCGCAGCCAACTCCTCGACCTCCGGACCGGCAGTGACGGCAAATCCACCGATCGCGTCGAGCCGACCCGACTCCAGCGGCGCGATGAAGTCTGCCAGCGACTGGTTCGGCTTGCGGTCCGCCTTGGGGTTTTGTTGACGCAGGCAGTGAAACGTGGTGCGCACCGCGGAGCGGGCCTCATCGACAAAGACCCGGATGTCCTCGCCTTCTCGGTTTGCCGGAAAGAATCCGCAGACCGCACGAGGCCGGACCCGCCCTTCCCGCACAAAGTGCTCCAGCATGGACCGAGCTTCCTCGTAGAGCTTGCGGGCCTCCGGGCCCAACTGCGGGTCGTCGAGGATCTTCGGGAACTTGCCCTTCAGTTCCCAGGCATAGAAGAACGGGGTCCAGTCGATGTAAGGAATCAGCGTCTCCACCGAGACCTCTCCGGCCCACTCGACCTCTCCGGTCAGCTTCGTTTCCGGGCCGTAGGCCTTGACCCCCCAGAACTCGGGGAGGGCGATTTCCGTGGTCTCCCAGTCGATTGGAGTCGCGTTCCTGCAGGCCTCTTCAAAGCTGAGCAGTTGACGGGAGGCGTTCTTGTCCAGATACGCCTGACGGCGCTCCTCATGACGGGTGTTGATCTCGGTGATGTAGGCCTCTCGCTGGCTTGGGCTGAGCAGATTCGCCGCGACATTGACCACCCGGGAGGCATCCGGGACGTGCACAATGGGCTGGGAATAGGCCGGAGCAATCTTCACCGCCGTGTGTGCCGGGCTGGTCGTTGCTCCACCAATCAGCAGCGGGATCTTCATCTCCCGACGCTCCATCTCTCGGGCCACGTGCACCATCTCATCCAGCGACGGCGTGATCAGACCGGAGAGCCCCACCAGCACCGCCTGCTCTTCCTCTGCCCGGTCCAGGATCCTGTCGGTAGGGACCATGACGCCCAGGTCGATCACCTCGTAGTTGTTGCAGGCCAGCACAACCCCGACGATGTTCTTTCCGATGTCGTGGACGTCGCCCTTCACGGTGGCCAGCACGACCTTGGGTTGCGTGCTGGTGTCTGCGTTGAGGCGCTTCTCCTCCTCCATGAACGGAGTGAGGTAGGCCACGGCCTGCTTCATCACCCGAGCACTCTTGACGACCTGCGGCAGGAACATCTTCCCGGCGCCAAAGAGGTCTCCGACCACACGCATGCCGTCCATCAGCGGTCCTTCAATGACGGCCAAGGGCGAACCCAGCTGCTGCCGGGCCTCCTCGGTATCGCCTTCAATGAACTCGGTGATGCCCTTGACCAGCGAGTGGCTGAGCCGCTCCTCCACGGTGCCTTCTCGCCACACGTCGGTCTTCTTCTCCTCTCGTGTGGCAGAGGAGTGATAGCCTTCGGCAAAGGCGATCAGCCGCTCTGTGGCATCCGGTCGACGGTTCAGCAGCACGTCCTCAACGCGCTCCAGCAGGTCCGGAGGGATCTCCTCGTAGACATCGAGCATCCCGGCGTTGACGATCGCCATGTCGAGTCCGGCCTGGATCGCATGGTAGAGAAACGCCGAGTGCATGGCCTCGCGGACCGGATTGTTGCCTCGGAAGGAGAAGGAGATGTTGCTCACCCCTCCGCTGACTCGGGCTCCTGGACAGCGCTGTTTGATCTGCCGTGTGGCCTCGACAAAGGCCACCGCGTAGTCGTTGTGCTCCTCCATCCCGGTGGCCACCGTGAGCACGTTCGGGTCAAAGATGATGTCGTTCGGATCAAAATCCGCCTGATCGACCAGCAGGCGGTAGGCCCGCTCACAGATGGCGACCTTCTGCTCCAGAGTGGCCGCCTGACCGGCTTCGTCGAAGGCCATCACCACTGTCGCCGCGCCATACTTGCGGATCTCGCGGGCGTGGTGCAGGAAGGCGGCTTCTCCTTCCTTGAGGCTGATCGAGTTCACCACCCCCTTGCCCTGAACGCACTTCAGGCCAGCCTCGATCACCGACCACTTCGAGCTGTCGATCATGATCGGCACCCGCGCAATGTCCGGCTCGGAGGCAATCAGGTTGAGGAAGCGCGTCATCGAAGCCTCGCCATCCAGCAGAGCCTCGTCAAAGTTGACGTCAATCAGGTTCGCGCCGTTCTCCACCTGCTGTCGGGCAATGGCAAGCGCTGCCTCAAAGTCATCGGCCAGAATGAGCTTCTTGAACTTCGGAGAGCCGGTCACGTTCGCCCGCTCCCCAATCATCAGAAATCCGGAATCCGGGGTGATCGAGAGCGGCTCCAGCCCGGCATAGGTCGACGTGCGGGGAAGTTCCGGGAGGGGTCGGGGAGAGCAGCGCTCGGTGTGCTTCCGGAGTTCGAGGATGTGATCCGGCGTAGTCCCGCAGCATCCTCCCAGCAGGTTGACCCAGCCTTCCTCGGCAAAGGCTCCGGTGATGGAGGCGAACTCCTCCGCCGTCTGGTCGTACTCCCCCATCGCGTTGGGCAGTCCGGCGTTTGGGTAGCAGCCGACAAAGAACTCGGAGATCCGGCTCAGCTCCTCGACAAACGGACGCATCTCCTTCGCCCCCAAGGCGCAGTTGATGCCCACCACCAGCGGACGCGCATGGGCGATCGAGCGATAGAAGGCCTCCAGGGTCTGCCCGGAGAGAGTCCGTCCGGAGGCATCGGTGATGGTCACGGAGAGAAACAGCGGCAGCCGGATGCCTCGCTCGGCAAAGAGTGTCTCCAGCGCGTAGATCCCGGCCTTCATGTTCAGGGTGTCAAAGCTGGTCTCCAGCAAGAGCAGGTCCACGCCGCCTTCGATCAGCGCCTCCGCCTGCTCGCGGTATGCTGCGGCGACCTCGTCAAAGCTCACCGCCCGATACGCCGGGTTGTTGACATCCGGAGACATCGAGCAGGTCCGGTTGGTCGGCCCCATCGCCCCTGCAACAAATGCCGGATGCTCCGGATGCTCCTGCTGAAAGCGCTCCACCGCCCGCCTCGCGCACTGCGCTGCCGCCACGTTGATCTCCCGGACCTGCTCCTCGAGCGCATAGTCCGCCTGCGAGATGCGATTGGCGTTGAAGGTGTTGGTCTCCAGTACGTTCGCGCCAACCTCCAGATACTCGCGATGGATCGCCTCCACCACGTCCGGACGCGTCAGGCACAGCACGTCGTTGTTGCCCTGCAGCGGGTGATCATGCTCCCGAAACACCTCTCCCCGGAAGTCCTCTTCTTGCAAGCGATGACGCTGAATCATCGTCCCGGTCGCCCCGTCCAGAATCACCAGACGCTCCTGCAGGAGCTGCTTTAGCTGGATTGCTGCAGCAGAAGACATGGGTTCCAGAGGAAGTGAAGACATGGGCGAGATGCAGGTTTGAAGCTTCGGTAACGGATGCCAACCTTTTGCAAGGCTTGCATATCATAATATTGGCATAAGTTGATTTCAAGAATTTATTTCAACGTATGCGCATTTAGTGATTTAATGGGAAACCAGCAGGCCGATGTCGGTTTTTCCTGACTTTTTCCGTCAATCGGTTACGTTTGAAGATCAATCTGGTCACCCCCAAGAGAAGCATGCCGCAAGATTCCCGCTCCAAATCCCTCATCCGTGAAGTTCAACGGCATTTTCCAACTGAGGTCCGGACCCCTTCCGAGCAGGTCACCGAGAAGACGCATCGCTCGGATCGGGCGCTCGCCCGGACGAACGAGACCGCAAACCGAGAAGTCCAGCGCCTGCAGGATCAGGCCCGGATGCTGCTCGCTCAGGCAGAGCACCTGGAGTTTCAGGCGGAGGTTCGGCGCAAGGTCCGGGAGGCACGCTGTCAGTTCAGTCCGGTCGTGGGGCGCTCCTACTTTCTCTATGAAGCCGATCAGGCCTGCACGCTGACCATGATCGCCCCGGAGGAGTGGGACGGAAACGCCCCGTACGGAGCTTTTCTTGCTGAAGTTCAACAGCTTGGAGACTTCACCTGGAATGTGGTCCGCTCGTGCAGGGACCCGGAAGCCCTGTGAGTTGCGTACGCCCCTTGCATTGCCGAACCTGAACCTTGATGGCTTCTCTCCCTTCGGCCTAGTCCCATGAACGAATTCGACTCTGCGGCAAGCGCTCCGGCCTCCGGAATTCCCTATCCGCTCTTGCGCCGGTTGGCCGACGCCCAGGCCATGCGTGAGATGGACCTCCGGGCGATGGAGCACTTGCGCATTTCCGGGTTGATGTTGATGGAGAACGCGGCTCGGAGCGTGGTGGAGTTGCTGGAGCGTGAGATCTTGCGGGAGCGGCCCCGCGTGCGCATCGTGGTCTGTTGCGGCAAGGGCAACAACGGCGGGGATGGGTTCGCCATCGCGCGCCAGCTGGCCAACCGGGGATATCGAGTGAGCGTGGTGGACTCCGGAGAGGCTCGAACCCCGGACGCCCTGCTGAACCAGCAGATCTGGCAGCATTTTGGAGAGAGCGTCTCCTACCCAAGCCCGGATGCCACACGTCTTCTGGAAAAGGCTGATGTCATTGTCGATGCCATCTTCGGCATCGGGCTGGAGCGTGAGGTCGAGGGGGCCTACCGGGAATGGATCGAGACGATCAACGCCAATCGGTCGGCGACTCGAATCGCAGTCGATGTGCCTTCCGGAGTGGATGCCGACGACAGCCGCATCCTGGGAGTGGCCGTACGGTGCGATCACACCGTCTGCTTTCAGGTGGGCAAGCCTGGATGCTTTCAGTTTCCCGGAGCCGAGTATGCGGGTCGAGTCCTGATCCAGGACATCTCCATTCCCCCGCACTGGTCGGAAGAGGCTTCCCGAACATGGCGCCTGACCAAGGCCTGCATCCGCAGCCTGCTCCCTTCCAGCCCACGTGATGGGCACAAGGGCAGCTTTGGGCACCTGCTGAGCATCTGCGGTTCGGCAGGGATGGGAGGCGCGGCGGTCCTGGCGTCCCTGGCCGCGCTGCGAAACGGGACTGGGCTAGTCACCGCAGGGGTGCCCGGGGTGCTCCGGGATCGGTTTCTTGCGCAGGCTCCGGAGATCATGACGCTCTCTCCTCCCGGGAGCTTGGAACACTGGGGTCGGGAGCACGTCCCGTTTCTGCTGGAGGAGGCGGTGCAGCGAGATGCGATTGTGCTCGGATGTGGCCTCGGCAGACACCCGGAGACACAAGAGTTCGTCCGTGCGCTTGTTGACGAACTCAGCAACCCGCTGGTGATCGACGCCGATGGACTCAACCTCCTGGACCCGGAGAGCATTTCCCGCATAGAAGCTCCGACGGTCCTCACCCCCCACCCAATGGAACTGTCTCGACTGACAGGGCTTGGGGTTCCGGAAATCCAGAGCGCCCGCATCGCCACCGTGAGGAAGTACGCTCAGGAGTGGGGTGTTGTCCTTGTGCTCAAGGGCGCGCTGACGGTCATCGGCAGTCCGGAGGGCGAGGTGTTCCTCAACTCCACCGGAAACGTCGGGCTGGCCACGGCAGGCTCGGGAGATGTCCTCTCCGGGGTGATTGGGGGCTTCCTCGCTCAAGGCCTGAACCCGCTGCCCGCCGCGCTGGCCGGAGTCTACCTGCACGGATCTGCCGCCGACTGTCTGGTCCGGGAAGGGCTCGCTCCGAGCAACCTGACAGCCTCCGAACTCTTCCGGGGGCTGGGGCTCGCACGATTGCGACTTGGTGGCTGAAGGCCCCAAGCCGTTCCGACTCAACCTCCTCAACCTCTCTCAAGGTCTCATGAAACTTGGAATCCTCAAATGCGATGAAGTCCGTGAAGAACTGCGTCCGGTGCACGGGAACTATCCGGACATGTTCATCCGCCTGCTCAGACCGCTGGCACCGAAGTTGGAGTTTGCTACCTACGACATGCAACAGCAGGAGGCTCCACACGATCCGAGAGAGTGCGATGCCTACCTGATCACCGGGAGCAAGAGCAGCGTCTACGAGCAGGAGCCCTGGATTCTGGCTCTGAAGGATCAGGTCACTCGACTCCATGACGCGGGATCGCCAATGATCGGCATCTGCTTCGGGCACCAGATGATCGCTCATGCCCTGGGAGGGGCGACGGAAAAAGCGGAGCAGGGGTGGGGGGTCGGGGTCCAGACCTACGAGGTGGCTGCGGAGGCCGAATGGCTCTCTCCGACCCTGGACTCCTTCTCGATCCTGGCCAGCCACCAGGATCAGGTCACCCGGCTCCCTGCAGGCGCCGCGCTGGTCGCCCGGAGTGCGTTTTGTCCGAATGCCATGTTCCGCATCGGCGACCAGGTCCTCACCTTCCAGGGGCACCCGGAGTTCAGCAAGGACTACTCGTTGGCGCTGATGCAGATCCGGGAGGAGCAGCTGGGCCCAGAGGTGTTCTCTCAGGGAGTGGCCTCGCTGGAGCAGCCGATTCAGGCGTGGGAGGCCGGAAAGTGGATCCTGAACTTCCTTCAGCGCTGACTTCCGGGAACCTCTGAAGAGCCACGCTCCAGCTCCCAAAGCTTGACATAGCGCACCACGAAATTCATCGCGTCAAACCACGCGCAGAAGAACCCGGGGAGCCCATCGCGAAAGCCCCCCTTGAGCACAAAGCGCCGGAAGAACCTGGGCCAGGGCTTGAGGACCAGAAACCGGAGGGCGCTCCTCCAGCAGATGGTCTCTCCGGCCTCCTGCAGATATCCCGCCTCAACTCCGGTGTAGAAGTCGAATTTCCGCAAAAACTGACTCACCGTGCGGTAGGGGAAGTGGAGCATGTCCTCGCCCAGTTCCCCGATGCTTCCGTTGACCTGCAGCTTCTCATGCACATGCCGGTTGGGGAACTCTGCCGCGCCACGCTGGAACAGGCGTAGCTGCGTGTCTGGGTACTGGCTGCCGTACCGGAGCCAGCGTCCAAACCAGTGGTTGCGTCGACGCAACCGAAACGCCGCGTAAGGTCCAGGGCTCTCGATCACACGGAGGATCTCCCGTGAAAGCGCCTCCGGAATGCGTTCGTCCGGATCGAGGTAAAAGACCCACTCGCCCTGAGCCTGCTCCATCGCATAGGATTTGTTGACGTTCAGGTTTGGGTTGTTGGGACGGCTGAAGCTGCGGCAGCCCTGCTCCGTGGCGATCTCCAGGGAGCCGTCCGCGCTCTCGCAGTCCACGTAGACCACCTCATCGGCCCAGTGCAGCTGTGGCAGCAGCTCCTGCAGGTGGTCGGCTTCTCGGTGTCCGATGATGGTGATGCTGAGTTTCATGGGAAGAGACGGAAATCGAAATGACTTGAGCCCAAGGCAGATTGAAGGTAGTCTTTTCAGGATTTTACAGACCCCGCGAACTTCGTCGACGCATGGCTGAATCCCAAAATTCAGAAACGATCCTCATTAAGAAATACGCCAACCGCCGGTTGTACAACGTCACTCACAGCAAGCACCTGACGCTGGATGAGATGATCGCCCTGATCCGGGATGGCAATGAGGTGCAGGTGATCGACTCCAAGTCCAAGAAAGATATCACCCAAAGTGTGCTGACCCAAGTGTTTTTGGAGCAAAACACCTACCTGTTCTCCTCGGAGTTCCTGCACCGGCTCATCCAGACCCAGAACGACCTGATGGGCGAGTTCTTTACGGAGTACGTCCCCAAGTTTCTGGAGTCCTACCTGCAAACTCGAGACATGATGCGACGTCAGGTACACGCCCTCGCCTCACCGCAGTCCTGGATGCAGCCTCCTGGGATGCAGAAGCTGATGAACCCTTTCGCCAGCTTTGCGGAGCAATTGGAGCGCTTTCGGCCTGGAGCGATTGCCGAGATGCCTCTTGAAGCCGCTGAGTCGGAGACCCAGCAGATGGAAACCCTGAAGGCGCGCATCCGCGAGTTGGAGCGCGAAGTCGAAGATCTGAAAGCCTGAGATGGAATTCGAACCTGTCATCGGGCTGGAAATTCACGCCCAGCTTGCCACACAGTCCAAGATCTTCTGCAGTTGTCCAACCACCTTCGGTTCGGCGCCAAACGAGAACACCTGTCCCGTGTGCCTGGGACTGCCTGGAGCCTTGCCGGTGCTCAACCGCCAAGTGCTGGAGTTTGCCGTCAAGCTTGGGCTGGCGACCCACTGTGAGGTGCGTCTTGACTCCCAATTTGCGCGCAAGAACTACTTCTATCCGGACCTCCCCAAAGCCTATCAGATCTCTCAGTACGACCGCCCGATCTGCGAAAACGGCTGGCTGGAGATCGTGGTCAACGGTGAGCGCAAGCGCATTGGCATCACCCGGATTCACCTTGAGGAGGATGCCGGAAAGCTTGTCCACGACGCCTCCGGAGATTCCAGCTACGTAGACCTGAACCGTGCCGGAATCCCCCTGCTGGAGATCGTCAGCGAGCCGGACCTGCGTTCTCCGGAAGAGGCCAAAGCCTACATGGAGCAGATGCACTCCATTGTGACGTACCTCGGCGTCTGTGAAGGCGACTTGGAGAAGGGACACTTTCGCTGCGATGCCAACGTTTCCATCCGCCCCAAGGGGCAGGAGCGCTTTGGCGTCCGGGCCGAGATCAAGAACCTCAACTCCTTCCGGTTCATCCAACAGGCGGTTGCCTACGAGATCGAGCGTCATCGAGAAGAGGTCCTGGATGGCAAAACCCTGGTGCAGGAGACCCGACTGTGGGACTCCGAGCGCAAGGTCACCTTCTCGATGCGGACCAAGGAGGAGGCTGAAGATTATCGCTACTTCCCGGACCCGGACCTCCCCCTGGCCCAGGTCTCTGCGGAGTTGGTCGAGGGGTTGCGGACCACGCTTCCGGAGTTGCCGGATGCCAAGCGCGTGCGCTACGGCAGCGAGTTTGGGCTGAGCGACTACGATGCCGGCGTGCTCGTGGCCAGCCGCAACATGGCAGAGTTTTTTGAGGATGCCGTTGCCGCTGGCGCCGATCCCAAGCTTGCCTGCAACTGGGTCATGGGCGAGTTGACTCGGGTCATGAACGAATCCGGAGAGCCCATTGGAGCCCTGGGCTTCTCTCCTCAGCAGTTGGCTGAGCTGACCCGGTTGCTGCAGCAAGGAGAGATCAGCAGCAAGATCGCCAAGACCGTTTTTGAAGAGTGCCGCAAGTCCGGGAAATCGCCCTCGCAAGTGGTGGAAGAGCGCGGGCTCCGGCAGGTCTCGGACACCGGCGCATTGAAGCAGATGGTGGAGCAACTGATCACCGCAAACCCGGCTCAGGTGGAGCAGTACCGCAGCGGCAAGACGCAGCTGCTCGGCTTTTTCGTGGGCCAGATGATGAAGCAGACCCGTGGACAGGGAAATCCCAAGCTGATCAATGAACTCCTCAAGGAGCAACTGGATGCCTGAACCGTCTTTCTCACAGCCGCTTCTGCGCAAGGTGGATCAGCTTCTGGGGGCCGCCTCGCTGGCGGCGCTGATCGGGTGTGCCCTGTGGATCTTCGAGTTCACTCCGACCGAGAGCGAGCAGGGGTTTGTGCAGAAGATCATGTACCTGCACGTGCCCTCCGTCATTGTGACCTACACCGCGTTCTTCGTCGTGTTTGCCTTCAGCATCGGCTACTTGTGGAAGCGCGACCTGATGTTCGACCGTGTCGCCAAGTCTTCGGCAGAGATCGGGCTGATCTTCTGTGCGCTGGTGCTCATCACCGGAGCGGTCTGGGGTCGCCCCACTTGGGGAACCTACTGGGTCTGGGACGCGCGTCTGACCACCACGCTGCTGCTTTTTCTGATCTTCATCGGCTACTTCCTGCTCCGCTCTGCCACTCCGGAGCGACAGCGAGAAGCCCGCTTCGCCGCGGTCATTGGCATCATCGGCTTCCTCGACATCCCCATCATCCACAAGTCGGTAGAGTGGTGGCGAACTCTGCACCAGCCCTCCACGCTCTTCAAGGTCGAGTCCGGGGAGGCCAAGCCGTCCATGCCTCCGGAGCTGCTGTACCCGCTCCTCGCCTGCATGGGGGCAATGCTGCTGTTCTATGTGTTCTTGCTCCTGTTGCGCACCCGCACCGAGGAGCTGCACGATGAGCTGCAGGAGCAGCTGGCCCTTGCGACCACGGAGGCCTGAACAATGCCGATGAATCTGGAGTATGTCCTGACCAGCTACGGGGTCTGGATTCTCGCCTTTGTGCTCTATGTTCCGTGGGTCTGCTACAAGCTCCGCCGCTACCGCGAGGGGCTGCAGTCCTTTCGGCAAAACCCGCCCTCTCAATCGGCTTAACCCTTCATGGATTCCAGATGAAAACCAGAACAAAGTTCGTGATCGGCGGGGCTGCGATCCTCGCCGTTCTGACTCTGCTCTCCGTGCAGGGTCTGCAGGAGATGACGGTCTTCTTCTACACCCCTCAGGAGGTCCTGGCCCAGCCGAGGGATTTTGAGGAAAAGACCATCCGCATCGGCGCGCTGGTGATGCCGGGCAGTGTGGACTGGGACGCCCAGGACATCCAGCTCGCCTTCCGGATCACCGAAGACTCGACCCACTCGATCCCCGTGGTGTACAAGGGCGTCAAGCCGGACATGTTCCGGGAAGGTCAGGGGGTGGTGGTCGAAGGGCGCATCCGGTCCGACGGGGTCTTTCACGCCGATCAACTGCTGGTCAAGCACAGCGAAGACTACAAGCTCGACCCCAACCATCAGAAGCAAAAAGAAGACTACTACAAGTCTCTGGCTCAGTAACCCCCGAGGCAAGCCATGTGGGCCCGCCTGACTCACCTTCACCAGCAGTTCCAAGCGCTGATTGCGGAAGATCCTCGCATCCGCAATCGCTTTCTGGCCGTCCTCTTCCTGCTGGTGCTGCTCTTCTTCCTCAGCACCTTCAGCCTCCGACAGGGCTTTCCCTTTGAGTCCGGGAGCGAGTCCCGACTCGTCCTGTTTCTGGCGATCAACGTCAACATCGTCCTGATCGCCATTGTCTTCTACCTGATCGCCAAGAACCTGCTCAAGCTGGCCTACGAGCGCCGTCAGCGGGCGCTGGGCGTCAACCTGAAGACCAAGCTGATCCTGGCGTTCATCGTGCTGTCTCTGCCTGCTCTGGGCTTTCACCTCTTTGCCAGCACGTTCGTCGTCTCCACGCTGGAGAACTGGATCGTCAACCAGCACAGCAGCGTGGTGCGCAGCGCTCAGCAGGTCTCGGAGGTCTACCACCAGAACCTCCGGAATTCAATGGAGCTGCAGGGTCAGCTGCTGGAGTGGCAACTCCGAGAGCAGTGGTCCCAAGGCGCCCAGCCACACACCTGGAAGCCCGACCGACAGCTCGCCGCCGGCGTGGTGCTCTACGATGTCGACCACACGCTGCTCCAGCAGGCACTGCGCACCGAGGCCGCACAGCTCGACTGGAGGCCGCTGACCCCAGCCGAGTGGCAGCAGGTGGAGGACCTCAAGGAGACGTGGCTCACCGAAGCGGGAAAGGAGCGACTCCTCTATCGGCACATCCGGCAACTTGAGGTTGAAGGGCAGGTGCTGTTTCTGGAAATCTTCCAGCCCGCAGAGCGTCCGGTATCTCAGGCCATCAACACGATCATCGAGCAGAACCAGACCAGTCAGTTCCTCACCTACTCCGAAGATCAGATCCGACGCTACTACGTCGTCGTGTTCATCCTGATGATCTCCTTCATCCTCTTTGTCGCTACCTGGCTGGCCTTCTACCTGGCCCGGGGGTTTGTGGAGCCCATTGAGGAGTTGGCGCGAGCGACGGAGAGGGTTGCGGGAGGAGAGCTGGGATATCAGGTGCAGATCGAGATGGCTCTGGATCGCGACTTCGCGCTGCTGATCTCCTCCTTCAACGCGATGAGCACGGAGTTGCGGGAGAACCGGCTGGCGCTGGAGAAGACCACCGAGCACCTGCAGCAAAGCCACCGGGCGCTGGAGGAGCACACTCGGTTTGTGGAGCTGGTGCTGGAGAACATCAGCACCGGGGTCATCTCACTCGATCCGCTCGGCCACGTTGAGGGGATCAACAATGCTGCCAAGGAGCTGCTGCCCATCCTCACCACTGAGTATCGCAACCTGCACTTCCGAGACGTCCTGCCTCAAGGGGAAGTGCTTCAGGCCTTGGAGGAGATGCTCGCGGAGTTGGATGCAGCGCAGCCTCTCGCCACACGCAACCTGACCCTGCTTCGCCAGCAGGCACCTGTTCAGGTCGCCTTTGCCCTGCTCCCTCTGAGAAATCGTGAAGGGTTCTCGATGGGGACCGTTCTGGTGTGCAACAACATCACCGAGATTCAGCGCCTGCAGCGCGCCCAGGCCTGGCGGGAGGTCGCTCGGCGCATTGCCCATGAGATCAAGAACCCGCTCACGCCGATCCAGCTCTCTGCAGAGCGCCTGCTCCGGAAGTACGCCCCCGAGGTCCAGGACGACACGACCCTCCGGCAGGCAACCCAGACGATCATCCGCGAAGTCGAGCGTCTCAAGCAGATGGTCGCCGAGTTCTCGCTGTTTGCCCGGATCCCCGAGTCCAATCCGCAGCCTGACAACCTCAACGACCTGCTCCGGGAGGTGCAGGAGCTTTATGCGGAGAACCTCCCCGGACGCATCATGCTCCGGGTGGAGTCCGCCCCCGACCTGCCGGAGTTCTCCTTCGACCGCGAACAGATGCGCCGGGCACTGATCAACCTGGTGGACAACGCGATCGACGCCATCGAGAACAAGGGACGCCTCTCCCGCTGGCTTCGGCAGGGAGAGATCCTCCTGCGGACCGAATATGAGCGCGACCTGAAGATTGCCCGACTGGAGGTGCTGGACAACGGCTCCGGGATCGAGCCGGAGATTGCGGAGCGGCTGTTCGACCCTTACGCGACCACCAAGCCCGACGGCACCGGGCTGGGTCTGACAATCCTGCAGCAGACGGTCTCCGACCACAACGGGTTCGTGCGCTTTCAGAACCGTGAAGACGGCGGAGCGACCTTTACCATCGAACTGCCCACCTCCTGAGCGCTTGTCCGGAGGTTGCCAAGAGCCCTGGAGAAAGCTCAGCTGATCAGCGCCTTCAGCCGAGGATCTCTGAAAGAGACGAACCTGTTCTCCGAGATTCCAAACCAGCGCGAAAGCAGAGCCTCATAAACGGCCCGGTAGTCCATGGTGAACTTGAGGTCTCCGTTATCGAGATCCTCAAGATCCGGATGTTCACCGTAGAAGCCTCCCTGGACGGCTCCTCCCATCAGAAAATGAGGCGCAGCGGTGCCATGATCGGTGCCAAAGGAGTGGTTGTCTTCGGCGCGGCGGCCAAACTCGGAATACGTCATCACCAGGGTCTGCTCCCACAGACCGGTACGGATCAGGTGCTGGCGCAACGCAGCTAGAGACTCGGCAAGCTGCTCCAACAGGCTTCGGTGGCGCCACGGCTGGTTCTCATGGGTGTCAAACCCTCCCAGAGTGACCTTGATCACTGGCGTCTCGACCTCTGCCGCCATCAACACCGCAGCATGCTGCAGCTGCTCTCCCAACTCTCCCCAGTGAATGCGAACCTGCCGATAGCGGACGCGCTTGAGCTTGGACGTGATCGCATTCATCGCCTCATGGAGGACGTGGGTACGCTCCAGCACAAGCCGCAGGGCCGGATGTGAAGTTGGGGAGGATTCATTCAGATTCAGTCCAGCGAGCTTCCCGAACTGAGCAGCAGAGTTCATGGAAAGCCAGACCCCATCAGTGCTCTGAAAAGGCCCCATGCTTCCTCCAAGGCTGATTCCATGCGCATCGAGGGAGCGCTCCCACATGCGCTCAAAGTCCTCCGTCATCCACCCGGACCTGCCGATGCCAGTCCCGTCTCCTCCGGTCTCCCAGAGTGCAATGGACTTGAAGTGCGAGCGGTTGGGCTGAGGATATCCCAGCCCATGCAGGATGGCCAGATCCCCGGCGTTCCAGCTGGTGAGGAGCGGTTTGAGTGCCGAATGGAGCGCAAACGCCTCATCCAGCGGCAGAAGCTCCTTCTCCTGAAGAGCAATCCTCGGACGCAAGGACCGGTAGCGCGGATGACGATAGGGCACCACCGTGTTCAGGCCGTCGTTTGCTCCGGAAAGTTCCACCAGCAGCAGGCGTCGAGGCGCTGCAGCCTTTGCCCACCCCGAGCCTCCGGAGAGCAACAAGGCCCCTGAGCCTAACAGCGTCTGCTCCAGAAATTTTCTTCGACTCCACATGTTTACCTCAGTTGATAAATGGGGTGTTCCACCACTTCCAGATAGCTGTGTTCCTGTTCAGGTTCCAGCTCCAAGGGCAACGCCAGCATGACCTCTCCAAGCCGGGCGTCAGGCAGAAGTTGTTTCAAGGCAGCCTCGTACTCCATGAACCCCTTCAGAGGGGGTTGACCGTTGGGGAGCGGTGGCTGATTGGACGCCGCCCCCATCATCATGCTCATCATCATGCCCTGCTGTTTGGGAGCAGGCCGGATCACGAGGGGCGTGGCGCTGCCATAGCGGACGTACTTTGAGCCCTCAAGCCGGGCGATCATCTGCTCAAAGTGCGGCTCCCAGTTTTTCAGGTGTGGCTCCTCACGAAAGCGCCGCCCTGTGCGGATCTGTTCAATCATCCGCGGCAACGCTCGCCACAGCAGCCCCACCAGCAGCCGGTCTTCCTCTCCCAGCTGACGCCAGTGGTTCTCCAGGTGAGGGACATGATTCAGGGGGAAAGCCAGGGTCATGCGTTTGGGGTCCTGATCATTTCTCCAGGCAGAGCTGGGCCAGGCTGAGAAGCACTGAGGCTGGCAGTTGGAGCTGTGCAACTTCAGCAGATACCCTTCCCGCGGGCTGATGACCAGATCCGGAGCGAGCGCCTCCCAGTAGCGCTCGTTCAGCCAAACATGCTTCAGCCCCAAGGACATGGAAACGTCCCCACCTCCTCTGTCCGGATCGTTGCCCCACCTCAGGTGGACGGCCTCCACCTGCAGCGTGTCCGGAGGAGGCGGGCTCGGTTCGGCAGGCTCCTCAAGAGTCAGAGCCTCCGAGACCTCAACGTAGCCCGAGCAGTACAGCTTCCCGGCCTCTGCCGGATTCTTCGGGGGGCAGCCGCTGAGTTGTCTGCCTTCAGAGGCGGGGAAGACCTTGCGGCCTTGGCGCACCCAGTCGACAAAGAGGTTGCGATCTCCGTTCGGACCTGCCGCATCGTTCAGGAAATGGACCCGGAGGCTCCGGACCTCTTTGGCTGGCGGGTCAAACTCGAAGACCTCCGAATACCAGGAAAGCTGTCCCGTATTGGAGACGCGCCCGTTCAGCTCGGTGTCGTAGCCTCCCTGCACAACGCGAGGCTCGCTGGACCAGAGCACCTCGTTGTTCTCTCCAACGGCCTTCACCGTGAAGCGAGGGGCTCCCTGATAGTCTTCCGAAGCCAGCCGGACCTCCAGACGCCTCTCTTCATCCAGGTCGTCCAGGTCGTCTGTGTCGTAGTTCATCTGGACGCTGGTCCCGGTGCTCAGGTTGGTCAGGAGGAAGTGTCGATTCAGCAGATTTGCCGGACTCACCCACGCCGAGCCTCCGGGCCAGCCGGCAACGTTTGGCTGTCCGAACAGGTCCTGGTTGAGTATCGCCAGCTGACTCGGGATGCTCTGCCAGGACGTCGGCACGATCCCGGTAGTCCGGATGGTACCAATGATCAGGTCCACCGGAGCCTTGATGATGGAACCTCTGGACTTCGGGCTCCAGAAGGTTGGGGTAGCGAGCGTGGCCTGCAGGAGCGTCTTGAGGTCGTAGTCGCTCTCTCGGAACAAGTGGGAGATCCGCTGAATCTCCGCCTGGTCCTCCTGAAACTCCGAGACATAGTGCCGCCAGAACTTCCGGGCCATGAACTCTCCCGCCTGAGGCTGCTCCAGGATGAGATCAATCAGGTCGTCACCATCGTAAAACCCCCAGCTTCCCAGGATGTTCTTCACGCCTCGGTCCTGATCCCAGGGACGTATCTCAAAGGAGAGGTCCCGCAGCTCGTTGGTCCCGTAACCGGTCAAGGCCCGGGCGGCCTCCTTGACGCTGCTCTCATCGTAGGAGCCTTCGCCAAGCGTGAACAGCTCCAGCAGCTCTCGGGCAAGGTTCTCGTTGGGATGCTCGCGGTTGTTGTTGTCGTTGTCCAAATAGTTGAGCATTGCGGCGTCCCGAATCACGGCCTTGAGGAGCGTGCGGAAATTTCCGGAGCCTTCTCTGCGGAGCATCAGGTTCTGGCGAGCCAAGGCAGTGGACTGCTCGTTCAAGGCCGGATAGGTGGAGACGAAGTGGTTGTGCCAGAAGAGCACCAGGCGCTCGGTCTGAGGGGAGGGCGTCTCGATCATCTCCCGCACCCACCACAGCCGAAACTCTGCCATCTCCCGGTCTCTGGCCATGTTGAAGCGCTGCCGCTGCGGCTCCTCCATGTCTCCTCTGGACCAGTATGCCGGGGCGACCTGCTTGACCCACGGAGGAGGAGGGTTCCACGGAGCCGTCTTCAGGCCGTCCATGACCAGACGGATGCCCTCACGCCGCGTCTTTCCCTGGAGTTGCTCCAGCGACTTCAGAGGTACGCCCAGGCCGGTGCGCTCCAGCAGGTGTCGCTGCTCGGCAAGAGTCATGACCGGATCCAGGTGAGAGGACTCTGCAACG
>JAYPUA010000032.1:36467-41387 GCA_038133845.1 Deltaproteobacteria bacterium
CGGCTCGACCTTCAAGGCACATCCAGCGCTGAGGCCCAGCAAGGCACCAAGCAGAAGCACAGCTCCGATTTTTCCGAATAAGGTCATTTTTTGAAAAAACCGGGGCAAGCGAGCCCGGTCCGATCAGGTTTTAAATTCGTCATCACGCAAGATGTGGGTTGAGTTCGGCATCTGTGAGCTGCTTGAAGAGCTGTCACATGCTCCGCAGAAGAGCTTGCCGGAGATACAGGAGCCTCGAATTTTTACCCGCCGCCCGGTGGTCGGAAGCGGCGCAAAGCCGAGGCGCAAAGAAGAAGGGTAGCGTGAATTCTCTCCGCAGTACAGTTGTAAACTGCGGCAAGCCCCCTGTTTCAACAGGAATTGAGCCGGCCGGGAGCACGAATGGGCGGGCCGGGGTTGATCAACAGGACCTTCCCGGTTACGTTGTGCTCTGGAAACGCCTCTCATCGCCTGTGCGGTGACCTTTCGAAACCTCCTGCATTAGACTCATGAGCCGATTCATTCTGCTTCTCTTCCTGTTTTGGTCCAGCAGCCTGATGGCCCAGAGCAGCCTTCAACTTCCGAAGAGGATCCTCGCGCTGCCGCTGCCGCTGGTAAAGGGTTCCATGTGCCCGAACAAGTACTCTCAGCAGCAGAAGTACTGCGTCCCCGGGACCTCCGCAGCCTTTGCCGTCCCTCGGTTCAAGTCCTCCTGTCCGGGCGGATACTCTCCGGCAGGCAAGTACTGCCTGGGCAGCAAGTATTACGCAGTGGAGAGAAAGGGATCCTGTCCCATGGGATACTCCACCTCAGGCCAGTACTGTGTAGGAAAGAAAGAGGCCGCCTACACGGTCTTGAAGTCCGGCAGTTGTCCCTTGGGCTACACCGTGGCTGGCAAGTACTGTCTGAGGCGACCGGAGGAGGGCTATGCGGTCGTCAAGCGGGGAAGCTGTCCCAGAGGCTTCAAGACGGAGAAGGGCTACTGCGTCCGGCACCTGCGCAATTACTCCCAGTACCGCTGAACCCCCGAAGGATCAGTTCCTCTCCGTGATCCAGGCAATCCGGGGAGCCCCGGAGAGGAATGGGCCAAGCACATCCATCAAGCCGGTGTCCATGCGCCACTGAAAGTACCTGGCCTGATGCTCGCGGGACTCCCACTCCTCATAGAGCCACAGAGCCCCCTCGTCATCTTCCGGAACCCAGACGTCCACCTTCAGGTTTCCCTCAAACGCCCTCGTGTCCGGAAGTGCAGAGTTGATCACTCCAATGAACTCCTCCCTCTTTTCTGCAATCAACGGCAACATCAGGATCATCTTTTCTGCCATGAACTCTCCTTCTCTGCAAAGTGTGTTGTGCTGCATACCTGGCATGCTCAAAGGCGCTCAGAGTAAGCATCTGGCCTCCGGAAGTCAATCCATGTCTCTCCCGACATTGGGACCGCCAAGGGGTCCTTTGCCTGATGCAGGAGGAGAGCGGGAGAGTCTGAAGTTCAGGGGATCGGTGTGAGCCCCCGTTCAGCTCGATTCAGAGAGCCGGGGCTCAGAGGGGATAGGGCTTGGAGAGCAGAGGCAGCGGAGGCCACCGCCTGGGTCAGAAAAACGCCATGGTCCGGACCTCGACGCTTTCGCGCTTCTTGTGATTCTCCGGGGTGGTCGGATCTTCAAAAGCGCTGTGTCCGGTAAACCGGGCCCGATGCGGCTCGGAGTCGTAGGTCTTGAGCAGGACGGCCTGGTGCGGCTCAATCCGGGGGAAGTAGTACCACTTGTGGTGCTCGGTATGCCGCATCACGAAGATCTCTCCCGTGCGGTCGCGATACATCAGCTTCATGGTGATGAAGTCCTCGTCCGTGGAGGTCCGGGAGTCACAAAAAGCCAGAGGCAGCTCCTCTACCACGTTGTACAGAGGCTTCCAGACATTGAAGAAGGCCACCCGGTTTTTCAGCAGCGCGTCAGCCTCTTCCGGGAGGATGTCCCGAACCCGCTGGGGCCCGGACTGCGGCGTGTAGTCACTGTGAACCAGCAGCACGGCGGGGCGATTGACCACGGACTTTTCATCCTGGACGTTGCTCTCCATCTGCTCGTTCGACATCCGCCTCCGGATGGTGTGGTCAAAGACAACCACCCGCTTTGCGCCCGTATGCTGTTGGACAAAGTCCACCACCTGCGGATAGAACTCCCCCACGATCTTCTGGTCCTCATCGAACCCCTGGAAGCTTCCGGGGAAGTCATGCAGCTCGAACCCGGAGCCATCCACGGAGAACTGATCGATCTCCGGCCAGGCGTTGTGGATCATGACCTGACGAGCGTCAGTTCCCGGAGGGTTCATCTCTACTTCCCCTTCGGGTTCGTAAAAGTAGTAGTTCGGCTCCTTCCCATCGTCCACGGTGTAGTTGATTTCCGCAGACACGGCAGGAAGGGCGGCGTTCGATGAGGGCATGGAGACCTTGATGGGTGGTGGCTTTGTCCTTGGAACCTCAGCGTTCACGCAAGCGTGAAGCCTTCACCGACGTGAGAAGCCTTCCAGGCCGGGAGAGCCTCCACCTTCTGGGTCATCCAGCGCTTGAGGTTCGGGTGAGGGTCCAGCGGGAGCTTCTGCCACCAGTGCAGGTGCATCGGAGCCGCACAGACCACATCGGCAATCGTCGGGTTGCTCCCGGTGATCCACTCGCTCTGTGAGAGCCGCTCGTCCAGAATGCCTGCGAGCTTGTGGAAGTTGTCCGCCTCTCCGTCCAGGACGCTCTGATCCGGTTCGGCATCCAGCACTGGCTTGACGCAGTTTTCCACCAGATAGACGTAGCAGGAGGAGAACCACGCAGAAGCCTCCCAGAGGAGCCAGCGGTTGATGTCCGCCCGGGTCTGCAGGTCGGTCGGGTAGTACGCGGACTTGCCGTGCTTGTCTGCAGCATACTGCAGCAGGCTGTTCGACTCCCAAAGCACAAAGTCTCCATCGACCAGGGCCGGTAGGGCAGAGTTCGGGTTGATCTTCAGGTACTCTTCAGACTTTTGCTCCGCCTTGAAGTAGTCCACATGGACTCGCTCATAAGGGATGTCCATCAACTTGAATCCGGCGATGACTTTGCGACAGTTCACCGTGATCGGGTCTGCGTACAGTTTCATTTTTTCCTCTGGGTGAAGGGGTTTGAGCGCCTCAGGCCTCAGGCACCGAGCGCTCCAAATCAGGCCTGAAGGACTCCACCTTCCAGACGAAGCGAGGAGGGGCAGGCCGCTGAAAACTTAAAGATTGGGTCAGGTTCCGGTTGCCACCGCCGGCATTTCCAGCGCGTCACGGAGGGTGGCTGCCGCACCAAGGTCATGTGCCACCATCAGCTCCTCGGCAAGCTCCTTGTCCCCGGAGGCAATGGCGTCCACGATCTCGGCATGCTGACGCCAGATCTCACCGGGCAGCGTCGCGCGGCGCAGGACCTCTCCCATCGCGCGGCGCAGGAAGCGCCAGTGCGGCTCGGCGGTGCGTGCCAGAAGCGGGTTCCCGGACATTTCGTAAATCAACGCATGCAGCGCCATGTCATGATGCACCTGCCCAGCCACGTCCCCGGCCTCCACTGCAGCCTGACCCTGCTCCAGGATCCGGCCTGCCGAGTTGGAAAACGCCGCCCCAAGCCTTGGCTTGGCGTTGATGCGCGCCGCCGCCGTGCGTGCCGCAAAACCATCCAGCACCGCCCGGATGTCATAATGGTGACGCATCAGGCCCGGATCCAGAGGGGCCACCCACAGGCCCCGCCTCCCAGCTTCCTGCACCATGCCATCGGCTTTCAAAAGCGCCATCGCCTGCTGCACCGGCTGACGCGAAACCCCCAGCGTTTCGGCAAGCTGCTCCTGGATCAGGTGCGCACCCGCAGGCAACGCACCATTGCAGATCTCGTCTACGATCGCTTCATAGACCTGCTCGGCAAGACTCGGTTGGGGCTTCAGGGTTCTCATTTCTTGAACTCCGTATTCTGAATTCAGAATACATAATGAGAGAATCTTCTGGGATGTCAAGCAAAACTCTCCGTCCCTTTGAACCTTGAAGGAGCGTGGTCACTTTTCCCAGGAGATCGGTTAAAGTGCTCTGCACGCGTTTTGTGGGGGAGCCCTCCACTGCCGCACCGGAGCGAGGAGATCACGAGGGAGAAGGTCCAGCCCCTCATGAGCCTTAGGCCACCACTTCAAATTGCTACAGGAGACGAATGAACACGATGACGCTGATCCAGCTCCACTTTGACTGCCACAGCCCCATCCAGGCCCTGACCACACTCCATGAGGTGTTTGCCGAGCACCCCTTCATCGCCCTGGCCCAGGACTCCGATGGAGAGTTCGAGGAGTTCGGATTCGCCAACAGAGGTGAGGTCTACCTGGACGAGGAGGGGTACGTCTGCAACGTGCAGGTGATCGCAAGAGTCCAGGTCGAGGAGGCCGTCTCTGCCGAAGAGTTGAAGGAGGGGCTGGGAGAACGAATCGAGTTCCAGTCCGTTCAGTTGCTGAAGGGCTTGCAGGTTGGCATTGAAGAGCTGAACCCGACCCCGAACTGAGGGGGCCATCCCACAGACCAAACGACTTTCACAGTCAATGAGGACCCAAACCTCACACAAGTGATCCACAATGAGAGAGCAGATCAAGATCTCGGCAACCCAGCTGGGGGAGCTGACACAGCGCTGGAACTGCCGGAGGTGCTTCTGGCTGAGAGCGAAGCTCAAGGGGCGTCTGCCCTACCAGAGCTTCCCGGCGGTCTTCAGCACCATCGACTCCTTCACCAAGGACTTCTTCCGCCAGGTGCACAAGGTCCGCACTCAGGAGGGCTGGATCGAGGAGTTCTCTTCCGAAGCCCAGTGGCTCCCGGTTCCCAGGAGCTTTCAGGCCGAGGACTCGGAGACCGGGATGATGCTCTCAGGGATTCCGGATGCGCTCTACCGTTTGGAGGGCGGAGGGTTGATGATTGTGGATT
>JAYPUA010000033.1:0-2052 GCA_038133845.1 Deltaproteobacteria bacterium
CGGACCCCGTTGGGGAGCAGCCAATGGCGAGATTCCGGAGCCTCCTCACTCTCCTCACCGTCCTCACCCTCTTCCGGGAGGGGCCACCCTTCCTCGGAAGAAGACTCTCGGATGCGCAGGAGCCCCTCCACGTGCAGCTCCTGTGCTGGCGTGGGTGGCGTTACGACGAGCAGCAGCACGGTGTCTCCCGAGCCTCCTCCGAGCAGTTCCAGACGCCACATTGCCTGCCATCCGGAGAAGCGTCCCGAAGCCTCCGTCAGCACCGACGTGAGGTCTTCCGGGGGGCTGGCTGCCCGTCCCTCAAGCCGTGTCCGGGAAGACTGAGCGAGGTGCGCTCCCAGGATCCCCATCGCTGCCTCTACCTCGGAGAAGAGGATCCGGTTTTCCAGCAGAATGGAGGACTGCTCTCGCTGGAGCAGCGCCGACTGCTGCCACTGCAGGAGGACCGCTCCGGAGATCATGACGAACAGCGCCGTGGTCATCAGCACAAAGCCCCGAAGCCGCGGCAGCTTCGGAGGCCGAACAGCTTGACTCGATTCGGCAAGGTTTCTAGAATGACAAGCTTTGTTCTCCCAGCCGTTTTCCACCATATCATCCCGAAAAATCAGAGAGGTCGCGCCCATGCCGCAAACGATGTTCGAGAAAATCTGGAACGCCCACGTGGTCCACGAACAAGATGGCAACACCATCCTGTACATCGACCGACACCTGGTGCATGAGGTCACTTCTCCCCAGGCCTTTGAAGGCCTGCGCCTGGCTGGACGCAAGCTCCGGCGAACAGATGCCACCTACGCGGTCCCGGACCACAACGTCCCCACGCGCAATCAGGACCAGCCCATTCAGGACCCCATCTCTCGACAACAGGTCGAGACCCTGCGCCAGAACTGCCGGGAGTTTGGGGTGACCCTGTTCGACCTGGGCGACTCCCGCTCCGGGATCGTTCACGTGATGGGGCCCGAGCAAGGGCTCACGCTGCCCGGAGCGACGATCGTCTGTGGCGACTCCCACACCGCAACCCACGGAGCGTTTGGGGCGCTGGCGTTTGGCATCGGGACCTCCGAGGTGGAGCACGTCATGGCCACCCAGACCCTGCAGCAGCAGCGGCCGCGGACCATGAAGGTCGAGGTCCAGGGGGCGCTTCCGGAGGACGCGTCGGCCAAGGATATCATCCTGGCGATCATCGGCAAGATCGGGACGGCCGGAGGGACCGGATACGTGATGGAATTTACCGGGGAGGCGATCCGGAGTCTGTCGATGGAGGGACGGATGACGCTCTGCAACATGGCCATTGAAGCGGGAGCGCGCGCCGGGATGGTGGCTCCGGACGAGAAGACCTTCGCCTACCTCAAGGGGCGTCCGTATGCGCCTCAGGGCGAAGCGTTCGAGCAGGCCGTGGCCGCCTGGAGTCAGCTGCCCACCGATGACGGCGCCGAGTTCGATGCCGTGGTCACGCTTCAGGCCCGGGACATCCTCCCGCAGGTCACCTGGGGCACCAGCCCGGGAATGGTGACAGACATCAACGGCAAGGTGCCCGATCCGGAGCAGATTGCAGATCCGACCGAGCGGAAGTCTCTGGAGCGCGCGCTGACCTACATGGCGCTGCAGCCCAACACCCCGATTCAGGCGATTGCCATCGACCGCGTCTTCATCGGCTCCTGCACCAACTCCCGGATTGAGGACCTGCGCACGGTTGCCGAGTTTGTTCAGGGACGCAAGGTCCACGAAAAAGTCCATGCGATGATTGTTCCGGGAAGCGGGCTGGTCCGCCAGCAGGCCGAGTCGGAGGGGCTGCACCAGATCTTTCTGGAAGCTGGGTTTGAGTGGCGGGAGCCTGGGTGCTCGATGTGCCTGGCCATGAACGACGACATCCTCCAGCCCGGAGAGCGCTGTGCCTCCACCAGCAACCGGAACTTTGAGGGACGTCAGGGCAAGGGCGGACGCACTCATCTGGTCAGCCCGCTGATGGCCGCCGCCGCCGCTGTGGCCGGACGCTTTGCCGATCCGCGAACCCTGTAACTTCGGCCGGTCTTGCTCTCCGGGAGCTCCCCTCGA
>JAYPUA010000033.1:2152-22756 GCA_038133845.1 Deltaproteobacteria bacterium
CGATCCGCGAACCCTGTAACTTCGGCCGGTCTTGCTCTCCGGGAGCTCCCCTCGACCCGGAGTCGGTAGGCTGGGGTTGAGGAACGATCCCCAGCAGACAGCAGGCCCCGGAAGGGTTCTCCGATTTTTCCAACCTCCTTGAACCGGATTTCTGATGAAACCGTTTACCCAACTTACGGCGCTCACCGCGCTTCTGGACCAGGTCAACGTCGACACCGACCAGATCATCCCCAAGCAGTTTCTCAAGAAGATCGAACGCACCGGGTTCGGACAGCACCTCTTTCACGACTGGCGCTACCTCGATGACGCCGGGACACAGCTGAACCCGGACTTTGTCCTCAACACTCCGCGCTACCAGGGGGCTCAGATCCTGGTAACCCGAGACAACTTCGGTTGTGGCTCCAGCCGGGAACACGCCCCCTGGGCATTGCTGGATTACGGGTTTCGCTGCATCATCGCGCCCAGCTTTGCGGACATCTTCTTCAACAACTGCCGCAAGAACGGGATCCTGGCCATCGTCCTCGGCGCTGACGAGGTTCAGGCCCTGTTTGAAGAGATCGGGCCACATGAGGGGTGTCAACTCACGGTTGACCTCCCGGCCCAGGAAATTCACACTCCCGCCGGGAAGGTGTACTCCTTTGAGATGGATGCCTTCGCCAAGCATTGCCTGGTTCACGGGCTGGACGACATCGCCTGGACCCTGCAGTTTGATGCCCAGATCCGCGACTACGAGGCCCGGGCGAACGCTCAGGCCCCCTGGATGAGCCTGGGACGCTGAGTCCGGCGCTTCCGCCTCCCCAGGCTGTTGAAGGGGGGAGGCTTCCCATCCTGCCTTTTCCTGAACTGAAGAGACCGTCATGAAGATCAACATCAGCATCGAAGCCACTCCGGAAGAGTTTCGCCAGACTCTGGGCCTCCCCAACCTGACCGAGGTGCAGCAGACGTTTTTGACCAAGGTGGCCGAGAGCATGAAGGACGGCTCGATCGACCCCGGAGCGATGGCCAATCTGCTCGGCCCGTCCTTCTCCGTAGGGCAACAGTTCATGGACGCCATGGTCCGGAGCATGGACACCATGATGGCTCCGGACGCGAGCCGCAAGAAGGACGCCTGAGCCTCTCCGGAGGCTGCAGGGCCGCAAGGGCGCCTTTTGAGCGGTGCCGTTTTCACACAGGGGGACACTCGTCATTCCCGCGAATGCGGGAATCCAGCCATCACCTAGGAGAAGCCAATGAAACAGAGAGAAGTTGTTGTCTTGAGCGGGGTGCGGACTGCCGTGGGGACCTATGGAGGAGCCCTCAAGGATCAGCCCCCCGTGGAACTCGCGGCCGCCGTGGTCCGCGAAGCGGTCCGTCGGGCCAAAGTCGACCCGAACGATCTGGGGCACGTTGTCTTTGGCAACGTCATTCACACCGACCCCCGGGACATGTACCTGTCGCGCTATGCCTGCGTGAAGGGCGGGCTGCCCGTTGAGACCCCGGCGCTGACCCTGAACCGCCTCTGCGGCTCGGGCCTGCAGGCCATTGTCAGCGCCTCGCAGATGATCCTGGTGGGCGACGTGGATGCCGCCGTGGCCGGAGGGGCAGAGGTGATGAGCCGTGCACCCTACTGGCTGCCCAACATGCGCTGGGGGGCCCGGATGAACCACGCTCAAGTGCTCGATGCGATGATTGGCGGACTCTCCGATCCGTTCGAGAGCTGCCACATGGGAGTGACTGCAGAGAACATCGCGTCCCGCTGGGGGATTACCCGTGAAGACCAGGACGAGCTGGCGGTGGAGAGCCACCGGCGTGCCGCTCAGGCGATTGAGGAGGGACGCTTCAAGGAGCAGATCCTCCCGGTTGAGATCCGTGAGCGCAAGAAGGTCAAGGTGTTCGACACCGACGAGCATGTGCGCATCGGGGCCACGCTGGAGGACATGGCCAAGCTCAAGCCGGTGTTCAACCCGGAAGGGTCGGTCACCGCAGGGAACGCCTCGGGCATCAACGATGGCGCCTCCGCTCTCGTGTTGATGGATCGGGAAACCGCAGAGGCCAAGGGGTTGGCCCCAATGGCACGACTGGTGGGCTACGCGGTCGCCGGAGTGGAGCCGGAGATCATGGGCATCGGACCGGTTCCGGCGATCCGCAAGGTCTTGGAGCGCACCGGACTCACCGTGGCGGACATCGACGTGATCGAACTCAACGAAGCCTTTGCTGCTCAGGCGCTGGCCTGTGTCCGCGACCTCGATCTGCCGATGGACAAGGTCAACCCGAACGGATCCGGGATCTCGCTTGGACACCCGGTGGGAGCCACGGGAAGCATCATCACCGTCAAGGCGCTCTACGAGCTGCAGCGCACCGGTGGGAAGCGCGCGCTGATCTCGATGTGCATCGGAGGAGGTCAGGGCATCGCCGCCATCTTCGAGCGCATCTGAGCGCTCGCGTGTCCCGGCTGGAGTCGAAGATTGTCCCCCGCGCGGAGCTTCCAAAGCGCCTTCAGGACTTGCGGGAGCGCCGACGGCGGATCGTGTTCACCAACGGGTGCTTCGACCTGATCCACGCCGGGCACGTTCGCTATCTCGAAGACGCTCGGGCCCTGGGCGATGCCTTGGTGCTCGGGCTCAACGCCGACGCGTCGGTCCGGAGGCTCAAGGGACCGAGCCGGCCGATTGTTCATGAGGAGGATCGCGCTGTCGTCCTGGCCGCCCTGGAGTCCATCAGCCTGGTGGTTCTCTTTGAGGAGGACACTCCGGATCAACTCATCCGGGAAGTCCTTCCGGACGTGCTGGTGAAGGGAGGAGACTATGTGGCTGAGGAGATTGTGGGATACGACACGGTGACCCAAAGCGGTGGACGCGTGGAGATCATCCCGTTTCTCCCCGGACGCTCCACCAGCAACCTCGTCTCCCGCATCCAAGACTCATCTGAAAATCCCCTGTGAGCCTTGCCTTTTTGAAGCTTGAGCCAGGCGAGAGGCTTTTGAGAACAGCCGCGCTGATGCCGCGCGTGCAGAAGGCACCAAACCTATTGGGAACAACATCCAAGGAAGAGGAACGGACATGATCATCGTTACCGGAGGAGCCGGGTTCATCGGAAGCAACCTGGTCCAGGGGTTGAACCAGGCGGGCGAGGACCGCATCCTGGTGGTGGACAACCTGAAGAATGCGAGCAAGCACCGGAACCTGAATCGGCTGAAGATTGCCGACTTTCTGGACAAACACGAGTTCCTCGACCAGTTGGATCAGCTCTCCGGAGTGAAGGCTGTTTTTCACCAGGGGGCCTGCTCTGCGACCACGGAGAGTGACGGAGAGTACATGATGCGCAACAACTATCAGTACTCCAAGCGCCTCCTGCACTGGAGTCTGGAGCGCAACATCCCGTTCCTCTATGCCTCTAGCGCCTCCGTGTATGGCAATGGCGACGAAGGCTTTGCCGAGGACCCACGGTGCGAGTACCCGCTCAACGTCTACGCCTACTCCAAGTTCTCCTTTGACAACTACGTGCGTCGCCTGCTGCCGGAGGTGCGCAGCCAGGTGCTGGGCTTGCGCTACTTCAACGTCTACGGCCCTCAGGAGAACCACAAGGGACGCATGGCGTCCGTGGCCTTCCACCTCTTTCATCAGCTGCGAGACAACGGCGTGATGAAGCTTTTTGAAGGAAGCGGGGGCTTCCGTCGGGACTTCATCCACGTGGAGGACACGGTCCGGATGAACCTGCACTTCTGGAGCTCCGGAACCCGGGGCATTTTCAACTGCGGCACCGGAACCGCTCGAAGCTTCGAGGACATCGGCACGATCCTGCGCGAACTGCACGGAAGCGGCTCCATCGAGTTCATCCCGTTTCCGGAAGACCTCAAGGGCAAGTATCAGGAATTCACGGAGGCCGACCTTCAGCAGGTCCGCACCGCCGGCTACACCGAACCCTTCCTCACCCTGGAGGAGGGGCTCAAACGCTATCACGAGCGACTGACCGCTACCGGCGGCTACCTCTGAGCACGCGTCCCGGGACGCACTCCTGAAGGGTTCCCTGGGGCGGCGGAATGCGCCTCCGTTGCAGGCCTTCAAACATTGTCACTGGAGACAGAGACCATGGAAATTCAAGACAACATCGTAGTCGGCATGCACTACACCGTGACCAACGACAACGGCGACATCATCGACACCTCGGAAGGCAACGATCCGCTGATGTTCCTTCAAGGGGCCGGGAACATCATCCCCGGGCTGGAGTCTGCCTTGGCCGGCGGCAAGGTGGGAGACGAGATGGAGGTCTCTGTTGAACCGGAGCAGGCGTATGGGGAGTACCGCGACGAACTGCGTCAGCAGGTGCCGCGTGACGCGTTTCAGGGGGTGGACGAGGTGGCCATCGGGATGCGGTTCAACGCAGAGACCGACGAGGGGCAGATCACCGTGCGCATCGCCGAGGTGGAGGGCGACACCGTCACCATCGACGCCAATCACGAGCTCGCCGGGGAGCGTCTGCACTTCTCCGTGCGCATCGAGAGCCTGCGGGAAGCCACGGACGAGGAGTTGGAGCACGGACACGTTCACGGCCCCGGAGGACACCACCACTGAGGGGCTCCTCTTCGTCATTCCTGCGAATGCGGGAATCCAGCCACTGGAAACCTGGAGGAGACCTCACCTCCGTGGCGCTCTTGCGCGTCCGGAGCAAAGCCCGTACATTGTTTGAATTTACAGTCCCCTAGCAAAGGAGAATTCATGGGAGTCCCCGCGGAAACAGCAGCACCGGAAGCCTTGGTCATTCGAGAGGACAACGACCGGGTGGCCACCCTCACGCTCAACCGCCCCAAGCAGTATAACGCGCTCTCCGAAGAGATGCTCGAGGCCTTGCAGCAAGCCCTCAACACCGTCGCAGAGGATGAGCGCATCCGGGTGGTGGTCCTCGCTGCAAATGGGAAGGCCTTCTGTGCCGGACATGACCTCAAGCAGATGCGCTCGAAGCCCAACCAGCGCTACTACGAAGACCTGTTTGCCCAGTGCAGCCGGATGATGCTCACGATCCACCGCCTGCCCCAGCCGGTGATTGCCCGGGTGCACGGAATCGCGACGGCGGCAGGGTGTCAGCTCGTCGCGGCCTGCGACCTGGCCGTTGCGGCCGAAGAGGCACGCTTTGCCACCTCCGGAGTCAACCTGGGACTGTTCTGCTCCACCCCCGCCGTTCCGGTCAGCCGCAACCTGTCACGCAAGGACGCAGCCTACATGCTGCTCACCGGAGACTTCATTGATGCTCCCACCGCACAGGCACAGGGGCTGATCAATCAGGTCGTCCCGATGGAACAGCTTGATGGAGCCGTCTGGAAGCTCGCTCAGACCATCGCCTCCAAGCCTCCGGAGGCCTTGCGCATCGGCAAGGAGATGTTCTATCGGCAGCTTCAAATGCCCATCGAGGAGGCCTACGCGTTTGCCGGAGAGCGCATGGCGTGCAATCTGATGGACCCGGATGCGGCTGAAGGGGTGGACGCCTTCATCGAGAAGCGCCATCCGAAGTGGCGTTCCTGAAACGCCTGTTCGAGCGTCAGGCGATCCCTGCCCGCAGGTAGCCGATGGGGGGGTCGCCCTTGGAGCGAAAGAGCAGCTCGAACTCGGTGAGGATGTTCTCCTCGGCGTGGACGCTGTGCTGCAGGTGGTCGGTGTCGTCCAGCACCCGGTATTCGGAGAGTCCCCGCAGCGTCTCTCCAACCCAGGCAAAGTAGTCCGGGTGATCGGTCTTGAAGCGGATTTCCCCTTCGGGGCGCAGGTAGGGACGAAAACGCAGCAGGAACTCCGGGCTCATCAGCCGATTCTTGGCATGCCCCTTCTTGGGCCAAGGGTCCGGGAAGTTCACGTGCAGCACATCCAGTGAGCCTGGTCCGAAGTATTCGTCAAAATACTCTCCGCGCTCCCGCATCAGCAGCACGTTGGAGAGCTGCCGCTGCTGCAGCTTTCGGGCGCTCAGAGCGAGCCGCTTGTAGCGCAACTCCAGCCCGAGAAAGGCGTCTTGGGGATGCCGTCTGGCCCACTCCGTCAGGTAACGCCCCGAGCCACAGCCAATCTCCAGGTGAATGCGTTCACACCCTTGGGCTCGGGAAGCCCAGGCCTCGGCAAAGCGCTCCGGAGTCGGATGCACCACGATCCAGTCCGGATGCGCGTACACCTCCTCAAGGTAGGGGTTGGTTCGGATACGTTTGGCATACTCTTCAGGATCTTGAGTACGCAAATCAGGGGAGCGATAGCGCATTGACGTACAGAGAAACGACAGTAGGTTGGAAGATCGGTCAGGTTCGTTTTCTGGAAAGCGGTGAGGTCGTCGTCAACTTTGAGGATGACGCACCTCCGGTCCGGGTCTCCTACACGGACTGGAGCGAGTTGGCCTTGCCTCGCGACGAGCTTCTCTCCGAGGAGCAGCATCGGCACCTGCAGGAGGTGACCCACCGCTGGCGCGTTCGGGAACAGGCCTTGCGCCTGCTGAGTTCACGCGACCACTCGGTAGACGAGCTGCGCCAGAAGCTCCGTCAACGCTTCCGGGAGAGGTCCTTGATCGAGGCGTGCCTCCAGGAGCTTGTTGGGCGGGGACTGTTGAGCGACGAGCGGTTTGCCCGACACTTCATTGAGTCCCGACTCTCCAGCCGGGATCATGGCCCGTACCGGTTGCTGGGCGAGCTGCGTCAGCGTGGAGTCTCCCGGGAACTTGCGGAATCCGTGCTCTCGCAATATGATGATGCGGCTCTCTGGCATGAAAAGGCGGCGCGTCTGTTGGACAAGATGCTCCGCAAGTCCAAGCCTGGAGCCAGGGAGAACCTTTGGCAAAAGCTGTATCAGCACGGCTTCCCCAGAGAGGTGATCGACCGGGTGCTGGACGAACTCCCGGAACTTCCGGAAAATTCATCACGATAATTGTCTGAGCCCACGTTGCAAAACAATTTCCCCTCGCCTCCGCCTCCGCCCTACCCCGAGCGCATCTCCAAAGAAGAGCTCCAGGAGCTTCCCGTTGCCGCCTTTCCCGGACGCATTCATGTGATCGAAACCCTGGACCAGCTGGAGGACGCCATCGAGATCATGCGTTATGAGCGACGGCTGGGGTTCGACACGGAGACCCGGCCTTCCTTCAGCCGCGGCGAGTACTACCCTGTGGCGCTGCTGCAGCTCTCGACGCCTTACGACGCGTTCCTCTTCCGCCTGAACTACATCGGGCTGCCGGAGCCGGTGGCCGAGTTGCTGGCGGATGAGCGCATCCTCAAGGTGGGAGTTGCGATCCGTGACGACATCCGGGCCCTGCAGCGGTTGCAGGCGTTCGAGCCCCAAGGCTTCGTGGAGTTGGCCGACATCGCGGAGTCCATGAAGATCGTCACCCGGGGCCTGCGCAATCTCGCGGCCATCTGGCTCGGAGTCCGGATCTCCAAGAAGGCGCAGCTCTCCAACTGGGAGAAGCCTGATTTGGACGACTCTCAGCTCTCCTACGCCTCCACCGATGCCTGGATCTGCCTGCAGATGTACCGCACCTTGGCACAGCGCAACCTGCTGCCCCGGGCCCATCGGCAGACCTCCCTCTGATGTCTGCTGCTCGCCCAAAGGAGTGGAGGCGCCCTTGCGCCTTCCCTGAAGAGCAGGCGACCACGCTGGCAAAAGCGCACCAACTCCATCCAACCGTCGCCGAAATCCTGCTTCAGCGTGGATACTGTACCCCGGATCAGGCGGAAGGCTTCCTGCATCCGGACCTCCACCGCCTGCATGATCCCTGGCAGCTGCGGCACATGAAGGAGGCCGTACGCTTTCTGGTGTCTGCCCTGAAGGAGCAACGCCGCGTCGTGGTGCTGGGAGACTATGACGTCGATGGCGTCACCGGGACCGCCTTGCTGCTCGACTTCTTTGCATCCTGTGGCTTCCGGGATCTCGACTTCTTCATCCCCAACCGCATGGAGCACGGATACGGGCTGACTCCGGCCAGTGCCGAGGCGGTCGCGGCGCTCCGACCCGAGGTGGTGGTCACGGTGGACAACGGGATCACCGCGGGTCCGGAGGCGGCAAGGCTGGAGGCTCAGGGGATCGCGGTCGTGATTACCGATCACCACCTCGCCGATCCGTCGAGGCTTCCCCGGGGATTGGTCCTCAACCCCAACCACCCGGACTGCCCCTATCCGTTCAAGAAGATCTCTGGCTGTGGCGTGGCGCTCAAGCTGACCATGGCGCTCCGGCAGGTGCTGCGAGAGGAGGGCTGGTGGAGCTCCGAACGTCCAGAGCCCAATCTGCTGAACCTGCTGGACCTCGCAGCGCTGGGGACGGTTGCCGATGTGGTTCCGCTGGTGGACGAAAACCGGATCTTGGTGCATCACGGACTGAAAGTCTTCAATCAGGGCACCCGGCTCTCTTTTCGGGTGCTGCGAAAGATGCTCAATGTGGATACGGTGACCGCCCAGACGCTGGGATGGAAGTACGGCCCCCGGATCAACGCGATCGGGCGTCTGGGGGATGCCGCACCAGCGGTGAAGATGCTCCTCAGCCGTGAAGAGTCTGAGGCCCGGGAATTGGCGCTGCAGCTGGAGTCGATCAACCAGGAGCGCCGGGAGTTGGGAGAGCAGATGTTCTCCACAGCGCTGGAGTTGGCCGCTGCCGAGGAGGACCCTCGGGGGCTGGTGCTGTTTCATCCGGATTTTCATGAAGGCGTCAACGGGATTGTCGCTTCACGCCTGGTGGAGCGGTTTCATTGTCCGGTGGTGATTCTCAGTCCGGGACACGGGGTGCTGAAGGGCTCCGGACGCTCCATTCCGGAGTTGCACCTCAAGGAGGTCTTTGACGAGTGTGCGGGGTCGCTGCAGCGCTACGGAGGGCACGCCGCCGCCGCCGGGTGTTCACTGCTTCCGGAGCATCTGGACTCTTTCCGAGAGCACTTTGCGGAGTGCTGCCAACGCATCTTGCCCGAGCTGCCCCCGCCTCGCTTGCAGCTCGATGGCGCGCTGGAGCTGTCCGGAGTACAAACGACCCTGGTCGAGCAGCTGGCGCTCCTGGAGCCTTTTGGAGAAGCCAACCCGGAGCCGCTTTTCGCCGTCGCTTCGCCCTCTTCCGACTTCCGAACCATGAAGGAGGTGCACGTCAAGTGGGAGATCGATTCCGCTCGGGAGGTCATCGGCTGGAACTATGCGCCTCGCTTCTCCCGGGAGCGACCTGCTCAACTGGCGGTCGCCCTCCGGTTCAACGAGTTCCGGGGCCAGCGGAAGATCCAGTTCCTGATCCAGGACGCGCTGTAGCGGCTTGTGTCAGGCGCTGAAGCCCGGGAGCTTTTCCAGCATGCAGCCGTCAATCTTCCAGGTCCCATCGGACTGCCGCTCCATCGTGTAGTAGGCGTAGTAGCCCAAGCCATCCGGCCCGGTCAGTTGAACGACCTGCACCAGCCTCCCGTGATGCTCCACCAGGCGGACAAACTGGATCGACTGCGGACGATACACCGGGGGATAGCCCTGGATCACCATCTCCATGAACCGCTCGGAGGTCTGAAACATCCGCTTGATCCCCGGAGAGGCAAAGGAGAAGGCCAGCGGTCCGTTGTCCTGCTGAAACGCATCGAGCTGTGATTGAATGACGCCAATGATCGCCTCCCGGTCGGTCGCGGGCGTCTGCCCGGCGGCCTGCAGTTTGGCGAAAGCTCCGCCTCCCAGAAGCAGGAGCAGGGCGATCGTGGTGATGAGAGCACGCATGAGTCCTCCAGTATGAGGGTGAGTGAGACGCAGAACCCGCAGCAAGCCGCTTGCCAGCCTTCCGGGACTCTTTTCGTGAGTGAACTTCGCAGAAAATTCTTTTTTCCTCCAAAAAAGAAGAGGTTTTCTCTTGGGATCATCCCTTCGGACCCTTTCAAGAGAAGTCTGTCATTTCACAAGGTGCAGGCGAGCGATCTTTCCCCAACGGGTCTACAGAACTCCAGCAGAACCATTCCGGGAGGTCCATGAGGGGCTTCACGGATTTCGGCAAAGAGGATTTGATGAGTTTTTTCTTCCAGAATTTCAATCGGAAGCGTGATAGCTCTTGCCTATCGTACAGATAGAAATTAACGATTGGAGAAAGCCGGGAATTGCGATAGCGTGGAAGAGTACGTTTACGTATCTTTCAATCACCCCACTCCAAGGAGAACTCATGCCCAATCTGGCAGATACCCAAACTCACGAGAACCTCAAAGCCGCCTTTGCCGGCGAATCCCAAGCCAACCGCCGCTACCTGTGGATGGCCAAGATCGCCGACGTGGAAGGCTACCCCGAAGTGGCCGGAAACTTCCGCGAGACCGCAGAAGGCGAGACCGGGCACGCCCACGGCCACCTGGACTACATGCGCAAGGTCGGTGACCCCGCAACCGGACTGCCCATTGGCGACACCGCAGACAACCTGAAGGCCTCCATCGCCGGAGAGACTCACGAGTACACCGACATGTATCCCGGAATGGCCAAAACCGCTCGCGAGGAAGGCTTCCCCGAGATTGCAGACTGGTTCGAGACCCTGGCCAAGGCCGAGAAGTCTCACGCCGGACGCTTCCAGCAAATGCTCGACAGCATTTCCTGAGCCTCCACAGATCCCATTCCGGAAGCTTCTCCTGCAGAGCTTCCGGAATTTCCAACCGGGGTGCCTGAAATCCTGCCTTCAGCCCCGTCCCAATTTGCTTGAGTTGGTTATGAGCACAGACACAAGAATTTCCTACCTCCCGACAGATGGGTTGTCCTACGATCCGGAAGAGCCCAGGTATTGGGATGCAGAAGCACTGAACAAGGAGCTGACTCGAGCCTATGAGCTGTGTCACGGCTGCCGAATGTGCTTCAAATACTGTGACTCGTTCCCGATTCTCTTTGACCTGCTGGACAACCGCTACGATGGAGACGTCCGTCAGGTCAACAGCACAGACACTACCCGCATCATGGATGCGTGCTTTCAGTGCAAGCTCTGCGAAGTTCAGTGCCCGTACACCCCTCGGGATGATCACGAGTTCCAGTTCGACTTTCCCAAGCTGATCCACCGCTACAAGGCCCAGGAGGCGAAGAAGAAGCCTCCGAGCCTGAGAGATCGCGTGCTGCGAGATCCCGACGCCTCTGCCAAGGCAGCGCGGGCCAGCTTCGGGATGGCCAACACGATGAACCGCGTTCAGGCACACCGCTGGATGATGGAGAAGGTTCTGGGCATCCACCGCGACAAGGACCTCCCCGACTTTGCCGCCACGACCTTTGAGAAGCAGGCAGAATCCAGGGGCAAGACGGAGCCGGCCTCCGGGAAGGTCGAGGCGGTCCTGTTCCAGACCTGCTACGTGCAGAACAACGAGCCGGAGATCGGCTTCGACACCCTGGACGTTTTGGAGAAGAGCGAGGTGCGCTGCGCTTGTGCCAAAGGGCTGCAGTGCTGCGGTATGCCCGCCTGGGAGCAGGGAAACCTGGAGCAGGTCCGCAAGCAGGCTCGGCACAACCTGGACATCCTGATGCCCTACGTCGAGTCCGGATCCAAGGTGCTGGCGATCAACCCCACCTGCTCCATGATGATGTCCCGGGAGTACCCGGAGTTGCTCGAAGGAGCCGACCGTGAGCGGGCCCGAAAGCTCGCCGCCGCCGTGCAGAACCCCACGGACTTCCTCTGGGACATCCGCAAGGAGGAGCGGTTCAACAAGGACTTCAAGAGCACCCCGGGAGAGAAAGTCTCCTACCATGCCCCGTGCCACCTGCGCGCCCAGAGCGTGGGATTCAAGGGGCGAGACCTGCTGCGTCAGATTCCGGGAGTCAAGGCCAGCACCACCATGGAGTGCTGCGGACACGACGGGACCTACGCGATGAAGGTGGAGTCCTTTGAGGACTCCAAACGCATCGGGCAAAAAGCCTTTGACGGCATGAAGGAGAGCAACGCTGAAGTCTGGGCAACCGACTGCCCTCTGGCCGCCATTCAGTTCAAGCAATTCGCCGGAGTCCGCCCCCTGCACCCGATGTCCATTCTGGCCCGGGCGTATCGTGAGGACGGATTCCCCCAAAAAATCGTTCCCCCCAATGAGGAGCAAGAGAATGCAAAAGGTGCAACGCAGTGAAATCCTGGATTACGAAACCTATGAAGAGCAGCGTGAAGGCGTCCGAGCCCAGATCCTGAAGACCAAGGAACCGCGCCGCATTCACGTCGGAGATCACCTGACCTTCCTGTTTGAGAACACCGACACTGTCCGTTATCAAATCCAGGAGATGGTCCGGACCGAGCGGCTGGTCAAGGAGTCGGCCATTCAGCACGAAGTCGACACCTACAACGAGCTGCTGGGCGAGTCCGGCGAACTGGGCTGCGTCCTCCTGATTGAGTATCCGACTCCGGAAGAGCGTGACGTCCAACTCCGCAAGCTGCTGGGCTTGCCGGCCAAGCTCTACATGACGACGGAGAATGGCAAGCGTGCCTACGCACAGTTCGACGCCCGGCAGGTGGGTGAGCAGCGCCTCTCCTCCGTCCAGTACCTCAAGTTCGACACCCAGGGATCTGCTCCGGTCTCGATTGGAACCGAACATCCGGAGATGATGCTGGAGTTCGACCTGCTCCCAGAGCAAAAGACCGCCTTGAAGGCCGACCTGGCCTGATCGGTCTGGCCTCTGCCCCCGCGGGGTATCGTCCCTCCACCCAGCCTGCTTTGGGGATCACTCTCCGGAGGCAAGGCTCCATCCTGTCTGTGGCCTCCTCGCCGAATGTTGGAGGCTCAGGCTGGATGACCTCTCGCACACCGTCCGCACTCCCCCAGCTTCCCGACCTGCGCTTCCGGAGCCTCTCAGGCCTCACGAGCCCAGGAACACCACCGCTCCAGATGGAGCCCCCGAGGCCTGCGCTTCATCCAGGCTCGCCTCTCCCTTCCTTCCTGAAAAGCATCATTTGGGGTGACATCCCGGAACTCCTGTGGTACGGTTTGCACTCTTTGATTAACCCCGAACTCGGAAGGAGTTTATGAAGAGAGGAGTCTGGACCGTCTGGCTGTTGCTGCTGGGCTCAAGCGTATTTGGCCAAAACGTGATCACCTTTGATGAGTTCATGGAGGGGGTTGAGAACCGCACGGCGCAGGAAGAGTTGAACCTGATGCTGGAAAGCGTGGAGGACGAAGAGGACGAGGCCGTCGCCGAACTGGCTCCAATGATCCACGGGGACACGGAGCAGTGTTGGACGGAAGCCGGGATGCAGGAGGGAGAGTCCCCGATTCAGGCCCTGGACCAGGAGCAGCAGGAGGCCTACTGGGAGTGCGCCGACGGCATCGGCTCCGGACTCGTGTTCTTTATGGAGGTCTTCAACGAGATGGAGCCAGAAGACATGGAATCCGCAGGCTCTCTGGAGGAGCTGATGGATTTGGTGGTTGAGGCGCTGGCCAGCTACGAAGAGGAGGAAGAGGACGAGGAGTCGCTGGAGGTCGACTTTGAGCTTTATGGCGAAATGCGCGAGGCCGGGTACTCTCCGGTGGGAGCCCTGGGGCTGCAGATCTAGTGACCAAAGCCGCCCGCTCCAGAGCAGAACTCGGCAGCGGCTCGGCTGGACCACACTCTCTCAAACACAAAGGCGGACATGATCCCCATCATTGACACACATCAGCACCTCTGGGACCTTGACACGCTCTCGGTTTCCTGGGTCAAGGGCGACAAATTGATGGACCGGAGCTACCGGATGTCGGATTACCTGGAGGCCGCTTCCGGGACTGGCATTGAGCGCACGGTGTACATGGAGGTCAACGTCGATCCGGAGTACCTCGACCAGGAAGTGGATCAGATGACCCAGCATTGTTTGTCTCCGGAGACGCCTATGCAGGCGATGGTGATCGCCATCGACCCACTTGCTTCGGATTTTGAGGAGGCACTGAGCCGGTATGCGGCAAACGTCTTCGTCCGGGGAGCACGCACGGTGCTGCATACTCCGGGGACGGGTCCCAAGCACTGCCAAAAAACGCCTTTTGTTTCAGGAATACAGGAGCTGGGGAAGCGGGGCTGGCTGTTTGACATCTGCATTCGCCCGGCAGAGCTGGCCGATACGCTGGAGCTGGTACGCTCCTGCCCCCAGACGACCTTTGTCATCGACCACTGTGGGAACGCAGACCCACACATCGTCAACGGTGACGTTGACCCTGGAGGTGAAAGTGACGGCACTCCGTACTGGCACACCGCCTCCGGGTGGAAGGACGACATGGCCGCGCTGGCCATGCTTCCCAACACGGTCTGCAAGCTCTCCGGAATCGTTGCCCGGGCTCGTCCTGGCTGGAGCGCGGAGACGCTGGCTCCGACGCTGAATCACTGTCTTGAAGTGTTTGGCGAGGAGCGTGTGATCTTTGGGGGAGACTGGCCGGTTTGTCTGACCGGAGCACCGCTGGTTCAGTGGGTTCAGGCCTTCCGGACGGTTCTGGGGCAGCGGAGCGTGACCTTCCAGGAGCAGGCGATGTTTGCCAACGCCGAGCGCATCTATACCCTGGGGGCTCGCTAACCGCTTCGCCCGGGGCCAGATTCTCCTCTTTTCTGCTCCCTCAACGCGGAGAGCTTTCGGCGTCTTCTGAGTGGGGCAGGAAGCACGCGACCTGCCCTTGGCGGCTCTCCGGAGTGGTCAGCTGCGGGATGCTTCGGTCACAGACTCCGGGGATGAACCAGGGACACCGGGGGTGAAACGTGCAGCCTTCCGGCAGTTCCGTCAGGCGGGGGACGTCCTCGCTCCTCAGGCGGATGTGCTCCTTGCTCCGCGTCTTGTCAGGATCAGGCTCCGGAATGGCCGACAGCAGCACCTTGGTGTAGGGATGCTGCGGATCGGCGATCAGCTCCGGTGTCGGCCCAATCTCCACAATCCGCCCCAGGTACATCACCGCGATCCGTCCTTCCCAGGCAAAGTACTTGGCCAACGCCAGGTCGTGGGTGATGAAGACGATCGTCACTCCCGGATCCTCCCGGAGCTTCATCATCATCTGGAGCAGCCCGATGCGGATGGAGACGTCGACCATGCTCACCGACTCATCGGCAACAATCAGGCTTGGCTTCGTGGTCAGGGCCCGAGCGATGCTCACCCGCTGACGCTGCCCGCCGCTGAGCTGATACGGATACTTGTCCAGCACGTCCTCCACTGGAGTCAGGTCCACCAGTTCCAGCAACTCGGCCGCCCGGTCTCGTGCCGCCCGGGAGTGAGGCACCAGCCGGTGATGAAGCAGCGGGAAGCTGAGGATCTGGGAGATCGTGTGCACCGGGTTGAGCGAGGCATACGGGTCCTGATGGATGAGTTGCACCGAGCGGCGGTAGTCCTTCAGCTCGCCCTCGCGCAGGGTGCTCACGTCCCTCCCTCGATAGTGAATCCGGCCTTCGGAGGGAGGAAGCAGCCCGGCAAGGATCTTCCCGGTTGTGGTCTTCCCGCACCCGCTCTCTCCCACCAGACAGAGAAAGTTCAGCTCCTCCACCTCCAGGTTCACCTCCTGCAGCACAGGCACACTGACCTTGCCCTTGCGAAAGGAGCGGTGGACCTGTTCCAGGCGCATCAGCGGTTCACTCATGTGCCTCCTCCAGAGCGGCTCCGACCGGATTCCAGCAGGAGACCTGATGCCCGGGCGTGACCTCGGTGAGCCGGGGAATCTCCCTGTGGCAGCGCTCCGAGGCCTGATCGCACCTTGGGTGAAAGCGGCATCCGGGAGGAGGGTGGATCAGGTTGGGCGGGGCTCCCCGGATGCTGAGGAGCTGATCCTTCCCCGGATCCAGCTTGGGGACGGAGCGCAAGAGTCCGTGCGTGTAGGGATGCCGGGCGCGGTAGAACATCTCCCGGACGCCTCCGATCTCGACAATCTCTCCGGCATACATCGTGGCCACCGTGTCGGCCATCTCTGCGGCAAGCGAGAGGTCGTGGCTGATGAAGATGATGCTGAACTCCAGCTGCTGCTGCATCTCTCGGAGGACGTCGATCATCGCCCGCTGCGTGAGGATGTCGAGCGCCGTGGTGGGCTCGTCCAGGATGACGATCCGAGGTTGCAGAAGCACGCCCAGGGCGAGCAGCGTCCTCTGCTTCATGCCGCCGCTGAGTTCGTGCGGATAGGAGTCGTAGACGCGCTCCGGGTCGAGCCGAACGAGCTGAAGCAGCCGGAGGGCACGCTTGCGGACCTCCGATCGGCTGCCCCATCCATGCGCCTGAGCGGTGTCCTCGAAGTGCTCCCGGATCTTCAGCACCGGATTGAAGGAGTTCTGGGCTCCCTGAAACACCATCGCGCACTCCTGCCATCGGAAGCTCCGCAGCTGCGAGGTGCTCAATCCCAACAGATCCTGAGGCGCCTCCTCCGGGCGGAATCGGATGCTTCCGGAAGTGATCTCGGCGTTGGCAGGCAGCTTGCGGATCAGCGAGAGGCTCACCGTTGTCTTGCCGCTCCCGCTCTCTCCGATCAAGGCCAGCGCCTCGTGCCGATGCAGGTCAAAGGAGACCTGCTGCACCGCCTGCACCCTCCCGCGTTCGGAGCGATAGACGATGGACAGGTCCCGGACCTCCAGCACCTTTTGCTTCGGTGATCGCTGGATTCCCGCATTCCCGGGAATGACGGTTCCTTCAGTGGTCGTCATGGCTGCCGCAGGCGGGGGTCGAACATTTCCTCCAGCGCGCGGGCAAAGAGCACCAGACAGACCTGGAAGAGCGCAATGGCCATCACCGGGGAGAGCGCCATGCTGATGCCATCGGGGTTGAACAGCGTCCCTCGGGTGCGTCCGAAGAAGAGCATGATGCCCCAGGTGTAGTCGTTGATGGGAGCAAGCCCGAGGACCACCAGCCCAACCTGCTCGTACATGGCCGAGGTGATGGAGAAGATCAGGTTGATGGACACGAAGCTGATCATGTTCGGCAGGATCTCGCGGAACATGATGTGCGGGGTGCTCAGTCCGAGTGAGCGAGCGGCCTCCACAAAGTCCCGCTCCCGCAGGCTGAGCACCTGTGCCCGGATGGCACGCATGAGCGCCGGCCATCCGAGCAGTCCGATCAGAACCCCGAGGAGCAGCGTGTTCTCAAAGGAGATCAGTCCGGCCATGACGACCAGTAGCGGGAAGCGCGGGATGGCAAGGAAGAGGTTGGTCAATGCCGTGAGGATCTGATCAAGCACCCCGCCGAGCATGGCCGCCAGCGACCCAAGGATGACGGCAATCAGCGTGGAGAGCACGCCGCCAATCAGCGCCGTGAGGATCAGCACGCGGCCTCCGTGGACGATGTGCGAGGCGATGTCCCGGCCCTGCGTGTCGGTGCCCAGCAGAGACATCGGCCCCAGCGTTGGATTCGAAATCACCACGTTCTCCAGCAACAGCTTGCGGAGTTCGAGGTCCGCCTGGTTCTCCACCAGATCTTCCCAGGATTTGGAGAAGATCAGCATCGCCTCGATCTTCCGGTTCGCCAGATCCTTCAAGGCCAGCTCGATGCCTGGACCACGGACCCGGCTGTTCCAGCGGTAGCGCTTCACCGTCAGTTGATCCTGATAGGGTTCGATGAAGCCTGGCCCTCCGGTCTGGGTGACCACTCCCACCGTCCTGCCGGCCAGATCTTCGAGGCTCCGGAAACGCTGGGCCTCCTCGCGGTGCACCGCCAGCTGGATTCGAGAGCCCGGAGGAGCCGTGATCTCGTCCAGCTTGGGGCTGCCGTCGAACTCCACGAAGAAGGGCAGGATGAAGGTCAGCAGGAAGTACCCCACCAGCCCAAGAAAACCGATCAGCCCGGCTCGGTTCCCCCGGATCAGGGTCCACCCGCGGATCAGACGTCGCAAGAGCCCCGGCATCAGCGTTCTCCGGAGATGCGAACCCGTGGGTCGAGCCACCCGTAGGTCAGATCGGCAAAGACGTTGGCGAGCACCACCGTCATCGTCAGAATCAGAAACACGCCCTGCATCGAGGTGTAGTCCCGCACGGTAATGGACTGAAAGAGGTAGTGGCCGATGCCCCAGTAGACAAAGATCTCCTCGATCACGACCCCGCTGCCCAGCACAAACCCGATGCTGATGGTCAGCTGCGTGAACAGCGGCAGCGACGCGTTCCGACCCACGTAGGAGAAGATGATCCGGGAGTCCTGGAGCCCCCGGGCCTCGGCCACGTTCACATAATCCTCGTTGAGCACGCTCATGGTGCTGCTCTTCATGTTCAGCATCCAGCCTCCCAGCGCGCTGACCACGTAGGTGACGATCGGCAGCATCGCATGCTCCACGACACTCCAGAGGAAGGCCAGGTTGAACCCTGGAGTGAGCCCTGGATCATAGGTGCCCCTCAACTCGCCGACGCTGAACCAGTTGAGGTGGATGCCGAGCACGATGACGATCAGGAGGCCCCAGATGTAGTTCGGGATTCCGGTCATGAACGAGGCAAAGAGCGAGAGGGCGTAGTCCAGCGATGAGTTGCGGTAGTAGGCCATCAGCATGCCCAGCACGATGCCCAGCACGAAGCTGATCAGCAACCCGGCCCCCACGGCAAACACGGTCCAGGGCAGGAATCGGAGGATCTCATCGACTACCCGAGTTCCTGGAGAGGTGATCGACTCGCCCAGGTCCAGCCGGAGCAGGTCCCACAGCCAGGCAAGGTACTGGTCAAGCAACGAGGCGTTCGGGTCGATGTCGAAGCTTGCGGCCACTCGGTCGTAGGCCTCCTCGTAGGCGATGCCTTCATTGGCCAGAATCTGCTCCACCAGCACCTCGATCGGGTTGCCCGGCATCAGGCGGATGAGCACGAAGGTGAAGGTCATCACGGCCAGGATCGTCAGCAGCGCCTGCAGGACGATCTGAACCGGGTAGCTTTTGAGGATTCTGGACACGAGCCCGATGTGCAGCGGAACCCACCGGAAAGCGGAAGGCTCTCCGGTGGAGGGTGGTCAAGAGAGATGGATGGATCGGCTTACTTGGCCGAGGCCTTTCCGGTCAGGATCAGGTAGCTCATCCAGTTGTCCGTGCCACCGCCAAAGTTGGCAAATACGGGATCCTTGGCATCCGGGACCTGAATGAACCGGCGATTGAGCGCGTTGTTGGTGTAGCGCTCCCAGAGGGGCACAGCCGGGAGGAGCTCATTGAAGGAGCGAGCCAATTGAGCAACCAGCGCAGCCTGCTGGGCTCGGTCGACGCCTTGAGCGCTGCGGTTTGAGGCGTCAAACACGTCAAACTGCCCGCCGCTGAAGGTGACCTTCATCGGGAAGCCCATGCCTCCGCCCTTCTCGCCCGCCAACTCGCCCTGGCCGTTGTAGCGGTTGTAGACCTGCAGATAGCTGCGGGCCGGGATCGGGTCGCCCAGTCCCCAGTTGCGGATGGCCATCTGGAAGTTGCCTTCGTAGATGTCCCGGGGGTGCTGCTGGAACTGCACGCCGCGGAGCTGGATGTCAAAGCCGAAGTCATTCAGCTGAGCCGCCGCATTCTCTCCAGCCGCCGACCAGTCGGCATACTCTTGTGGATAGGTCAGCTCGAACGAGAGCAGGTTGCCCTTGTCGTCCTGCCACTTCCCGGAACCGTTGCGCTTGAAGCCGATTCCGGTGAGCAGCTGCTCAGCTTTCTGCCGGTTGAACGCATAGGGTTCCAGCGCGTCCAGGGCGTCCCCGCTCAGCCACGCTCCGGCCAGCCCATCGCTGATCCCGGTGAGGAACTCCACCGCGACTCCGGACTCGCCCAGGCTGACGTAGCCGTTCTGTTCCCGGTCGATCGCATAGGCGATCGCCTGACGCACCTCCACCCGGTTGAGCGGATAGACCCGGTGGTTGAAGTACAGCCCGGGGCCGCTGTTCATCCCGGAGCGCACGATGTCGATCTTCTGGGCGGCAAAGGCCTTCTCCGTGGTCGGCGGGATGCCGTGGGTGATGTAGTGCAGCTCCTCGCTGGAGACCAGCGGAGTGACCACCTCCGTCTCCCCGTTCCACATCCGCACCGCGTCAAACTTCTGGGTCTTGCCTCCCAGACCGCCCGGGTTCAGCTTCATCATCAGGTTTGCCTCGGTGATGCTTGCCGGGTCGATCGTGTACGGTCCTCCGGACACGGGTGCGTTCGGGCGGAACTTGGTCAGCTCGTTGAGCAGCGCATCCCAGGGCTCGGTCCCCGGCTGCAGCGCGGCAGCACGATCGGCCAGGGGACCGTACACGCTCGCCGGACGCAGATTCGTGATCAGGATCAGCCGCTCTGCCAGACTGGAGGGCTCGTCCATGAGAAACTTCACCGTGTGCGAATCCACCTTCTCGATGCCGCTGATGCTCTTCCACACCGAGTCGCCCCGAAGCCGGAAGATCTGGAAAGTGGCCATCAGGTCGTCCGCGGTCATCGAGCTGCCGTCACTCCAGCTGAGCCCCCGGTTCATCCGGACCACGTAGTTCCCGGCGCTGTCCCAGCCAAAGGACTCGGCGACCATGCCGTCGTACTCTCCAGTGGCCCACTTGAGGATCGCCAGAGGCGGCTCGTGCAGGTCCTGATACTGTCCCAGGAGGATGCCGTTGGAAGCGAAGGTGTTGAAGTGTCCGGTGGGAGGGACCTGGTAGGGCCAAGCGACGTTCAGGGTCTTTTGCTGCGCCTGGAGAGGCAGCTGGGTGAAGAGGAGCGTTGCCGCTCCCAGGATCAGTGCAGTGCAGCGTTTCATCATGGAGCCATCCCTGGAATGGGGTTCAAGCAGAATCGGGTTCACCGAAAAGACCTCGGGACGAGGCCGTCTCTCAGGACTCCGGAAGCCTC
>JAYPUA010000033.1:22856-40314 GCA_038133845.1 Deltaproteobacteria bacterium
CAAGGGCCCAGCTCCGGAATCGTTTGGGGATGATATCGGATTTAAGAGGAAAAGGGTAGGGTGAACCGGTCGGGTTCAGACGAGAGGGCGCATTCCCATGCGCTCGCGGGTCCGGGAGAGGACACCTCGGGCGACGGCCCGGGCCTTGTCACGCCCGGCCTCCAGGATGCCTTCCAACTGCGCGGTGTCGGCCCGCAACTCCAGGTAGCGCTCACGGGCCGGCCCCAACTCGGCGTTGATGCGCTCAAAGCAGGCCTGCTTGGCCTCTCCGTATCCCATCCCGCCGGCTCGGTAGCGCTCGGCCAGCGTGGCCTTTTCTGCCTCGTTGGCAAAGCAACTGTAGAGTGCGAAGACGTTGCACTGCTCCGGATCCTTGGGGTCCTCCACCGGCGTGGAGTCCGTCTGGATCTTCATGATGGCCTTGCGGAGCTGCTTCTCCGGAGCAAAGAGCGGGATGACGTTGTTGTAGGACTTGCTCATCTTCTGCCCGTCGAGCCCCGGGATCACGGCGACCTGCTCCTCAATCAGCGCGTCCGGCACCACAAAGGTCTCCCCGTAGAGGTGGTTGAAGCGCTGGGCGATGTCCCGGGTGATCTCCAGGTGCTGCTTCTGGTCTTTGCCGACCGGCACCACGTGGGAGTCGTAGAGCAGGATGTCTGCGGCCATCAGCACGGGATAGCAGTACACGCCCATGTTGACGTCCTGATCCTTCGCCTGAGCGTCCTTGAAGGCGTGGGCGCGGTCCATCAGCCCCTTGGGGGCAACGCAGGAGATGAGCCAAGTCAACTCGGTGACCTCCGGGAGGTCGGACTGGCGAAAGAAGGTGTGTGCCTCGAAGTCCATGCCCAAGGCGGCGAAGATCGCCGTGAGGTCGTGGGCATATTCGGTGAGCAGGCCCGGATCGCGGAGGGTGGTGAGTGCGTGGTAGTCGGCGATGAAGTAGAAGGACTCGTGCGTTTCCTGAAGCTTCAGCGCCGGCTTGATCATGCCCAGGTAGTTCCCCAGGTGCGGGGTCCCGGAAGGCTTGATCCCGGAGAGCGATCGGGGCCGGGAGGTCATGGGGTCAGGCGGTCGCGGCTGACGGGGTTTCCACCGGGACCACGTTGATGTACTTGCGCTTCTTCAGCCCGCCGCTGCGAAACTCCACCTGCCCGTCAACCAGAGCATAGAGGGTGTAGTCGTTTCCGGTGCCGACGTTCTCTCCGGCATGAAACGTGGATCCGACCTGGCGGACCAGGATGTTCCCGGCCTGAACCAACTCGCCGCCAAACTTCTTGACGCCTCGGCGCTTGCCAATCGAATCACGTCCGTTGCGGCTGCTTCCGCCTGCTTTCTTGTGTGCCATGTCTGTCTCTTATGCGCTGATGGATTCAATCTTGACCAGCGTGCGCTGCTGGCGGTGTCCCTGCTTCTTGCGGTAGCCCTTGCGGCGCTTGCGCTTGAAGACGATGATCTTCTTGTCCTTGCGGTGATCCACAACCGTGCCGGTCACCCGGGCTCCCTCAACGGTGGGAGTCCCCACCACAAAGGCGCCATCTTCCTTGCTCACGGCCAGCACCTGGTCGTTCTCGTATGCCGAACCCGGCTCGGCCTGAAGTCGGTCCAGACGCACCGTCTCGCCGGCCTGAACCTTCACCTGACGGCCTCCGGCCTGAATGATTGCAAACATTGCTACTCCTCGCTGTCAACAGAAAACGCAAAACTCATTTTTATAGGTGATTTTCCAAGGAATGACAAGCAGTTTCTCAAGTTCCGGAGAGGCCAACCGGCTCGGCCTTGGGTTTCCTGGCACCGCTTTCAGCGTTCTGGTGACTTCATGGCGCTTTTCCTTTGCCGCTTGAGGCGCTCTGTGCTCTCGTGTAATTCGCTCTGAGGCCTCCTTGTCACAGCAGGCCTCTGGAAATTTCGAGCGCTGCATCTCTTCCAGACACGGTTTCCCATGAGTCTTGCTCCAGCCCAACTCCGCGTCGCGACCCTTGAGGACCTGGGTCCCATCCAGGAGGTTTACGCCTCCGCGTTTCCGGCAGAGGAGAGAGAGGCCGTCTCACGGTGCGCGGTACAGCTGCTCTCGGAGAGCAGCACGCCGCCAACGCTCTCTCTGGTCGCCGAGGTGGAGGACGTCGTGGTCGGGCACATCGCGTTCAGCCCGGTGGGCCTGAGCGACGGGAGCTCCGGATACATCCTGGCGCCGCTGGCGGTGAGCGCTACGTTTCAGCAGCAGGGCATCGGGAGGGCGCTGGTGGAGTCCGGACTCCGGGAACTCACGGAGCGCGGAGCCTGCGTGGTCTGTGTCTATGGAGATCCGGAACACTACGGCCGTTACGGATTCGCTCCGGAGACCGCCCGAGCCTACTCTGCGCCTCATCCGCTTCAGTACCCTCACGGATGGCAGGCGCTGGAGCTTCAGGAGAGAGCGGTGCCTCCCGCTCCGGTTGCAGTGACCTGCGTTGCCGCGCTGGACAAACCGGAGCTGTGGTGAACCGCTGTCTCCCAAGCGCCCAGGCGCTCGCTCCCCACCTCCCGCGCTTGCTTCACCCAAGAGCAAGGGCGGAGTCACGGAGGGCTTCTTGATGGACCTCAAGATCACGCAAGGCTACGTTCCGGGCTGCATCGGACGCATCGTGCACCTGCATGCGGCCTACTACTCGCAAACCGTGGGCTTTGGCCTGCCCTTCGAGTCCAAGGTCGCCTCGGAGCTGGCCGAGTTCTGCGCGCGCGCTCAGCCCGGACAGGATGGAATCTGGCTGGCCAGGGCCCCGGAGGTCGAGGCCTCGCTCATCATTGACGGCTCCAAGGCACACACCGAGGGGGCACACCTGCGGTGGTTCATCACCTCTGACGCTACCCGCGGCCAGGGAGTCGGACGCACTTTGCTGACGCAGGCGATGGCGTTCGTCGACCGCTGCGGCTATCCGCAGACCTACCTCTGGACCTTCTCCGGACTGCATGCCGCCCGGCATCTCTACGAGAGCTTCGGCTTCCACCTGGAGCACGAGCACCCCGGCTCACAGTGGGGCACCGAGGTCCTTGAGCAAAAATTCATCCGCCGCTCCGAAGGCTGAAGCCTCTCAGCCCCCAACCTGTTCCAGCCACTCCAGGGCTTCCTGAGCGCCTGTGGGGTCGACCTGGGGAACCGGAGGAAGGGCTCGCAGCTCCGACAGCACCGGCTCGATCCTTCCCTGAAAGAAGTTCTCCCGACTGATCGACCGGGCACGTCCATGCGCCTTGAGCCAGGTGCTCAGCCCGGGCTCCTCCGGCCAGTCGGAGCGCTCCACGTAGAGCACCGGTGTCCCGTGAGAGGCCGCCTCCACATAGGCTCCATATCCCGGCTTGGTCACCAGAATGTCAACCGAGGCCACCAGGTCGACAAAAGCCAAATCCTGCAGCAGCGACCACTCCACAAAATCCTCACGCGCCACACGAGTTCCCGGAGGCACCAGCCAGCAGACTCCCGGACGCTGAGGCCAGCGATTCAGCGAGAGGTCCATCGGCAGTCCGCCCAGCGCGATCAGCCCCAGCATTTCCTGCCCCTGGCCTCCCAGGCGTTGCTCGACCTCCACCCTGCGAGATGTTCCGAGGACACCGATCGGGCCGATCGACCTTGCGTTGTGGAGCGAAGGCATCGGCATGGAAGGCTCCGGGCAGAGAAACACCTCGGCGCTGTTGTAGGCGGTCTCCAGCGGCCGGAGCAGGTCCTCCACGCCAGGGCGCTCTCCAAAGTAGGCCCGAAGGACCTCCGCCCAGTTCAGCGAACAGAGGGCCACGGACGGAATCTGCAGCTCTGCCGCTCCAGCCAGCAGGAAGAAGGGGATGTCAGCGAGGACCACATCGACCGAGGCCTCGCGCAGGTGTTGGACCTGCTGCTCCAGGTGCTGCTCCCAGGAGGCGCCGAGGGTGCGGTAGGCCTCCCAGCTCTCCTCCAACTCCACGGTCAGGGCGTCCACCATGCGCAGGCCGAAGTCCAACTCTGCAGGGATGATCCGCAACTCTCCGGGAACCCGACTCCGGACCACCGCCTCCGGCAGGGCGGTCTGTACCACCAGACGTGACTCCGGGTGCCGACGCCGCCACGCGTTGAGGATCGGGGCCACCTGAGAAAGGTGCCCAAGACCATGTCCCGAGATCCCGGCATAAAGCGCAGGTGCCTGAGCCATCAGTCCCATCCGCCTGAAGCGCAGGGTGCGGTGTGCATGCGGGAGGAGTTCATTCGGAGGTTGAGAGTGGTTGGGGGCTGGGGGAGACGGCGTCTTCCGGGAGAACCTCCTGGCCCGTTTCCGCAGATGGGGCCTGCGGTTTTTGGGCATCAGAGGACCAGGCGTTTGGGAAGGCTACCCCTGGCAGGCGTCAACGAGGGAGTGGACGTAATCCCGGTAGGCATTTTCTCCACCGGACTCCCAGGCTCTCAGCAGCGCGGAGCCGACGATGGCCACGTCCGCGAGGCCGTGGATCTGCCTCAGGTCTTCCGGAGTGGAGAGCCCGAACCCCAGCCCCAAGGGGAGTGGAGAGTAGGACCGGCAGCGCTTGAGAAACGCCCCGACGTTGCTGTCAAGCTCTGTGGACTTTCCGGTGACGCCCTTGCGGGCCACACAGTAGAGCATCCCGCTCCCGTGCTCGCAGATGGCCTTCAGGCGCTCCTCGGTGTTGGTGGGAGTGCAGATGAGGATCGGGTGCAGCTCCCGCTGGGCGCTCAGCGAGAAGAGGTCGCCAAACTCCTCGAAGGGCAGGTCCGGAATGATGTATCCGGTGCCACCGCTCTTGGCAAGCCGCTCGGCGAAGGCGTCATAGCCCATCACAAAGGCGGTGTTGCAGTAGCCCATCATCAGCAGCGGATAGTCGAAGGTCTGGGCCGCGCGATGCATCAGGTCGAAGTAGTCCGGCCAGTGCACCCCGTTCTTCAACGCTTGCTCGTTGGCCTGAACAAACAGGGGCCCGTCGGCAATGGGCTCACTGAAGGGCATCTGCAACTCCACCAGGTCCACTCCGGCCTCTTGCAAAATCTCCAGCATCCTCCAGTTCGCTTCCAGCGAGGGGTATCCGACAATCGCATGCGCCATGAGCAGGAGCTTCTTCGTCTGCAGGCGCTGGTGCAGGTAGGCTTGCAGGTTCATGCGTCCGGCTCCAGAGCGGCCGCCTTCTGACGGATGAACTCCTTCCACTTCTCGTCACCAATGGCCTCGGCGATGTTGAAGATGTCCTTGTCTCCACGTCCGGAGAGGTTGAACAGCACCGTCTCTCCGGCAGGCAGGTCCGGGATCTCGTCCAGCACCGATGCGAGTGCGTGGCTGCTTTCCAGCGCCGGGATGATGCCCTCCTTGCGGATGAGCAGCTTGGCCGCCTCTACCACGGCCTCGTCGGTGGCATAGGTGAAGCGCACCCGGCCTTCATCAAACAGGTAGCTGAAGATGGGGCTGATGCCGATGTAGTCGAGCCCTGCCGAGATGGAGTGGGTGTGGAGCATCTGACCCTCGTCGTCTTGGAGAAAGTAGGTCTTGTAGCCTTGAGCAATGCCCACGGAGCCTCCGGAGAGGCGGATCGCGTGCTGTCCGCTCTCCAGCCCGTGTCCTCCGGCCTCCACGCCGACCAGCTCCACGCCCGGGTCGTCCACAAAGGGCAGGAAGACTCCGGAGGCGTTGGACCCGCCCCCGACACAGGCGTAGATGTGGTCAGGAAGCCTCCCGGTGAGGGCGCGGACCTGCTCCCGGGCTTCATGTCCGATGATCGACTGGAAGTAGGAGACCATCTCCGGGAAGGGATGCGGTCCGCAGACGGTCCCCAGCACGTAGTGCGTGTCTTCCATGCTCTCGGCCCAGTCCCGCATGGCGGCGTTGATGGCATCCTTGAGGGTCGCGGTACCTTCGGTGACCGGGACCACCTGGGCCCCGAGCTGTTCCATCCAGAAGACGTTGGGCCGCTGCCGCTCCACATCCGTCGCGCCCATGTAGATCGTGCAGTCCAGCCCAAGTCGCGCGGCCATGGTGGCCGTGGCGACGCCGTGCTGACCGGCTCCGGTCTCTGCAATCACCCGGCGCTTGTTCATGCGCTGCACCAGCAGTCCCTGCCCCATGACGTTGTTCGCCTTGTGTGCTCCAGTCTGGTTGAGATCCTCACGCTTGCAGAGGATCTGGACCCGGCCTCCGAAGTACTCGGAGAGGTTGCTCAGCGGAGTGATCGGAGTGGGACGGCAGGAGTAGCTCTGCATCAACTCCACATAGTCACGCCAGAACCCGGGGTCGGCCTTGGCTTGCTGGAAGGCGTCAATCAGTTGGTCAAAGGTCGTTCGCAGGATTTCCGGAATGAACATGCCCCCATAGGGACCGTAGAATCCGGACGCGTTTGGCGTGACAGTCGGGCTGAGCATGGAAGCAGCGTGATCAGAGACGAGAGGATTCAGCGGGAGCGGGACTCCAGCAGTTTGAGAATGTCTTCGTGGCCTTCGTTCCTGGCCTCGGAGGTGGCGGTGCGACCGAACTGGTCCCGGAGGTTTGGGTTGGCCCCTCGACGCAGCAGCAACTCCACGGTGTCGGTGCGGCCCTCCCGGACCGCCTCAATGAGCGCGGTGCTGCCGCTGAGGCTCTGGGCGTTGAGGTCGGCTCCCTGATCCAGCAGTAGCCGGACGATCTCGGTGCGGCCTTCGTCTCCGGCCAGCATCAAGGCCGTGATGCCTTCGCTGTCTGCCGCGTTGAGCCGGGCCCCCTTCTGCAGCAAGAGCTGCACAATTCGGTCACGCCCCTCCAGTGTCGCCAGCATCAAGGCCGTGACCCCCTGATTGTCCGAGAGGTTGATGTCTGCTCCGGCTTCGATCAGGCGCTTGACCACGCTATATCGACCAAACGCGCTGGCCTCCATCAACGCGGTGCGCCCGGCCTCATCGCGCTGATTCGGCTGGGCTCCGGAGGTCAGCAGCTTGTTGACCTTGCTCAGTTGCCCTTCGATGGCTGCGTTGATGAGCTGGTAGAGCTGCTGCGGATACTCCAGGTCTCCAAAGGGCAGCACCTCCAGGTCCTCGCGGCGGCTGTCGAACAGCTCCTCCTGAGGCGAGCGTCCGAGCTGCAAGGTCGCCTCCGGAGTTGCTCCACGCAGGATCAGGTAGTTGACCGCGTCGGTGTAGCCGTTGCTCGCGGCAGCCAGGAGCGGTGTGAACCCTTCGCTGTTCTGGGCCTGCAGGTCCGCTCCGGCATCCAGCAGCAGCCGGAGGATGCCGAGATGCCCCTCAAACGCAGCGACAATCAGGGCCGTCTCGCCGTTGCGGGTCCGGGCACCGAGGTCCACCTTGCGCTCCAGCAGGAACCGGACGATCCCGGTCTGTCCCTCCAGCGAGGCATAGATCAGCGGTGTTGAGCCATCGTCCAGCCGGGACTCGGAGTCGGCCTTGCCGTTCAGCAGTTCCTCGACCATGCTCAGGTCTCCCTGCCGAATGGCCAGAGACAGTGCCGAACTGCCCAGGTTGTCTCGCAACTCCGGGTCTGCTCCCTCCTCCAAGAGGAGCCGACACATCGCACGCTCCCCCAAAGTCACTGCCAGCATCAGCGGAGAACGTCCGGATTCGTCTTGGATGTTTGGGTCCGACTGCGCCTTCAGAAGACGCTGCAGCAACCCGGGATCTCCTTCCAGCACCGCGTTGAAGAGCGGAGAGGACTGCGCCGAAACGGTCGAGACCAGCGCCAGCATCAGAACGACCCACATCCCCAGTGACCTGAGACCGGGTTGAGCACGTTCGGACAGAGAGCGCATGATCAGCAGGCAGTCAAACAAATTGCGGAAGGGTTGGGAAGTCGCGGTACCGAGGAGCCGTAATCAAATGAAGGCCTTTGGGTCATGATCATAGAATGTCTCGAGGAGAGCGGCAACAGGAAAAACACACCCGGGATGTGCCTTGGGCCCCTGCTCCGGAATCCCTCTTTTCCTCATGAACAGCGACCTCGCTCAATCATGCTTGACTCCGACAGACCCTCCTCCCTATCCTGAGCCTGGACTGAGTTAACGATAACATCAGGGGAGGGACGATGGAAATTCTGATTCGGGACACTCCGGAAGCCTGCGCCGAGGTGGCGGCTCAGGTGGTCTGCCGGCTGCTCAAGACGAAGTCTCAGCCGGTCCTGGGGTTGGCAACCGGAGGAACGCCACTGCGCATGTATCAGGAGCTCATCCGCCTGCACCGCGAGGAGGAGTTGAGCTTCCGGGACTGCAAGACCTTCAACCTGGACGAGTACGCAGGCCTTCCTCCGGAGGATGAGCGCTCCTACCACTACTACATGCACCACCACCTGTTTCGGCACATCGACATCGACCCGTTGCAGGTGCACCTGCCCAACGGGTATGCCTCCGACCTTCGGGAGTCCTGCCGCGGGTACGAACGGCTGATTCAGGAGGCCGGAGGGATCGACCTCCAGGTGCTGGGGATCGGCTCGAACGGGCACATCGGGTTCAACGAACCCACCGGCTCCTTCGCCTCCCGGACCTGGGTGAAGATCCTCAGCGAGCAGACCATTCGGGACAATTCGATGTACTTCGAGGACGTGGAGCAGGTTCCGCGACACGTGCTGACAATGGGCATCGCGACGATCATGGAGGCTCGCCACTGCCTGCTCTTGGCGACAGGGGCGAAGAAAGCCGATGCGATTCGGAGGATGATTGAGGGGCCGGTTTCCTCCATGTGCCCTGCGTCAATTTTGCAGATGCACCAGCGGGTGACCGTGGTGCTGGATGAGGAGTCTGCCTACCTGCTGACCTACCGGGATCACTACAAGTGGGTGGAGCGCAACAAGCTGGAATGGCAGCAGTACTCGGCGAACCCGTGATTCCGGGAGGGGCCCTTCAGGAGTTGCGCTGGGAGAGCAACTGCTCAAGATCTCGGCGGTAGCGAACCACGAACTGCTCCTTGAAGGTGATCACGAGCACGATGGACACCAGCGTAAAGATGGGGCTCACCACCGCATAGCCGTGTTCGACCAACAGCACGACATCTGCCGCCAGCGCAGAGAGCTCCAGCATCTTCAGCGTGTCGATCTGCAGACGATAGCGCAGGTAGACCCAGAGCGAGTGCGCCTTGAGCAGCACCGTCAGGACGGCAGACCCCAGCGTGACATAGAGCACCCAGTCGATGGTGGCAATGAGCAGGGAAAGGTACAGCGTCGTCTGGAGCGCCTTGCGGACAAACTCTTCCGTGGGTTGGTTTTCGGAACTCATGAAACTCCGGGAGAATGTGAGGAGCGGCCCTGCGGTCAAGGCGCGATCTCCAGAGGGATGGGGAACTCCTGCGTGGACGCGGGGAGGCAGATCTTCTGATTGCAGGCCTGAAAGGTCAGGATGCCCCAACCCTCCTGCAGCCCGGGAGGAGCCTCCGGGAGCACCCGCAGCGGCAGACGGAGCACAAAGGGCACGTCGTGCACCCGCAGCGTCGTACCGTAGGCCTCGTCAAACGTGACCTTCGGCTCGCTTTCGCTCAGCGGCCCGGAGGCCTCCAGCCAAGGGGTCGGCACCTTGACCTCCGTGGGCAGCGGGCCCCACTCCCCAGCAGAGACCACCGAGTACAGATACCATCCCGGAGCCGGGGTGATGTGGACCTTCAGAGAGGAGGCCTCCCCATGCCTCACCGGGGCGTTCTCCAACTCGGCATAGATGCGAGGGGGCTCTGCCACAGGATCCTGAAACCCCCAGATCTCCTGGGCCTGAGCGGAGGTCCCGAACATCCAGAGGAGGATCCCAAGGAGCATCAGGCTCCAGGCAGTTGCAGCAGCGGGCTGATGACCTCGATCGATGCGGTCTCCCGCAGGCGCTTGATCTCCTTCTCCAACAGCGTCTGCTGCTGGAGGCGCAGCAGGCTGTTGCGGATCTGTGCCTGACGGGCATCCAGGTCGGCCTCGTCCAGCCAGCGCTTCTCGAAGTGCATCAGGTCCACCCGTCGGCCGTTTTCGCTCAAGGCCCAGGGCGACTCCGAACTGAGCTGCAGGGCCTGCTTGCGGAACTCGGAGTTGTCTCCCAACTCGGGGAGAAACCGTGTGCCGATGGCAAACTCCATTGGCTGAATCTCCAACTCCAGCGCCTTTGCGATCTCCTCCAGCGAGGCACCGCCCTGAACCTGCCCCAGCGCCTGCTGCGCCTGCTGCAGTGCATACTCCAGGGCCTGCTGCTGCCGGACGGTCTCCAGAACGCGGTCCTTCGCCTGCTCCAGCGGCAAGGGCGCTGGCTCTGCGACCGCGCTGATCTTCCACACCACGTGGCCCTGCACCGGGTTGCGTTTCCAAACCCCGCTGTCGCCCGCCTGCTTGCCGTCCAACTGCCCGATCAGGCCAAATGCGGAGCCGATCCCCGGGATGACGCTCTCTCGTGAAAACAGCTCCGATTGACGCAGCTCGCCACCATACTCGGAGGCCAACTCCGAGAGGGCCTGGCGAGCGATGACGCCTTCAATTCGTGTGAGCGCTTCGTCCAGGTCGCTCTCTGCCCGCTGCTCGGCGAGCGTGGCGATCACCTCTTCCCGGACCTCTTCCAACGAGCGCTCTATCGCCTCCTTGCGGTCCTCGACCAGGATCAGGTGCAGGCCGAAGGGCGACTCGACCACCTCGCTAACCTCTCCGGGTTTCAGCTGGAACGCGGTCTCCTCAAAGGCCGCGACCATCTCTCCGGGCTTGAACCAGCCCAGATCTCCGCCTTGCTCTGCCGAGAGGTCCTCCGACAGCTCCTTGGCCACCTCGGCGAAGTCCTGACCGTCGAGGATGCGCTGACGCACCCCGTTGAGGGCCTCGCGGCGCTCGTTTCGCAAGGTCTCGGAGGCCTCCGGGTCAAGCTTGAAGAGGATGTGGCGCGCCTTGGCCTCCGGAGGGGTCGTGTAGGCGTCCAGGTTGCGCTCGTAGAAGCGCCGGACCTCGCGCTCGCGGACCTTCTCCGCGTCAGTGAAGGCGTTCAGGCTGAGGGTGAAGAACTCGATCTGGTACTGGCGTGGAGACTGAAACTCCTCCGGATGGGCCTGATGGTATGTCGCCAACTCCTCTTCGGTGGGAGAGACCTGATCCAGAAAATGCTCCGGGGCGAAGTGAACGTAGTTGACCTTGACCTGCTCAAACTGTTGCCGGTAGGCCTCGTTGACCTCCTCGTTGCTGATCATCAGGCCGATCGCCATCAGGCGCTGCTTCTTCTGCACCAGCAGGTCGCGGCGCAGGCCGTCTTCATACTCGAACAGCGGGATGCGGTTCTGCTTGAGCACCTCCCGGTAGACCTCGGAGTCGAACTGGCCGTTTTTCTGGAAATAGGGCTGCTGGCGGATGTAGTCCTGCAGCTCCAGGTCGGTCACCTCGATCTCCAGGTCGTCGGCCTCGTCGAGCAGCAACTCCTGATCCACCAGCTGCTGCAGCACCTGCCCACGCAGGTTCATCTGCTCGGCAAAGCGCTCGGCGTTCTCCCCCAACTCCCGACGCATGGACTCCAGCTGGTTGCTGTAGGCCCGGCGGAAGTCTTTCATCAGGATCTCGCGGTCATTGACCAGGGCGATGACCTCCTTGCGCTCTCCAAAGAACGAACCGACGCCGAGAGAGATCACCAAAGAGACGGCGACAATACCGAGGATGAGCTTGAAACCGAAGCTTTGCGAGTACTCGCGGAATTCCTGAATCATGTTGGAGGTGTTGTGAGGGTTGCAGACAGTAAACAGTCCTTTCTAGCAAACCTCGGTGCTGTTGCAAGTCAATATGTAGCGCGGCAAACTCGGAAAACCCCAGGAACCTGGGCCGTCGTTCCTGTGAAAGCGGGAACCCGGAAAGCTCGGCTTTGGAACAGGATTCCCGCATTTGCGGGAATGACGAAGTGTCGGGAAGAGATCCGGCTCAAGGCTGCTTCTGATCCAGACGAAGGCCTCCGGACGCAGAAACACAGGGATGGTTCGCACGAGAGCAGCGGGCGCCTCGAATTCAGAGGAGTTGATTTTCCTCAGAGCTTTGGCTAGGTTTTTCCTGCGTTCCTTTCGGGCCCTCCAGGGCCCTGATCCCCTGAGCACTCTATGAGGTTGAAATCATGAAAACTCTTGCCAAATCGATGCTGGCGTTGCTGGCGCTTTCCCTCCCCTGCGCTCCTGTGTGGGCAGACTCGCTGGCCAAGGAGCGAGTGGAGTACTTCCGCAAGTCCGTCCCGGACCTGGTCATCAGCGACCCCATCCGCAATGTTCCCAAAGGCAAGAGCGTCTACTACATCCAGTGTGGCGTGCCCGTGTGTGAGGAGATCAAGACCGGAATCGAAGGAGCAACACGGGCCCTGGGTTGGACGCTGAACATCGTCACCCATCAGGACTCCCCGGACACCGTGCAGCAAGCCTGGCAGGCGGTCACGGACGCAAATCCGGACTTGGTGCTGGCCTCCGGCAATCCTCGGGAGTGGTTTGAGGATCAGCTGGCCACGCTGGAGCAGCGGAAGACCCCGGTAGTCGTCTGGTCGCTTCCGGAGGGCTACCGACCGGGCAAAGGGCTCTCGGCCAACCTGCTGACCGGGGACGACTACTACTTCTACGGGGTCTTGATGGCGGACTATGTCGTCGCGGAAAGTCAGGGCAAGGCCAATACCATCTTCTTCGGGCTGCCGGTGTTTCCGGTCCTGGAGCTTGTCAGCCAGGGCTTTGAGGCCGAGTACAAGCGCGCCTGCCCCTCGTGCCCCCTCAAGATTGTCCCGGTGGACATCATGGACCTGATCAACGGCCAGGTGCCGCAGGTGGTGATCAGTGAGCTGCAGGCCAACCCGCAGGCCAACTGGATCCCGTTTGCCTTTGGAGGGATGCTCTTCGGGGTCCCGGAGGCGCTGGACTCTGTGGACCTGGCCGGCCAGGTGTCTTCTGTGTCTCAAGCCGGTGGACCGCTCAACTTCAACTTCATCGAGAACGGCGCGGTACAGAAGGCCGAGGTCGGGCTGGCCTCCGAATACCTGGGGTGGCGAGCAATCGACGTGGGGGCCCGCCTGCTCTCCGGACAGGACATCGGCAAGCCTCAGGCCAACCAGTTGGTGAAGATCTCCGGGCACCCGGACGTCCTCGCTGCCGGTCTGCCCCTGCAGCTGATCGAGAAGGGGACCCTCCGCGACCCCAACCAACTCTGGCCTGGAGTGGAGAACTTCCAGTCTCGCTTCAAGAAGCTCTGGGGCGTGAACTGAGTTTGGGCTGAAGGGACCGGTGCTCTCGCCGTCCGACACGCCATGCCTCACCCCATCCTGCAACTCGCGGGACTCTCCAAGACCTTCCCGGGCCAGGTGGCCCTCGACCAGGTCGACCTGGAGGTCCGGAGCCAGAGCATCCACGCCCTGCTTGGACACAACGGCTCCGGCAAGTCCACACTGATCAAGCTCCTCTCCGGGTTTGAAAAGCCGGACTATGGCTACCGGGCGCGGCTCAACGGAGACTCGGTGGATCTGTGGGAAGACCGGAGGCACACGCAGCAGCACATCCGGATTGTGCACCAGGACCTGGGCCTGGTGGGCAACCTCAACGCCATCGAAAATCTGGCGCTGGGGCGGGGGTATCACACCAACGCCCTCGGCACCATCGACTGGAAGCAGGAGGCGCAGCGCGCGCAGGACCTGCTCCGAGGGCTGGGCATTCTGCCGGACGTCCGCAAGCCGGTGGGGGCGCTTTCGCGGGCCGAACAGACCTACGTGGCGCTCGGGAGGGCCTTGCAAGGCTGGCAGGATTACCGCACAGGCCTGCTGATTCTCGACGAGCCGACGGCCTCGCTTCAGTCGGCAGAGGTCGGCTTTCTCTTCAGGACGATGCGTCAGGTGCGAGACCAGGGCGCCGGGATGCTCTATGTCTCCCACCGTCTGGACGAGGTGCTTGAGATCGCCGACTACGTCTCCATCCTCCAGGACGGCCGGAAGGTCCACTCCGGCCCAGTGGCCAAGTTGACCAAGGCCGAGCTGGTGAGCCTCCTGACCCAGGGGCAACAGCGAGCCCGCAGCTTCCCGAAGGCTGCTCCCGGAAAGAAGGTCGTTCTGGAGTGCAACTCCGTCTACAGCCCGCGCCTGCGGGGCGTGGACTTCAAGCTCTACGCCGGGGAGATTCTGGGCATTGCGGGGCTGATCGGCTCCGGAAGGGATGAGATCGGCGCCGTCCTTTTTGGGGCCCTGCCGCGCTTTGCCGGGCGGGTGCTGGTGGAGAAGCAGAAGGTCTATGCACACCCCCGAGAGGCGATCCTGAAAGGCATGGGCTACGTCCCCAGCGATCGCAAGCGGCTGGGACTCGTGGAGCGGCACCGAGTGTACGAGCACCTCACGCTTCCGGACCTCTCCCGAAACACCAACCGCTTCGGTCACATCCGCAGGTCCCAGGAACTGGAGGACGTCGAGGCCTGGTGCCGGACCGTCGACCTTCGCCCGCTCGACCTGTTCCGTCGGATGCACAAGTTCAGCGGAGGAAACCAGCAGAAGGCCGTGCTGGCGCGCTGGATGCGCCTGAAACCCAAGGTGCTGATCCTGGACGAACCCACCCAGGGAGTGGACATTCAGTCCCGTGAGGTGATCTATCAGCTGATCGTCGAGGCCTGCCAGGCCGGGTCGTCTCTGGTGATCTGCAGCGCGGACGCAGAAGAGTTGGCGCTGCTCTGCCACCGGGTGATCGTGCTCAAGGCCGGGATCAAGGTCGCCGACCTCTCCGGGCCCTACCTGACGCCGGAGCGCATCGAGCAGGAGGCCAGTGGCACTTCGAATCGTCGACGCGGGATGCGGGTCCATCAGCACGAAATCGCCACCACCGTGGTCCGATGAAGACTCCACGCCTGCATCCTCAGCCGGAGGACCGCAAGGAGGTCAAGGAAGAGTTGACCGACCGCCTGCCCTATGCGCGGCGCAAGTTCGAGCTTTTGGGGTGGGGCTGGCGCTTTCGGCAGATGCGGACAAAGGGCAAGGAGCTTCCGGACAGCCGGCTGACCACCAACCGCTTCACCTTCCGCTGGAAGACCCTCCATCCCCGGAACATCAGCGTCATCTACCTCTACCTCGTCACCTTTGCCCTGTTCTCCCTTTGGGTCCCGGAGACCTGGCTTTCCACGCTGACGCACAAGACGATCCTCAACCAGGAGGCCGTCCGGATCATCGTCTCGCTTGGGCTGATCGCTCCGCTCGCCGCAGGGGTCTTCGACCTGTCGATCGGCGGGGTGATCTCGCTCAGTTCCATGCTTGTCTCGTGGCTGATCCTCAAGGGAGGGTTCAGCATCTGGTCCGCCTGCCTGATCGCGCTGGGGACCGGAGTCCTCGTCGGGGCGCTGAACGCGTTCCTGATCCTCAAGATCAAGATCGACTCCTTCATCACCACGCTGGGGATGTCGTCAATTCTTTATGCCCTGGCCTCGGCGATCTCCAGCGGGAAGATGCTCTTCGGGTTCGACAAGGCCTTCAAGAACATCGCCCGCTTCAACATCGAGGGGGTTGAGGCGAACATCTTCTACGCTCTGCTCTTCGGGGCCGTCCTCTGGTGGTTCCTGGAGAGCACTCCGGGAGGACGCTACCTGTTTGCCACCGGAGGAAACCGTGAGGCCGCCCGATTGGCCGGGGTGTCCACCAACTTCTACATCACGGCCTCTCTGATCCTCTCCTCCACCGTCGCCGCCCTCGGGGGCATCCTGATCACCTCGAAGATCAGCAGCGGCAGCCCGACGGTGGGCCCGCCCTTCCTGCTCCCGGCCTTTGCGGCGGTGTTCTTCGGCAGCACGCAGTTCATCGGACGCTTCAACGTCGCCGGAACCTTCCTCGCAGTGCTGGTGCTCTCCTCCGGAGTGAAGGGGTTGCAGCTCGCAGGCGTGACGGCGCTCTGGGTCGACGATCTGTTCTTCGGGCTGGCCCTGATCCTGGCCGTGGGCTTCAGCACCTACCGCAGGAAGGTCTATGGCGGAGAGCGGCGTTGGTGGCGTCGCGAGGAGAACGAGACCGGCACCATCCTTGGGCTCAGGCTCCCCTTCGGCCTGAAGCGGCCGCACAGCAAGAAGAACCTCAAGGAGTGGTGGTACGACCCGGATGATCAACAAGGACACCACATCAAGCCGGAATAGCGCATGTCGTTGATTGGAGCGAGCGTGGTCCGCAAGGAGGACCCGAACCTGCTTCGGGGCAAGGGGAAGTTCACCGCAGATTTCTCTCCGGGCGGCTGCGCCTTTGCCAAGTTTGTCCTCAGCGAGAGACCGCATGCCTGGTTGAAGGCCATCGACGTCTCTGAAGCCCTCCGGCTCCCCGGAGTCCTGGGGGTCTACACCATTCATGACTTCCGGGAATACCCGGACCTTCCGGGTCCGGATGACATGCAGCGCCCCGTCCTGGCGCGCAACAAGGTGGTCTTTGTCGGAGAGCCCGTTGCCGTGGTTGTCGCAGAGACCCAGGCGCTCGCCGAGGACGCGGTCGCCCAGGTCCGCATCGACTACGACCCGCTCCCGGCGATGACGGAGTTGGAGGACGCCTTGGCTCCGGAGGCGGTCCCGATCCTTCCAGGCCTGGAGAGCAACGTCGCGCAGTCCGTGCCGGCGCTGGACGATCTGGAGAGGGAGCTGCGCAAGCCTCGCTTCCGGGAGCGGCTGAGGATCCTCAACAATCGCTGCGCTCCAAGCGCCCTGGAGACCATGTCCTGCCTGGTGGAGTGGTCGGAACAGCAGGTCGTCTTTCACGCCAGCACGCAGGCACCGCACCACCTGCGCAACACGCTGGCCCGCTGGCTCGACCTTCCTCAGCACCGGCTGCGGGTGATCGCCCCCGAGGTCGGCGGCGGCTTCGGGTCGAAGATTGTCTGGTATCCGGAACTCTTTGTCATCCCGCTGCTCTCCAAGTGGACCGGACGTCCGGTGAAGTCGGTCCTCACCCGCAGCGAGGCGATGCTGAGCATGTCGCACGGGCGCGATCAGGTGCAGGACCTGGACTTTGCCTTTGACGAGAAAGGGCGCCTGCATGCCCTGCGGATGGTGGTCACCCAGAACCTTGGGGCCTGGCCGGATCCTACCGGCATCGGGCTGGCTACGCTGACCACGTGGATGGCCGCCGGATGCTACCGGATTCCTCACGTCTCCACCGCCTTCCGCAACGTGGTGACCAACACCACCCCGGTTGCCGCCTACCGTGGTGCCGGACGTCCGGAGGCGAGCTACGCCATCGAGCGCGTGATGGACGTGATCGCGGATGTGACCGGGGTGGATCCGACAGAGGTCCGCTTTCGGAACTTCATCGCCGTGAAGGAGTTTCCCTACCAGCAGAAGACGCACGACGCGGTGATCTATGACAGCGGGGACTTCTCCGGATGTCTGAAGGCGCTGCTGGACCTCATGGACTATCCAGCGCTGTTGCACACCCAGCAGAAAAACAACGCCGACCCGGAGAAGCCGCTGCTTGGGATTGGCTTCTCCACATGGCTGGAGATCGCAGGGTTTGGTCCCAACGGCTCGCTGGAGAGCTTTGGGCACATGGCCAGCTGGGAGTCGGCCCATGTGCGCGTGCAGCCTGACGGTTCGGTGAT
>JAYPUA010000034.1:0-14543 GCA_038133845.1 Deltaproteobacteria bacterium
GGAGGCCTTTGCGCCAGAGGCTGAGCTGAGCCAGCGCATCTGGGCCCGGAGGCTTGAGGCTCTCCAGCGCGCCCTGCTGAAGGACTGAGCCTCTCACCTCCCAAGTCGAACGTCCGGGATGCCCTCCGTCGCAGTCGGTGGAGGCGTCCCGGGACATTTTTGCAGTCTGCCTTCCAGGATGGCATGCCGAGTGCTAGAGGAAGTGCCAAAGGGCACACGGATCCAAGCTTTATTCCAATCCCAACACCATCCAAACACAACCTTGGGAAGATGGGTCCCGAACCTCAAGGCCCCAACTCCTGGAACAGTAGATTGAACATGTTGAACTTCAGTAGACGCTCCCTGCTCGGAGGCTCCGCCTGCCATCCGTCTCCCTCGAATCCCGCATTCCGCGAGCCACCAGCGACGCTGCTTCCGCTGCTGCACGCCTGCACCGGAACAGGTCATCCGGAGCCCAGGGGCTCAGCGGCTTCCCGTAAAAACTGAAACGTCCTTCACGCCAGAGTCCTCCCCGGGCCTCTGCGTCCTTGCCCTCTGCTGGGTCTTCCTTCCTGCCGCTCTCTCCGAAGGCTCCAGGCCTGCTGGATTCCGCACCTCCCGCATCCTCCAGACCCCTCCCCCCGGGATCGGTCCCCGGCTCTTGCGCCAGAGTGCATTCGCGTTTGACATGTTGATCCAGAGGGGCCTATGATAGGCCCTGTTTCGCTTCAGAGTTCCCGTCTCTGAGGTCTGTTGCTCTTCAATGTTTTGGAGGATTCCATGAAAAGACTCATCGCTTCTCTGGCAGCAGGAGCCTGGCTGACGGCCGGGCTCCTGCTTCCGGGAGTGGCCTCTGCCGCAACTCCCAAGAACACCCTGGTTCAGGCTTGGGCGATTGATGACATCATCTCGCTCGACCCTGCCGAGATCTTCGAGTTCACCGCAGCAGAGATCGCCGGAAACAGCTACGACCGGCTGATCGGCTATGACGTCAACGACGTCTCCAAGGTCTATGGCGTGATTGCCGAAAGCTGGGAGGTCTCGGCAGACGGAAAGACGCTCAGCTTCAAGATCCGGCAAGGGCTCCGGTTTGCGTCCGGAAACCCGATCACCGCCGAGGATGTCGTCTTCTCCCTCCAGAGGGCCGTCATTCTGGACAAGTCCCCTGCGTTCATCCTGACGCAGTTCGGGCTCTCCAAGGACAACGCGCAGGCCAAGATCCGCCAGACCGGCACCTACTCCTTCGAGCTTGAGATGGACAAGAGCTATGCGCCGAGCTTTGTGCTCTACTGCATGACCGCAACGGTCGCCTCCGTGGTGGACAAGAAGCTGGTGATGGAGCATGAGTCCGACGGTGACATGGGCTACAGCTGGCTCAAGACCAACTATGCCGGCTCCGGTCCGTTTGTGATCAAGGACTGGCGGGCCAACGAGGTCGTGGTCCTCGAGCGCAACTCCAACTACTGGGGCAAGGCGCCGGCAATGGCCCGCGCGATCTACCGTCACATCCCGGAGCCGGCCACGCAGCGGCTGTTGCTGGAGAAGGGAGACGTGGACGTCGCTCGTCGGTTGGGACCGGATGAGATCCAGGCCGTCTCCTCAAACTCGGAGATCCGGGTGATGAAGGGGGTCAAGGGCTCGATCTACTACCTCGGCCTGAGCCAGAAGAACCCCTACCTCTCCCGGCCTCAGGTGCGCCAGGCCCTGAAGTACCTGGTCGACTACCAGACCATCGCAGACACCATCCTCAACGGGACGGTGATCGTGCATCAGGCGTTCCTGCCGCGCGGATTCCTCGGGGCGCTGGAGAAGACCCCGTTCTCGCTGAATGTCGCCAAGGCCAAGGCCCTGCTCAAGGAGGCAGGACTGGAGAACGGCTTTACGGTGACCATGGACACCCGGAACACCGCAGACATCACCGGCATCGCCCAGGCCATTCAGCAGACCTTTGCCCAGGCCGGGATCACGCTGGAGCTGATTCCGGGAGACGGCAAGCAGACCCTGACCAAGTACCGCGCCCGCAACCACGACATCTACATCGGCCGCTGGGGTCCGGACTATCAGGACCCGCACACCAACGCGGACACCTTTGCTCGCAATCCGGACAACTCCGATGATGCCAAGTCCAAGCCGCTGGCCTGGAGAAACGCCTGGGATATCCCGGAGATGACCCGCAAGGCCGACGCCGCCGTGCTGGAGCGAGACTCGGCCAAGCGGGCCACGATGTACCTGGAGATCCAGGAGGAGCACCAGCAGGTCTCCCCCTTCGTGATCATGTTCCAGGAGATCGAGGTCGCCGCGATGCGCAAGAACGTCCAGAACTATGTGATCGGACCTTCTTTTGATGACAACAAGTTCGCCGGTGTGACCAAGTAACCGGATGGACCCAACCACTCCGACTCCTGCGGAGGAGCGCCTTGGGGCCTCCTCTGCAGGAGCGATCCTTCGAGGAGGTGTCCGCCTCCTCGTCTCTGTCGCCCTGACCTTTCTGGGGCTGCTCCTCATCACGTTCCTGATCGGAAGAGTCGTCCCGGTGGACCCGGTCCTGGCGATGGTTGGCGACCGGGCCTCTGCCGCCGTCTACGAGAAGGCCCGGCTGGAGCTGGGGCTGGACCGTCCGCTGCTCGAGCAGTTCTGGATGTACCTCGAGAAGGTCTTCTCCGGAGACCTGGGGACCTCGGTGCTCACGGCCAACAAGGTGGTGGACGACATCGCCCGGGTCTTCCCGGCCACGCTGGAGTTGGCAACCCTGGGGACGTTGATCGGGACGCTGTTCGGCATCCCGCTCGGGGTGCTGGCTGCGGTCCGCCGTGGCAGCCTGAGCGACCAGATCGTGCGCGTCTTCGGGCTGATCGGCTACTCGGCACCGATCTTCTGGCTCGGCCTGATGGGGCTGCTGGTCTTCTATGCCCGGCTCGACTGGACCGCCGGCCCGGGGCGGCTGGACATCGCCTACGACTACATTGTCACCCCGGAGACCGGGCTGCTGCTGGTCGACAGCGCCCTGCAGGGCGAGTGGGAGGTCTTCGGGGATGCGTTTCGACACATCATCCTCCCGGCCTGTCTGCTCGGCTACTACTCGATGGCCTACATCAGCCGGATGACGCGCTCGTTCATGCTCAATGAACTCAGCCAGGAGTACATCGTTGCTGCCCGAGTGAAGGGGCTCTCCGAGCGTCGGATCATCTGGGGACACGCCCTGCGCAACGCCGCGGTCCCGCTGGTGACCGTGATTGCGCTCTCCTATGCCGGACTGCTGGAGGGCTCGGTGCTCACGGAGACCGTGTTTGCCTGGCCCGGGCTCGGACAGTACATCACCAACTCCCTGCAAAATGCCGACATGAACGCGGTGCTGGGCGGAACCATTGTGGTCGGCACCGTCTTTGTCGGACTGAACCTGCTGTCTGACCTGCTCTATCGGCTCCTTGACCCCAGGGTCCGGATGCGCAGATGACCGCTCCTGCCTCCGGAACGCTGAAGGCCTGGCTGCTGACCGATGCCCCTGCCTCCCGAAATCAGGCGCGGCTCGGGCGGTTCTACCGGGGATGGCTCTCCTTCCAGACCAACCCGCTGGCGCTGGTCGGGCTTGGGATCGTGCTCCTGCTGGTGCTGATGGCGCTGCTTGCCGAGGTCATCGCTCCCTACTCTCCGGTTGTGGGAGGCGACCTGCGCACCGAGCGACTGCTCGCTCCCTCCCTGGAGCACCTCTTCGGCACCGACGGTCAGGCCCGTGACATCCTCAGCCGCATCCTCTACGGTTCACGCCTGACGCTGATGGTCGTGGCGCTGGTTGCGATCATCACCACGCCGATTGGGCTGCTCATCGGGACCACCTCCGGATACTTCGGTGGCTGGGTCGACTCGGTCCTCATGCGCCTCACCGACATCTTCCTCGCCTTTCCCCGGCTGATCCTGGCCCTGGCCTTTGTGGCGGCGCTGGGTCCCGGGATCGAGAACGCGATCCTGGCGATCGCCGTGACCTCCTGGCCTCCCTATGCCCGCCTGGCCCGGGCCGAGACGTTGACGATCCGCAACACCGACTACCTGAACGCGATCCAGCTGCAGGGAGCCTCTTCGCTGCGGATCATCTGGGGACACGTGATCCCGATGTGCCTGCCCTCGGTGATCGTCCGGGTGACGCTGGACATGGCCGGGATCATCCTGACCGCTGCCGGGTTGGGGTTCCTTGGGCTGGGCGCACAGCCCCCCCTCCCGGAGTGGGGCGCGATGGTCGCCGATGGCCGCCGTTTCCTGATCGACCAGTGGTGGGTGCCCACCGTTCCCGGGATCGCCATCTTCGTCGTCTCCTTGGGCTTCAACCTCCTTGGAGACGGTCTCCGGGACGTGCTCGATCCGAAGGGCGGAGAATGAGCGCGGCGCTGCTGGATGTGCAGAACCTGCGGGTCACCTTCCCGACCCGGACCGGTGTGGTGGAAGCGGTCCGTGGAGTCAGCTTCTCGCTTGGACGGGAGCGCCTCGGAATCGTTGGCGAGTCGGGCTCGGGGAAGTCACAAACCGGACGGGCCATCCTGGGGCTGACGCCGTCCCCGGGGCGAGTTGAGGCCGAGCGTTTGGAGTTTGACGGCCGGCCTCTGCTGAGCGCCTCTCGGGCCGAGTGGCAGCGGCTGCGTGGCGGGCGGATCAGCATGGTCATGCAGGACCCCAAGTACTCTCTGAACCCGGTGATGCCGATCGGCAAGCAGATTGTCGAGGCCTACCGAACGCACGTCTCCGCCACCCGGAAGGAGGCCGAGCAGCAAGGCCTGCGCATGCTGGAGTCGGTCCAGATTCGCGACCCCCGGCGGGTGTTTCAGGCCTATGCTCACGAGCTTTCCGGAGGCATGGGGCAGCGGGCGATGCTGGCGATGATGCTGATCACCAACCCGGACCTGCTGATTGCCGACGAACCTACCTCGGCGCTGGACGTGACGGTCCAGCTGCAGGTGCTGGGGGTGTTGGATCAGCTGGTCTCCGAGAGGGGCATGGGGTTGATCTTCATCAGCCACGACCTGCGCCTGGTCTCCTCCTTCTGTGACCGGGTGCTCGTGATGTATGCCGGAAAGGTCGTGGAGACCCTGGAGGCCTCCCGGCTTCACGAGGCCCAGCATCCGTACACCCAGGGTCTGCTGAACTGCCTCCCTCAGATTGAAGGCAGCGCCCGTCCCCTGCCGACCCTGCAACGCGAGGCCTCGTGGACGCAATGACGAACGCGTATCTGGAGGTGGAGCGGCTCACGGTGACCTTTGGCAGCGGTCCGGAGGCATTTCGAGCAGTGCAGGACCTCGACCTGTCCGTGGAGGCTGGCGAGAGCTTCGGGCTGGTTGGAGAGTCCGGCTCGGGGAAGTCCACCGTCCTTCGCGCGATCTGCGGGCTCACGCCTCCACCCACCGGCACCCTCCGGATCGAAGGCCGGCCGCTGCCGGAGCCACGAAGTTCGCAGTTCTACCGCACCGTCCAGATGGTGTTTCAGGATCCCTACGGTTCCCTGCATCCGCGACACACGGTCGACCGGACGCTTGCCGAACCGCTGGCGATCCATCAGATGGATCGACGGGAGGAGCGCATTGAGCAGGCCCTGCGCGAGGTGGGGCTCGATGAGAGCTTCCGGTTCCGCTATCCGCACCAGCTCTCCGGAGGGCAGCGTCAGCGCATCGCCATCGCCCGAGCCCTGATCCTGGAACCACGGGTGCTGCTGCTTGACGAGCCCACCTCGGCGCTGGATGCTTCGATTCAGGCCGAGGTGCTGAACCTCCTTGATCGCCTCCGGAGCGAGCGAGGGTTGACGTACCTGCTGGTCAGCCACGACCTGGCGGTGGTCTCGCACATGTGCGACCGACTGCTGGTCATGCAGCACGGCAGAGGCGTGGAGCAACTCGACCGGGAGACCTTGCAGCAGAAAACTCCGGTTCAGCAGTACACCCGGGAGCTGCTGGTGGCCAGCGAAGGCTTCCGGCGCTAACCTCCGCCAAGCCGCAGGCCCCCAAAAAGGCGTAGGCTGGGTGGAGGAACGATGCCCAGCCTTCAAAAGGCCCCAAAGGTTGGAACAGCTTGCACCGGTGCCTTTGCACGGTCAGGCCACGCTTCAGATCTTGAAGTGTTCCGGGAAGGTCCTTATACTTGCGTTTTTCTGATCGCTTTACCCAACTTCACGCCAACCTTCCAGGTACAGGAACTTTCATGAGCGTATTGATCAATCGAGACACCCGACTGCTCGTTCAAGGCATCACCGGATCCCAGGGCATGCTGCACACTCGCGGATGCCGCGACTACGGAACCCAGGTGGTGGCCGGAGTCACCCCGGGCAAAGGCGGGCAGGACTTCGAAGGCATTCCCATCTACAACACGGTGCAGGATGCGGTGGATGCCACCGGGGCCAATGCGACCATGATCTTTGTTCCCCCTCCGTTTGCCGCCGACGCGATCATCGAAGCTGCAGAGGCCCAGATTCCGCTGATTGTCGCCATCACGGAAGGCATCCCGGTGCTGGACATGATCCGGGCGACCCACTATGTGCGTCGTCAGGGATGCCGCCTGATTGGCCCCAACTGCCCCGGTGTGATCACCCCCGGGCAGGCCAAGATCGGGATCATGCCCGGCATGATCCACCAGGCCGGAAGCATCGGCGTCGTCTCCCGCTCCGGGACCTTGACCTACGAGGCAGTCGGACAGCTCACCCGCGCCGGGCTTGGGCAGTCCTCGTGCATCGGCATCGGTGGAGATCCGGTGAACGGCACCAACTTCATCGACTGCCTGACCCTCTTTCAGGAGGACCCGGACACCGAGGCGATCGTGATGATCGGAGAGATTGGCGGAGATGCCGAGGAGCAGGCGGCAGCCTTTGCCCAGCAGAACGTCACCAAGCCGATTGTCAGCTTCATCGCGGGACAGACCGCACCTCCCGGGCGGCGCATGGGACATGCCGGAGCAATCATCTCCGGAGGACACGGCACCGCCACGGAGAAGATGCAGGCCTTGACGGCAGCCGGAATCCACGTGGTCTCCACTCCGGCAGAGATCGGAGACAAGATGCTGGAGGTGCTCGGACGCTGACTCCCTGGGAGGGCTGGAATCTCCTCCAGAAAAAGCGTAGGCTGGGTGGAGGAGCGATCCCCAGCCTTTGGGGGAGAAAACAGCCTGAAGCCCTCCCGACACTCTCCATCCCTCAAGTCCGCAACTCATCATGCCCCAAACCATCGACTTCTACTTTAAAATCGACTTCTACTTTGACATCGTCAGCCCCTACACCTACATGGCGACCGCAGAGATCTCCGAGCTGGCCTCGCGCTGTGATGCCCAGGTGTGCTGGAAGCCCATCTTCCTTGGGGGGCTGTTCAAGTCGCTTAACAATCCCAACGTCTTCGGTTCGGTGCCTCAGAAGGTGCCCTACCTGAAGAAGGACATGCAGCGGCTCGCCCGATACCTGGGGGTGCCTTTCCAGTTTCCGGAGAACTTCCCGGTCAACACTTTGCTGGCCCAGCGGGCGCTGGCGCAGCTCCCTGAAGATCAGGTGGAGCTGGCAGCTCGGAAGCTCTTTGATGCCTTGTGGGCTCAAGGCGCGGAGATCGCTTCGCCAGAAGTGGTGGCCGCAGCCACCGGGGAGGAGGCCGTGGTCCGGGCAGGGACCCCGGAGGGCAAACAGGCGCTTGTGGAGTTGACCCAATCGGCGATGGAGCGTGGAGCATTTGGAGCACCAACGTTCTTTGTCGGCGAGGAGATGTTCTTTGGACACGACCGCCTGACCCTCCTTGAAGCTCACCTGCTCGGCAAACTCTGATTCATGCGGAGCATGCACCGTCAAATCGGGGGCCTGACGCTGCTCCTGCTTGGACTCCTCTGGGCGACGCTGTCCTCCGGACAGAGCGTTCGGGGCAACCAGAAGTTCGACCGAATTGAGCAGGCGGTCCAGATCAGCGAGCACGTCTTTGCCGATCGTCCGCTGACCCTGTTCTGCGGGTGCACCCAGCTCCAGGGACGCATGGGGCACGAGCGCTGCGGGTACAGTCCGCTGGAACGCAACTTCCGGTCTTCGAAGGCTGAAATGCGTCCACTGATTCCGCTCTCGCGCTTCGGCTTGGACTTCCCGGAGTGGCAGGGTGCCCCCGGCTGCGTGGACCGAAACGGAAAGCGCTACTCCGGTGCACAGTGCGCCCTGAAGAAGAGTCCGGAGTTTTCCCGGATTGCCGCAGACCTCTACAACTGGTTCCCCATCGAGGGCGAGCTGGAGTACCTCCGGACCGGAGCCCGCCTGGGAGAGGTCCCCGGAGAGCCCCGACGCTTTGGGAGCTGCGATGTGGAGTTGGAGGCTCAGGTGATTGAGCCCCGCACCGAGATGCGCGGAGACATCGCCCGGACCTTCCTCTACTTCGACCTCTCCTATCCTCGGCACTCGTTCATGGACGAGGAGCAGCGGCGCATCATGGAGGCTTGGAACGTTGAGGATCCGGTCGACCCCTGGGAGTGCGAACGGGCGGCGCGCATCGCTCGGGCGCAAGGCAACCCAAACCCGTTTGTGGAGAGCGCCTGCAGCCAGGCACGTCTGGAAGGACGAGTCCCCACGCTCCCCATACAGGCCTCATCCGCTCCTGGAGAAAGCGACCCCAGACGCGAAGTCTGCGTCAACTGCGTCATCCCGCAATCCACCCTCAGCTCGGGGGCGACTCCCGGGCAGCGTTTTCAGGAGCCCTCGGACCTCAGCCCGTCTCAGCCGCTGGAGCTGCTGATCACGCTGGAGCCTGAGCGGATGGAGCTTCAGGAGGGCCAAGCGTCTCAGTTTGAGGTGAACGTAGGGACCCAACTCCTTGAGCCGCTGGTCCTGGGCGTCAGCTCCTCTTCCGAGAGAGTGCAGCTTTCTCCCCCAACCCTCCGGTTTACTCCGGAGAACTGGGAGCAGGCCCAGACCGTTCAGGTACAGACCTTGGACGATTCCAGCTTCACCGGAGATGAGTCGCACTGGATCGACCTGAAAATCGTCGACTCCGGGGGGCTCGATCATGGGCTGATGTCTCTGCCGAGAGGTCGCCTGACCCTCCGGGAAGATGAGCGCAAGGGGCGGCTGCTGATCACCGTGGCCGAGGAGAACCAGCAGGGGACCCTCGGGATCAACTCCCTGAGCTTTCCGATGGAGGGCAAGACTCGAGCCACCTTTGAGGTCACTCCCGGAACCTACCAGGTCGTGCTGCAGGATTACGGGCAGACCACCGACCCGCAGTCCGTGGAGGTCGTCAACGGCCTGACCAGCCGCCTGAACTTCGGGCTCACCCCGCTTCTCCCTCCTCCGGACGTGGTCCCAGCCACGGCGCTTGAAGGTCCGGTGCGTGACGAATCCGAAACCGAACCGATCTCGGAGGCCAAGGGCTTCTCGGAAGTTGAGGAGTCCGGAGATTCTGGTTGGATCGGGCACACCGTGACCCTGAGCATCACCGGGTTGGCGCTCTATCAGGCTTATGGAGCCTACACAGACTACCAGGACCTGCAGAAGGAGAATGACCAGCTGGCTGCAGAATACAGCGCCAGCCAGGATCCGGCAGTCCGAACAAAGTACGAGAGCAACGAGGATGAGATGAAGTCGCTGGGGACACAGTACTATGCCTGGGGCCTGGTCTCGCTGCTGGGGATCGGTTTTGAGAGCTACCTGCTCCTCTCCGACTCGGAGGAGGACTCCGTCTCGTCGATCTCGCGCTTTCACCCGGTGGTCCGCGGGCCGCAGCACTGGGAGCTTCAGTGGCGCTGGAGGTTCTGAGCGTCCCCCCTGCAACACCAAGGGGCAGAGGCGGTTCACTTTCTGCAGACGAAGACGACGATGCCTCTCCCGGCAGCTCGTCGGGCACCTTCGGACTCACCAGGCACCGAGGCCTGAACCGGGCAGATTCCACGCCCCCTCCGCAAAAACTTTCACGGCAAGATCATGATTAACGATTATCTGGACGTCTCCGCTCGTGCCTGGCTGGCCAAGGCGATGGTTGGGGTCATGCTGAGTGACGGACACCTGCACGACAAAGAGCTGGAAGCCTTCAAGTCGACAGTGGGAGACCTGGTGGATACGCAGACCTTGCAACAGCTGGCCGAGCACCTGGAGAACCGCTCCATGCCGACCCTCCCTCCGATCGAGATTGATCCGAATGAACGCTTCGAGATGCTCAAGGAGCTGACTCAGATGGCGGCAAACGATGACAAGCTGACGCATGAGGAGGAGGAGTACCTGCAACTCTGCGGGAAGATGCTCAAGATCCCGGAAGAGACCATCGACCTGCTCGTGGAGCAGACCCGCAAGGGCCTGACGGCCACCCTGGAGGTTCGCCTGAGGCACGGACGCATGAAGAACGAGGTGGTTGGCATGGCCTGGACCCGAACCTCCTGCACTGTGTTTGCCGACTATCCCCTGGAGGTGGGCAGTGAGGTCACCTTGGAGGTCAAGTTTCCCTTGGATCTGCCTCCGGATGAGTACTTTGAGCCCATCTCTGCCCGGATCACCCAGGTCAAGAAAAGCCAGGAGTCCAAAGGACGCTACCTGTACGAGCTTGAATTTCAGGAGCGCCTGCACCTGCAGCATGGCGTGATCCATCACCTCAACCCGGAGCGCTATGAGAAGCGCCGTGCCGAGAAGCTCGAGGCACCACATCCGGGGTTTCGTGGATTCAAGGGAATGTGCCGCATCTGCGGGAGCCGGGAGGTGCTTGTGTTTCGTCCCAAGGTGGAGTTGGTCCGGGTCCGCAACCTGTTTGGAGTCCAGACCTTCCGACAGGACGCTTCCGTGCAGGGGGCCATTCCGGCCTCCGGATACTTGCCCAAGGTGTGTCCGCGATGTCTCTATGCCTCTGACACGGAGGGCTTCGTCTACGTTCCAGGGAGCAAGGTCAAGCCCGAGCGCCTCTTCAGCGACAAGTTCCGCAACAACTGGCTGACCACGATGGGGGAGCGTCGCCGACGGGTCAACATCGAGTCCGCGCAGCATTGGGACGTGTTCAAGCGCAACCAGGATCAGGCGCTACAGGCCTGGAAGTTCGCCAACGATGGGGCGCTGTTTCAGGCCGGCGTGCTGACTGGAGAGGACGCGGTGCTGCAGAAGATCCGGGCGGTGCTCTCTCGGATGCACATGGCGGAGTTGGAGCTGATGCGCAAGCAGAAGAACCAGGCGGTGGAGCACCAACGACAGGCGCTGGAGTTGCTCTCCGAGCTTCGTGAACAGTCCTCTGGATCCCGCAAGGCCAAGCTGTTGGCGCTCTCTGCAATGACTGCGCTCTACATTGAGGATCTGAGCGAATACAAGACGCTTCTGGGGGCATTGCAGCGGATGGACGTTGAGGAGGAGCAGAGGCAGAGCTGGGAGCGGATCGTGGACGCGATGCTGGAGGTCGACGCAAACAAGCATGCCTACCAGTGGAAGCAACTGAGTCACTATGCCCGTGCCGAGCCCTACCTGGGACTCTCGGATTTGGGCTCCGACATCGACTACCTGGCCACTGAATAACCCCATGTCCGCGACTTCGTGGGCCCGGAGCACCTGCCCTCACGACTGCCCCAGCGCCTGTGCGCTGGACGTGGAGCGCCTCTCTGAAAAAAGCATCGGACGCGTCCGGGGACTTTCAGGGCACCCCTACACGGATGGGGTCATCTGCGGCAAGGTCTCGAACTATGCGCAAAGGCAACATCACCCGGAGCGTTTGATGGTCCCCTTGAAGCGAGTGGGGCGTCCGGGCGTGGGCCGCAGCGAGTTTGTCCCGACCTCCTGGGACGAGGCGATGGGCCTCACGGCAGCAGCCCTGCGTCAGGCGGCTGAGCGGCACGGGCCGGAGAGCGTCTGGCCCTACTTCTATGCCGGGACGATGGGCTGGATTCAGCGGGATGGAATTGAGCGCTTGCGTCACGTGATGGGCTACTCCCGGCAGCACTCGACAATCTGTATCGGACTTTCTGATCCGGGATGGCTCGCTGGGGCGGGGGTGAAGCGGGGGCTGGACGCCCGGGAGATTGTCGAATGTGACCTGCTTGTGGTCTGGGGCGGGAATCCGGTGAACACCCAGATCAACGTCTTCCACAAATTCCAGCAGGCTCGAAGGATCCGAGGCACTCAGCTGGTGGTGGTCGACCCCTACGAGACCGACACCGCGCGTCGAGCCGACCTGCACCTGCGTCTGCGCCCAGGGACCGATGGAGCGCTGGCCTGCGCGGTGATGCACGTGCTCTTTGAGGAAGGTCTGGCGGACTGGGACTATCTGCGTGCCTACACGGATGATCCGGAGGGGCTGCAGGCTCACCTGACCTCCCGGACTCCGGAGTGGGCTGCCGGGATCACCGGCCTGAGCGTGGAGGAGATCCTGCAGTTTGCAAGGCTGTACGGCAGCACCCCTCGAAGCTTCCTGCGCCTGGGGTACGGCTTCACCCGCACCCGAAACGGCGCGGTGAACATGCACGCTGCCAGCTGCTTGCCTGTCGTCACCGGGGCTTGGAAACACCCGGGTGGAGGGGCATTGTACAGCAACTCCGGACTGCACTCCTTCGACGTCTCCACCATCCAAGGACTGGACCGACGTGATCCGAGCATCCGGGTCCTCGATCAGTCCCGCATCGGCCCCATCCTCTGTGGCAGCCCGGAGGACCTGCAGGGAGGACCTCCGATTCACGCGCTGTTTATCCAAAACACGAACCCGATGGTTGTTGCCCCGGACACGCGCGCCGTCGACAAGGGCATGCGGCGCGAAGACCTGTTCATCTGCGTCCATGAACAGTTCTTCACCGAGACTGCTGCGATGGCGGATGTGGTGCTCCCGGCAACCACGTTCCTGGAGCATGACGACTGCTACTCTGCCGGAGGACACACCTTCTTTCAGGTTGCCCGAGCCGCTGTGTTGCCTCCGGGAGAGTGTCGCTCCAACCATCAGGTGATTCAGGAACTGGCCCGACGTCTTGACGCCCGACATGCAGGCTTTGAACAGAGCGAATGGGAGTTGGTCGGGGAACTCCTGCGCCAGTCGGGGCTGGAGTCCCACCTCCCGGAGTCGCCCCAAAGCTTCGAGGTTGACCTGACCCTGGGGTTTCGGGAGATGCACTTCCTGGATGGCTTTGGACATCCGGACCGTCGCTTCCACTTCCGTGCGGATTGGAGTCGCTGGACCTCTCCGCGCTCAGGGATGCCCACCTTTCCAGATCACTGGGAAGTCCGGGATGCGGTCAGCGCAGAGAAACCGTTCCGTCTGATCACACCTCCGGCGCGCTGGTTTCTCAACTCTACCTTCAACGAGATCGCCCACTCTCGGGAGCGACTCGGCGGTCCCTGTGCCTGGATGCATCCGGAGGATCTGGAAAAGGTCGGGCTCCAGAACGCCCGGGAGGTGGTGCTGGGGAACGAAAAGGGCTCTCTCCGGGTGAAAGTCGAGGCCCGAGACGTCGTGCCGCCCGGGCTGGTTGTGGTGGAGGGGCTCTGGCCCAACCAGGCGTTTCCCGGAGGTTGGGGAGTGAACAGCCTGGTCTCCCCCGAGGCCGCCGCCCCCAATGGTGGGGCGGTGTTTCATGACACCGCCATCTGGGTCGATCGGTCCGCAACTCCGGAAAACGAAGACGCTCCGAGCCTCCTCCAGACCACAGGCCGATGAGCGATCCAGGTGAAATCGAGCAGAAGGCCGAAGCCCTCGCAAAGGCTCTGGGGGTACCGGTTTGGTTGACCTTGGGGGTGGGGTATTTCTGGACGATCGAACTGCTGATCCCCTGGGGAGACTGGATCATCGTTCCGATGCTGATCCCTGGAGTGTACTACTTTCTGATGCTGAATCCGATCATTGGCTCGCTGAAGGAACACTTTCAACGCAGGATCTGTGAACAGAGCACCGGACACCAGTTGGATGAAACGCAGGCCACCTGCACCTTCTGCAGTCACCCTCTCCCGCTCAGGCCTCGGATCCTGAAAAGGTTCAAGCGTCCCTGGAACCCGAAACGCAAAAAGAAGCAAACCCAGGCGTGAGCTGACCTCCCTGAGCGGACATCAGTACTCTGCTCCCCTTGCTTCCAGCCTCCTGCCTCGGCTCCTCGCACTTCCTGCTTTGCGTTCTTTGGAGCCTCCCTCCCAATATGCGGCAATCTGCGGCTCATCAGCACGCCCCCGTCAAGAAGAGGCAGGGAGCGATTCCCGGAATTGATCAAGAGAGGAGAAGCCTTCAGGAGCCGGCTTTGGGTTGGACAGACACCAGCGTCCGATGGGACAGCAAACCCGGGGGGCACGGGCTGTCGTTGAAACAAGCGGCGGGAGCCCAAAGTTTGGGAGTGGACACAAGAAAGCAAGCCCTCTAGACTTGAGAGTCTGTGGCCCCACCGAGGCCACCTTTGACTCCTGTCTCCGCGACACCTCATGGATCGCTTCTTCAACAACGCCGGCCCGACCGTTCCTGCAGACCACTACTGCATCGACCCGCTCTCGCGTGTGGAGTTGGAGGAGGTCGAGGCCTTGATTGCTCAAAGGCGTTACTTTGTGTTGCATGCGCCCCGGCAGACAGGAAAGACGACCTGCTTGCTCGAGCTGATGCGTCACCTGAACGAACAGGGTCGCTACGCCTGCGTCTACTCCAACATCGAGG
>JAYPUA010000034.1:14643-20739 GCA_038133845.1 Deltaproteobacteria bacterium
CCGCGTGGTACGTGAGGGAGGATGGTTCACTGGATTTTCCCAGGCTTTTGCAGGGCTTCCAGCAGTTCTTCCGGGAACACTCGGAGTCATGGATCGAGCGTTTCCAGTACAAGGAGGCCGGTCCGCAGCTGCTCCTGCAGGCGTTCTTGCAGCGCATCGTCAACGGAGGCGGACGCATCTCGCGAGAATACGGGCTCGGCAGGCGGCGTACGGACCTCTTCATCGAGTGGCCGCTCGAAGGCGAGGGGAGGTTCACCGGAGCGCTGCAGCGCATTGTGCTCGAGCTGAAGCTGATGCGCCGTCCGCTGGAGGCGATCCTCGCCGAGGGTTTGCCGCAAACGGCGGACTATGCCGACCGCTGCGGAGCCGAAGAGGCCCACCTGCTGCTCTTTGACCAGCACCCCGAACGCTCCTGGGAAGAGAAGATCTGGCACCAGGAACACCACCACCACCACCGCACCATTCAGGTCTGGGGACTCTGAAAGCCTCAAAAAATTCGTTCAGAACCCCAGGCACAAAAAGGAGCGCTCCAATGCTCTCCCTGTCGCAGAGGTCTCCCCAGCCAGAAACACCCCCTCTCTTTCCGTCCCCGGAAAATTAGCTTAGGCCTTCCTGCTTTCATGGGAATGACCGGTGTTTCAACTCCATCCGTCAGGTCTCCAGGCATGAAGGTCATTTTTTTCACAATTTTCTGGCTCTTGATCTCTCATGCGTTGAGGAGAGAGATTCCCGGAGTTGGCCAAGAGAGGAGAAACAGTGATCGGCCAGTTCTGGCCAGGGGTGGGTTCCGGAGAGGTCGACGTGGATGGTGGTCACCCCGGCAGCGCGCCCGGTCTCCAGGTCCCACCGGTAGTCTCCGACCATCACGGCATCGCGGGTGGAAGCGTCCCAGGATTCAAGGAGGTGCCGGACCCCATCAGGAGCCGGCTTGGGGTTGGGCAGGCACCAGCGTCCCAGCACTGTTCCGGGGGCAAAGTAGGCGTCCAGCCCCAGGCACTTGAGCGTGATCCAGGCGTTCTCCCGAGAGTTCAGGGTGAGGATGCCCATCTGGCATCCTCGCTCGCGGAGGGCCTCCAGCAACTCGTAGACCCCCGGAGCCGGCTGGGCCTGACGCGCCAGATCCTCTTCGATCTCCTGCAGCTTTGCCCGAAGCGGCGCGGCCTGTTCTGCAGGCAGCGCGTTCAGGGTCCGGACAATCGGAGCGCCTGAAGGCAGCCCCAACTCTCTGCGAATGGCCTCGAAGTCGTGGGCTGCCAGCGTCAGCGTACCATCCATGTCAAAAACCCAGTGACGGTGCGTCATCGGCTCAACTCCTCACGGACCCAGGCTTCCGGTTCCTGACGGAGCATCCGGGAGAACGATTGCGGGTCCACCTGTCGCAACACCCTGCCTGCCTGCAGACGTACGTCCGGAAGAGGCGAGGTGGCGAGGTCGCGTGCCAGCGCCTGAAACCGGCTCGGGCGGGACTGAGAGAACCCGGCCTCAAACGCGGCCAGCCCCCGGCGCGAGAAGGAGCGCTCTCCGCGACGTGCGGTGGCCTCCAGAAAGTCTGCGGTAGCGTCACTGGGAAACAGGCTGAGCGCCTCAAGAGCACGAAAGCGCAGGTAGTTGATCCGGGTCGAGTCCTCGGCAATCTCGCGCAGCAGCTCTTCAGCTCCTGGTCCAAGACGCCGGAAGGCTCCGGAGCGCAAGGTCCAGTGCCGGCCTTCGAGCAGACGCAGCACCGCCTTGTGTGTCGCTGGAGTCCGCGAAGCCTCCGGCGTTCGAGCCTCCGGCACCTCCTGCTCCGGAGGCGGCATTCCCCGACGGGACGTGTTCTCCTGGGCCCCAAGCAGAGAGACGCCACAGAGCCAGAGGGCCCCGATCAGCCAGCTGAGTCGCATTATCCTCCAATCAGTTGGTTCATGGAAAGCATGGGGAGGAGCACCGCCAACGCGATAAAGCCAACCACCCCGCCCATCAGCAGAATCAACGCCGGCTGCAGCAGCGCGGTCAGCGACTCGATCAGCCCGCTCACCTCGTCCTGCATGCGCAGCGAGACCCGGTCCAGCAACTCGTCCACCCGGGCCGCCTCCTCTCCGATGGCCACGACGTGGCGGACGTATTCCGGGAAGTACTCAATGCGTCTCATCGCCACCGAAAGTGGCACCCCCTTGTTGTTGACATCGACAATCAGCTGATCCAGGTGCTGGAGAAAGCGTCGGTTGACCACCACGTGCTTGGAGATCTCCAGGGCGTTCTTCAGGTCCACCCCACTCTTCAGGAGCAGCGCGAGGGTCTGGCAGAAGCGAGCAACCAGGACCTTGATCCGCAAGGTCTTCAGCCCCGGGAGGCTCAGCTCCAGCCGATCTCGCCAGCGCTGTCCCGGAAGGCTCTTCCAGAAGGCCACACCTCCAACAAACAATCCGGTCAGCATCAAAAGGAGCAAGAGCCCGTGATTGGCGACAAAATCGCTCAGCCCCATCAGCAATCGCGTGGGCAGCGGCAGGGCCGCTTTCTGTGACTCGAAGATCACCGTCACCTTGGGCACCACCGTGGTCACCATGAAAGCCACAACCGCGATGCCAAACACCGTCATGAAGGCCGGATAGATCATCGCAGAGCGCAGCTTGGAGCGCAGCTTGTCCTGCTGCTCGTAATACTCGGCGAGCCGCTTCATGATCACCCCCAGCGAGCCCCCGTTCTCTCCGGAGCGCACCATGCTGACGTACATCGGCGGAAAGGCCTCCGGATGCTCTCTCATTGCCTCGGCCAGGGAGCTACCTTCCACCACGCGGCTGCGGACATCGGAGAGGATGCTCTGAAACCTGGGGCTCTCGGTCTGTGGGATGATGAGTTGGAAGGCCCGGTCGTAGGGGATGGTCGCGTCGAGCAGCACCTCGAGCTGCCGGGTGAACAGCATCAGCTCCCGCCCGAAGCCTTGGCCAAGTCCGGGGAATCGAAAGGACGGAGATCGCCGGGTCCCTGAGCCTGCGCTTTCCTGAGCGGTCTTGCCTCCAAAGGAGAAGCGGCTGGTCCGGATCTCCTTGGGATACCAGTCTCGGGCGCGGAGGAACTGCTGTACCTCTGCCGTCGAGGCCGCATCCTGGGTGCCCTTGTGCAGGCGCCCTTGCGGATCATAGGCTTGGTAGTGGTAGATGGGCATGCAGCTTCCCGGAGGCGTCTTTGTGTTGGGAACCATCCTACTGCATGCCCTCGGAGGAAGCAATGCCTGCGGCCGCTCCAGAGGGAGCGTCCTCTGCGCCCGGATCCTGACGGATTTCCTTTTGGCTTGTTGATCCGAGTCCTGTTTTTTAAGGTGTTGAGGCTGTCCGGACTCTCTCCTTTGTACGCAACGTGTTTGACCGCAGGCTTCTCGAAAACTTTGACTGGATCCTGTTGCTGCTGGTGCTCGCCATCTGCGGGTTGGGGCTGCTCGCCATGTATTCGGCGACCTTTGGTAGCGGGATCAAGTCGGGCTACCTCGTCCGGCAGAGCTACTGGATGCTGATCGGCCTGGGCGTGGCGCTGGTGACCCTGTTCATCCACTACCGAACCTGGGCTCAGATGGGGCTGGTGCTGCACCTTGCCGTGGTTGTGCTGCTGGTGCTGGTGCTCCTCTACGGCACAGGAGGTCCGGGTTCTCCGGTGGAGCGCTGGCTGAGGGTGGGACCGGTGTTTGTACAGCCTTCGGAGTTCAGCAAGTTCACGCTTGTGCTGGCCCTCTCGTATCAACTGCGCGATAACAGCCAGTTCCAGAACCGAGGCCGGCTGTACTGGCTGATTCCGCTGATGCTGATCGGCATCCCGTTTGTCCTGATCATCCGCCAGCCGGACCTGGGGACCGCGCTGCTGCTGATCATCATCAGCTTCCCGATCCTCTTTCTCATGGGGCTGCGGGTCAAGACACTGATCACCTTGGGGCTCCTCGCGGTCGCCATCCTCCCTCTGGCCTGGCTGTATGTGCTCAAGCCCTATCAGAAGGACCGGGTGCTGACCTTCCTCAACCCCGAGCGCGACCCGCTGGGGGCGGGATATCACGTCATTCAATCCAAGATCGCCGTGGGGAGCGGACAGCTTTGGGGGAAGGGCCTCGGGGCCGGGACGCAGGGACAGTTGAACTTTCTCCCGGCAAACCACACGGACTTCATCTTCTCGGTGTTCTCGGAAGAGTGGGGCTTCCTCGGCTCCCTCACCGTGCTGTTCCTCTTCATGCTGTTGACCCTCTGGGCGCTTTCCGGAGTCCTCAAGACCCGCGATCGTTTGGGGGCCATTCAGACGGTCGGGGTGGTCGCCATCATCACCTCCCACGTGTTGATCAACATCGGGATGACGCTGGGGCTGATGCCCGTGGTTGGGGTGCCGCTCCCGTTCTTCAGCTACGGGGGGTCCTCCATGCTCTCGATGATGTTTGGGGTGGGCCTGCTCCTCAACATCCGCATGCGCCGCTTCGAAGTGGTCACCTGATCCATCGCGGGAATAACGAACTGTACTTCCCTGAACGTGCTCGCACAGGCGAGCCTCTTCTCACGTCTCCCTGAATGCAACGACTTCGCTTTGCCCCCAGTCCCACCGGATACCTCCACGTCGGAGGCCTCCGGACCGCGCTCTTCAGTTGGCTCTACACCCGCCGTCACGGAGGACGCTTCATCTTCCGTCTGGAAGACACCGACCGCAACCGGCTGGTGGAGGCGGCCGAGGCGGATCTGATGCGCATGCTGGAGTGGGCCGGGCTGGACCTGGATGAAGGCCCAGGGCTTCCCGGGGAGCATGGACCCTACCGACAGTCCGAGCGGCTCGACCTCTATCATCAGTACGCCCGGCAGCTGGTGGATCAGGGCGATGCGTACCCCTGCTTTTGCACCCCGGAGCGTCTGGAGCAGGTCAAGGCTGCACAGCGGGAACAAGGCGAGACCGCGCGCTACGACGGACACTGCCGGGACCTTGATCCGACAGAGGCAAGCCGGCGCATTCAGGATGGGGAGGCGCACGTGATCCGCATGAAGATCCCCTCCACTCCGGAGACGCTGGTTCTGGACGACCTGATCCGGGGGCCGGTTTCGATCGAGACGACGCAGACGGAAGATCAGGTGCTGATCAAGGGGGACGGCTTCCCCACCTACCACCTGGCTGTGGTCGTCGATGATCACCACATGGACATCACGCTGGTGGTCCGGGGAGAAGAGTGGCTCCCGTCGTTCCCCAAACATCTGCTTCTCTACCGCTACCTGGGTTGGGAGGCGCCACGCTTTGCACACCTCCCGCTGATCCTCAACCCGGACCGAAGCAAGTTGAGCAAACGCCAAGGGTCCGTTGCGGTGGAGGACTTTCGGGATGCGGGATATCTGCCCGAGGCGCTGGTGAATTTTGTCGCCCTGCTGGGATGGAGTCCGGAGGATGACCAGGAACTGTTCACGCTGGAGGGCCTGGTCGGGCGCTTCGACTGGAAGCGGGTGAACAAGTCCGGTGCCGTGTTCGATCGGGAGAAGCTGAACTGGATGAACCAGCAGCACCTGCAGCGTCTGGATCCGGAGGAACTCATGGAGCGGGTCCGCCCCTTCCTCAAGGAGACGCCGTATGCCGATCGCCCGGAAGAGCAGCTCCGACGGGTCGTCGCGTCTGTACAGAACCGGCTGGTCACCCTGCGGGATATTGGCAACCAACTGGCCCCGTTCTTTGACGAGCGTCCTCCTAGTGAAGATCCGGAGGTGCTCGCGATCCTTCACGAAGAGGCGGCCCAGACGGTACTGCGTGTTTTTGCAGAAAAGCTCGAGGCCGAGGCACAGCTCAACGGAGAGATGCTGCCGCAGCTGGCCAAACAGGTGCAACAGGAGACCGGGATCAAGGGGAAGGGGCTCTGGATGCCTCTGCGGGCGGCGATCACCCAGGAGGTCCAGGGACCGGACCTGCACCTGCTGGTGGACCTGTTTGGCAAGGAAAAGTGCCTCCGGCGCGTTCGACAAGCCATTGTCTAGCGCCCCAAACGCGGATATGCTGTAGATCCGGGCCCCTTCGTAGATCCGGGCTCCTTCGACTGAGTTCAGGGAACGTTCGGTCTCTTTCAGGGAATGCCTTCGCCTGCTCAGGGAGTGTTCCCGCATCTCAGAGTTTCGTCAT
>JAYPUA010000034.1:20839-24438 GCA_038133845.1 Deltaproteobacteria bacterium
CAGGGAATGCCTTCGCCTGCTCAGGGAGTGTTCCCGCATCTCAGAGTTTCGTCATTCCCGCGAACGCGGGAATCCAGAATCGTAGGCTGGGTTGAGGAGCGATACCCAGCAAACAGAATCGTAGGCTGGGTTGAGGAGCGATACCCAGCAGACAGAATCGTAGGCTGGGTTGAGGAACGATACCCAGCAGGCAGAACCGTAGGCTGGGTTGAGGAACGATACCCAGCAGGCAGACAGCAACTTCGAGCCGACAACCCCTCACCCGACCTGCTTCATGAACTTGCCCCCATCTTCACCGGCGTCCTCGGAGAACGCCTCCGACCCTGCAGCACAGCTTCCGGAGCTTTACGAACGGATTCAGGCATTCCCTGCGCAGTTCAAGCAGGCGATGTCCCAGGTGATCGTTGGACAAGAGCAGGTCCTCGATCTGCTGGTCACTGCGCTCTTCAGCAACGGACACGTGCTGCTGACCGGGGTTCCCGGGCTGGCCAAGACCCTCCTGATCCGTAGCCTCGCGCAGCTCTTTCACCTGGACTTCAACCGCATCCAGTGCACACCGGACCTGATGCCCTCCGACATCAGCGGTGTCGAGTTGCTGGAGGAGGCTCCGGAAGGCGGAAGGCGATTCCGCTTCGTCCCTGGCCCGGTGTTCACCAACTTGCTGCTTGCCGATGAGATCAACCGCACCTCCCCACGCACTCAGGCGGCGCTGTTGCAGGCAATGCAGGAACGTCAAGTGACTGCTGCCGGAAAGACCTATGTTCTGCAGCCGCCCTTTCTGGTCTTTGCCACCCAGAACCCGATCGACTCTGAGGGAACCTACCCGCTTCCGGAGGCACAGCTGGACCGGTTCCTCTTCAACATCTCCGTGGGCTACCCCAGCCTGGAGGAGGAGGTCCGGATTGCCGAGTCTTCAGAGGCTCCGGAGGCTCACACGCTGGAGCCGCTCTTTGAGCCCAACCTGCTCCAAGACTGCCAGCGGTTGGCCGCTCAGGTGCCGGTCCCGGAACACCTGGTGCAGTGGACCGTGCGGCTCGTGCGGGAGACGCGGCCTCAGGAGTCGCAGCTTCCCGAGGTGCGTGAGTTTGTGGAGTGGGGCGCCGGGGTTCGTGCTTCCCAGAGCCTGATCCGGGCAGCCCGGGCACATGCTCTGCTGAACGGTGCCGGTGCGGTCCGGCTTCAGGATCTCAAGGCGGTTGCCCCTTCGATTCTGAGGCATCGCATCATCCTCAACTTCTCCGGAGAGGCGGAGCGTTGGGATGCCGACCGGCTGATTGCTCACCTGCTCGCGTCCTTTTCTGAACCTCGAGGATGAGCCCTCCTGTGGCAGAGAGTTCCCCCCAGGAGTCCTGGAATGAACGCATCGACCGGCTGCGTACCGCCTTGCTCCGTGAATCTCCCGGAGGAGTGGCGGGAGGTCCTCATTCGACGCCTGCGGAGATCTTCCTCCATGAGCTCGATGTGGCGCTGGGGCGCTTTCGTCACGAACACCCGCAGGACATGCCCTATCCGGGGAGCGACGCACACCGGGCCTTTGTCCACGCGCTGCAGTTCTATCATCCGGAGAACGTGCGTCGCCTGTTGGCCAACTACGATCCGGATCAGGGGGAAGCGGCGCTGCGCTCCAGCGTACAGAAGAGCGTTCAGTCACTGACGGTCGTGCACCAGCTGTTCGATTATGCGCGCTCGCGTAGAGAGGCTGAGGCGCTGCAGGCATACCACGGGACCCTGGAGCAGAATCTGCAGCAATTGCTGGACTGCCCGGCCTCCGAGCTGCGCCAGCGTCGCAGGATTCGAGCCCGCCTGACCCGGACCAACGCGCTCCCGGAAGAGCGACGGCGGCAGTTTCTTCAGGAGCGCCTCCAAGGCCTGTTCTCCGAGCACTACCACGTCTATCTGACCGTCAAGAACCGCTTCTTCCTGCAAAAGCTCAACGACCTCGCCCGGCGTCCGGAGGGCGAGGCCTGGCTGCTGATGCGGTTGGGGCAACTCACCGATCGTCCAGTCAGCCGCTGGGAAGCCCTCCTGCACCGGTTGGACTTCCGGACGGTGGAGCGTTTGATGAAGGAAGGGGTGATGCACATCCCCCAGAAGGAGGCTGAAACCGGCGAGGAGGAGATCCTTCCGGAGAGTCGTCCGGCTGGCGTGCTTGAAGGCATCGCGCTGGAGAAGGCGTTTCGGGAGTACTGCGAGAGAAACGCGGTGCTGCTCAAGCACCTGATCACCTCGCTGACCCCAGTGGAGGATTGCTCGGCACCCTACTTTCGGGCACGGATCGAGGACTACACGGAAAGCACTCTGGATGGTAGCCAGGCGCTCCTCGGGTGTCAGGCGGAGCGCGACGAGGCCTTGGCCTGGATGCTCCGAAACTGGCTCTCCGCACGAGATGCCGCGTTTGCCGACATCGAGCGCTGGGGTCACCATCCGGAGAGACTCCAGGAGCACGTCCTCCGGGAGCAAAGCCGGTTGTTGGGCTTTCGACTCCCCTGGCCCATGGAGTCGCCCTCTGGGAACCGCCTCCCATCAGGATCGGCGATGGCAGTGCAGCTTGGGGTCGGGCTCTTTGAAGGGCGTGAGGAAGAGGCCTTGGAGGCCCCATTTGTCAAGGTTCTCTACCGGACCCAGAACATCGCCCGAGGACGTGCGGTGATTTATGTGGGGTCGTCCTTGTTTGTGGAGTGGGACGATGCGGAGTTGCACCGGCTGCGCCCGGTGCTGGGGCTCCTGCTGGTTTCTCTCGGCCTGCGCTTTCAGCAAGACCTCCCTGCCGCCTTGATGCAGTTCGTGGTGCAGCACGAGCACAATCAGCCCAGCAGCCTGGAGGCAAACCAGGCGTAGAGCTTGATGTCGAGCGACACCCCGGCCGTGATTTCCCGGGCGAACACGGCACCGATCTCCTCCGGTTCGACCAGCAGCACCTCCATGAACTCCGAGGGTTCACGCTCGTGAACCGGATTTTGGTTCTCGGCAAGTGTCTCGTCCACCTCCAGCCGCGCAAACGCGCACCCTTCCGAAAGCAGACCTGGTGAAGAGAATCCACGCGGACCCACCGTCGTGATGTTCCCCGAATAGCCCGTCTCCTCCTTCAACTCCCGCACCGCAGCCTCGGCCCAGCCCTCTCCGGGGTCGACCAGTCCTGCTGGAAACTCCAGCACCGGACCGCCCACAGGAGGACGGAACTGACGCACGAGGATGACCTTCCCGGAGGGCTTCAAGGTGGCGACGATGATCACCGCCTCCGCTCTGGCCGCGCGGTGGACGCACTCCCAGGTCCGAGGCTGGCCGTTTCCGTCGACATAGTCGATCTCACCGACCTCGGTCCAGCGTGATCGGTGCAGGGAGCGCTCTCCGGTGACGCGGCAGCGTGAGGATTCGTTCATGGTCTGATCGGGATGCAGTGAGAGAAAAACACCAGGCTTCAGGATTTCAGGAATCCAGGAAAACGCGCGCTGAGGTTCCGGATCCTTCGGAGCCGGGAGAGGCTGTGAATCAGGCGCCTCGGACAGAGACCGAGCCAGCATTCTTATCAGAACGAGCGCGTGCCGGAAAGGTTTTTCCCTTACTGAGCTGGGTATCGTTCCTCCACCCAGCCTACTCAG
>JAYPUA010000034.1:24538-39249 GCA_038133845.1 Deltaproteobacteria bacterium
TCTTCCACAAAGTGGACCTGACGTGGATACTTGTAACGCAGCAAGGCGGCCTTGACGTAGTCCTGCAACTCCCGGATCAGCTCGAGAGGGTCGCCGCTCCGGAACTCTGCATGCAGAGCGACCACGGCGCTGAGCGTCATCCTGCGATCCGGCAGCTCGTGGGCCAGGACTGCGGATTCGTAGACCTTGGGGTGCTCGTTGAGGCAACGCTCGACCTCAAGAGGCCAGACCCACTGGCCCGAGACCTTGACCAGGTCGTCCGCGCGTCCCTGAAAGAAGTAGTTCCCGTTGCGGCAGACGAACCGGTCTCCGGTGTAGATCCAGTCTCCTTGCATCGTCTCTGCAGTCTGCTCCGGACGCCTCCAGTAGCAGGGGGCCGTTGAGTCCCCACGGACATACAAAACCCCCTCCTCGCCTTCAGGAACCTCCTCGCCTTCAGGGTTGAGGAGCTTGATTTCGTATCCGGGGACCGGACGTCCGGCCGAGCCCAGCTCCTGATGTGCCTGCGAGTTGGAGAGGTAGATGTGCAGGACCTCGGTGGATCCCAGGCCTTCCACCGGAGGGAGCCCGGTTGCCGCCTCCCAGGCTCGGAACACGTCTGCAGAGAGGATCTCTGCGGCAGACAGGCAGAGTCTCAGGCTTGAGAGGTCCCGGGTGTGGATTCCCTGGGTGCTACAGAGCGCGGTGTAGAGCGTGGGTAAACCAAAGAAGATGGTGGGCCGATAGGTCTCGATCAACTTGAGAACGAACTCCGGTTCCGGACGTCCGGGCATCAGCAAGGAGGCCGCGCCAACGGAAAACGGGAAGGTGACCGAGTTCCCGAATCCGTAGGCAAAGAACAGCTTGGGCACAGAGAAACAGACGTCCCCCGGCTGCATCTGCAGCACGTGCTTGCCAAAGCTCAGCTGAGTGTAGGCCATGTCGTGGTGCAGGTGGATGATGCCTTTTGGACGCCCGGTGGAGCCTGAAGAGTACATCCAAAAAGCCATGTCCTCTGGCGTTGTGTCGGCTTCGGGGAGCTCCGTGGGGCATCCCTCCAGAAATGCGGAGGCACCGACCAGGCCGCAGCCTTCCGGAGCGCCGTTGACCACGACCACCTGCCGCAAGGCGTTTGGGTGCGTATCGGCCTGTGCAAAGAGGGCGACAAACTCGGCCTCGCAGACGGCAAGAGGCGCTTCCGTGTCGGCCAGGAACCAGGACAGCAGCTCCGGAGGCGTCTGTGGGTTGAGCAGGACCGGGACAAATCCACAACGAACCGCTCCGAAGAAGGCCGCAGGGTAGCTGGGAGTGTCATCCAAAAGCAGGGCGATCCGGTCTCCACGCTGCAGGCCAAATGCAGTAAAGGCCTGACCCCACTGAGCAGCGGCGGCACACAGCTCGGCATAGGTCCAGGGACCTGCCGGACCAACCAGCGCCAGGGCCTCCGGGTTGCGGTCCAGGTTGTCCCAGAGGATTCGGCTGCAGTTCGAGTGCAGGGGCCGGTCGAACTCGATCTCCTGCGCTCCGGCGGTGGTGCCCACCGGATCGGAAATCCGGGCCTGCTCTGCACGGTGCTGCTCGAAGCGTGCGGCAAACTCCGGAGAGAGCTTGCGCAGACGCGTTGTGCTGATGCGTCCGGAGCGCGTTACGTAGTCGTAGGCAAAGTCCAGAGGGCGCTGCCGCATCCTCCTTGAGAAGCTCTGGTACCACTCGCAGGAGGTGTTCGCGGCATTCACCAGTTTGCGGACAATCGGGGCGCGCTCCGCCTGGTAGGCCTCCAGCGCTTGCGGAAGTTCCTGGTGACTCTGGAGCGCACGCACCAGGACGATCGCATCCTCAAGCGCAAGGCGGGTTCCGGAGCCAATGGAGAAGTGGGCCGTGTGGGCCGCGTCTCCCAGCAAAACGCAGTTGGCGTGATGCCAGCGCTCGCACCAAAGCCGAGGGAACTGACGCCAGACCGAGTGGTTCGTGACCAGCGGCGACCCCTGAAGCACCTCCCGGAACAGGTCCTGACAGTAGGCTGCGGTCTGCGCCTCGTCCATCTGGTCAAAGCCGTGACCAACATAGCCATTGGCCTCGCACTCGACAATGAAGGTGCTCATCTCAGGAGAGTAGCGGTAGTGGTGCGCATTCAATGCCCCGGACTCGTGCTCGATGAAGGTCTGACTCAGTGTCTCGAAGGTCCGGGGAGTGCCAAACCAGGCGAAGCGGTTCTGCATCATCTCCAGCCGGGGGGCAAAGGCTTCGGTGTGGGCTTCGCGGACTAGAGAATGCACCCCGTCCGCCCCGATGATCAGGTCGGCCTGAAACTCGCTGAGATCCTGCACCCGGTGTTCATAGCGAAGCTCCACGCCCAGAGATTCAGCCCGCGCCTGCAGAGTCTGCAGCAGCTCCAGCCGCCCGATCGCCGAGAAGCCGATCCCGTCGAGCACCACCACATCCTCCGGGTGGTTGAGCGTCATGTTGCTCCAGCGCTCCATCTGAGGCGAGATCAGGTCGTGGGTCTCCGGATCATCCGCCTTGAGGAAGCCAAGGGCCTGCTCGGAGAAGACCACCCCGAACCCCCAGGTCGCATCGCGCGGACCAGCCTCAGTGACCCGGACCCGTGTGGCAGGCAGCCCCCTTCGCAGCAGAACCGCGGCGTACAGTCCTCCCGGACCTCCGCCCAGAATTTCAACGGACTCCAAAAGGCTCATGGCTTTTCCTCCTGTCTTTTTTGAGTTGACCTCTCCAGGCGCCTGTTGCATATTACGCAAATTGTTTCGCCAAAGACAAAACTTCCTTCACCTGAACCCAACCTACAAGCCTTTTTCCAGCATGCCTGATGTCTCTTCTGTGAAACCGCCAGAGTTTCTGTTACGGGTCTCCGTCAGTTTTGGACACTGTGACCCTGCCGGGATTGTCTACTATCCGAACCATTACCGCTGGTTCGACCGCTGCTTCCATACCTTCCTGCAGGAGAGGGCCTCCGGACATGCCCGGGTCTGCGAGCAGTTGAACTCGGTGGGGATTGGGCTGATGGACTCCGGGGCTCGGTTTTTTGCTCCGGTCAAGGAGGGAGACGAGTTGAGGCTGGAGATGTTTGTCGAGGAGTGGACCGAGAAGGCCTTGCGGCTGAAATACCGGGGCTGGGTGGCTGATCGGCTGGCGGTGGAGGGCCATGAGGTCCGGGGGGTCTTTGTGCAGGAAGGTGGGCGAATGCGCGGGGCTCCAGTTGAGGGGCTGAGGCGTCTGCTGGAGCGCCAGGATGGGACCTGAACCGCAGGAGAGCAGCAACGGAATCCAGTCGCTGGATGCTGCGCTGCGGGTGCTGAAGCTTCTGGCGGCTGGACACCAGCCGATGGGGGTAGCGGAGATTGCTCGCCAGAGTCAGATGTCTGTGACCAAGGTCTACCGCTACCTGGCCTCCTTTGCGCACGCGGGACTGGTCCGACAGGTTGCGCGAAACGGGAAGTATGACCTCGGTGAAGCGGCGTTGGAGCTGGGGCTGGCGGCTTTGGCTCGGGACGACTTCGTCAACCGAGCCTCCGATGATCTGGGGAGCCTTTGTGAGGAGAGTGGCCTGACCGCGCTGCTGAGTGTCTGGGGAAACCAAGGCCCCACCGTGGTGCGCTGGGAGAGGGGAGCACACTTTGTCGTCACCACCCTCGGGCTCGGCAGCACGCTCCCGCTGAGGAACTCTGCCACGGGGAGGATCTTCCTGACCTACGCCCCGCCAGGACTCACCCAGCCTCTGTTGGAATTGGAAAAGCAGGCCTCCGGAGCTTCCCCTCTCCCGGAGACGCTGCGGGAAAACGTTCGGCAGGCTGGCTATGCCTGGGTCTTCGGTGACTTGATCCCGGGGCTGGCAGCGCTCTCGGCTCCGGTGCTGGACTGGCAGGGCGAGGTACAGGTCGCCGTGACTCTGATTGGCACCCAAGAGAAAATCACCCACCCGGAGAGCCCAGAGGTGGCGCAGTTGCTGGCCTTCTGCCGGAAGCACTCGCGCCTTCCCGGCGAGGCGTAGCGTCGGGGCGCAGGCCCTCAGTTTCCGGGCTGAGGGAGGAGGAAACACGCACGGCGGCGGCGTTGGGGAAGCTCTCCTCTGCAGCTCACCTTTTCTCCTGACTTCAGGGGGCGCTTTCGGTAAGCTCGCTCGTCTGGCCTGCATCATCTCGCGTTGAGATCACCGTTCCTCCTGGCAGAGCTGAGCCTGTCAACTCGGTCGCTTGAAACAGGAAACTTGCGCCTCAGGCCGGGATGGGGCGGGCGCGCATTTTGGTCAGCTGAGGCAAGATCACTCCCCCTGCGACCAAGGCCGCTCCCAAGAGGTGGCTTGAGGTCATCTCCTCTTGCAGCAAGAGCCAGGAGAAGAAAAACCCAAGGGGAACGGTGAGGATGATCATCAGGCTTGCCAGACCCATTGAGACCTCACGCAGGGCGCGATTGTAGAGCAGGAAGGGCAGCCCGATGGAGCCTGCGAGGTAGAAGAGCAGAAACCAGTCGCCAGAGGTGCTGACTTGAGGGGGCTGGGTCCACTCTCCGCTGACCCCGAGGACGAGGAGGGTGACCACCGCCGCGACGGTCATCTGACAGGAGGTCGTGAGGAACAGCGGGCGCTGCTCCAGCATGACCCGGCGAGTGAGCAACTGGTTCACCCCGGTCAGCCCGTAGGCGAGCAGGAGGACCGCGTTGCCCAGCCCCAGGCTCCAGTCGAATGTCTGCTCCTTCAAGAAGATCAGCATGCCCAGCAGTCCCAGAACTCCCCCCAGCCAGACCGGCTTCTCTAGGGGTTCCTTGAGCACCCAGTAGCCCAGAAGGGACTGCGCGAAGGGCATCATGCAGCTGAAGAGGATGACGTTGGGCACCGAAACCAGGGTCATTGCCCAGAGGAAGAGGAAGGAATTGATCCCAGGCTCCAGAATGCCCATCAGGAAGGGCTGCACGCCCAGATCCTTCCACCGGAACTGCCGACTCCAGAGCCAAACGAACCCCCAGAGCAAGAGGGCCGCGGCGACGACCCGGAAGGCCGCGAGCACAAAGATCGAGGAGGACATCAGGGCCATCTTCATGGCCACGGGGTTGAGAGACCAAAAGCAGACGGCCAGCAGCATGGAGAGCAGCGCCTGAGATTCTCGCACTCGGTTCATGGATAAAGTAAGTTGATGAAAAATATGGAGTTTACTCTTGACCGCCGGTCGCGACAAATTACTTGTAACTCCAAAATATGTATGGAAAATTCTGTGAATTTCAAATGATCATTTTTCATTTTCATCATGAATAAATCTTATGGAGTTTGGGAGGATGTCCCCTCCCTCGAACTCCTGCGGACCTTTGAGGTGGTTGCCCGCTACCAGAGCTTCACCAGCGCGGCTCGGGAGCTGCACGTGACCCAGGCGGCGATTAGCCACCAGATCCGGGCGCTGGAGGATTTTCTGGGGTTTGCGCTCTTTGTGAGGAAGGGACGACCGATCTCTCTCACTCCAGAGGGACAGACGCTGCTCCCCGCAGTCATCGGAGGCCTGCAGGGGATCAAGGAAGTGCTGGGGCAGCTGCGGGAGGATGCCGAGTCCGAGACGCTGGTGGTCCAGGTGGGGCCGATGTTTGGAGCCAACTGGCTGGCCCACCGCATCGGCGAGTTTTATCGACGTTATCCTGAGGTGACCCTGCAGCTCAAGATCGTCTCCTTCAACGACCTCCCGGATTTTGCGAGAGAGCGGCTGGACGTCGCCATCCCTTGGGGAAAGCGGGGGCAGGAAGAGTGGGACGCCCTGCATGTGGACCGGCTCTTCCCGCTCAGCCACACTCCGGTCTGCAGCCCGCAACTCCTCCGGGAAGAGCATCCGATCACCCAGCCGGCCGACCTGTCCCACTACCCACTCATTCACAGCTACAGCCATCACGACTGGAAGGTCTGGCTCCGCCGAGCGGGAAGCCCGGAGGTCTCCTATCGCCGCGGGCTGGTGATCGAGGACTTCAACATCGTGATGACCTCGGCGATGGACGGTCAAGGCGTCGCGCTGTGTGGGTTGGAGCTGGTCCGCAGGCACCTGGAGGCTGGCCGCCTGATTCAGCTGTTCGACACCGCCTTCACTACCGAGGAGGCCTACCACCTCGTGTGCCCGCCAGAGGCGCTGGAGCGCCCGGTGGTTCAGGACTTCCGGACCTGGCTGCTCTCGCAGACCTGAGCTTTGGTCTCATTTCTCATTCTTTCATGGCCCAGAGCCTTGCCAGAGGACCACAGCCACAGAGCCGGATTCGGTGAGAATGCATCCGAGTGAAACCCTTTGAGGAGGCACATGATCTGGGACTGTACTCCCCACAATGACCGCTTTGACCCCTCGCCGGTAGAGGAGACGATGAGGGCTGTGGTCACTGCCGGAAACGGAGGCCTGGATCAACTGCGGTGCCGGGTGGTCAAGCGTCCCCGGCCTCAAGCAGGCGAGGTGCTCCTCCGGGTGCTTGGGGCCGGAGTGAACAACACCGAGATCAATACCCGGGTGGGTTGGTATTCCGGCTCGGTGACGGAGTCCACCTCCGGACTTGCCTCGTCAGAGGTCAAGACGAGCCCTCCGGACGGAGGTTGGAATGGGGCGACGCCCTTTCCCTTCATTCAGGGGACGGACTGCTGTGGAGAGGTGATGCAACTCGGTCCCGGAGGGGAAACCGCGCTTCTGGGAAGGCGAGTCCTTGTCAGACCCTGCATGCGCCCCCAAGGGTTTCTGTCGATGGAAAACCTCTGGATGGGTTCTGATTTCGACGGGGCCTTTGCCCAGTATGTCAAAGTCCCGCAATCGGAGGTCTTCCCGGTGGAGTGCGGCTGGAGTAACGCGGAGCTTGCGACGATCCCCTGTGCCTATGGAACCGCAGAGAACCTGATCCAGCGCGCCAGGGTTTGCTCCGGAGACCGAGTCCTGATCACCGGTGCTTCGGGTGGAGTCGGTTCTGCGGCCTTGCAGCTGGTCTCCCTCCGTGGGGCCGAGGCCATCGCCGTAGCCGCCCCGACAAAGCGGGAGCAGGTTCTTGAACTGGGTGCCCGGGAAGTGGTGGGAAGAGATCAGAGCCTGCTGGAGGCCCTGGGGGAAGAGTCCGTCGATGTGGTCCTTGACCTTGTCGCCGGTGCAGCCTTCCCCTCCCTGCTCAAGGTGCTCCGACGGGGAGGCCGCTACGCCTCTGCCGGAGCAATTGGGGGGCCGCTGGTGTCACTTGACATGCGGGTGCTCTACCTGAAGGACCTCCAGTTGCTGGGGGGCACGGCCTGGGATGCGCCGGTGTTCCCCGACCTCATCTCCTACATCGAACATCACCAAATCCGGCCGTTGCTTGCCCAAACGTTTCCTCTGGCACAGATCGCCCAGGCGCAGGAGGAGTTTCTGCTCAAGCGGCATGTGGGGAACTTCGTTCTCCTCCCGCCTGATGAGGAGTGAAGGGTGAGCAAGCTCCTGTCCGGAGCCCACCACATGGAGCGCTCCCGGCAGAATGAACAGAGGAGATGCCCCTTTCCAGCCCTTTCAGGTTGGACAGACACAAACCTTTTGATGAGATGATCTGCAATGCGACAAAGAAGCGGGATGAGCCGTAGAGAACTGTTGAAACGATCCGGCATGCTTGCCGCCGCTCCTCTCCTGAGCTACACATCGCCCAGCGCCGCAGAGGACCCGCACATTGTGGAGGTCGAACTCACAGCCAAGGAGAGCGTACAGAACCTGGCAGGCCCTGACTATCCGGACACTCGCCTCTGGCTCTACAACGACCAATTGGGAGGGCCCGTCCTGAGAGCCCGCAAGGGAGACTTGCTGCGGGTGCACTTTCGCAACGAACTCTCGGTCCCCAGTTCGATTCACTGGCATGGGGTCCGAAACGTCAACGCAATGGATGGGGTTGCCGGCCTGACCCAGGATCCGGTCCCTCCCGGAGGAACGTTCACCTACGCTGTCCCGCTGAAAGATTCCGGGACTTATTGGTACCACGCCCACACGATGGCCTGGGAGCAGGTTGCACGCGGGCTGTACGGTCCGCTGATTGTGCAAGGCGAGGATGATGTTGAGGTGGATCAGGAGTTGGTGCTGATTCTGGATGACTGGAGGCTTGATGACCAGGCTCAGCTTGACGAGACCTCCTTCCGGAGCATGCATGACTGGTCGCACACGGGGCGCCTGGGGAACCAATTCACCGTCAACGGGCAGCTTCAGCCTCAGCTGCCGATCTCCAGCGGAAGCCGCTTGCGCTTGCGTCTGATCAACGCAGCGAACGCTCGCATCCTGCACCTCAAGCTGGAGGGAGCTCAAGGGACAGTGATTGCGCTGGATGGCCTCCCCTGCGAGCCGTTCCCGCTCGGTGAGCAAGGTCAGAACCTGGCTCCTGCTCAGCGCGTGGATCTCTTGGTTGACGCGGGACCAAGGGATTTTCAACTGCAGGAGGTCAGCACCCGCCAAAGGATGACTGCGGCATCCTTCGTCCCGGATCAGACCACACGGTTCTCCTTCCCCAGACCGGCTCTGCAGTTGCCCTCTGTTCCCCTGCCCGAGCAGAGCCTCAAGCAAGCACGCCGCATCCCTCTGCACATGCAGGGGGGAGCAATGGGCAACCTCCGTGAAGTCAGTTATCAGGGAGAGACCCTCTCTTTGCAGGAGGCCGCCCAGCAGTACCGGAAGCTCTGGGCCTTCAATGGAGAGATGATGCAGGCAACAAGCCGGATTGCCAACCTGAAACTTGGGGAGTGGGTGGGCCTTGAACTGTGGAACGACACGGCCTGGCCACACGCGATGCACCTGCACGGACACCACTTCTGGATCGAGCAGGAAGGGCAGGTGCTATCACAAAAAAGAGACACCTACCTGATGAAGCCTGGAGAGAAGGCCAACCTGTTTTTTGTGGCAGACAATCCAGGGCTGTGGCTCTTTCACTGCCACATGCTCGAGCATCATGCCTCCGGGATGGGAGGCGTGTTTTCCATAAGCTGACTCGCGGCTTCTCCCAGCAGCAGGTTCTGCTCAGAGCCGGCGCGACGAATTCACTGCCTTCCTACGGTTCTGGCGTACTCCTTGGACCTGGAGGTAGTGCAGTAGCGAGTCATCACCTCATCCGTCTTCCAGTGAGCCTCACACTCTCTCCTGAAACGACTGGTGACCTCCGGGGGCAGCGTCACGGACGGGGAACTCTTCTGCACCCAGGGCAACAGGTCCGGTGAGAACTTGTAGAACCGGTCATAGTTCTCGACAGGCAGGTGGTCATGGCTCGAACACGCTGACAGCGCCAAGAGCATGGGCAGGCAGAGGATTCGCAGGGACATAGGCGTCGGTGGGATCTGAGTCTAGGCGTCAGGAACGGTTCGTCCAGAATCTGTGCTATCATCAAGATCCCGGAAAAACGTGGCAAGCTTTTCTCTCTGAAGGCGGAACCCGTGTTCGCTCTCGGAATGATTCGGGTCACTTGAAGGGGATCTTGAGGCCCATGGCTACCATCTCCAGTGCCGTCCGCTCTGCCTTGCTGACGTTGCTGCCAAAGCCCAGAAAGCTGTCTCCAGAGGCATTGGCGATGCTCTTTCCCACATTGAGCATGGTCTGTTTGAAGAGCTGGGCGGACGCGGCATCGAGCTTCTGGTCCAACAGGTCGGAGACGGTCTGCAGCTCGGACATCATGTGCCGGGCTGCCGCATAGGTGTGAAAGTCGGCGATGGTCTTGCGGAGGGTCTTCTGGATGGTGGTGGCGACCTCCCGGACCAAGGCAAGTTTGTGCTTGGAGAGTTTGGCCATCTCCGAGGCAAGCGCCTTGCTCTCCTTCTCATCAATCAGGTTGTCTGCTCCGGCAACGCTGACAAACACCCACATCGGAGCATAAAGCACCTTCTCCCATTCGTCCCCGCTGAACTTGTCCTTCTCCATGTCTTTTCCTCTCTTGTTGTCTTTTCACCTTCCAAGGGTGGATCAACCCTCGCAGGCGTCTACGTCCGTATCGTCCCAGATGGACTGGATGCTGGTTTCAGTCTCGGCATCCGGCCAGGTGAATCCGTTCTCAACGTCAACCGTCTGGATGGACCCGTTGAGAATAGCTCCACTCGCGACCTCCAGGAGGATGAGGGGCTGCTGAAAGGGAGCGGTCCGGTCCGGAGCCACTGGTAGGTTGCTCCCCGTGTTGGCCTTGAAGTCAAACGCGCTGAGGACCAGAGGGCTCTCCAAGCCCGGTCCGCTGACCTGAACCGTGACCTGTTGCAGGTCGGCACTGGAACCACACCCTTTGATATCTTCAGCCAATACAGCATATGTGCCATCGGAGGGGACTCCCCAAGAGTGGGTGATCTTCTGGTCCTGGACGGTGAAGATCTTCCTGGAGCCGATGCCTTGCTGCTCCTGGTTGATGATGGTGGTGGTTTGGGCGGCGTCGAGAAAAGCGGTGTGCAGGTTGGCACTCGCGGCCTCTCCATCACTCCAACTCATTTCGATACAGAGGTTCTGCGCCAGCGCACAGGAGTCGTACAGAAAGCCCTCGTAGAGAATGAAAAGCTGCGATTCTCCTCCGACGCGTACCTGCAGGTCAAAGTCGTTCTCTCCATGCTGCAGGAGCACATTGCTGATTTCAAAGGGGATCTCATAAACCACAAGGTCCACATCGCTTGAGAGCAGGTAGTTTTGCAGAGGCGTAGAGAACGGAAAGGCGACGGTGTAGCTGTTGCTGATGTTCTTCAAGGTGGCAGAGGCGACAAACTGCGAGATTCCGGAGGCTTCGGCTTGGGGAATTTCCAGAATCACCGCCCCCGTGATTTGGGCGGTCTCACCACTTGCGGAGACCTCCGTATCCTCTCCGAGGCGGACCCAGGAGAGGTCGATCAGGTTGGGCGTCAACTCGACAGGCTCAAGCTCAACGCTGTTGTCCACCAGCAACTGTCCAAACGCTCCCGAGTATCCCTGCACCTCGATCAGATAGCTGTAACTGCCGAGCGGGGCCTCAATGGTCACCAGTTGAGTTTCGTTGTCGGTAATCTGAAAAGGGGTCTCGTTGACCAGGTCTCCGGCGGAGTCGCTCAGCTTGAAGGTCCCGGTTCCTCCGAGGTTCAGCACACCAGAGGTGCTGCTGATCTTGAGGGTAATTTCCGAGAGCAGGGAGTTCCAAAACTCGACATCAAGCTCTAGCAAATCCGTATCAGAGGCAACCTGAAAGGAGGAAGACTCTCCGTATCCATCAATCTCGACCTGTCCGGAGTCCAGTTCAGCTAGAGAGTGTGCTCCGGAAAAGAAGTAGAGACAGAGTTTGAGCTGAAGACCGATGGGAATCGTCAACTCGACCTGATTGCTGGAGAGCGTCAGCAGGTTGCGATCGTACTCGGTCGAAGAGGTCCCGTAATTCAGAGGACAGTCCCGGACAGGAACAAGCAGAACCAGCGCGGTCTGGGCCTCCTCGTAGCTTTCGATCTTTCCGGCGCTTCTTCCGGACGTTGCCTCGTCGGCGTGAATGCGCATGACGACCCGGATTTGCTCCACCTCCGGCGTGTGCGGTTGCTGACAACCTGCAATCATCCAAAGCAACGTCAGCAGAGCTGCGAGCAACAGAGGTCTCATGAAACTACCGGGGCTCGATGTTCAATTGCAGAATCACTGGCTTCGCCTGCAGCGTCTCCAGCGCATCTTCGGCCTGGTCAAGGATCTCCTCGATGGTGGAGACCTCCTGCACCTGGTCCAGAGCCGTGGCAGCCTCCGCTTCCACGGCCTCCTGTGGAGCCTGGGTCTCGGTGGACTCGAGGGACACCGCTTCTCCGAAGGTGACGGTCTCGAAGGCTTCCGGGGCATCGGACTGCAGGATCGCCTCCTGGGCCGCAGGAGCAACTTCGACTGGAGCGGTGGGACTCATCCCCTCCTTGACTTGGGAAACGGAGTTGGCAGGTACTGCAATCTCGACGTTAGGACGATCTGGGGAAGCGACTCCCACCAGCCCGGTGAGCGTCAGGATGCTGGTTGAGTCTCCCTGGGTGGCTACCACGAACTCGGTCCCTCGGACTCCGATGATGGCGGAGACGGTGCGGACTGCAAGCCGGGGGCGCCTGATGTCCTCTGCGTTCAGGCGGATTTGCGAGAAGTTGCTCTGCATGAACTCTCTGGCCGAATCCAGGATCTTGTTCTTCTGATCCTCAGGCAACTTCCGGTTTCTCAGCTTGACTCGCAGAGAGGCCAGAGGGCCTCCGGAGGATTCGTTTTCATCTGTTGACGACGCAGCGGGGGGTAGGGCAAAGTTGACCTTGCCGGTCAGAATAGCCACCGCCTTCTTTCGCTTGTAGGCCGACTGAAACTCGAAGAAGGCATTCGAGTAGATCTCATAGGCCTCGTTATCTTGGCTGAAGATGACGCTTAGGTGAGTATCTGGACCGCTGTGGAGCTTGTCTCCCGGAAGGAGGCTTACCTTGGCGCCCTTATTCCAGATGAGGTAACTCCGTCCTGCACGAATGACCTTCACGACCCCCTTGCGCAACTCAAAGTAGTTGTTGCTCTGAGCCTGAACTGCTCTTGTTGTTGTGAAGAGAAGCAGTGCCAAGCACGCAAAGATCATCCCCCAGGTCCTGCTCATATCTCAAAATCCTGGAGGTTTTGGAGGTTCTTGAAAAAACATTGAGCCTGCAGCGTTATCCTGGCTGATCCGTACCCAGTAAGCCTCACTGGAATGGACCGACTCAAAGCTAGCGTAGCCAAGCCCCTGAAGTTCAATGGCAATCTGGGTGTCCGGCGCATACGCCAGCCACTGAGATGCTGATGCGTCCCACTTCCAAACCGAGTGGACCCGATTGGAGCTAGGGTCGTAGGGGACCTGCTGCAATGAAGAGTCACTCCCAGGGTCGGCACAGGCATAAATCGTCAGAGAACCAACAACAATAGCCAAAGCCCTTTGCCGCGAGTAAAGAAGCCCTAGGATCAACAGTAGCGTAAGCAACGGCCCCTGGAGGTCGTCGTCCCAGCCGACAAGGATCCCGAAAGCGTTGCTGTCGTCCTCTTGTTGCTGGTGAAATCCTGCAGACTTGACGATGTCCTGTACCAAAATTTCAGAGGATGCTCCCACGAGCGTCCACTCTTCATTGGTTTCGTTAAGTAGTGGTAGGGATACATAGGGCCCAGTATTCAAGAAGGAAATACTTGTAGGGTTAGAGCCCGATGTTTGCTCAACCCAGAACCCATCTCCTGACTCCAGAGGTGTCGTTAATTTTTCGTAGCCACTGGAAAGATAATTGACCTCGAGCGTGGCATCACTGGTGTAGAACTTCCATGATCCTTCTTGGTAAGTCCAAACAGCCTTGAAGTTCCCGAAGTTGTCTGAAAAGACCTCCGCCGCTATCGACGTGTAAGCTGGCAAGGAGACCAACTCCCTGGATTGGTCAATTTCAATGCTTGCAGGGGTTAGGTCTACCGAGAAGTTGTCCCCTGGTTGAAGCTTGTTTGTCCGTGATAGGACTAGCCCATTACTTGTCTCAATGGAACCACTCAAAATTTCAATGGTTGCCTCATAGCCAAAGTGGCTGGTGATCCGGATTTCTGCATCACCTGAAACGGGGTTGATGTAGAGAGGCTTGCCATTCGCCGGGTCTATACCAACCCAGTAGCCGTCGCCACTGTAGAGAGAGTAGACTTTATTGCTGGTTCGTGAGGTTCGCGATGAGGACTGGGAGGGGGCAACATAGGACAATGGCACATCCAAGACCACTTGGTCTACAGAATAGTCGATGCTTGAACCCTTGGCCATGGGAGGAAAGTAAACCTGCTGGTTGCTTTGGATGTCTGTCAACTTGAGCGTGATGTCTCCTTGAACAGGGAACGTTATCTCACCTGTACGATTGTCATTTTGTATGTTTGCTCTGACAATCCCTGAGGTCGAATACTCTATTGCTGTGCCTTCTGATGAAATTAGGTTTGAATCGACAGAGTCGCGTACTCTCAGTATGAGTCCAGATTTAGCTACCTCACCCAGTATACTTATTACAACCTGATTGGAAGCAGAGGTGATATACAACTCGGACTCTGTGACAAACAAGGAGTTGGAAGGATGATAGGTTTTAAGAGAGAAGGTCCGGTTGTCTGTCAATAGAGTCGCTTGGGTATAGTCCTGATCACTTATGTGCAGTCTAAGACTGCTATCATTGTCAGAGCTTTGGACCTGCAACCCCTCAGCGAACTCGATAGAGGTACTGATCCCAGGTTCTGCACGCACGGTGGTTCCATCAACGACGCGCTCCGGATTTCGTTGCGACAACTGTCCAAGTGCAGCCAGTGAGATCTCAAAGGAACCGTCACTCCCTAGGACCGTTTTTACAGCAGGGCTTGGTCCATTAGAGACTTTCAACTGGCTCTGCAAGGTTGAGGTTCCATCTTCAGAGATGGACATGGAGGTTCCTGCAGGAGCCGCCAAGCTTACTCCTTTCCCAGATTTTTCGAGATTGAGCTTGACCCCATTTGCCGAGAGGCTGGCGTTGAGTTGACTCCCACTTGTTCCGCTCAGCTTGACGCTGGTTGAGGCGTCCTGGTTGACATTAAAAGACGCATTTTGGGGCGCAGCAACTCGGGTGTCTGTCCCATCGGCGCCCTTGATGGTACTTGCTGCTGTTCCACTGGGACTCAACTCTATCTTGTTTTCTGCCCCGTCTGTGGACTTGACGTTCAGTGAGAGTGAGCCATCAGAATTGTTGTCTGGAGGAGAAAGCCCTTTGGGAACAAACAACGCGATCCCTGCCGGGTTGACAAAGCTGATCGTATCCTGAATCTCAATGTCACACGTGGCTG
>JAYPUA010000035.1:0-23376 GCA_038133845.1 Deltaproteobacteria bacterium
TACACCCCGGGCCGGAGACCTGGCTGCGTCCTCCTGCGAGCGGAGTGACTTGGATCTGCGTGCTGATCCGCTCCTTCAAGGCGGGCACGTGCGAGATGACGCCAATCAGTTTGCCGTCCTGCTGCAGGCTTGCGAGGGCCCCCAGGGCCGTATCAAGGGCCTCCTCGTCCAGAGTCCCGAAGCCTTCATCCAGGAAGAGTGAGTCCACCCGGACCTTCTGGCTGGTCATCTGCGAGAGGCCCAACGCCAGCGCCAGGCTGATGATGAAGCTCTCTCCTCCAGAAAGGTTCTTGGAAGAGCGGACCTCTCCGGCCTGGTAGTGATCGACCACGTTCAGTTCCAGCGGCTCCTGAACATCACGGATCAACAGGTAGCGATCGGTCATCTTCTGCAACTGCCGATTGGCCTGCCGGACCATCACTTCGAAGGTCAGCCCCTGCGCGAAGTTGCGGTACTTCTTCCCGTCGTTGGAACCGATCAGTTGGTGCAGGTGCTGCCATCGGAGCCACTCTCGTCTCTGAGCCTCGATCGTGGCCTGCCGCTCCTGAATCCGGGCCTTTGCTGCCGTGTTTTCACTCAGCTTGTGCTTGAGACCGGCAATGATGTCACGCAGCTCTTCCAAGGCCGTCTCGTGCTCCTTGAGCTGCGGTTCCAACTCCTCCAGCGACTGATCGGTCACCTTTCGGGCACTCTCTGCGGTCAGACGCGTTTCCCGATCCTTCTGTCTGGCCTTCAGATCCGTTTGCCGCTCATCCAGATCCTTGGCCGTGGCCGTCAGCTCCGCCCGAGCTTCAGAAGGCAGTATGGCCGCCAGAAACTGTCCTTCATCTGAAAAGCCAACGGTCGCGAGCCCTGCAGAGAATTCAGTTTCCAGCCTTCTCAGTTCCGGCTCTCGTTGGTCGATGCGTTTCTTCAGAGATTCGACATGGGCCTTCGCGGTATTCCATTGCTGTTGGAGCTCATTGTGCCGGTCTCTGACCTGCTTTTCGGAACCTTCGGCATCCGAAATCGCCTTGTTGAAACGGCGCTCCTCGGCGTCCGGATCCTTGTCCTCGTACAGTGCATTGCGCTCATCACTTCCGGTGGCGAGTTCCTTTTTCAAGGTTTCAAGACGCTCCAGCTTTTCGGCCAGGGCGGTGCTTTGAGTTTCGATAACCGCATCCAGCCGCTTCACCTCGCTGTCGATGTCGGCAATCTGTTTCTCGATGTCCGCCTTTTTCTTGACCTGGGCCTGCCACGCCTTCAGCCGCGCCGTGAGGGTTTCGATCAGTGATGAAATGTCCGTTTCGGAGATGTCCGCAATACCAAGCGGCTGGAGCTTGGTCGCAACAGCCTGCCTGCGTTCGGCAAAATCGGCACGGAGTTTCACCAGGCCGTCCTTCACCTCGGCGAGGGCTTTCTCGGCAGCCTTCTTGTCATTAGCCGCTGCTGACTCCAGCTTTTCAGCCTCTGTCAGGTTTTTGCGGGCCAGGCTTTCAGCTTCTTCGAGTTTCTTGATGGCGGCTTCCTGATCCTCGGCTTTGCTGATCAGACTGGTCAGGGAATCGATCTTCCGTTCGGTTTCATCGGGGACAGGGACATTCCCTTTCGCAAACGGGTGTTCGGTCGCGCCGCAGAGCGGACAGGGTTTGCCGTCTTCCAGCTTTGCCCGGTGATCTTCAAGCTCCGCAATTTTGGTCAGGAAGGCCATTTCACGCAGCAGGGTTTCCTTCTCGGTGCGGTATTCCCGCAACAAGCGGTCTCCCAGCAACTGGCTCAATGCATCTTTGCCCTGCTGAAGCTGTTTTAAGGCGTCCTCCAGTTCCTGCTTCCGAATGCCGGATTGCTTCTGACAGTCGTCGAGTGACTTTGTCGCCAGTTCCAGAGTCGTATTGGCTGCTTCCTGCGCAGCATCTTTTTGAACGATTTCATTTTGCTTGGAGAGCAGTCCGCCGATCTGCTCTTCAATGCCAGCCAGACCGCTGATCAACCATTCATCCTGGGCATGCTCCTTGAGATAGCCGTCCACAAGAGCCCGCGTCTCGTGAGCCTTGGATCGTTTGTCCTGCTCTTCGAGCCGGGCTTTTTTGTCTGCATCAATTTTTGCCGTAGCCTTCTTGCAGCCCTCACCCTCTTCCGATACCGCTTTTTTCTGATCGGCAAGTTTCTGATCCAGGGAGCGAACCTTCTGCAAGGTAGGCGCGGCCGCTTTCAGCTCTTCTTTGGCCCGAGCAGTTTGTTGCTCAGCTGATTTCAGTGCCTCGGCCTGTTCCTTGGCGGAAGATTCCAGTCCAGGAAGAGCCTCTTCCTCGGCTTTCAAGCCTGCACTGTCATCTGCCTGCTGCTTTCGGGTGGCGGTGAGCGTTGCGTATGCGCCGTCCAGCGAGGCGGCACTCAAAGCCCGGCCCAGCTTTTCACGATCCGGTTTGAACGCCTCGATATCGCCCTGCAGCTTGCTCGCTTCATCGGCCAGGTTGACGATTTCCTTCTTCAGCCCATCGATGGTAGTGAACCAGACAATGGCCTTCCCGGTTTCAGCGGCCCTGGCGGCAAGGGCTGTCTCATCCTTCTGCTTTGCTTCGAGTGCCTGCTGGGTCTCCTGTTCCTGCTCCGGATCAAGAATCACGATGCCTGCAGTCTCGGCCTGGAGCAGGTCCAGTTTTTCCCTCTCTTCGCGCTGGCGTTCATGGACCCGGATGGAGATCTGGCTGTAGATCTCAGTCCCGGTGATCTGCTCGAGGATGGGAGAGCGCTTGTCGGCATTGGCTTTGAGGAACTTGTCGAAGCCTCCCTGTGCGAGCAGCATGGAGCGTGTGAAGCGCTCAAAGTCCATTCCGGTGGCGTCCTCGATCAGCGCCCTGGCCTCCTGCAGTCCGGCTCCAAGCACCTCATCGCTCCTCGCGTCGGCCACCTCATGTTTGGGAGCCTGCAGTGTTCCCTCCGGTCTCTTTCGTGCGCGATGCTGGCTCCATTGACAGCGAAAGCTCCCGGCCTGGGACTCGAAGACGACCTCGGCGAAGCACTCTCCAGTCTGGCGCGACATGACCTCGTTGGCGCTCTGGTTGACGCGGCTCAGGCGAGGCGTGCGCCCGTAGAGCGCGAGGCAGATGGCATCCAAGATGGTGGTCTTCCCAGCTCCGGTGGGACCGGTGATGGCGAAGAGCCCCTCCGAGGCAAACGCTGGATCGGCCAGGTTGATCTGCCACTCCCCGACCAGTGAGTTCAGGTTCTTGAAGCGGATCTGCAAAATCCTCATGTGGACTCCTCTCTACTCTGCCTGAAGGTCGTCCTCATGCAGAGACTTCAGCACCTCCGCATAGGTCTGACGCAGCTCCGGACGCTGCTCCTCCGGGACCTCATGGGCGAGCAGGCAGCGTTCGAAGACCTCCTCAAGGCTGAGTTGCCCAAGCTCCTCTCCTTCCTGAAGCTGCTGCAGCATGCCCTCCAGCACCTGATGATTCTGCACCCGGAGCAGTTCCATCCGCGTCCCGCGCAGGAGGTCCTCCAGCCGCTCACGCAGGTCGCCCAAAATCTCGGTGCCTTCGTAGTGCACCTCCAGCCACGCCTGAGAGTCCTGGGATGCCAGCTCGTTGAGGCGGGCGGCAACAGAGTCCCAGTCACCCCGAACGCGCTCAAGCTGCTGAAACCTGGGGATCTCGATCAGGCTCACCGAGGCGGTGGTGCCCTGAAAGTCCACCTGGCAGAGGCTCTTTTGCTGCCGGGCCTCGCCAAACCCCATTGGCAACGGCGAGCCACTGTAGCGCATGGTTTCGGAACCGCCCACCTCTTGAGGAACGTGGAGGTGCCCAAGCGCAAGGTAGTCGAAGCTCTCCGGGAAACTCCGGGCGCTGACGTGAGCCAAAGAGCCGACGTAGAGTTCCCGGACGCCATCTCCCTCCAGAGTCTGCCCGCCTGCAGTGAACAGGTGCCCCATGGCGACGATGGGCAGATCGGCTCCCAAATCCCGGCGTTGTTGTTCGGCCTGTTTGGCGACGGCGCGGTAGTGCTGCTGGATGCCTTCGATCAGCTTGCGCACCTTGTCGTCCGGAGTCTCTCCAGCCTCTGCAGCCCGGACCTCCCGGTCACGCAGGTAGGGCACAGCACAGACGATCATCTCCGGAGCCCCTTCGAGGCTTCTCAGGATCAGCACTTCCTCTCCTGGGTCCTCAGGCACACTCCCGATCACATGTACGTTCAGGACCCGGAGCAACTCCCGGGGGGCGTTGAGGAAGGAGGGAGAGTCGTGGTTTCCAGCAACAATGACCACGTGCCGGCACTCGGAGGCCGCGACCCGACACAGGAAGCGATAGTACAGCTCTTGCGCCCGGTTACTGGGGGTCGTTGTGTCAAACACATCCCCTGCAATCAGCAAGGCCTCAACGCCTCTCTGCTCGATGTTCTCGGCCATCCAGTCCAGAAAGGCCTCGAACTCCTCATAGCGCCTCCGGCCATAAAGCGTCCGGCCCAGGTGCCAATCGGACGTGTGGAGGATTCTCATAGTCGTCACCTCTTCAGTTTCAACAGTTCATCCTCCGGGCCAAGACCTTGGTGGTTCTGTCCTCTGAGGTTGCCCTGAAGGAGCATATGGCAGCAAGACTTCCGTACCATAAAACGGTTTGTGTTCCGACGCAAGGATGCGGTGATTCAGGAAACTCCCGGAAGCTCTCGCAGGACTGGGCGAACCCAAGTGGCGTTGGCCTTCTTGCTGACAGATCCCCCGAAGGCATCGTTGAGTTGGGGAAAGGGGCCCGGGAGCGCCTCGCTCAGAGGGTTTGGTATGGAGCAAGCCGGGAGAGGTCGGGAGTGACTCCCAATCCGGAATGCTGAGGCAAGGCGAACTGTCCGTGATCGGTAAGCGGAAAGGGCTGGGCGAGTTGCTCACGGAGGAGGTTCGGATTGCAGTCCACCTCCAGCCATCCGGGACCTCCCACGGCAGCAAGAAGGTGGGCTGATGCCAACAGTCCAAGCCCGCCGCCAAGGTAGTGCGGGCAGTAGATCTTCCCGGAGGCCAGGATCTGCCGGCCAGAGAGGAAGCCTTGGGACAGCCCTCCCCACTTGGCCAGGTCCGGCTGCACAAAGCGCAGGGCGCCGCCCTGAATCGCGTCTTCCAGAGCCGCCTCCCGGAGGTTCTCTCCGGCAGCAAGGGGGGTTGAGGTCGCTTGAGCAAGCTGAGCCCACTCCTCAGCCGGGCGATCTGCAGGCATGGGTTCCTCCAGCCAGATCGGGTGGAAGGCCTCCAGCTGGACAGCCTGTGTCACCGCTTCAGCCAGGCTCCATCGCTGGTTCGCATCGAGCATCAACGGCAGTTCTTCTCCAAACTCCTCCCGGAGGTTCCGGAGGGCCTGCAGGTCAGCATCTGCTCCAAACCCCACCTTGACCTTGAAGCGCTCAAACCCGGACTGCCGAGCCTGGCGGATGCGAACCGAAGCCTCTTGCGGATGAATCCCGCTGGCGTAGCAGGGAACGGAGACAACGGGTGGTCCGGGGCTTCCGTCAAAGTGCTCTTGCAGAGCGAGGTAGAGGGGTTGGTTTCGCCTCCGGGAATCCAGATCCCAGAGCGCGGTGTCGACCCCCGCAATCGCTTGAGCGATGGGTCCCGGCTCGGCAGATTGCAAGGCGAGGATGTGCAGCTTTCGAGTCAGTGCGGCGTACGCCTCCACCGCGCTGGGCCAGGCGTGCTGAAGCAGAAGCGGCGCGCAAACGTCGTTGATCAGCCGGGCGCGATGCTCGGCCCCCACGGTGGGAAAGTTGCACCACGCCTCGCCCCAGCCAACGGTTCCGGAGTCGTCCTCTGCTCGAACAACAACCGCAGGGCGGTCCTTCATCGTGCCAAACGAGGTCCGGACTTCCTGTTCCAGCGGATAGCGGTAGACGGAGGCACGCAGCGTCCGGAGGGTGAACTTGCTCATGGCAGAGGCGAGGCTGAAGTACGAGAGCGCCGAGGATTCAGCGCTCTGCGTGAAGCAAAGGCCTAGACCGCGAGCTTTGAGGCGATCTGAGCGACGTGCCTTCCCTGGAAGCGCGCTCCGGCAAGATCCTGCTCGCTGGGCATCCGGCTTCCGTCGGCTCCGGCAATCGTCGAGGCCCCGTAAGGCGAGCCCCCCTTGATCTCATCAACACCCATCTGCCCCTGAAACGCGTAGGGCAGGCCAACCACGACCATCCCGTGATGGAAGAGGACCGTATGGAAGTTGAGGAGGGTCGCCTCCAATCCACCGTGCTGGTTGGCTGCGCTGGTGAACACGCTCCCGACCTTGCCGACGAGCTTGCCTTGCATCCAGAGCTGTCCGGTGGCATCCAGGAACTGCTTCATCTGAGCCGCCATCATTCCGTAGCGGGTCGGGGTCCCGAAGATCACGGCATCGGCCTCGCCAAGCTCTTCCACCGTGGCGACAGGGACGTCAGCGAACGCTTGCTGGGCTTCCACCGCGCCCATGGCCTGCAGGACCTCGAGGGGCAGCGTTTCCGGGACCCGACGGATCAGGGCCTCGGCTCCGGAGACCTCTTGCACGCCTTCGGCAACGGCTTTGGCCATCTGGTAGATGTGTCCGTAGGTGGAGTAAAAGGGGATCAGAACTTTCATTGCTTTCTTCAGAAGAAGGTTGGGAAATCAGAAGCTTCGGGGAGTTCCAAAGCGCTGTTGAAACACAAAGTTCTCCAACGGCTTGCGGCTTCGAGGAGCAAGCTCACGTTCGCGCAGTTCGTCCGGCAGGGACTCCGGATCTCCAGGATAGCCCAAGGCCAGCAAGGTCACGGGAGAGTGCGTGTCGGGGATCTGAAACGCCCCTCGGGCCGCCTCCGGAGAGAACCCGGCCATCAGGTGCGCGGCGATGCCCATGGCGGTCGCTTGTGCCAGCAGATTGCCCAGCGCAAGGCCAACGTCGTGCCAGGCGTGGCGGTTGGGCTTTCCGTTGTGGCTGAAGTTCGGCTCGGCCAGGGCGAGCAGCAGGACCGGAGCCTGCTCGGCCCAGGCCTGGTTGCCTGGGACCAGGCAGTCGACCATCAAGGCGAACTCCGGCTCGTCTCTCTGAGCCACCAAGAAGGCCCACGGCTGTGCGTTGAAGCAGGACGGAGCCCAGCGCAAGGCTTCAAGCAAGGTCTGGAGTTCGTCTCCGGAGAGCGGACGTTCGGCAAAGGCCCGGGGGCTCCAGCGGTTGCGGATCGGCCCGATTAAGGGCAATTCGGTGAGGGCGGGTTTTTCCATGGTTGGGTGAGTTGGGGGTTAAGGGAGATCAAAGAGCAGGAACTCGGAGGCTTCCTGAGCGGTGATTGAGAGGAGCGCCTCATCGCGCACGGCCAACGCATCTCCGGTTTCCAGCACGGACCCGGAGACCTCGATCCGGCCTCGCACCAGGTGCAGCCAGACGCTCCGGCCTCCCGGGATCTTGTGCTCCAGCGCTCCCTCCGGATCCAACAGGCCGGCATACAGGCGCGCGTCCGTGTGCATCGTCAGCGCGCCACCCTGTCCTTCAGGAGCGACGATCAGTCCGAGCTTTCCGGGCTGCACCAACTCACGCACCAGCTTCTGCTCATAGCCGGGAGCGATGCTCTTGGCCCCGGGCTCAATCCAGATCTGGAGCAGGTGCGCAGGCTCGCTCTGGGAGGCGTTGTATTCGCTGTGACGCACACCGGTCCCGGCGCTCATGCGCTGAAGTTCCCCAGGGCGGATCAACTCCTTGTTGCCCATGCTGTCCTGATGCTCCAGCGTCCCGGAGATCATGTAGGTGATGATCTCCATGTCCTGATGCCCATGAGTCGGGAAGCCGCCTCCGGGGACGATGACGTCCTCGTTGATCACACGCAGGGTGCTGAAGCCCATGAACCGCGGGTCATGGTAGTGTCCGAAGGAGAAGGTGTGCTTGCTGTCCAGCCAATCCAGCTGAACATGTCCTCGCTCAGAGGATCGACGAATCGCTTGCATAGGAGGCCTCAGAGTGAAGTGCGAGGTTGCATGATCGGGAGGTAGAGGTTCCGGTAGCCATGGGCAGCAGCGAGCGAAAGCGCGATCAGCAACACGCCCACCGGAATCCCCATCGGATCCAACACAAGGTGGTACCAGGCGATCACCAGGGTCACGGGAGCCAGCACCATCAACGCCAGCGGAGCGAAGAATCCGGTGATCAGCGCCAGACCGCCCACCAATTCGACCAGCATGATGACGGTCATGAGGCCTGTGTTCACCAGGGTCATCATGAACTGTTGAGCGGCCTCACCTTCCGGAGGCGGGACTGCTCCGGTCAATTTGGCGATGGCGCTGGCCATGAAGATCAACCCGAGGAGAATTCGGGCGACCAGAGGGACTTTGTCGAGCATGGGGCCTTTTGCGGGAAAGGGATGTGGAGGCAACCCGGATGCGTCCGGAGTTGCGTGATATCCATCATGTTAGACCAACCAGCAGAGGAGACAATGAGTGTTTTTCTCAACATATTGTTGCTGAAATCGGAACAATAAATCACCGCTTTCCAAGCAGAGACGCCGGTGTGTAACCGGTCAACTCGACATAGCCTTGTCCGGAGACCGGCTTTCCGGAGGCAGTGCCCTGGATGTCCACGGCCCCTTCCCAATAATGAACAGTCACGCGCAACTCCTGATCCTTCAGGACCGGCTGAATCTGCAGGTCAACGGAGCCATCACGGCTCTGCAGACGCCACCCGGAGGGATAGCGCGCGCCGGTATGCGGGCTCTCCCAGAAGCCGAGCGGGGTCAACTCGACGTCCTCCCAACTCAGCTTGGTCGTGCCTCCTTCCGGGAAAACTCGCACGCCCGCGCTGGTCCGGTCCGGGCGACCGTCTTCCAACCGGAGTTGGTAATACATCAACTCCGAGCCATCAGAGAGTTGCAGGGCGAACCAGTCCCACCCAGCCTGTCCGGATTCCAGGGCGCTGGTGCTCCACTCTCGGTCCATCCAGCTGGACCCGTTGACCGGAAGGGTCTCTCCCTCTACGGTAACGGAACCGGAGGCCTTGAGGCGTGTATAGGAGTAGTAGTAGGAGGCGTTTCCTGCCTCTCCTCCTTTCTGGCTCAGGCCTTGATTTCCCTGGAGAACCATGGGTTTCTCGGCGATGAGATCCAGCTCCATCCGGACAGGCCCCTCCTCGGCGACGAGGCGCATCGGCAGCTCTCTCCGAGATCCATCACCGGAGACGTTCCAGTCCTCCAACCAAACCTGAAACGGCTGGGCCTGCGCTCCGGAGAGTCCCAGCGCGTCGCGGCTGAAACGTTCGGCAAAGTGGAACTTCCCAGAGGCGACATCCGTGAGAGCAAAGTGCCCCATGAAGACCTGATTCTGTTCCCAGGCGGTCTGGTTCGGCCTTGGATCCAGCGGTGCCAACGCGGTCCGAAACAGCGTGAACTGGTAGCCAAATCGTCGGCCGGAAGCGGTGCTCAGGTTCCCGGTAAAGTACCACCACTCGTTGCGGAACTCGGGATGTGGTCCGTGGTCCAGGGGAAACTGAAACGGGCGAACCTCCACGGCCCGAGCATAGCCTTCGGCACTTCCTCCTCCCAGCGCCTCTGCGACCTGCAGGGGGGCATCGACCTGCGTGATCGTCTGCTTCTCGCAGGACGCAAGCAACAGGGCCAGAGTTCCCCAAAGCCACAGCATTGTTTTCAGGTGCATGTTCACTCCTCTCGCAAGGCCAGCGCCGGAGGCGTCCGGGACATCTTCCATGCCGGATAAAGGCCGGCAAGCACCGCGGCTCCGACGGCGATCAGAAGTCCCTGCAGGAGCGTTCCTCCCGAGACCACGGTGGGGAAGGTCCAGCCGAAGGAGCGTTGGTTGACTACGTAGATCAGGACCACCGCCAGCATCACTCCCACCGGCATGGCCAGCACTCCGGCAACCAGGCCCATCAGGCTGCACTGTCCAGTGATCAGCCCCCAGAGCTGTCCCGGGGTGATCCCGGTAGCCCGCATCACCCCCAGTTCGCGCTGACGCTCGAGTTGCAAGGCCATCAGGGCACTGAGGACCCCGATGAAAGCGACCCCGGCAACCAGCAACTGGAGCACTCCGGTGATGGCGAAGGTCCGGTCGAAGATCGCCAGGCTCTGCTCCCGGAGCTGAACGTTGGAGCGGATCACAAGGTCCTGGATTCCCTGATTCTCGGCATTGGCGGTCCGTCCCAGCCGATTCAAGGTCGCGCCCATGGCCTCCAGCGCTTGGTTCGCGTCCTGTCCGGGCTGCAGGTAGTAAGCGGCGGAGTTGCTGCGCGGATCGTCCCAGAACTGCTCATACCGAGTCCGGCTGATGATGCCAAACCCACGTTCGGAGGCATAGTCATGGAAGATTCCGGTGATGAGAAACCCTTGGGGGCCTGCGGGAGTCTTCAACTCCAGCGTGTCTCCAGGCTGCAGTCCGGTACGGAAGGCGAGGGGTTCGGAGATCACCAGGTGGGATTTTTCGGTGAAGCCCTTCCACGGGGTTCCGTCCAGAGACTCCTTGAAGCGGTAGGACGCGTATCCCTCTTCCGGGAGGTTCATGGCAATCAGGCGCAGCTTGCCAAAGTCAACCTCAACGTCCAGCCCGCGCAGGCGGGTCACATGCTGCACTCCGGGAGTCTGAGCCAGAGCCTCGATCAACTCGTCTTCCAGAAACTGGTCCGAGCGGTTGGCCACCAGAGACGGCGGAGAGACGTAGATGTCTGCCCAAAGCTGCGAACCGAGCCACTGGTAGACCGTATTTCGGAAACTCCCAACCATCACCTGCAGTCCGATGGAGGAGGCGACGGCGATCATCAATGCCGCAATGGCGACCCCGGTGCGGCTCAACTCGGCCTGCACTCCGCGCACTCCCAAGGCTCCGAAGACGCCAAACACCTGCTGCACCAGAGGGCGGAGTCCGGACATGATCCATCCGGTGCAGGCCGGGGTAACCAAAGCCGCTCCGATCAGCAGCGAGAACAGTCCGAAGTAGCTGATCAGCAGGTCGGTTGTGGGCACCTGCAACACGCCGACGCCCACGAGAAACAGCACGGTTCCTCCCAGTGCCGCATATTGCTGCAGGCGTCGGTGAGACTCCTCGGTGGCCGAGCGCATCAGCACCGTCCGTGGAGAGATCCCGGAGGCCTCCAGCGCCGGAGGGAGCACGACCAGCAGCGTTGCCCCCATGCCCAGCCCGATTCCCTTGCTCAACGACCATGGCGAAAGCTCGACCGCGTTGACGTTGAGGACAAAGTACAGGTCGTTGATGGTCTGGGTGACCAGACGCACCAGCTCCTGGGAGAGCCCAATCCCTCCGGCCAGTCCGAGCAAGGTTCCCAACAGCCCAACGATCACGGCCTCTCCCAGAACCAGCCGGAACACCTGCTGCCGGGTCACCCCTACCGCCCTCAAACGTCCGAGCAGGGCATAGCGCTGCACCACGGAGAAGGTCATCGTGTTGTAGATCAGGAACATCCCGACCACCAGGGCCAGCAGGCTCAAGGCGGTCAGGTTGATCTGAAAGGCCTCGGTCATCTTCGCTCCAGACTCCACTCGGCTGGCCACCGGCTCCAACTGGACTCCTTCCGGGAGGACCTTCTGCAGACGCTTCACGTGCTCCAGCGCCGCAGGGCCTTCGATCAGGACATCCACCCGGCTCAGCGCTCCGGGCATCTCCAGAAGCCGTTGGGCCGCCGAGATGTCGGTGATCAGCAGGTTCTTCAACGCCAGCCGACTGAACTCGTCCTCAAGAGTGATCGTGCCCACCAGCCGCAGAGTCTCCACCCGGGAGCCAATGCGGACCTCCAGCGGGTCGCCCACCTCCAGGCTCAGCTCCCGGGCGGTCGCCGCAGACATCACCAAGGCGTCCGGGCGGGTCAGGAACTCGGTAAAGGCTCCGGTGCTGTCTGTGCTGAGCTGACGCAGGTAGCTGCGAAAGGGGGCCTCGGCAAAGGGGTCGACCCCAAGGAGTTGAAAAGCCTGCCCCGGACGCAGAGGTAGCCCCACATAGCCTTCGAGTGCCGGAGCCGTCTGACGAAAGCCGTGGTCTCGACGCAGTTGAGCATAGAGCGACTCCGGCAGGTTTCCGGAGGAGCCGAGGATTTGGTGAGTCGCACGTCCACTGACGCTTTCCACCGAAAGCTCAAAGGAGCGCAGCGCGCTGGCGTTGGTGAGGTCGATCGCCAAGACCACCGAGACCCCCAAGGCCACGCCGAGCACGGAAAGGCCGAACTGCCAAGGGTGACGCAGGAGGTGGCGCCAACTGGAGAGGAACAACAGCATGAGACCAGCCAGTCGCAGGTTGAGAGAGGGGCTTCCGGGAAGAGAGCTTGCTCAACATTGTGAACGGACTGCAGGGGTTTGCAACCTGAAAACTTCAGCGAGGCCTGGCGGCCCGTACTGCAAGGGCTGGGGTTGGAAGAGAGGGTGGAATTCTGAATAGTTCACCTCATCTTCCGGACAAGGTCCATCGGTGCAATTGCGGACTTGACCACGCAAGGGGCAATTGGTACAACTGCCTCAACAGCACCTTGCATCGTGCTCAACACCTCGCCACCGGAAATCACCATGAACCGCACCATCCTGCTGGCCATTATTGGCGTCGTCTCCTACCTGATCGTACTCATCCCCGGTTACTTCTTCCTCCCCCAAGGGACAGGTGATACCATGGAGGAGATCGGAGATCCTGCCATGGAGTCGGTAGATGGCCTGAGCGCCGAGGACCTGGTTCTGCCTCCAAGTGATGCCCCGGTACTGGCCGCTCCCCCTGTGAAGCAAGCTGTGACCGGAGGGGCTCTGCGCTGATCCCCGGGCTAGCAAGCTTTCTGGTTTTTCATTCGTTTTTTTTCTTGGGAGCCTTGCTCCTGCTTTCCCTCACCCCCCTGCTCACGGAGGCTGCAATGTCAGTGCATATTCAGTTCAACAACATCCGCAACTCAAACGCTGTTGAGGAACACGTCAACGAACAGTTCAAGGACTTGCTGAAGATTACCGACAGCAAATTCCCCTTCCATGTGAACATGAGCAAGGTTGACGAAATTCACGAGGTGCAGATTCACTGTAGTTTCCACCACAAGCCGCTGGCCAGCGCAGCCAAGCACGAGAACCTCTACAAGGCCCTCTCGAAGAGCGTGGATGCCATGCGTTCGCAGGTCATCAAGCGTAGCGAAAAGCTGCGGCAGCCCTGAACCAACTCACCTCCGGACCCGCCTCTATTGCGGGTCCTTCGCCCCGACTCCCTATGTTCTCCCAAACTCCCCTGAAGCTTCGATTCGCAAGACTCTTGACCCTGTCAGTCTTGCTTTGGGCAGGAGCCAGCAGCACAGCTTTGGGAGGCTGCACCGGAGATGGGATGTTGGGAATTACTCAGAAGGACCCAATCATGTCTTCGGTGGATGTCACTTTCGCTCCCACATACTCCGTCTCCTCAACCTCCGGAACTTCCGGGTGTAAGAACTGGGACTTTGCCCACCTGCTGCAGGAGGAGCGGCTCGACTTTCTCACCAGAAATGGAGCAACTCTTCTGGAAGAAACCACACAAGGTGCCGGCCCTGCCTGGGGGGCGTTTTCCTCTCTTGCAGGATGTCTTCTGGATCAGGCCTCAATCCATCAGGTCATGCATCAACACCAGGATCAACTGTTCCTCCGGCTTGAACGTCACGACCCAGAGCTTTGGGTCGACTGGAAACAGTGGGTCTACGCCGCAGGGCATCCATCAGGGACCTGCCAGGAGGTTGCAGGATGAAACGGTTAAGCTTCTCCGGACTGCTGATTTTGCTCTGGGGGTTGGCCGTGACGCCTTCGGCTTCGGCGTGTCACAAAGGCGGCCCGATGGGCTTTGCGAGGAATGATCCGGGGATGTTCAGCGTGGATGTCACACTCTCTCCAGTGTTTGCAACTGCCAGCACCTTTGGCACCTCCGGATGCAAAAACTGGGATTACGTGCAGTTGGAGCAGCTCCGTTTCATGGAGTCTGAATGGGATGCCCTCGCCGGAGAGGCAGCCCGAGGGCAGGGAGAGCGCCTTGTCGCGCTGGCCGGAATGATGGGTTGCTCGGCACCCACCTTCTCTGCAGGCCTTCGTGAAGAAGCCTCCGGGGTGTTCACCGACTCTTCCTCCCCAGAAGAGGCTCTCACTCAACTCCGCCAACAGGCCCGGACGCGCTGGGACTGCAAGGCTCCAAATCCATAAAGAAAGGAGAAAGGCCTTTGGGAGACCCAATGATGCGCCTGGTGATTACCGGTGCGGTCATTCTAGCCATTCTGGCAGCCTTGAAGCTGCTGGGAATTTCACTCCTGTGAGTTCAATTCACTGGAGGTTCGTGTTGTTCCAGAAGCCAGTCCCGTAGCTTGCGAAAGGATGGCGCCGTGACGTGCTCGGGCATCGCCTCGAGGAAGCGCCCGATGTCCTCTGCTGCCTCCGGGAAGCACTCCAGACGATAGTACAGGTAGCCGCGCTCCCTCAAGTCCATCGGGACCTCGGGCTGTAGCAGCAGCATCCGATCAACACAGAAGAGAGCGGTCAAGTAGTCGTTCACGTTCATGCTGCAGACCTTGAGGTTCGTCAGCATGCGCCTGAGCGCTTTGCGGACCCCGATCACCTGCAGGTGGCTGGGTTCCAGCGTGGCCTGCATCCCCTGCATGCGTTGCAGCAGGGATTCGCACTCGTCAGGCCCCATGCCTTTGCCGCTGAACGGATCAAACAGCGCTCCTCCAAAGCCTCCGCAGCGCACCAGAAAGTGCCCAGGGAAATTGATGCCCTCGGCTTGGATTCCCAGACGTTGAGCGACCTCGACAAACACCAGGGCCAAGGAGATGGGGATGCCCATGCGATGCTCCAGCACCCAGTTGATGCAACTGTTGTTGGCATCGTAATAGGATTTTGTGTTTCCGCTCAGCCTGCAGCGTCCGTAAAGCTCGCGGGCCACGTCTTCTGCTGCAGGAGGCGCAATGTTCTCCTGCAGGCCGCGCTGCACCTCATCAGCCAGCACGTCCAGTTGCTGTCGGCATTCCTGGAGGCTGACCTCCGGGTACACCGCCTGGGCAATCAATACGGCCCCTTCCAACCAGTCCAACTGTTCTTCCGGTTGAGCCGCAAACTTGACGAAGTGTTCTCGATTCTGCAAAGTCATGATTGTGTGTCTTGGAGTCTTCTCCCCATAGGCTCGTCAAGTTCTCCTACGGCTTCAAGCCAATTTCCAACCTCATGATCTCTGTGTTCTCATGACCCCTCAAATTCAACCTGTGGACTGGAACCGTCCGGACCACATCGAGGCCTTCCTGCTGCTGCTGGACACCTACTCTCAGGATCCTCTGGGAGGAAACGCGCCGCTCCGCCCGGAGGTCCGGCAGCGTCTCCCCGAGGCCTTGCAGAACTTCCCCGGTGCCTTCAGCCTGATCGCCTGGCTGGACAAACAACCGGTCGGGCTGGCCAACTGTTTCACCGGGTTCTCCACCTTCGCCGCGCGCCCGTTGATCAACCTGCACGACCTCGTGGTGCATCCGGAGTTCCGCGGGAAGGGGATCGGGCGGCAACTTCTCCAGGAGGTGGAGCGTCAGGCCCAAGAGCGCGGGTGCTGCAAGATCACTCTGGAGGTCCTCAATCTGAACAAGACCGCGTTTCAGCTCTACCTGCGTTCCGGGTTTGAAGGCTACTCCCTCGACCCTCAGTTCGGGCAGGCTCTCTTTTTGCACAAGGCCATGTCGCCTTCCGGAGCGAGCAAAGGGTGAGGATTCTGATCTGCAGCAACGTGCACTGGTGGAACGCCGAAGCAGCCTATGCTGCAGCGGTGGCCTCGGCGCTCGAGCAGGCCGGACACGAGGTCTGGGTCCTGACCCGTCCGGAGAGCCTCAACGAGCAAAAGCTCCGGGAATCTCAACTCCGGGTGGTCACGGACATCGACCTCAACGTGCTCCGTCCCCTGGAGCTCGTACGCAGTTACTTCAGGCTGACCCGCTGGCTCCGGAAGCAACGCATCGAGTTGGTCAACGCCCACCGCTCGGAGGGTGTCCCGCTGCTGGTGCTGGCCAAGTGGCGCCTCAAATCCTTCCGGCTCGTGCGGACCCGGGGGACCACGCGCTCCATCCGTGGACACTGGCTGGACCAGAAGCTTCACTGCGAGTGGACCGACGCGACAATCGCTGCGGGAGAGATTGTGGCCGCACGGTTGCGACAGGCGGTGCCGATCCCGGAAGAGCGCCTCCGCGTCATCTACTATCCCACCGCCCTCCCAGAGTGGCCCCTTCCTGAAATCTCACGCGACTACCGCAACGAGTTCCGGATCCTCCCGGACCATCGGGTCCTTGCGATTGTCGGGAGAATTCGCCGTGAGAAAGGGCACCGTCTGTTGCTTCGAGCGTTCGCGCTGGTGCTGCGGGAACTCCCCAAGCTGACCCTGCTGATCCTCTATCGGGATACCAATCCGGAGGAGCCGGAGATGCGTGCCGTGCAGTCGGAGGTGCAGTACCTCAAGTTGCAGGAGCACGTGCGCTTTGACGCCGAGCGTGAGGACATCCGGGCGCTGATGCAGTTTGCCGACGCTGGGGTGGTCAGCTCGATTGACTCGGAGGTGATCTGCCGGGTCGCGGTGGAGTTCTTCTCGGTAGGCACTCCGGTCGTCGCGGTTCCAACCGGCTGTCTCCCGGAGATCATCCGAGACGGCCGCAACGGAATGCTGGCTTGGGGCGACTCCCCAGAGGCACTCGCCGAGGCGATGCTTCGGCTGCTCCGGGAAGACGGGCTGCGGCGTCAGTGCGGGGACGGTGCCCGGCACGACGCCGAGCAGCGCTTCAACTCGGCGCGGCTACTCCGGGAAACACTGGAGGTCTACGAGCAGGCGCTCTCTCCGGTGCCTCCGGATCCATAGCCAGTCGAGCGCTTGAAAAAAGTTGGGGGCTGCCGTAGTGGATTTTATGGAAAAAGGCTAGAATGCTGTTTTTTCTGGTCCGCCTGAGGCCTCCGAGATTCTTTGACACCGGAACAAGAACAGCCTCACCGGCCCTGCATGCGTTGCCGCAGAGATTCGCAGTCTCTGCCCCGCTCACTTCTGCAAGAATGAGATGCCTGAGAGTTCCACCAAATTTGACGTGCTGGTGATTGGTGCCGGACACGCCGGATGCGAAGCCGCCCTCGCTGCAGCACGCATGGGAGTCCGGACGGTGCTGGTCACGATGTCCCGAGAAACCATCGCCCAGATGTCCTGCAATCCGGCGATTGGCGGAATCGGCAAGGGGCACCTGGTAAAGGAGATTGACGCGCTCGGAGGTGAGATGGCGAAGGTTGCCGATGCCACCGGAATCCAGTTTCGGATGCTCAATGCTTCCCGGGGTCCGGCCACTTGGGGCTCTCGGTGTCAGTCCGAAATGTACGAATACAAGGACGCAATGCGCCGGGTGCTGGAGACTCAGCAGAACCTGGCGATTGCCGAGGGGCTGGTAGAGGAGTTGCTGTTTGAAGGCGACCGGGTGATCGGGGTGCAGACGGATCAGGAGACCTTCCTGAGCCAGACGGTGATTGTCACCACCGGAACCTTCCTCAACGGCTTGATCCATCGTGGAGATGAGCGTGAAGAGGCGGGACGGGTTGGAGAGCCGCCAGCCAAGCAACTCTCCCTGTCGCTTGCGGGCAAACGCTTGAAGCTGGGGCGCATGAAGACAGGAACTCCGGCACGCATCGACAAGCGGACCATCGAGTGGGACCGCCTGGAGGTACAGCCTGGAGATGACCCGCCTCGGCGCTTCTCCTTCTGGGACACGGAGATCCGGCTCCCGCAGGTGCCCTGTCACATCGCCTACACCAACCCACGCACCCACGAGATCATTCAGCGCAACCTGGGGCGCTCTGCGCTCTACGGAGGGCAGATCAAGGGGATCGGTCCACGCTACTGCCCGTCCATCGAGGACAAGATTGTCAAGTTTGCCGACAAGGACCGGCATCAGGTGTTTCTGGAGCCCACAGGGTTGGCAGAGGACAACCTGATGATCTATCCGAACGGCCTCTCCACCAGCCTGCCCACCGAGGTGCAGTTGGAGTTTCTACGCTCCATTGAGGGGCTGGAGCAGGCGGAGATCATCCGCCCCGGATATGCCATCGAATACGACCACATCGACCCGACCCAGCTCCGCTCGACCCTCGAGCTCAAGCACGTCTCCGGACTCTTCCTGGCCGGACAGATCAACGGCACAACCGGATACGAGGAGGCTGCGGCCCAAGGTCTGGTTGCAGGGATCAACGCCGCCTTGCAGGTACAGGGACGTGAGCCTTTCACGCTGGCACGCAGCGAGGCCTACATCGGAGTCCTCATTGACGACCTGATCACCAAAGGCGTCACGGAGCCGTACCGCATGTTCACCTCCCGCGCCGAACACCGCCTGTACCTGCGCGAAGACAACGCCGACTTGCGCCTCTGCGACAAGGGTCGCGACCTGGGGCTGCTCCCGGAGGCCCAGTGGCGGCAGTTTGACAAGAAGCGGGCGCAGATCGTCGCCCTCGGAGAGGCCTTGCGGCAGCAGCGGGTGTTCCCCAACACCACGGTTCAGGCCGAGCTGGCTGTTTTGGAGGAGCCGCCTCTGAAGCATCCCGTCTCTTTGGCCGAACTTCTCAAGCGCCCCAGGCTCAGCCTCAGTCGGTTGGAGAACACGCAGCTTGTATCCGAAGTGAACTGGATGCCCTATCCGGAGAACGTGCGGCGGCAGGTGGAGATCGACATCAAGTATGAAGGCTATCTGGTCCGTCAGGAGCAGGAGCTCAAGCATCTGGGAGAACTGGAGCGAGTCATGATTCCAGAGGACTTCTCACCCCATGGAATCTCCGGGCTCTCCCGGGAGGTCGTGGAAAAGTTGGAGAAGGTGCGTCCGACCAACCTGGGACAGGCGAGCAGGATCGATGGCCTGACCCCGGCCGCGATTGCTCTCTTGCGCGTTCACCTCCGGGCACATCGTCTCCGCAAGTCCGAGGCCGCCTGATGCGGGGTTTTTCAACGCAGGCTCGGCCTGGGCCTACAAGCTTGAAGTGGTGATGGTGAAGCACCTCGCAGGGCTCTCACAGGTGCTGGTGGTGTTCCTGCTGCACTGGCTGGCGGCACTCCCGCCACACTGGGTACACCACCTCTCGCCTGCCGGGTTCCAAGGGGCTTCAGGGCACCACTCGCATTCGGAAGCCTCTCACGACCACCGCTCTCACCAAACTCAAGTGGAGCAGGAGAGCGACTGCGTCCTCCACTGCGGCTCCTCCGAGACTCCGGGAGCAGGTGGAGTCTTCCAGCTTTGGCGACCTCTGCAGAATCAGGTGATGCCCCAGGCCTGGACACGGGTCCCACCTCCGGGCAAGGCTTCTGCAGGACCGCCACCATCGCGTGGCCCTCCTCTCTCGGCCTGATCGAACCCTCTGAATCAAGGAGCCCCCGGGCTGAGCCCCGGAGCTCCTCTCCAAACTTAACGGGAGTGCCCTGTGAGAGCCCTCCCGTATCGTATTTTCCAAGAGGACGTCATGCGTTTTTTGCTGTCTGCCCTATTGGTGCTCCTGGGGAGCATCGGGGCTCATGCCGAGTTGAAGGAGTACGGCAACCTGGGAGGAGACTTCACGCTGGAAAGCTCCCTCAATCGGCCGGTCTCACTGAGCGAGTTTGAAGGCAAGGTTGTCATCCTGTTCTTTGGCTACACCTCCTGCCCGGACATCTGCCCAACGACAATGGTCCGGGTGCAGCAGGCTCTGAAACGTCTTGAGCCTGACGTGGAGGCCCAGGTCCAGCCGCTGTTCATCTCCGTGGATCCAGAGCGTGACACGCCGGAGCAGCTCCAAGGCTACGTCACCTACTTTCACCCGCGATTCATCGGGCTGACTGGTGAACTGGAGCCCCTGAAGCAGGTGGCCCGGCAGTACGGAGCCTTCTTCGCGAAGGACTCCCGGACCGAGAGCGCTGCAGGATACCTGGTCGCTCACTCCGGATACACGTATCTGGTTGACGGTGAAGGGGCACTCCGGGCGCTTTATCGTCAGGATGCTGAACCGGAGGAGATGGCGGAAGACATCACCGAACTGGTGGACGACCTCTGATTCTTGAGATGCTGGGTATCGTTCCTTAACCCAGCCTACGATCTGGGTATCGTTCCTTAACCCAGCCTACATTGAACCTGATACAGGAAATCTTTATGAAACGTTTGAGTGTTTTGGGAATCTGGATCACGCTCCTCTGGAGTGGAGCCCTCTGGGCCGATGGAATGAACGGAACGGGCGTGGAGGCCCACGAAGCCTGGATTCGGGCGACACCTCCGAACGCTCGCATGGGAGCGGCCTACATGCACCTGATGAACTACGAACCGACGGCAGACGCGCTGGTCAAGGCCAGCTCCTCTCTGGCAGAAGCTGTGGAGTTGCATCACGTCACCAATCAGGATGGAGTGATGAAGATGTACCCGGTTCCGGAAATCGAGATCCCCGGTGGAGGGATGGCAGAACTGAAGCCTGGAGGATTTCACGTGATGTTCATTGGCTTGAAACAACAGCTCAAGCCCGGAGACGCCTACCCCATCACCCTGCACTTCCGCAACGCGCCGGAGGTGACCGTGAGTGTTCCTGTACTGGAGAATCCGATGAGCATGAACCATGATGCAATGCATCGCATGCATCACGGAGGCTCCGACGACTGACCTTCATGAACCCTCCGACCTCTTCGTCAAGCATGTTTCAAGTGGCTGTTCTGCTCCTCGCCGGTGCCGCCGGCATCCTGCTGGCCTGGTCTGCGGGGTCGATGAGCGGGCAGGGTCCCGAAGACTCCGGGCCCAAGCAGTCCGGACAGCATCAGCTTGCTGCGGAGAGTGGTGAGGAGAACTGCTTCATGCTTCATCCGGAGCAGCGGCTGAGCTATCAGTTTCAAGCCTCTGCTCCGGTATCGTTCGATGTTCACTATCACATCGGAGAGCAGATCCACTACACCACACGCCTCCCGGAAACGGCCGAGGGGCGTGGGAACGTGATCCCGGAAGTCCGGGACACCTTCTGCCTTTACTGGGAGAACCGCTCGGATGTCGAGGTGCAGGTGACCTACTCCGGAGAGATCCTCCCACACACTCCTGAGCAACAGCAGGTCCGGACCAACGTCCGGTTGCGCTATCAAGAGAGCAGTCAGCAGATTCAGGCCTTCGACCTCTCTGGCAACCCAAGGCTCTCCATCTCGGTGGAGGCTCCGGTGCTGAACTTTTCCCTGAACAACAAGGCGACTCTGCTGGCAGTGCTGGTGGCCGAGACCGCGCACGCGCTCCGGGTTTATGACCTGCAGACCGCAGAGTTGCGCTACTCGCTTCCGCTGGACCAGGCTCCACGGTTTCTCGTGTTCTCCGGAGATGACCGTTTCCTGGCGCTTGGCGACGAGCACCTGCAGCAGGTGACCGTTCTGGAGTTGGAGAGTGCCCGGGAGCAACAGTTGCTCCTGCCCGAAGCCCCCCAGTCCTTCTCTGCCGCAGACCGAGAGCCGGAGTTCTTTCTGGCTCGTCTGGAAGGAGAGGTGATCAAGTTACGCTTCGACCCTCCGGAGGTTGTGGAGCGCCGAACCAAGATTGAGTTGGCCTTTGGGGAAGAGACGATCCTGGCCGACCCGGAGGAGGTCTGCTTCGTCCATGGCGTACCTCACCCGCTCTATGCCCCTACTCCGGAGGCGATGAGTCCGGAGGGGCTGCTGGCCTCCATCCTTCTCCCTCGACCATGACTTCCTCCAAAAACATTGAGATGAGCACCGACCTGTCCAAGCCGACGCCCAGGAAGCGCCGAGGTCGCCTGCAGGGCAAGGGACGCCAGGTGGACCCTCAGGCCTTGGTGGAGGTGCAGGAATGCCTCGGGGCTCTCCCACGCCGCAAAGACCTGCTGATTGAGGCGTTGCACCTGCTGCAGGATACCTGCGGATTTCTTGCAGACCGTCACCTGGTCGCCTTGGCTCAGGAGCTGCGACTCTCCCAGGCAGAGGTCTATGAGGTGGCGACCTTCTACCATCACTTTGATGTGGTGAAGGATCAGGAGCCTGCACCGCCACCGCTCACCGTCCGGGTCTGTGACTCAATGAGCTGCATGCTCTCTGGAGCAGAGGAACTGATCGCGCAACTGGAGCAGAGCCTGGGCCCCGGAGTTCGGGTTCAACGCGTTCCGTGTGTGGGACGCTGCGCAACGGCTCCCATAGCGGTGGTTGGACAGAACCCTGTGGACCACGCGACCGAGGAGCAGGTGAGTGCCTGTGCCCAGAATCGGCAGGTGCGCCCAACCATCCCGGAGTACCAGACCTATGCGCGCTACCGAGAAGCAGGAGGCTACGGGCAGTACCTCAGATGCCTCTCTGGAGAGCGCTCTGTCGAGTCGGTCCTTGGCGAGTTGGAGAACTCCGGACTCCGGGGGCTTGGAGGCGCGGGCTTTCCTGCTGGTCGCAAATGGCGCATTGTCCGCAGCTACGAAGGACCGCGCCTGCTGGCGGTCAATATTGACGAAGGCGAGCCCGGAACCTTCAAGGATCGACACTGCCTGGAACACGAACCGCATCGTTTCCTGGAAGGGGTGCTCATCGCCTGTTGGGCGGTAGGGATCGAGGCCGTCTACCTGTACCTGCGCGATGAGTATGCAGCCTGCCGGGAGATCCTGATGCAAGAGTTGGCCGCACTGCAGCTCGACCCTCCGGGAGGCGCGACGCTCCCAGAGCTGCACCTGCGCCGCGGAGCCGGAGCCTACGTCTGCGGAGAGGAGTCGGCAATGATTGAGTCGATCGAGGGAAAGCGTGGCATGCCTCGGCAGCGTCCGCCTTACATCGCCGAGGTGGGGCTCTTTGGACGCCCTACCTTGGAGCACAACCTGGAGACCTTGCACTGGGTTCCAGAAATTCTGGAGAAAGGTGCCCGCTGGTTCGCATCACAAGGACGTCACGGACGTCAGGGACTGCGGACCTTCTCCGTGAGCGGACGTGTGCAGAACCCGGGGGTCCACCTGGCTCCGGCAGGGATCACCCTCAGGGAGTTGATTGAGGAGCACTGTGGGGGCATGTTGCCGGGGCACGAACTGCGTGGCTACTTCCCCGGTGGAGCCTCTGGAGGAATTCTCCCTGCCTCGCGGGCAGACGTCCCTCTCGACTTCGACACGCTGCAGGAGCACGGATGCTTCATTGGCTCCGCAGCAATCATCGTCTTCTCGCAGCAGGACCGCGCACGTGACCTGGCGGAGAACGCGATGCGCTTCTTCCGCCACGAGTCCTGTGGACAGTGCACGCCGTGTCGCGTGGGGACCGCAAAGGCCGTGGAGTTGATGCAGTCAGTTGTGTGGGATCAGGAACTGCTGGAGGAGCTTTCACAGGTCATGGAGGATGCCTCCATCTGTGGACTGGGACAAGCGGCCCCGAACCCTCTTCGCTGCACGATGAAGTTCTTTCCGGAGGAGGTTCAGCATTCCCACGGACGTGGAGGACGCAACTGATGCTGGGGATCGTTCTACGTTTCTGTTCCTCAACCCAGC
>JAYPUA010000035.1:23476-35288 GCA_038133845.1 Deltaproteobacteria bacterium
CTTTTGTTTGCTCCGTTCGCCTAGGAGTCCTGACGGACCTGACGGAGCGCCTGGTAGAGGTCTTCGCGGTTGATGGGAGCCATTCGCTTTCGAGAATCGTGAACCGCACGGCGCACGGCCAGCAGCGCCGCCTTGTTGCAGGCTGCAGCCAACTCTGCCCCGCTCCAGCCGGAGGTCAGTTCTGCCAGGTGTACAGGATCCACCTCGGCATCAACCGGCTTCCCCTGCAGGTGGATTCTGAGGATCGATTCGCGCTCCGAGAGGCTGGGGGGAGAGAAGGTGACGACTTCATCGAAGCGTCCCGGGCGCAAGACCGCCTGGTCCAGTCGGTCCACCCGATTGGTCGCCCCAAGGACCAGAACCCCCTTCAACTCCTCGATCCCGTCCAGTTCAACCAGGAACTGAGCGAGGAAGCGCTCCGAGGTCGCAGAGTCAATGCCGAGGGAGCCTCGCGCAGGCAGGAGGGTGTCCAGTTCATCGAGGAAGAGGATACACGGTGCCGCCTGACGTGCCTTGCGGAAGAGGTCCCGGAGGCGCTGTTCGGACTCTCCGACAAACTTGGAGAGCAGGTCGGCCCCTTTGACCGAGAGGAAGTTGGCCTGACTTTCCGTAGCGAGCGCCTTGGCCAGCAACGTCTTGCCGCATCCCGGAGGCCCGACCAGCAGAATTCCCCGTGACGGACGCAGCCCCGCCTGGGCAAACAGGTGCCCGTGCCGCAACGGCCACTCCACCGCCTCGACCAGCTTCGCCTTCACCTCCTCAAGCCCGCCGATGTCCTCCCAGCGCACGTTGGGGACCTCAATGATCGCCTCCCGCAGGGCTGAAGGCTCCACCTCCTGAAACGCTCCGGCAAAGTCGGCCACGCTGACCTTGAGCGACTCCGGCTTGAGGTCCTGCGCCGAGGACTTGCGCAGCGCACGCCGCAGGCACTGCAGAGAGGCTTCTCGGCACAGGGCCGCCAGGTCTGCCCCAACAAATCCGTGGGTGCGTGTTGCCAAGGCATCCAGGTCCACTCCCTTGGTCAGCGGCATGGGCTCAGTGTGAATGCGGAGGATCTCCAGACGCCCCTCTCGGTCAGGGACCGGAACCTCGATCTCCCGGTCGAAGCGTCCCGGACGTCTCAGGGCCGGGTCCAGCGCATTGGGACGGTTGGTGGCTCCGATGACGATCAGTTGCCCTCGGTCCTCGAGTCCGTCCAGCACCGTCAGCAACTGCGCAACCACCCGCTTCTCCAGGTCGCCATAGGCCTGGTCGCGCTTCGGAGCAAGCGCATCAATCTCATCGATGAAGACGATCGCCGGAGCCTCTCGCTCTGCCTGATCAAACAGGCGACGCAGGCGAGCCTCGCTCTCACCGTAGTACTTGTTGATGATCTCCGGACCACTGATGGAGAAGAAGCGCACTCCCGCATGCTGGGCCAGCGTCCGAGCGATCAGGGTCTTGCCGCACCCCGGAGGTCCATGGAGGAGCACGCCTTTGGGGGCCTTGATGCCCAGGTGCTGGAAGATCTCCGGACGTTGCAGGGGCAGCTCGACCATCTCCCGAATGCGGGAGAGTTGATGTCCCAGCCCTCCCACACGGCTCTCCCACCGAGGAGCCGGATCTGGAGGAGGGTCCTCCGCAGAGTTTGGAGCGCCTCTGCGGTCGGAATGGTTGGAGTCTTGAGTGGACTCAAATCCGGAGGGCCCCATGCGAAACCCGAAGCTCTGTTCCCAGTCCTGCGGAGAGTTCTCGCCAAGCTGGGTCAGGCTTCGGACCAGCTCCGAAAAGTCCTGGAACAGGGTCTCAAAAGGATCCGGAGGGCGCTTGGAGTCCTTGCTCATTCCTCCTCGGGAGCAGGCTTTGAGGCAGAGGGCTTGGACGTAGCAGGCTTTGCGGGCATCTTGGTCAGGAGGAACTTGGCGATCTCCTGGTGCTGATGCGGGGCATGAATGGGGTTCTTGAGCAGCAGGAGTCCGGTGTAGGGGCTCTCCAGCGTCCGGATGCCGTCACGGCGGTAGAGCTTGGCCAGGGGCTCTCCCTCAGTGACCTCCTTCCCGGCAGGCACCAGCCAGCTGAGGACTCCAGATTCGGGGATGAGCCACTTGACCAGGTGCGACTCCACCTGCCAGAGACGAGAGTGCGGCTTGGCCTCGTCCTCAAACCCAAGGAAGATCCGCAAGGCCCGCAGCCCCATCTCGATGCCTTCTCTGGGGACCGTGCGGCTGGCGGACAGCTCGAAGGTGAGGGCAAACTGCCCCCGGGTGTAGCACGTGTCACAGAAGCTGTTGGAGGGCGCGCTCCAGGCCAGCAGGTGCGGGATGCCCAGACGAAACGACGGATCCAGCTGGTTCATGTTGCAATAGAGGTGCGGAGCCATCTCCTGCCCGGCTGTGTGAAAATCCAGCACGGTGCTGCAGTCTGCAGAGAGGTCCAGCAGAGTCTTGATCCAGCGCCCCTCGATGCTGGGCTCCTCCCTCAGGTTGCCAATCCGGTTCCAATTCCAGCAGTTTTGCTGGTTCGTGTGCAGGTTGTTGTAGCCAACCTGCTGTCCCATGATTTGGCTGTCGAGGCCCATCGGGTTGGCCATGGGGACGCAGATGATTGTCTTGTGCGGCTGACGCTTTTCAACCTCCTGCATGAACTCGTAGAGCATCGCGGTGCCGGTCAGCTCCACTCCGTGCAGCCCACCTTGCAAGTAGATGCGTTGGTTGGTCTTGCGGTGCCGATACTGCCAGACGTCGATCTCGTAGCGCGCGCCGCTGGCGGTTTCGTGGAGGGGAACGGTGCTCAGCTCGAACTTGGCAGCCATCAGAAATCGCTGTAGCTCAGGTAGGACTGCAGGAACAGGATCACCCGGTCGGTGACCTTGGGCCCGCGGCGGAAGAAGAACTGCTGCGCTGGATTGTAGCGTTTCAGCTCAACCCGCCCGTTTTCGTCCAGCTCTCCGTAGGTGTTCCGGGTCGCGATCTTGCTCTTCCCTTGGACCTGGATCTCGGCGTTGAAGTCCATGGACGCCAGGTCCGGAACCAACCGGGAGGCCAGCAGGTTCATCGGGATGGCATAAAGCGACTCGGCAAAGAAGAAAGCCGTGTAGCGCGCGACCCCGCGGATCTCCTCATCGCTGAGGGTGATCACCCAGGTCGCCAGGTCCTGTTTGAAGGTCTTCAGCTCCTGCGCTTCCAGCTTGCCCCCATCAATCACGATCTCCTGTTGAGAGAGGTAACGTTGGGTCTGGGCCCGGAAGTACTGCAGAAACCCGCCTTGCTGCTGGAAGAAGGGCTGGCTGACAAACCGCTTCTCAAAGTCTCGCAGCACCCGACGCCCCAAAAGCAACTGATCCAGGATCGTCTTGGACTCTTGGGTCAGCTTCAGCTCGGCAGAGAGGCGCTCGAGCAGCAGCGTGGTCTCCCGCTTCTCGTTCTCCAACTCCAGCAGGCGCTGCTGGGCCTCTCCCAGGTTCTGGGGGGGAGGAGGAGGCTGGGAGTTGGACGTCGAGGAGGTGCTGGTGGTGCGGGTCACCGGAACAGAAATTTGCGTGGGGGAGGGTTCCGGGTGAGTGAAGTACAGAAAGGCGAAGACCAAGGTGGTGATCAGGAGAACCAGGGAGACGATGGGAAACAGATTTCGGGAATTCATGAGGTAGCCCCCTGATTCTGTGAAGAGTTACTGTCGCCACAAGGTAGAGACAGCCCTGATGCCTGCCCCTGAGAAGCAGGCACCGATCGGTCGTGTTCAGCGTTCGCGCAGCTTGGCCTGAATTTGCAAGGGCAGCGCGTGCAGGCGGATGAACCCGTTGGCGTCCTGAGGGTTGTAGCGCCCCTGGTCGGCCTCCATGGTAGCGATGTCTTCATCGTAGAGACTGAACGGAGATTTCCTCCCCGTGACCACGCAGTTGCCGCGATACAGCTTGACCCGCACGGTGCCGGAGACCCGATCTTGCGTCTTGTCCACCATGTCCAGCAGCACCTCCATCTCGGGGCTGAACCAGAAACCGTTATACACAAGCTGTGCAAAACGCGGCATGAGTGAGTCTTTCAGGTTGATCACCCCCCGATCCATGGTGATCGACTCCATTGCCCGGTGAGCGATGTGCAGGATGGTTCCTCCGGGGGTTTCGTACACTCCACGAGACTTCATCCCCACGAACCGCGACTCCACCATGTCAATGCGCCCCACTCCGTGCCGGCCACCCAGTTCGTTCAGCCGAGTCAGCAATTCGGCCGGAGAGAGTGTCTCACCATCGACAGCCACCGGGACTCCCTGCTCGAAATCGATCAGCACGGTCTGTGGCTCGTCCGGAGCCTGCTCGGGAGATTGCGACAATTCGAACATTTCTTCAAGCGGTTCCTGCCACGGATCCTCCAGCATCCCGGACTCGAAACTGATGTGCATCAGGTTTTCATCCGAACTCCAGGGCTGGGACTTGGTGGCCTTGACCGGAATCCCGTGCTGCTCGGCGTAGGCCAGCAGCTCCGCACGTCCGGGATACTGCCGATAGAACTCCTCAATTTTCCAAGGCGCGATGATCTGGATGTCCGGCTGCAGCGCCAGGTAGCCCAGCTCGAAGCGCACCTGATCGTTCCCCTTCCCCGTCGCGCCGTGGCTGACCGCGATCGCCCCCTCCCGGCGGGCACATTCAATCTGCTTCTTGGCAATCAGCGGACGGGCCAGAGACGTTCCGAGCAGGTAGGTCCCTTCGTACAGCGCGTTCCACTGGATGGATGGAAAGACGTAGTCTTGGACAAACTCTTCCTGCACGTTCTCCAGCAGCACCGAGGCGGCTCCGGCCTTGAGGCCTTTCTGGCGAATGGCTTCCAGGTCCTCCACCTTCTGTCCCAGATCCAGGCAAAGAGCGATCACCTCCCAGCCCTTCGAGGCGAGCCAGTGGACGATGACGGAGGTGTCCAACCCTCCGGAATAGGCAAGAACGATTTTTCCTTGGCTCATGGGTCTGTCTTCTCAGAGGCTTGAGGTTTCAGGAAGCGCGGGAGACTGCTTCCGGAGAGTCATCGAGGTAAGTGTCCGGCGCGGCTTCCAAGCGGATGACATTCAGCGCGACCGGCCCCTTCTTTCCAGTTCCAATTTCAAACTCCACCCGATCGCCCTTGTTCAGGTAGCGAAATCCGGACTGTTGAATTTCCGACTGGTGGACAAAGAGGTCGTCTCCGGAGTCTTGCTCAATGAAGCCAAACCCCTTGCTGGGATTGAACCACTTGACCAGCCCTTGCCGGCGCTGTCCAAGGCCCTCCGTTTTGACCTCGTAGGCCGGTTGGTTCCTGAAGGCGACGAAGAGCCCGGCTCCGGCCATCAGGACGGAGAGGGTCAGCAGAGACGATCCCGGAACAGAGTCCTCCGAAGCCCAGAGCCAGTAGCCCAGGATCAGAAGGGTGAGCGATTGCAGGATGAGAACGATGTTGATGTGTTTGGGTTGCATGATGAATGTGTTGGGGTCTGCGGGTCACGAGTTTGCTTCCTGCTCCGCAAGCCAGCGCTCGGCATCAATGGCCGCCATACAGCCGGTCCCGGCAGCGGTGACCGCCTGCCGGTAGACCGAGTCCGCAACGTCTCCAGCAGCAAAAACGCCAGGGACGGAGGTCTGGGTTGAGCCGGGTTGAACGGTAAGGTATCCGTTGGCATCCGTCTGAAGCTGGCCCTCGAAGACTTTGGTGTTGGGGGTGTGTCCAATCGCGATGAACAGGCCATCAAAGCCCTGCTCGCTCACTTCCCCGGTTTCCAGGTTCTTCAGCCTCAGCCCGGTCATTCCCGAGTCATTGCCCAGAACTTCTTCGACCACGGTGTTCCAGAGAAACTGGATCTTTTCGTGCCGAAGTGCGCGTTCTTGCATGATGCGGCTGGCTCGGAGTTCATTGCGTCGATGAATGAGAGTCACGCTCTGGCACAGGTTGGCCAGATAGAGTGCCTCCTCCATGGCGGTGTCTCCACCACCGACCACCGCGACGTTTTGGTTTCGGAAGAAGAAGCCATCGCAGGTGGCACAGGCAGAGACTCCTCGGCCGTTGAAGGCTTTCTCGGAATCCAGCCCGAGCCAGCGTGCCGAGGCTCCGGTGGAGACCACCAGGGCGTCACAGGTCAAGGTTCCTTCCGCCATCTCCAGCGTGAAGGGACGTTGAGAGAGATCCACGCGGGTCACATCGCCGCTGAAGAACCGCGTTTCAAAACGTTCCGCCTGCTTTCTGAAAAAATCCATCATCTCCGGGCCCTGAATGCCGTCTGGGAATCCCGGATAGTTTTCAACATCGGTGGTGATCATCAGTTGCCCACCGGGCTCACTGCCTGAGACCAGAACCGGGTTGAGGTTGGCGCGGGCAGCATAAATGGCAGCGGTCAGTCCGGCAGGACCAGAACCCAAAATGATCAGTCGGTGATGTTCGTTCATGTCGCGAGTGTCGTCTTCAGAAGAATGCAACGGCGGAAACTCTCATTGTCTCAGAGCGCCGGGCACATTCAAGCGAATTCCCCTAACGCCCTGTAGTTCCGAGGCGTTCCTGAAGCTCCTCAAAGCTGAGAAAAACCCCCGCTCGACCGGGTTCCCCGAGATGCAGGAGGTGGGGAAGCCGCTGGGCCTGCTCAAGCCAGGCCTGACAGGCCTGCAGGTCTGCGGGGAGGCGGAATCCGGAGGAGGCCTGCTGCGCAAACACCTCCATCCCATCTCGGCGCACCTCTTCCGGACGCATGCGCTTGCCAAACAGGCTCCAGCGCTTGAGCAACTCGCGCAAGGCTGGGGCGACCTCACCTTCAGGGAGAAACTCCGGTGCCTTCTGAACGGAGAAGGACTTCCCACCGAAAGGCTCCAGCTGAACGCCCAGCTCCTGCAGAACCGGCAGGTGCTGCTCCAGCAGCAAGGCCTCCTGCGGGGAAAGCTCGAACAGTAGAGGAGGCTCAAAGTTTCGGGTGGGAGCACCTCCGGAGGCCAACTGCTGTTGCTGAGATGCCTCCCAGAGGCGACGCTGGGTTTGGCGAACCTGAAGAATCAGAATTCCCTGAGGCGTCTGAGCCAGAGCCCACTCCACCCCAACAACCGCCAGAAACCTCCACTCTGCTCCGGAGGAGTCCGGTTCCGGCGGCACCGCCATCGTTGGAGACAATGAGGTCGGGACCTCCTCGGCGTCCGGAGGCTCCGGAAGTGAAGCAGGAGGGGGAAGCTGCGGCTGCTTTGCGGTAGTCGCAGGAGAGGGCATCCCAGCGGGTGCCTTGGAGGAAAGGCGGGACGCCCTGCGAGCACGTGAAGCCTTGGGCGATGAAGTGGAGGGTTGGGCATCCGAAGAAATCGGCAGCTCAAACTGCCCCAGATTCTCCTGAACCGTCCCCCGGCCGATGGAGGCTCCAAAGAACCGCTGGCTGGCGCTGGAGGTGAGCGATCGAGAGAGCTGATCCGCCACGATGGCATGGACGACCCGGGGATTGCGCAACCGGATTTCCGTCTTGGCCGGGTGCACGTTGACGTCCACCTCGCTGGGGTCGAGCCAGAGTTTGAAGAACAGCGCCGGGTGCTGACTCTTGGTCAGATAGCTGGAGTATCCATCATAAATCGCGTGGTTCAGCGCCGGGCAGCGGACGTGGCGTCCGTTGACAAACAAGTACTGCCAGCGCCGCGAATGCTTCAGGTTGGCCGGGAAGGAGACCATTCCCTCAAATCGCAGATAGTTCTCCTGATGTTCGACGGCCAGCAACCCGTCCCGGAGATCTTCTCCAAACAACTGTCCAATGCGCCCTTCAAGGTTCTGCCCAGCAGAGAGGTTGAGCAGGAGTTGTTGGTTGTGGGTCAGGCGGAACTGACGCTCCGGGTAGGCCAGCGAGAGCTGGGTCAGGAGCTGCTGAATGTGCTGAAATTCGGTAGGGGTGCTCTTGAGAAACTTCAGGCGCGCCGGGGTGTTGTAGAAGAGGCGCTCCACGGTGATCTTGGTTCCTCTGGGAAATCCAACACGTCCCTGATGTTCCAGGTAGCCGCCCTTGATCAAGAGCCGAGTGCCCCCCTGGGCCTCGTCGTCACAGGTCTGGAGTTCAAACTGAGAGACCGCGGCAATCGAAGCCAGCGCCTCTCCACGAAAGCCCAGGGTGCCAATCCGGAACAGGTCATCCTCATGATAGATCTTGCTGGTCGCGTGGCGCTCAATCGCAAAGCGTGCGTCGGTCTCGCTCATGCCGCAGCCGTTGTCGAGGACCGAGATCAAGTCCTTGCCACCGTTCTTGATGGTCACCAACACCTGCGTAGCTCCAGAGTCGATGGAATTCTCGACCAACTCCTTGACCACCGAAGCCGGGCGCTCCACGACTTCGCCAGCGGCGATCTTGTTGATCAGCAGCTCCGGGAGAATACGGACCTTGTGTTCCAGAGGCACGAGCGATTGGGGGCTTGAAGAATCAAGAGGAGGCCTCCGAGAAGTTCCCGGAGGCTTGATGAGGTCTCAGTGAAAAGCTGAGCGATTGGAGACGCTTCAGAAGTACAGCGAGATGTCGTTGTGTGTCGACTTGCAGGCCGAGACCTGCTTCGCCCGCTCCAGGCTCATTCTGGGCTGCAGCCGCAACCCGACGGTGGGCTTCAGGGCATCGTCATAGGCCAGGAGTCCCGGTGCTACGCTTTGTAGGGCCTGCTGTCGCCAGGCCAGCTCCTCACGGTAGGTGCTGACACTTTCCTCAAAGTAGCCAAGAGCCTTCTCCCGGTCCGGCTCGCCCTTCTTGAACAACCGGCGCGCCTTGGAGAGCGGAGACTTGATCTTGCTGGTTCCGGAGATCTCCCCCAGTTGCGATTCGATGGCCTTGAAACGCTCGGTCGCCTCATCCGGTGTGGCGGTCTCGATCACGCCCTTCATCTGCAGGAGAGGAGCCTCTAACCCCTGCAGTTGCTCGGTCTGGCTCAAGACTTCGCTCAAGTCCAGAAGAGGCTGATACGCCTCGTCCACACTGCGGCGATACATCGTCCGGGCCTTTTTCTCGGCCTTGGCCAACTCCATGAACCGCTTGCGCTGCTCCTTCCACTCTGCCGGAATCTGTGCCGTCAGCTTCTCCCGTTCCTGCTTGTGGAACTCGATGTCTTTCTCCAATTGAGCAATCTGAGACGCAAAGTTTCCTTCAGATTGCTCAAACCGTTTGATGCCCTGCTCAAAGGCATCGATCTCTCGATCATGGCCCCGGATCTCTTTTTCCAGATCGCGCACCCGGTAGTGCAGATCTGCGTAACCTTTGGAGAACTCGATCAGCTCGGCCTCGGTCTGCTGTATTGCCAAGACTTGTTCCTTGATCGTGGGGACGATCTCCAGAGACTTTTCCAGAGACTTGCGGTAGCTGGAGGGGACGTTTTCCAGGTCGACCTGTGCGAAGGTGGCGACGGCCTGATCCAGTTGCGGCTGGTTTTCCAGATAGACCGGGAAAAGTTGCTGTTCGATGCACTCCTGAATTTTCGGATTGATGGGCGGCGGTGCGTTCTCCGAAGTCAGGTAGGTCCGGTTGGGCAGGTAGTTGGCCAGTGGAGGGAAGTAGGCCACGATGACCATGCCGACCAGCTGCAACACGATGAAGGCGATCGCCCCCTTGTAGATGTGGATGGTCCGGACCTCGGGCGGTGCGACCCCACGCAGGTAGAACAGAGCGAAGCCGAAGGGCGGAGTCAGGAACGAGGTCTGGAGGTTCAATCCCAGCATCACGCCGAGCCAGACTGCAGTGATGTTGGCCCCGGGGTCGGACAGCAGGATGGGCGCGACGATGGGCACCACGACCACGGAGATCTCGATGAAGTCGATGAAGAAACCCAGCACAAAGATCACCAGCATGACCACGATGAACTGGGCCCAGAAGCCTCCGGGCAGTCCGGTGAGGAACTCCTTGACCAGGTGTTCCCCGCCAAAACCCCGGAAGGCGGCGGTGAGCATCGCCGCACCGAGCAGGATGATGAAGACCATCGAGGTTGTCTTGGCCGTCTCCAGCATGACCTCCTGCAGCGTGTTCTGGATGGTGTAGGCCCGCCAGATGCCCCAGAAGATGGCGATGGTCAGAGCAATCGAGGCGATGGAGACAACGACCAGTCCAGTGGCCTGTTCGGAGTTTTCGATGTTCTTGACGTTCAGGGGAACTATGCTGAGCACAGCGGCAATCACCACTAACGAAGTGAGGGCCAAAACGGCTGGCGCGTATGCGTTTCGCTGGCCTTCGGCCAACCGGTAACTTCCCATGATCAGAGCCCCGATTGCCCCAATCGCTCCAGCCTGGTTGACCGTGGCAATGCCAAGGATGATCGAGCCCAGCACCACAAAGATCAGAGTGAGTGGCGGAATGAGTGCGAGGAGTATGCGCACCGCAAACTGTCCATCGTACTTGCCTTCGTAGGGAACTGGAGGAGCGCTTCCGGGCTTGAGAATGGCTGTCGCAAGGATATAGAGCATGTAGAGCCCGACAAGCACCATTCCAGGAAGGAAGGCCCCGACAAACATGTCTCCCGCACTGGCGGAGACCACGTCAAACTCTCCGGGCATCATGCCTTCTCCGGTAGCGAGCTTGTATTCGCTACGACGCATGTTGTTGGCCACATCCGCAGCGTTGGAGAGCTGATCTGCGAGGATGATCAGCACGATCGACGGGGGGATGATCTGCCCCAGCGTCCCTGAGGCACAGATCGTCCCTGTGGCCAGAGACTTGTCGTAGTTGTGCCGCATCATCGCCGGCAGCGAGATCATGCCCATGGCGATCACAGTCGCACCCACAATCCCTGTAGTCGCCGCAAGCAGGGCTCCCACAAACACGACAGAGATCCCGAGCCCTCCCGGAACCGGCCCGAACAGTTGAGCCATGGCAACCAGCAAGTCCTCGGCAATCTTGGAGCGCTGGAGCATGATCCCCATGAAGACAAACAAGGGGATCGCTATCAACGTGTCCCGTTCGACCTCCCAGTAGACACTCCGGAAGTTGGTGACCCCGGAGCTGAGCCATTGCACCGGGCCATCCTGGGCAAAAAACGCCGAAGGATCCCCGACGAAGATGTACCCGGAAAGCGCGGCCAGCCCAATGCTCAGGATGGCTGATCCCGGCAGGGCGAAGGCGACCGGGAACCCTGAAATCAAGGCCGCTCCCATCAGCACGACGAGAAGCAAGAGGAAGAGGGAGTCCATAGGGAGTTAGCTCAGGCAGTCAGGTTCAGTGGGCGGATTTTTCTTCGGAGAACAGGCTCCCGGGTTCGTCCAGCAAGTCAGCGATGCTGTGGAGGAAGTAACTGCAGAATTGAATGAGCATCGTCAGGGCAAAGACGGCAAGGTAGGCGACCATCAGGTACTTGATGTACATTCCAAAGCCCTGCTGAGAGACCTCAAAGCTGCGTAGCGGGCTGTTGATGCTGCTCCCTTTGTCCCACATGCCAATCGTCAGGATGACCCAGCATAGGGGTAGGCCAAACAGGACTGTGCCCACCGCGTTGGACAGGGCCTTCTTGCGGGCCGAAAAGGTGGTGTAGAACACATCGACCCTCACGTGCCCCTCGGAAATCAGGGCATAAGCGCTGGCAAACAGAAACAACCCGGCGTACCACATGCGGACCAGGTCTCCCATGAACGACTGCTCATAGGAAAAGACGAAGCGGGAGATGACAATCTGGAACTCGGCAAAGACCACGGCCAGCGCGAGCCAGGTGAAGCCCAGCCCCCGGGTGAAGTAGGCAATGACAAAGCCTGCCAAGACCAAGGGGTAGTGGACGTAGGTTCCCCGGAAGATCGCCCGACCCAAGCTCCTGGCCATCTCCTCTCCAAGCAAGACCTCCAGCCCTCCCTCCACACGGAGAAGGAGATGCTCATGTCCACCAATCCAACCAGCATGACGGCCCAGAAGC
>JAYPUA010000036.1:0-32098 GCA_038133845.1 Deltaproteobacteria bacterium
ATATACTGTTCCGCTGCAATTTGGTTGGTGGCAAAGGTTACGTCTCAGGCTCTGTGCACAGCGAGCATGTTCCACCTCGGGCTTGAGGTCTTCTCCGCGGCTTTGACCCAATTGCGTGAAGGTTCCCCAGAAGCTGGAAACCTCCGTGCTCCTCTTGCGTCCTCCACAGAATCCAACCGCTCCTGCGCACCTTCAGCGGAGGCTAATCTGCTGAGATCCAGGATTTTTTGAAACAGAAGATTTTTTTGATGTGCACAGAGCTCCCGCTCCTCCGGGGAGAAGGAGCAGGATTGAGGGGCGCGGGGCTTGGAAAGCTCGTCCGGGAGGAGGGGGCTATTCGGGATTGGAGATGGTGAAGGTCAGCGAGGTGAGCCCGTCGATCTCGCCGTAGAGCACATCTCCGGGGACAACGGGTCCGACGCCTGCGGGGGTGCCGGTATAGATCAGATCGCCTGGCTGGAGGTGGTAGAACCCTGAGAGGTGGCTGATGATTTCCGGAACCTTCCAGATCAGTTCGCTCAGGCGAGCATCCTGCTTGATGTCCTCTCCGACCTTGAGGCAGATGCGCTGATCTCCCAGAGCCTGGAAGTCTTTCGCTCTGGTGATCTCGGCGATGACGGCAGAGTGCTCGACGTCCTTGCCCAGATCCCAGGGACGCTGCTTGGCACGCTCGGCAAGCTGCAGGTCCCGGCGGGTCATGTCGAGCCCGCAGGCGTAGCCGTACACGGCCTGCATCGCGTCATCCACGCTGACCTTGAAGGCCGGCTGGCCGATGGCAACCACCAGCTCCATCTCGTAGTGAAAGTTGCTCGTTCCGGGAGGGTATGGAGCAGAGCTTCCGGAGTGTGCGATCGCGGAGGCGGACTTGGTGAAGTAGAAGGGGGCCTCCCGGTCTACCTCAACGCCCATTTCTGCGGCATGTGCAGCATAGTTTCGGCCCACACAGAAGATGCGATGCACCGGATAGCGGGCGGATTCTCCCCGGACGCCTACGGAGGGGCTCGGAGGAATTTCAAACAGCAGCGACTGGCTCATGAGTTCCTTTGCTCAAAGAGGTGGTTGGCGGTTCCCGGAGATCCCGGGAGCAAGGTTGAGTTATCGTAGAGGATGGCCGGGGGAGACTCAATCCAAAGCAGGCCAAGTGCCGAGCGTGTCGTGTGGCTGGAAACGGGACTCGACCCCGGAAGTTTTCCCTGGAGTCAGCCTTCCTGAGCGGTCTCGACAAAGGTCAGGACATTCTCAAACGGAGAGCGCTCCAGCAACCCGTGGCTCAGGTTGAGGATGTGCTGGCGCTGCTCGCCTTTTTTCAGACACTCCCGTACGGCGCTGCGGACCTGCTCCGGGGTACCGTCGGCCAGGATCAGGTTGTCCACGTTCCCCTGAACGATGAGCCCTGGAGCGGCCTGCTTGACGTCGGCCAGATCGAGGCACTTGCCGATGCTCAAGGCCTGGGCGCCGCTAGCCTGCATCAGGTCCAGGTGCGGACACTCCTTGGCGAACAGCAGCGTCGGGCCCTTTCCGGAGAGGGCCTCGAAGATGCGCTGATGAGTTGGGAGGGCCAGGGTGGTGTAAAGCTCCCGGGGGAGGACATCGGCAAAGGATTCGAACAGCTGCACCGCCTGGGCTCCAGAGTCGAGCTGGTAGGCCAGGTAGTCGATGGTCAAATCCGTCAGGTACTCCAGCAGCGCCCGAGTCACCTCCGGCTCCTTTTCAAAGAAGTCCAGCACGGCCTGGGGGTCGCGGTTGGGGCTGCCTCCGGCAATCAGAAAGAAGGCCAGCGTCACCGGCGCCCCAGCAAATCCGAGCACCGGAAGCGCGCCTTCCAGCCTCTGGTGAATGCCCTGCAGCACCTCGCCCACGTGATTCAGGTCCCGGTCGGAGTTCAGGGGACGCAGCGCCTGCACCTGCTCCAGCGTCCGGATGGGCTGCGCCAGCTGTGGTCCTGGACGAAAGCGGAACGGGGCTCCCACTGGCGTGAGCGGCGTAAGGATGTCCTGAAACATGATGATCGCATCGACCCCGAAGCGCCGGGGCAGCAGCGAGACCTCAATCGACTTCTCCACATCGGCAAACAGCTCCTCCAGCGGGCGGCCATCTTCTTCACGCAGACGCCGGTATTCCGGGTCGGTTCGTCCGGCTTGGCGCATCATCCACACCGGAGTCCGCGGAACGGGCTCTCGGTGCAGCACCCGGAGGAGGAGGTCGTTTTGAAGAGGAGGGGGAGTGAAGGGCATGGTCAGGTTGCAGACATGAGGTTCAGGGAAGACGCTGCTCGAGCCACACGGCGGCCGAGGCATCGACCCAGATGGTTGAGGCGGCGTCGGTCCCAACGGTGGGGCGCTGTTGCTCTGGAGAGGAGGCGAGCTTCAGGTCCCAGCGAGTCTCCGGGGGCAGAAAGAACTCAACGGGTGCGTGGTAGACGTTGAGCAGCAGGCGTAGCGCCGGATGTTCCGGATGCGTGACCTCGGCAGCCAGGGTGGTCTCGTGAGGGGCGAAATCGGCAGGCGCGTTGCCTGCGGTCCACCAGGTCCACACGGAGCGGTCGGAGAACAAGCGCTCAAAGTGCTCCTTGCGGAAGGTGATGGACTGCCGGACAAAGCCGAGCAGCGCCTGGTTCCGGGTCGCCTGCTCCCAGTCGAGCCAGGTCAACTCCGAGTCGTGGCAGTAGGCGTTGTTGTTGCCTTGCTGAGTTCTGCCAAACTCGTCTCCACCGGGAAACATCGGCAGGCCGTGTGCGCTCTGGAGCAGCAGGTGAAACAGCCGCTGACGGCGCAACCGCAGCGAGCAGACCTCCGGATCATCTGTGGGACCCTCCACGCCACAGTGATCGGAGTGCGGTGTGCTGTGTCCGTCGCGGTTTTCCTCGCCGTTTGCGTGGTTGTGTTTTTGGGCGTAGGTCGTCAGGTCCGCAAGCGTCATCCCATCGTGCGAGGTGACGAAGTTGACGCTGAACCGCCTGCCGCGTTCGCGTCCCTGAAAGACCTCGGGGTGCCCAAGCAGCGCTTGCTGAACCGGTTGCATCATCCCCTCATCTCCACGAACGGTCCTGCGGAGCGTATCCCGGAAGCGGTCGTTCCACTCCGGCCAGTCCGCATGCCAGGAGCCGTGTCCCAGCTGATAGCCCCCTCCGGCATCCCACGGCTCGGAGATCAGTTTTACGTCCCGCAGCATCGGTTCGTGCCGCAGCTCCCACATCAGCCGGGGAAAGCCGCGCAGCTCGCCCTCCGAGTCGCGGTTGAGGATCGTGGCAAGGTCGAACCGGAACCCGTCCACGCCCATCTCCTGAGACCAGTACTTCAGGCTGTCGCGGATCAGCGCCCGGACCACCGGATGAGCGCAGTGCAGGGTGTTGCCGCAACCGGAGAAGTTCATCCACTGCTCCTGTGAATCGACCAGGTACCAGTCGGAGGCCCCCAGCAGCCGGAAGTGTTCGGTGGGACCATCGGCACCCATCTCTCCGGTGTGGTTGAAGACCACGTCCAGCCAGACCTCGATCCCGGCCTCGTGGAAGGCGTCGACCATCTCCCGGAACTCGGCGGAGGCTCGCGCAGGATCGGCGGCATAGGAGGCCTTCGGCGCAAAATAGAGCAGGGGAGAGTAGCCCCAATAGTTGAACAGCGGCTCCCCGGAATCCGGGTGTGTGTGCGGATTCTCCCGTTCGTCAAAGTCAAAGACCGGGAGCAGCTCGATCACGTTGACTCCCAGCTGTTTCAGATGCGGAATGCAGTCGGCCAGCCCACGGAAGGTGCCGCGATGTTCCGGCGGTGCTGGAGAAGACGGATGCTGCGTCATCCCCCGGACGTGGCATTCGTAGAGGATCACCTCCTCCAGCTTCAGCCCGGGCCTGGCGGGTCGTGCAGAGGGCTTGGTCGCTGGCTCGAGAACTCCGATCCGACGCAGCCCCGCAGCTCCCATTTCAGCCGGGCGGGGCTCGAGGAACAGGGTCCCCTGAGCGTTGATCCGGAAGCCGCAGGCGACGCCCCAGCGCTCTCCGCCAAGGCTGGCCCGGGCGTAGGGGTCGATGATCCACCCGGAGGTCCCATCCGAGTTGCGGATCCAGATGGCATAGGCGATCTCGACCTCTTCGGCGATCTCGGCCTCCCAGGCCCAGACGCCTCCGAAGCGGTGCTGTCCCGGGTGCAGCTCGACCTGAACCAGCGGACGGTTTTGCTCGCTCAGCGGGAGCGCATAGAAGGCATAGCGGACCTCAGCGGCGTGAGGGGCTGGCAGCGCGCAGCGGAGGCGGCGTCCCTCCCGGAATGCTCCGTTGCTGGCCTGAGGACAGGCGCGGACCTCCCGGATCACGGGACGATTTCAAGCAGGGTTCCGGTGCGAAAGTCGGCAACCCAGACGCTTCCGGAGGGATGTGGGACAAAGGTGGAGGGCATGATCGGCCACTTCCCCAGCGCAGAGGCCTGCGCCGTGCCTTGGGGGCTCTCCGGGAGATCGAGCGCCCAGAGCCTCCCGCTGCCGAAATCGCCGAATACGTACTTGCCGCTCAGCGCCGCCTCCGGACCGGTCCAGACGAACCCCCCGGTGATCGAGCGGCCCTCGCTGTGGTCGTACTCAAAGATGGGATCCGCCAGGTCCGAGCGCGTGCATCCTGGCTTGCTGCGGAAGCAGTGTCGGCCTTCCCGGAGGTTCCAGCCGTGGTTGTCTCCTCGGAGGACCCAGGCCACCTCTTCCCACTCGTTCTGGCCCACATCGGCGACCAGCAGCTCGCCTTGGGGACCAAAGCTCAGGCGCCAGGGGTTGCGAAAGCCCCAGGCCCAGACCTCCGGCAGGAACCCGGAGTGTCCCACAAACGGGTTGTCTGCAGGAACCGCGTAGCCCTTGCCGCGGTCTGTGCGGTTGATGTCGATACGCAACAGAGACCCCAGCGCTGTGGAGGGGTCCTGACCTTGCTCCAGAGGATCGTCTGCGGCCCCGCCATCGCCCCAGCCAATGTACAGGTAGCCGTCTGGACCAAAGGCCAGCCCTCCTGCGTTGTGGTTGGAGTAGGGCTGCGCGACCTGCATCACCGTCCGGGAGCGAGTCAGCCGAGTCGGGTCCGTGGAACGATCGGCCTTCCACTCGGTGATGAAGCTGAAGCTGCCCTCCGAGGTGGTGGTCGAGGTGTTGAGGAAGAGCGTTTGGTTCTCTGAAAAGCGCGGGTGCAGCGCGATGCCCAGCAGGCCCTGCTCGGAGTGGGAGGTGAGGTCCAGCCGTAGCAGCTCTCGCGAGGCTCCGGAGTCCAGGTCGATCCACCAGACCCGCCCGGCCTTCTCCAGCAGCAGCAGCTCCTTCTGGTTGAGAAAGACCGCATCCGTGGGCTGGTTCAGGTTGCCGACTCGCGGGTGCAGGGTGACCGAAATGGTGGGGCGGGTGCGGTCCTTTCCGGAGAACTCCGGACGCTTCAGCGCGCCCTGCTCAGAGACCCGAGGTGCGGCCCAAAGCAGGGACGCACTCAGGAGCAGGCCGAAGAACGTGAGGAGAAGTCTGGAGGTCAAACCCAGTGAGTGCGTGTGGCAAGCCATGTTTCTGGACGTGCATAGGCCAGAAGCTCCTGCATGACGGGCTCGGTTCCGGGAGCCCCGGCAATCAGGTAGTTCCCCTGGTGCAGGCCGTCGTTGGCGAGAAAGTCGTTGGTCCATCCTCCGGCCTCTTCGATCATCAGCAGCGCGGCGAGGCAGTCCCACGAGTTGATGTGGGTCTCGTAGAAGGCCACGTGCCGACCGGCGGCCACGTAGACGGCCATCAGCGCACCGGAACCGTTTCGCTGATAGAGCCCGCCCTGCTGCAGAACGAACTCCATCGCCCGGATGGAGGGGTCGTTGGAAACCTTGGGGCTGTGACCGATGGCGATGGTTCCTCCGGAGAGCCCTTCGGTGGTGGGCAGTTCCAGGCGCTTTCCATTGAGGAAGGCTCCCTCTCCGCGCGCGGCGCTGAAGAGCTCGTCGGTGTTTGGGTCGTAGATCACTCCCACCTGAGCCTGGCCTTCCAGGTGGTAGGCGATGGAGGTGCACCAGACCGGAGTTCCCTTGAGGAATGGGTAGGTCCCGTCGATGGGGTCAACCACCCAGGCACCCTGTCCGGAGTGGCTCCCGCTCTCTTCTCCCAGAAAGCCGTCCTCCGGAAACGCGTCCAGCAGCTGAGTACGGATGAGCTGCTCGACCTCTCGATCGGCCTGGCTGACCAGGTCGAGGGCATTCAGCTTGGTTTCAATGGAGAGCGCGTCTCGGTTGCGGAAGAAGCGCATGGCCAGACGCCCGGCCTCAAGAGCGACAGCCTTGGCCACCTGGAGCCGGAGGCGTCTTTCGGTAGGCTGCATCAGCGGCGCGCCTGGCGGCGGTTGAACTGCTTCATGACCTCGGACTCGGCCTGCTCCTCCGGCTCGCCCGGGGCGAAGTTGGCGACAATCTGATTGACCACCTGCTGCCAGACCCTCAACCCCTCGTCCATCACCTTGGCTCCGTAGCGAAACTTGGTGCGTGGGTGGGTCGCCAGATACTCTTTCTTGAGCTCATCCAGGCGATAGAGGTTCTCCTTGGAGAAGATCGAGAAGTGCTGGATCAGCCCGGCGGTGCTGTCTCGGCTGGGATTGTGGAGCAGGCGCAGGATCTCGGGTTCGATCTGCTGGCCCTGATCCTCGTACTTGCCGAAGATCATCTGTCGAATGCAGATTCCTGTGATGTTGTCGGGATCCTGCAGGCGGGACCACATCACCTGGAGTCTTGTATTTCCAGCCGGAGCCTCCTGCTGCGGCAGGTTCAGCTCCAATTCCAGCTCTCCTCCAACCTTGACCTCCTGGTCCGAGTAGAGCCCGGTTCCAAACTCGCTGAAGTCCTGCAGGTATCCGGAGAGGTCCAGGGCGATCTCCCGCGTCCCTGAGGAGTCCTGCAAGGTGAGGCTCAGGCTACGCGCGGCGTAACCTTCATGAAGTTCATCGGACTTTCCGGCTTTGGTGAAGTGCAGCATGGTTCTGGTATGAGGAAACAATTCCGAAAATGGAAAACTTTAGCACATCTGTTTGACGGATGCAGGCAATAAATTCGTCGATCCGGAGGCAGAGGAAACGTCGGGAACGCTTTGAGGAACAAGCTTGTACCAACGGTAGAAGCTTGGTATTTTTTCAAGTTTCATCCCTGATCGTCATCCTCATTGTCACACACCATGCAACCGGTTTCCAACAAGATCCAGTTTCCTGAGCTTGAAAAAGAACTCTTGGCCTTCTGGCGTTCTGAAAACATCTTCCAGCAGTCCATTGATCAGCGTCCTTCGGAGCGGGCGTTCATCTTCTACGATGGCCCTCCGTTTGCGACTGGGCTGCCTCACTACGGACACCTGCTCGCCGGGACGATCAAGGACGTGATCCCCCGCTACAAGACCATGCGCGGGTTCCGGGTCGAGCGTCGCTTCGGCTGGGACACCCACGGCCTGCCGGTGGAGTATGAGATCGAGCAGAAGCTGGGGCTCTCCGGACGCCCGGAGATTGAGAACTTCGGAGTGGCCCGCTTCAACGAAGAGTGCCGCTCCATCGTCCTGCGCTACACCAGCGAGTGGCGCGAGACGGTCGAGCGCATGGCCCGCTGGATTGACTTTGACAAGGACTACAAGACGATGGACCGCGACTTCATGGAGTCGGTCTGGTGGGTCTTCCGGCAACTGTGGGACAAGGGGCTGATCTACGAAGGCGTCAAGGTGGTCCCGTACTCCTGGCGCATCGGCACGCCGCTCTCCAACTTCGAGGCAAACCTCAACTATCAGGAGGTGCAGGATCCTTCGGTGACCATCCGCTTCAAGGTCGCCGGAGAACCGGACCTGTGGCTGCTCGCCTGGACGACCACTCCGTGGACCTTGCCCTCGAACCTTGCTCTGTGCGCGCACCCGGGGTTGCGCTACGTCGAGGTCCGGAATCCGGAAGACGGGCAGCGCTACCTCTTGGCGGAGGCTCGCCAGAGCGCCTACTTCGAGAACGCGGAGGTGCTCCGGACCTGGTCCGGGCAGGAACTGGAGGGGATGAAGTACGAGCCGCTGTTTGAGTTTGCCGGGGCGCAGGTGGACCTGAGTCAGGGGCTGCAGGTGCTGTTGGACGAGTACGTCACCGATGAAAGCGGGACCGGGATCGTGCACCAGGCCCCTGCCTTTGGCGAGGACGACCTGCGGGTCTGCCAGCGCTACGGCATCCCGGTGTTTGATCCGGTCGATGAAAACGGGAACTTCCGCAGCTTCATGGGCTTCATCGCCGGGATGAACATCAAGGAGGCCGACAAGCCGATCCAACGTGAACTCAAGGAGCGGAACCTGCTCTTCCGGCAGGAGGTGCTCCAGCACAGCTATCCGTTCTGCTGGAGGACCGACACCCCGCTGATCTACAAGGCGATTTCCACCTGGTTTGTCCGGGTGGAGTCTTTCCGGGAGCGCATGGTCGCACACAACAAGACGGTCCATTGGGTGCCCGGACACATCCGGGACGGACGCTTTGGCAAGTGGCTGGAGAACGCACGGGACTGGGCGATCAGCCGCAACCGCTTCTGGGGAACCCCGCTGCCGATCTGGAAGAGCGAGGACGGCGACACCCTGTGCTTCGGCAGCGCAAAGGAGCTGGAAGAGGCGACCGGGGCAGCCATTCCCGACCTGCACAAGCATCACGTCGACGCGCTGGAGGTGCAGCGCGATGGAAAGACCTACCGGCGTATCCCGGAGGTGCTGGACTGCTGGTTTGAGTCTGGCTCCATGCCCTACGCGCAGCAGCACTATCCGTTTGAGAACAAGGAGGTCTTCGAGTCCGGGTTCCCGGCAAACTTCATCTGCGAAGGCCTCGACCAGACCCGCGGCTGGTTCTACACCCTGGCTGTGCTGGGAACGGCGCTCTTCGACGCCCCGGCGTTTCGCAACTGCATCGTCAACGGGCTCATCCTGGCTGAAGACGGCAAGAAGATGAGCAAGCGCCTGAAGAACTACCCGGACCCAAGCGACATGCTGAACCGCTACGGGGCCGATGCCATCCGCCTGTACATGCTCAACAGCCCTGCAGTCCGCGGCGAGGACCTGCGCTTCAGCGAGAAAGGGCTGCTGGAGACGACGCGCCAGCTCCTTTTGCCGCTCTGGAACTCGCTCTCCTTCCTGACCACCTACGCACAGATTGATGGCTGGGAGCCGACCGAGGCGAACCTGTCGGTGACTCCGGAGAACCCGCTTGACCGCTGGATCCTCTCCCGCCTGCACCGGCTGATTGCCGAGGTGACGGTTCAGATGGACCTCTACGACCTGAACCGCTCCGTGGCGCCGTTTGTCGGATTCATCGACCTCCTGACCAACTGGTACATCCGCCGCAGCCGCCGGCGCTTCTGGAAGGCGGGACAGGGCGCAGACAAGCAGCAGGCCTACGCCACGCTGTACACCGTCCTCAAGGAGTTCAGCAAGGTCATCGCTCCTTTCATTCCGTACCTGGCCGACGGCATCTATCGAGCCCTGCGCAACGAAGGCGAGCCGGAGAGCGTGCACCTTGCGCTCTTCCCGGAGCAGGAGGTGGCCCTCCGAGACGAGCACCTGGAGGCTCAGATGGACATCGTCCTCTCAGCCGTCACGATGGGCCGGGCCCTGCGGGCCAAGCACCAGCTCAAGGTGCGCCAGCCGCTGCCGCAGCTGACCCTGATCACCCGTGATCCGGAGGCCCAGCAGGTGCTCGGAGAGTTAGGCGAACTGATCACCGATGAACTGAACGTCAAGCACCTGGAAGTGACCCCGGACGAGATGGGCCTGGTGGACCTGAGCGCCAAGGCGAACTTCAAGACCCTCGGTCCGAAGTTGGGCAAGCAGATGAAGCCTGTGGCCCAGGCCCTGTCTCAGCTGGCCCCGGAGCAGATTCAGGAGGTGACCCGGGGCAACCGAATCTCGGTGGACGTTGAGGGCCGCTCGATGGAGTTTGGCCCGGAGGATATCCTGCTTCAGCGGCAGCAGAAGGAGGGGCTGCTGGTGGAGACCGACGACCTGCTCACGGTCGCGTTGGATACGGAGCTGACCCCCGAGCTGCTGCAGGAAGGCCTGGCCCGGGAGTTCGTCAACAAGGTCCAGAACATGCGCAAGGAGCAGGACCTGGAGGTGATGAACCGCATCGTGGTGCGCTACCAGGCGTCCTCTGCGGTGCAGGAGGCGCTGAATGCACACTCCGAGTTTGTCTGTACGGAAACGCTCTGTGATGTGCTGGAGTCCGTGGATTCGGCCTCCGGCACGGACTGGGACCTCAACGGAGAGCCTTGCCGAATTGAGGTGAAGCGGATCGTGTGAACCGCGGGGGATGTGCTCCCCCGGAGGCTTCACGGGATTCCCGTTTTCACGGGAATGACGTGTGGTGTCGCTAGAGGAGGGTGGTCTCTTCCGGGAGGTCGAACATCAGGTTCATGTTCTGCAGAGCCTGCCCGGAGGCGCCCTTGACGAGGTTGTCGATGCTGCTGACGACGATCCAGTTCTGTCCGGTTCGGTCGGAGCGCAGCCCGAGGACGCAGCGGTTGGAGTGCACGCTGGCCTTGAGGTCCGGAAACGTCCCCTCTGCGAGCAGGTGGACAAAGGTGTTCCGGTCGGCAAACGCCTGGAAGCGTTCGCGCACCTCCGCCGCATCCAGCGGGGTGTTGAAGTGCAGGTAGATCGTGGAGAGGATCCCCCGATTTACCGGAAGGAGGTGCGGGGTGAAGATCAGCTCTCCGGTGCGTGAGGCCTGATACGCAGAGAGGTCCTCAAGGTACTGCTGAATCTCCGGTTGATGCTGGTGTCCGAAGATCTTGTAGGCCTTGAAATTCTCATTGACCTCCACATAGTTGGTGGCGTCGTTCTCCACGCGCCCGCCCGCGCCGGTCACTCCGGACTTGGCGTCAATGATCGGTGCCCGATCCAGCCCCTCGAGCAACGCTCCAAACGGCAGAATCCCCAGGAGCGATCCGGTCGGATAACACCCCGGGTTGGCGACCAGGCGTGCGGAGGCCACACGCTCCCGAAAGAACTCCGGCAAGCCGAACACCGCCTCCTCCAGCAGTTGCGGGGAGGTGTGCTCCAGCCCATAGTCACGCTGAAACACCTCCACGTCCCGCAGACGATAGACTCCGGAGAGGTCGACCACGCGACACCCCTGCTCCAGCAGACGCGGAACCCGCTCCAGGCTGGCCTTGTTGGGGACGGCGAGAAAGACCACGTCGCATCCGGACGGATCGGCATCGTTGGACTCGAACACCTGCGGACAGTGAGGCAGGTGTGGAAACGCCTGGGCGACCTTCTGGCCTTCATAGCGTGTGGAGGTGGCCAACACCACCTCGGCATGCGGGTGGGAGGCAAGGCGGTCCAGGAGCTCCAGTCCGGAAAGCCCGGCTGCTCCGATAATGCCAACTCGGATCATGAATTGAAGACCTGCTGATAGAGTTCGTCATTGAATCCGACGAGAAACTCGTTCCCCAGACGCCAGGTCGGGGCTCGGAGGTTGCCGCTTGGACCGATCACATCGGCCAGAATCTCTTCCGGAGCGTCGGTCTTCGGATTCCAGTGGTTGATTTTCTTGCCCTTGGCAGAGTGAATCCGGCTTGCGTCCTTCATCAACTCCCAGGCTTGCTCTGCGTTGTAGCGGACCTTGGTCGCGCTGGTGCGCTCGCCGTCAGCGATTTTGTTGGCGTCAAGAAACTCTTGCGCTCGCTTGCAGCTGGTTCAGCCGGGCCGGAAGTAGCCCCAGTCGATGGATTTGGGCATCAGGATGTCCTGGAGTGTCGGGTTGGTGTTGGTCTCGTTGAGCGAGGTGGGAACCGGCTGACCATCTTAGCGCGCTGCACAGGAGGTTCAATCCATTTCCCGCCCTCGCCCGGACGCCCTCACTCTCCGGGAAAGGACCCGCGCCTCCAGCGCAGTGGGGAGTCGATGATGCCTCCTGGCTCGGAGATGCTGACCAGGGCGCTCAGGCAGTCTCGGAAGATGAAGCGCTGCTGGGCACGACGGCAGGGCTCCCCGAGCGCGTGTCCGAAGGGGAAGCGCAGGTGGTAGGTCCGGGGAGGGCGGACCTGTTCGCTGATGCGGCGCAGCAACGAGATCCCGAGGGTGCTCACCCCCTCGGCCTCCAGGGCTCTTTGGACCAGACCGACCGTCTGGTTGCACAGCCCTCAGGCCGGGACGAGCAAGGCGACATCGGCCTGCTGGCGTCGAATCTCCCGGGCCGCGTCCAGCGCCGTCTCCTGGATCAGCGTCTTCAGGTGCGGGCCCTCGATGTGTCCCATGAAGCTGAAGAACTCCGCGGTCGCGCCTCCGACCTCTCCGGACGCCCGAAGCTCCTGCAGGATGTCCATGGGCAAGACCAGATTGCGATCCTGCTCTGCATCCGTATGATCATAGTAGGGGTGCGTGATGGTCAGTGCGTCCGCAGGGGCATCGGCCGGAATTCGCCGGAAGCTGGGATCTCCGTGCGGGTCGTCCACCTCAAACGGCGGATCTCCCTGAAGGTGCACGCCGCCAGTGGTCACCAGCGCCATCCGGCACTCCGGAAGCGGTTTGCTCAGCGGAGCCCAAGGGATCGTGTCCGGAGCCTCCACTGCGTGGCGAGCGGCCCAGAGTTCACGCACCCCCGGGAGCTTGAACACCTCCCGTCCGATTCGATTTTTCCAGGAATCCTTCATGTCTTTTGCAGAAAATTTCGCACAGATTCAAGAGCGCATGCACGATGCGGCCAGGCGCGCCGGACGCTCTCCGGAGGAGGTTCGGCTGATCGCGGTCTCCAAGACCAAACCCGTCTCCCAGCTTGAGGAGGCGATCGCTGCCGGACAGCGGGTGTTTGGCGAAAACCGAGTCCAGGAAGCTCTGGAGAAGCGAGAGGCGCTCCGCTCCGTTCCCGAGGTGGAATGGCACCTGATCGGGCACCTGCAGAAGAACAAGGCGAAGTTCTGCCCGGGGAACTTCCAGTGGGTGCACTCCATCGATTCAGAGGACCTGGCGCGCCGCCTCCACGAGCGAACCGCCGCCTGGGCCGCAGCCTCCGAACTTCCGGCCGAGGAGTCGCTCCTGAACGTGCTGATTCAGCTCAACATCTCTGATGAGGAGAGCAAGTCCGGGCTGCAGGAAGACGCGGCGCTCCGTTCGCTGGCCGAATTCATCGCCACCTCCTGTCCGTCCCTGCGCCTGCGCGGGCTGATGTGCATCCCGGCTCCGGACCTCGGGGAACTCCGGACTCGGCAGGCCTTCGCGCAGGTCCGCGAGGCGTTGGAGCAGCTCCGGAGTCAGCTGGGGCCTGAGGGGCTGACCGAGCTTTCGATGGGCATGACCGCAGACTTCGAGTGGGCGGTCCTGGAGGGATCCACGATGGTCCGCGTGGGCTCAGCGCTCTTTGGCGCCCGCTAGCCGGACTGCTCTCGCAGGCGCTTCAGCGCCAACGCCAGCGCACGGCGTGAGGCTTCGATCTCCCGGGTGCGCTCCTGAAACCGGACCTCGTGCTCTTCAGAGGCCTCTCCGGGACGGCTCAGCAGCAGCTCTCGGTCGCGCTCGTGATCCGCGGCGGTCTTGCGCGGGAGTCGCTTGAGGAACTCGCTCGACGTCGTCTGAAAGGTGACCTCGCTCATACAGCCTCCTGCAAAACTGGATTCCCGTTTTCACGGGAATGACGTGTGGTGTCGCTCAATCCGTCATCCCCGCGAAGGCGGGGATCCGGATTCGGGAAAAGAAGACCTCTTGCGCCTTGCAGACCTGGAGGGCGGCTTCTCTGACGGCACCTCCGGGAAGCCGATCTGCAGCACCTCGGAGAACTCCTTGACGAAGTGGGCCTCCAGCCCTTCCCGGATGCTCTCGTCCAACTCCTCGAAATCCCTGCGGTTCTCCTCGGGAAAGATCAGCGTCCGGACTCCGGATCTCCGGGCCGCGATGGTCTTCTCCTTGACCCCGCCAATCGGCATCACCAGCCCCGTGAGGGTCAACTCGCCGGTCATGGCCAAGCCTTCCCGGATGGGAGCGTTCTGGACCAGGGAATACAGGGCACAGGCCATGGTGATCCCGGCAGAGGGGCCATCCTTGGGGGTTGCACCGGCGGGCACGTGGAGGTGCACCAGGTGCTCGGCCAGGAACTTTTGCGCCTCCGGAGCGTCGCGCAGGAGCGAACGCAGGAAGGTGTAAGCGATCTCCGAGGACTCGACCATGACCTCTCCAAGCTGTCCGGTCTGCTTGAACCCGGGGTTCTTGGAAGCCACGGCGGTGGCTTCGATGTGCAGTGTCGCGCCTCCCATTGAGGTGTAGGCCAATCCGGTAACGACTCCGACCCGGGGAGTCTGGTAGCGGTCCTCCTCCTGAAACACCTTGCGTCCAAGCATCTTTGGCAGGTCTTCCGAGGTGATCCGCAGCTTCCGGGCTTCCTCCTCCACAATCCGGAGCGTGGTCTTGCGCAGCAGCTTCTTGAGCAGGTTCTCCAGGTTGCGGACTCCGGCTTCTCGTGCGTAGCTGTCGATGATCTCCCGCAAGACGGCCTCCGGCAGCTGGAACTGGCTGCGCTTGAGCCCGTGGGCCTTGAGCTGTCTCGGGAGCAGGTGCTTTTGGGCAATCTGCACCTTCTCCTCCAGGATGTATCCGGAGAGGCGGATGATCTCCATGCGGTCGAGCAGAGGACCCGGGATGGTGTCCAGCGTGTTTGCCGTGCAGATGAACAGTGCTTTGGAGAGGTCGAAGCGTACGTCAAGGTAGTGGTCGAGGAAGTCCTTGTTCTGCTCCGGATCCAGCACCTCCAGCAGCGCCGAGGCGGGGTCTCCCTGAAAGCTTGCTCCAATCTTGTCGATCTCGTCGAGCATGATCACCGGGTTTGCGGTCTTGGTCACCTTGAGGGCGTTGATGAACTTCCCCGGGAGGGCGCCGATGTAGGTCCGGCGGTGTCCCTTGATCTCTGCCTCATCGCGCATGCCTCCCAGGCTGAAGCGGAAGAACTTGCGTCCGATCGCCCGGGCAACGGACTGTCCGATGGAGGTCTTGCCTACTCCGGGAGGTCCGACGAGCAGCACGATCGATCCGGCCAGGTCACCCTTGACCATGCCGACGGAGAGCAGCTCCAGGATGCGGTCCTTGACGTCCTTCAGCCCGTGGTGATCGCGCTCCAGAATGCCCCGGGCCCGCTTGAGGTCGTAGCGGTCCTTGCTGTAGACGCCCCACGGGAGGATCGTCAGCCAGTCGAGGTAGGCCCGACTGACGTTGTACTCCGGAGAGGACGGCTCAATGAGCCGGAGCTTCTCCATCTCCTCCTGCACACGCTCCAGCGCCTCGTCGCTCAACTTGAGCCTCTTCAGCCGAGCCTCGAACTTCTCCAGCTCGCTGTCCTTGCCCTCCTTGGTCAACCCCAGCTCCTTCTTGATCTCCTTGAGCTGCTCGCGCAGAAAGAACTCGCGCTGCTGCTGGCTCATGCGCTCCTCGATGCGCTTGGAGATCCGGTTTTGCATCTGCGCGACCTCCAGCTCCTTGCGCAGCAGCCAGAGCACCTGCTCAATGCGTTTCTTGATCGGACGGGTCTCCAAAACCTTCTGCAGCTCCTCGCCGTTAGAGGTGGTCATCGACGCAGCAAAGTCGGCGAGTGTTCCGGGTTCCTTCAGGTTGAAGCGTCCCATCAAGAGCCCCAGCTCCTCCTTGAAGAGCGGATTGAGCTGAACCAACTCCTTGATGATGTTGATCACCGAGAGCGAGTAGGCCTTCAACTCCTCGCCGTTCTCGTTGTTGGCGATGTCGTACCAGTAGCTGACCTTTGCCCGCAGCAGCGGCTTCTTGGAGAGCACGCGCTTGAGATCGAAGCGATCCTGCACCTGCACCACGATGTGCAGCGGGATGTTGGGCTGGGGCTTGGTTGCCTGAACGATCCGGGCGATGACTCCCACTGAGGCCGGCTCTCCAGGGTCGCCCTCCGGCGTCGCTTCCTCGTCGCGGCGCGTGTACACCAGGCCGATGAACTTCAGCTCCTGCTTCAACTCCTCGAGCAGCAGCTTCTCCAGCTTCTCGTTGCTGATGACCACCGGGAGCATCATCTTCGGGAAGAGGGGCCGGTCATAGAGCGGAACCAGGATCAGGCGCTCGGGGAACAGCTCGTCGGCCAGGATGAGGGACTTCTCCTCTGCCGTAGGCTCAAGGATTTCAATCCGAGGTGAAGCTTCAGGGGCCTCGGAGTCGGTTTCGATATCGCTCATGAGAGAACAGTCGATGAAAACGTGGGCTTGCGTTTCGGTTCGTGAAAGCACGGAAGTGTTGCGCGCGCCTGCAAAAGCATGAAGAATCTCTGGGGCCTCACCCGGCGCCGGATGTTCAGGGCTCCCTGAAATTCGATCGAGTCCAGGGAGGTGTCAGGATTCCTGGAAGGCGACAACCGGATTTCCACTCTTCACAACGGCAGAAGGCGGCATGAAGCGAGATCAACAGCGTTTGGAAGCAGACCTCATCATTGAATCAGACCGGCTCCCACTCGGCAAGTCCAGGGTTGGGAGGCTGCTGACCGGGCTGCTGCTGGGGCTGATCGGCGTAGGAGTTCCGGAAGTCCGGGCCGAGTTCTTCAAGTGGGAGGTGCTGGTCTTTCGCGAAGGCCCCGGAGCGGCTTTCGAAACCGTCCCGGTGGATCAGGAGGGGACGCTGGTGGAGGTGACCGGGTGGGCCTGTGACGCGGAGAAGTTCTGGACGCGTCCGGGAAGCGAACTGATCGCCGAGGGCAAGACCCTGACCTGTCGCCGGGAGGAACAGGTCATGAGCGCTCCCCTGGTGTGCACCGCGAACAACCGCAACCGCCGCTTCAACTCGGTCAAGGAGGACTACGCTACACCGCAGCAGTATCGACTGTACCTGAAGACGGGCACCAACCCGCTGCCGGTGCTCCTGCTCTTTCGCTGCTACTTCTGAGAAGGCCTCTGCCTGTTCAGTCCAGGTCGAAGCGAATTCCCTGGGCCAACGGGAGGGCCGCGGAGTAGTTGAGCGTGTTGGTCTGACGACGCATGTAGGCCTTCCAGGCGTCCGATCCGGACTCTCGTCCACCCCCCGTCTCCTTCTCGCCACCAAACGCCCCGCCGATCTCTGCTCCGGAGGTCCCGATGTTCACGTTGGCCAGCCCGCAGTCCGATCCGGAGGCGCTGAGGAAGCGCTCCGACTCCTGCAGATCCCGGGTAAAGATCGCTGAGGAAAGCCCTTGCGGAACGCCGTTTTGCATCTCCAACGCCTCGTCGAAGTCCTGATAGCGGATCAGGTACAGCAAGGGACCAAAGGTCTCCTGCTGGACGATGGGCCACTCGTTCCGCGCTTCGGCAAGGGTCGGACGCACGTACAGCCTTGAGGGCAGGCCGCTCACCGACTCGCCACCGTGGAGGATTGTCCCTCCGGAGTTGCGGAGGGCTTCCATGGCCTCCAGGAACCGTTCCACCGCCCCAGCGTCGATCATCGGTCCGATGAGCACTCCGGGCTCGGTGGGGTCGCCGATCCTGGAGTCAAGCTGACGGTAGGCCTGGAGCAGGTGGTTGCGGACCTCGTCGTAGATCGAGTCGTGGACGATCAGCCGCCGCGTCGTGGTGCAACGCTGACCGCAAGTGCCCACGGCGCCAAAGACAATGCCCGGGATGGCGATCTTCAGGTCTGCACTTGGAGTGACAATGATCGCGTTGTTGCCTCCAAGCTCAAGGATCGAGCGTCCGAGCCGCGCGGCGACCTTCTGGGCGACAACCCGGCCCATTGCGGTGGAACCGGTCGCCGAGATCAGCGGAAGCCGGGGGTCCTCGACCATCGGAGCGGCGATGGTCTCGTTGGTGCCGATGATGGTGTTGAAGACGCCCTCCGGGAGCCCGTTCTCCTTCAGCACCCGCCCGGCGATCTGCTGCAAGGCCAGCGCACACAGCGGAGCCTTGGGGCTGGGCTTCCAGATCATCGTGTTGCCGCACACTGCCGCAATCATTGCGTTCCAGGACCAGACTGCGACCGGGAAATTGAACGCTGTGATGACCCCGATCGGTCCCAGCGGGTGCCACTGCTCGAACATCCGGTGTCCGGGGCGCTCCGAGGTCATGGTCAGTCCGTAAAGCTGCCGGGAGAGCCCCACCGCAAAATCGCAGATGTCGATCATCTCCTGCACCTCGCCCTCACCCTCCTGAAGGATCTTGCCGACCTCCCAGGCGACCAGCTGCCCCAGCTCCGACTTGACCTCGCGCACCGCGTTTCCGATCTGACGGACCACCTCTCCGCGCTGGGGAGGTGGAACCTGACGCCACTCCCGAAAGGCCTCCTGAGCACGCTGAACGAGCTGCTCGTACTCTGCGGCCTCTGCCTGACGGATCACCCCCAGCGTGCGCCCGTCGATGGGAGAGGCCGAGGAGAGCTCCGGACCTTGCGGGGTCAGCGAGGAGGCTCCGGACCAGGCTCCGGAGAGGGCGTCGTCGAGCCCAAGGGCAGAGAGGAATTTCATGATGTTCCTTGTCAAGAATGCGGGGGTTGGAGGGCTCCGGAGAACCCCGAACGGTGTGCCCATTCTGCCACGACTTCAGCGCCGGGCCAAGGGGGTGATGCGTGGAAGGCTCCTGGAGGAGGGGGATCAATTGGCTTGCAGGAAGTACCTGGGTTGAAGATAGTTAAGGCCCGCCAGAAACTGCCTTGCGGTGAGAACATGATTGCCAAGACGTATTCTGCCTCGGTGCTCGGAATTGACGCGCACCGCATTGACGTAGAAGCCGACCTTTCCCTGGGGCTCAACCAGTTCACCATTGTCGGGCTCCCCGACGGCACGATCCGGGAGAGCCGCGACCGCATCCTGGCCGCAATTGGCAACTCCGGATTTTCTCTCCCGGTGCGCAAGATGGTGGTCAACCTCGCCCCGGCAGACCTGCGCAAGATCGGCTCCGGATTCGATCTCCCCATCGCGCTGGCCCTGCTCGCTGCGGCAGGGATGCTGCCTGCGGAGGAGCTGGCGGAGACGATGGTGGTCGGGGAGTTGGCCCTGGACGGTCAGATCCGTCCGGTCCGAGGGATCCTGCCGATGGCCATCGCCGCACGCGATGCAGGCCTGAAGCACCTGATCCTTCCGGCAGACAATGAGGCCGAGGCCTCCGTGGTCTCTGGAGTGCGGCGGGTGCCGGTACGCTCCCTTGAAGAGGTGGGAGAGTTCCTGCAAGGCCGACGCGCCATCGAAGAAACCCACCTGGACCCGTGGGCCCTGTTCCAGCAGCGCCAGCACGTCAGCGCAGACCTTCAGGAGGTCAAGGGACAGGAGTCGGCCAAGCGCGCGCTGGAGGTGGCAGCGGCGGGAGCGCACAACCTGCTGATGCTCGGACCTCCCGGCTCCGGAAAGACCATGCTGGCTCGGCGCATCGGAGGGATCCTGCCGCCGCTGGATTTCGAGGAGGCGCTGGAGTGTACCAAGATCCACAGCATCGCCGGCCTGCTCCCGGCACAGGTCCCACTGCTGACCGAACGCCCCTTCCGCAGCCCCCATCACACCATCTCTCAGGCCGGGCTGGTCGGCGGCGGAAGCGTCCCCGGGCCGGGAGAGATCTCGCTTGCCCACAACGGCGTGCTCTTCCTGGACGAGCTGCCGGAGTTCCCTCGGACGGTGCTGGAGCTGTTGCGGCAGCCTCTGGAGGACCGGCAGTTGACCATCGCCCGAGCCGCGATGACGCTGGAGTTTCCCTGCAGCTTCATGCTGGTGACCTCCATGAACCCCTGTCCCTGCGGCTACTACGGTGCTCCGGTGGGAAGCGGAGAGAATCGGAGGGAGTGTCACTGTTCGCCTCAGCAGGTGCAGAAGTACCGGGCCCGGATCTCCGGACCGCTGCTGGACCGCATCGACCTGCAACTGACCGTTCCGGCGGTGGAGTATGCCCAGCTTTCCGACAGCCGGCGGGGCGAGTCGAGCGCGCAGGTGCGAGAGCGGGTGATTGCTGCCCGGACCCTCCAGCACGAACGCTTTCAGGACTCTCCGACACGCTCAAATGCCACGATGACCCGCACGGAGTTGGAGGCCCACGTCCGGCTGGATGACGTCTCCCGCACGCTGCTGGAGAATGCGATCTCCCGCATGGGCTTGAGCGCTCGGGCCTACGACCGCATCCTCAAGGTCTCGCGCACCATCGCCGATCTCGCTCAGAGCCCGGCCGTCACCTCGGCACACGTCGCCGAAGCCATTCAGTACCGCAGCCTCGACCGGACGGTCAGCTGACCTCCAGGAACCCCTCAAGCTTCCGGAGCACCTCCCGACGCCTGGACCAGGAGGACGGTGGCCTGCGCGGCGATGCCCTCCTCCCTTCCGGCAAATCCCAGCTTCTCTGTAGTGGTGGCCTTGACCGAGACCTGATCGGGGAGGACCTCAAGCCGTCGAGCCAGGTGTTCTCGCATCTGCGGCAGGTAGGAGGCCAGTTTGGGCTTTTGCGCAATCAGGGTCGAGTCGAGGTTGGCCACCTGGTAGCCACGCTGCCGGATCAGCTGGAGGACCTCGGAGAGCAACTGCAGGCTGTCGGCCCCCTGAAAGCGCGGGTCGGTGTCCGGAAAGTGCTGACCGATGTCTCCGAGTGCCAGCGCCCCGAGCAGAGCGTCCATGATCGCGTGGGTGAGCACGTCGGCATCCGAATGCCCCAGAAGCCCCAGAGAGTGCGGGACCTCAACACCTCCGAGGATCAGCTTTCGACCGGAGGCAAACGCGTGGACATCGAAGCCGGTGCCGACTCGGAACGGAACCGGATTCACGGGGTGGCTCAGGAGGGAAAGTTCTCGGGAGGTGTCGATTTTAGGCGACGAAAGCTTGAATAATTCATGAGAAATTGTTATTAAAATGGGTTTTGTTAAACAAACTGTTTCTTGGAGCAAGATGAGTGAACCGATCAACCTGACTGAGTTAGCCAAGCAGAATGCCCTGTGGGACATCAACATGGACTATGGGCTCCTGCACTTTCAGCTGGCGACCCCCATCCTCTCGTTGGTGATCATAATGATCATGATCTTCGCGGTCAATCGTCTTCTGTTCCAACCGGTGCTCCGAACCCTGGACAACCGGCGTCAAGAGGTCGAGCAGCGCCAGAGCAAGGTGCGCCAGGCGGCTGAAGAGGTCGAATCGCTCAAACAGCAGATGCAGACCCGCCTGCAGCAGGCTCGTCAGGAGGTAGGACACGTCTTTCACACGAGTCAGCAGGAAGGCCACCAGGAGAAGGAGTCGATGGTCGAGAAGGAAGTCAGCATCGTCGAGGCGGAGTTGACAGAAGGCCGCGCCAACCTGGAGCGCGAGGTGCAGAAGGCCAAGGAGGACCTGGCTGCGTTTCGGGAAACGCTGGCCTCGGCGACCGTGGCCCGTTTGTTGAGCTGAAACCGTGTGCGTGTGTCCCCCGCCCAACTTCCATACCCTATCCCCAAGCGTCATGAAACGTAAGCACATTGCCGGCCTGTTCTGGCTCGGTCTGCTGACCCTCGCCGCAGAGACGGCCTGGGCGGCAGAAGCCGCGGAGTCTGGTCCGCTGGACTTCCTCTGGAAACTCGTGAACGTGGTCGTCCTCGGCTACATCCTCCTGCGCTTTGCCAAGAAGCCGGTGGGAGAAGCCCTGAACAGCTCTGCCGCAGAAGCCAAGCGCACCCTGGAGGAGGCGCGCGAGGCGGAGCAGCGTCTGGAAACCGAGCTCAAGAGCATGCGTGAAGAGGTCGGAAAACTGGAGCAGCAAGCCGCCGACATGGTCGAGCGGGCGCGTCATGAGGCCGAGGCCGAGCGTCAGCGCATCCTGGAGGAAGGCCGTCAGGAGGTGCACCGCATGGCCGATCACGCCCGGCTGGTGCTGGAGCGTGAGCACCGCAAAGCTCAGTACGAGCTCAAGCAGTGGATTGCCGAGGAGTCTCTCAAGCTTGCGGAAGAGCAGATCAAGTCACAGCTCGATGGGGCCAAGCAGCAAGAGCTGATGAACTCCTTTGTCAAGGACCTCAAGTCGGAGAAGGCCGCATGAGTCAAGCAGTCATTGCCCGGCGCTACGCCAAGGCCCTGATGAACCTGGCCAGCCAGGGCAACCTCATCGACACGGCCGCCGACAACCTCAACGAGCTGTCCGAGGCCTTCTCCTCCAGCCGTGAATTCCAATCCAGCCTGACGGACAACAAGATCCCGCAGGCCACCCGTCAGCAGATCCTCGTCTCCGTTCTGGAACAGATGCAGGTGGACCCCCTCATCCACACCTTCGCCCGTTTCCTCTTCTCCAAGGGACGCATCATGCTGCTCCCGGAGATTGGTCAGGCATTCGATCTGCTGGTCAAGGAGCGTACCGGAAAGCTGGAGGCGGAGGTCACCGTCTCCGAAAGCCCCTCCGAGGAGACGCTCAAGAGCATCCAGTCCGAGCTTTCCGCTTCGCTGGGCAAGGACGTCTCCATGAGCATCAAGGTCGACCCCTCCATCATTGGCGGAGTGGTCGCTCGTGTCGGTTCGACGGTCATCGACGGAAGCCTCCGCACCCAGTTGCGCCAATTGCGCCAATCCATCACCCAAGGTTAAACGGTTATGAAAATCCGAGCAGAAGAAATCAGCGCGATCATCCAAAAGCAGATCGAGAACTTTGACAAGCAGGCGGTCCAGACTGAAGTGGGGACCGTGCTGGAGGTTGGCGATGGAATCGCCCGCATTCACGGCCTGGACACCGTGCAGGCGGGAGAGTTGGTGGAGTTTGAGAACGGTGTGCGCGGCATGGCGCTCAACCTGGAAGAGGACAACGTCGGGGTCGTGATCTTCGGCTCGGACCGAGGGATCAAGGAGGGCAGCGAGGTCAAGCGGACCGAGCGCATCGCCGAGGTTCCGGTGGGCGAGGCGCTGCTGGGGCGCGTGGTCGACCCGCTGGGCAATCCGATTGACGGCAAGGGCCCGATCGAGACCAGCGAGAGCCGCCTGATCGAGGTGATCGCTCCGGGAATCGTCACCCGAAAATCCGTCCACGAGCCCATGCAGACCGGGTTGAAGGCCATCGACTCGATGGTTCCGATCGGCCGAGGACAGCGTGAGCTGATCATTGGAGACCGTCAGACCGGAAAGACCGCGATCGCGATCGACACCATCATCAACCAGAAGGGGGGTGACGTGGTCTGCATCTACGTGGGAATCGGCCAGAAGCGCTCGACCATGGCACAGCTCGTCCGCAAGCTCGAAGAAGCCGGGGCGATGGACTACACCATCGTGGTCTCGGCAACGGCCTCCGAGCCAGCTCCGCTTCAGTTCATCGCTCCCTACTCCGGAGTGAGCATGGGCGAGTATTTCCGAGACAACGGAAAGCACGTCCTGTGCGTCTACGACGACCTCTCCAAGCAGGCGGTGGCCTACCGGCAGCTCTCTCTGCTCCTGCGCCGTCCTCCGGGCCGCGAGGCGTACCCCGGAGACGTGTTCTACATCCACAGCCGCCTCCTCGAGCGCGCCTGCAAGCTGCACGAGGGGTTGGGCGCCGGATCACTCACCGCCCTGCCGGTCATTGAGACCCAGGCCGGAGACGTCTCCGCCTACGTCCCGACCAACGTGATCTCGATCACTGACGGACAGATCTTCCTCACCGCAGACCTCTTCAACTCTGGGGTGCGCCCGGCGATCAACGTCGGCATCTCGGTCTCCCGGGTCGGAGGTTCGGCTCAGGTGAAGGCGATGAAGCAGGTCGCGGGAACCCTCCGCCTGGACCTGGCCCAGTACCGTGAGAAGGAGGCCTTCGCTCAGTTCGGGAGTGACCTGGACAAGGCCACGCAGCAGCAGCTGGCGCGGGGGCAGCGCCTGGTGGAGGCTCTGAAGCAGCCTCAGTACGCCCCGATGTCCTGGGTCGACCAGGTGCTGGTGATCTACGCGGCCACCAACGGTCACCTCGACAAGTTCCCGGTCAGTGCGGTGAGCAAGTTCGAGGAGGAGTTCCTGGACTACCTCAAGGGCAGCAAGGCGGATCTGCGCAGCAAGATCGAGCAGGCTCAGGCGCTCAGCGATGAGCTCAAGCAAGAGCTGGACGCGGCTCTCGCAGAATTCACCCAGGGATTTCAGGCATAACGCATTCCGGGAACTCCCCGACACGTCATTGAAAGAGACGGATGGCAAGCTTAAAGGATATCCGGAATCGGATCACTAGCGTCCAGAAGACGCAGAAGACGACCAGCGCCATGAAGATGGTGTCTGCCGCCAAGCTGAGGCGTGCAGAGGAAGCAGCGCGCTCGGCCCAGCCCTACTCGCAGCAGCTCCGACAGGTGGTCTCATCGCTCAGCAGCCGCTTCACGGGGGACGAGGTCCCGCTGTTCCAAAAGCCTGAGGGCCACCGCACGGCAGTGGTGGTGCTCACCAGTGACCGGGGTCTGTGTGGCGGGTTCAACATGAACCTCTGCAAGGCCGTGGCGGCGAAGCTTGGCAAGGACGGCATCGCCCAGGCAGACCTCTACGTGATTGGCCGCAAGGGAGGAGACTTCTTCCGCCGGACCTCTCACAAGATCGTGGAGTACCACACCGAACTCACGGCAGCGGAGGAGCAGAAGGTTGTCCGGGACATGATCGCCACGGTGTCGCACCGCTTCCTCAACGGAGAGGTCGATCGAGTCCACCTGGCCTTCAACACCTACGTGAGCGTGATCAGCCAGCGCCCAACGCTGAACACACTGCTGCCGATCACCCCTCCGGAGGATGCTGGAGGAGACGAGCGAGAGGTGCTCTTTGAGCCCAGCGCCGAGGAGATCCTGCAGTCCCTGCTGGAGAAGTACATCCAGAATCAGGTGTACTCCGCTCTGCTGGAGACCCATGCAGGCGAGCACGCGGCGCGCATGACAGCCATGGACAGTGCGACGAAGAACGCAGGCGAGATGATCGACAAACTGCAACTCTTCTACAACCGCACCCGCCAGGCGGCCATTACCAAGGAACTCATTGAAATCATCAGCGGCGCAGAGACCCTCTGAGGCGCATGATTCCCACAACCAAGGAAGAAGGAAAATGAACACAGGCAGAATCGTTCAGGTCATGGGTCCCGTGGTGGACGTCGCATTTGACTCCGGAGACCTCCCGGCCATCTACACCGCGCTCGAGATCCCGATCACCGAAGGCAAGCTGGTCTGCGAAGTCCAGCAGCACCTTGGAGAAAACACCGTCCGGACCATCTCCATGGGTTCGACCGACGGCCTCAACCGCGGTCTGGAAGTGACCAACACCGGGCAGCCCATCACGGCTCCGGTTGGACGCGAGGTGCTGGGGCGGATCATCAACGTCACCGGAGATCCGGTGGACGAAGCCGGCGAACTCAACGTCAAGGAGCGCTGGTCGATTCACCGCGAGCCTCCGAGCTACGAAGAACAGTCGACCCAGACCGAGATGCTGATCACCGGGATCAAGGTCCTGGACCTGCTCTGCCCGTTTGCCAAAGGGGGCAAGATCGGACTCTTCGGAGGGGCCGGCGTGGGCAAGACGGTCGTGATCATGGAGCTGATCCGGAACATCGCGGCCGAGCACGGAGGGTTCTCCGTGTTTGCCGGTGTGGGAGAGCGCACCCGTGAGGGGAACGACCTGTGGAACGAGATGAAGGAGGGCGGGGTTCTGGACAAGACCAGCCTCGTCTACGGACAGATGAACGAGCCCCCGGGAGCCCGTGCTCGTGTGGCCCTGACGGGTCTGACTGTGGCCGAGTATTTCCGTGATCAGGAAGGTGCCGACGTGCTGATGTTCGTGGACAACATTTTCCGCTTCACCCAGGCCGGTTCCGAGGTCTCCGCGCTGCTGGGCCGGATTCCTTCGGCCGTGGGATACCAGCCGACCCTCTCCACGGAGATGGGGACGCTGCAAGAGCGCATCACCTCGACCCGCAAGGGCTCGATCACCTCGGTGCAGGCGGTCTACGTCCCGGCGGACGACCTGACCGACCCTGCTCCGGCGACGACCTTCTCTCACCTCGACGCAACCGTCGTCTTGAGCCGCTCGATTGCCGAGTTGGGGATCTACCCGGCCGTGGACCCGCTGGACTCCACCTCCCGAATCCTCACCCCGGACGTCCTCGGTGAGGACCACTACAACACGGCTCGCGAGGTTCAGATGCTGTTGCAGCGCTACAAGGACCTGCAGGACATCATCGCCATCCTCGGGATGGACGAGCTTTCCGAGGACGACAAGAAGGTCGTCGCCCGAGCGCGCAAGGTGCAGCGTTTCCTCTCTCAGCCCTTCTTTGTGGCCGAGCAGTTCACCGGACTGGCCGGTCAGTACGTGGACATTCAGGAGACGATCCGAGGCTTCCGGGAGATCCTGGAAGGCAAGCACGACGAGCTTCCGGAGCAGGCCTTCTATCTCGTTGGAACCATCGACCATGCTCTGGAAAAAGCCCAGAAGATGGCCTCTTGAGCTGAGATCTGACCATGGCCAATGAACTGAAACTGGAAATCGTCACTCCCAGCCGCAAGATGCTGGAGGTCTCTGCGGACGCGGTCACGCTTCCGGGGAGCATGGGACAGCTCGGAATCCTCCCTGAGCACATGCCGCTGGTGACGACTCTGGACACGGGCATCCTTGTCTATCAGACAGGAGGAAAGCAGCACGCGATTGCGGTGCACTGGGGTTATGCGCAGGTGGATGCGAACCGGGTCTCGGTGCTGGCCGAGCTGGCGGAGACTGCGGAAGACATCAACCTTGATCGTGCACGCAACGCAGAGTCGCGAGCACGGGAGATGCTGGGCAAGATTGGAGGCGCAAAGTCCGGGAGCGAAGAGGAGACTCAGCGCCTGGTCAAGTATGAAGCCAAACTTCAGCGAGCCCTCGTCCGTCAGCAGGTCGCCCAGATCCGCTGACCCTCTTTTTTTTCAGCGGGTTCGTCTCCGGATCCGCTGAACACCTTCCCCCGGCTCCATCCACCGCCTCCGGCCCCCCTCCCACCGCCGCTCTGACCCCTCCCGGAGCCTCCAGCGGCAAGCAGTCGCTTCTCACGCGCCAAGCTTCTGACATCCGCCTGTCACACTCCTTGCATCGTCTTGAGAAAATGCCGAATGAGGAATGTGGATGAGTAAAGAAGTTGAATGGCAGGACTCCTCCGGATACCGTGCCTACCGAAGTTTTCAGGAGAACCTCTCTCGACGCATGTCTGCGCGGGAAATTCACTCGTTGCGGGTGCTGGGCCCGGATTTCTTTGAGCTGGTGGACCGTATCGCTCAGGATTTGCGGGACAAACGTCCGTACGATCACATGATGATGGAGATGAGTGAGGACGAGTTTCTCTGGGAATTACAGATTTTTGCCAACCAGTTTCTGCGTCAGTGTGCCGAGTCGCCCCTGAAGCTCAAGCCGTTCTGCGCCCAGTTGCTGGTGAACCTGGATGAACCGGAGTTCCGGGTGCAGTTTGACGAGGTGCTGCAGACCTTCTACGAACAGCACTTCTTCACCGAGGACGAAGAGCCGACCCTGCCTTCCTGAAACATCCTGAAGCCCCTCGCTCAGGAGGCACTTTCTGCCGTGGCCTCCTGAATCTTTCTGCTCACTTTCTGCTCAATTCAACAGCTCCGCCGGGTTCAGGTCTCCGGACTGGATGTGCCAGAGGTCCGCATAGGTCCCTCCACTCTGCAGCAGGTCGTCGTGGTGGCCCTCCTGCTCCACCTGCCCCTCGCGGAGGACCAGGATGCGGTGGGCATGTCGGATGGTGGAGAGCCGGTGGGCAATGATCAGGGCGGTGCGTCCCTGCGTGATCTGCACCAGGCTCTCCTGGATGGCGCGCTCGGTCTCCGTGTCCACGGAGCTGGTCGCCTCGTCGAAGATCATGATCGGAGCGTCCTTGAGGATCGCTCGGGCGATGCTCAGGCGCTGTCGCTGCCCTCCGGAAAGTCGAATTCCTCGCTCCCCCACCACCGTGTCGTAGCCTTCCGGAAGCGTCATCACGAACTCATGCAGTTGAGAAGAGCGCGCGGCCTGCTCGATGCGCTCACGTGGAACCCCCGCGGAGCCGTAGGCGATGTTCTCCGCGATGGTCCCATGAAAGAGGTACACGTCCTGGCTGACCAGGGCGATGTGCTTCCGGAGGTCGCGCAACCTCAGGTGCCGCAGGTCCTCGCCATCGATCCGCACCGCCCCGGCGCCAGGGTCGTAGAGCCGGAGCAGCAGCTTGATCAGCGTCGACTTCCCGGCCCCTGTTGCCCCGGCAATCCCGATCGTCTCTCCAGGCTTGACGGTGAAGTTCAGACCGCGGAGCACCGGCTCGCCCCGCTGGTAGGTGAAGTGCACCTGATCAAACACGATCTCTCCGCGGAGGACCTCCGGGAGCGGGTTCGGGTGGACAGGATCCTGGATCTTGCTCGGAGTCTGGAGCAGTCCGAAAGTCCTGCGGGCGCTGGCCTTGGCCCGCTCGTACTCGTCCAGCGTGATCCCCATCCGCGTCAGCGGCCAGAGGATGCGCTGAATGAGCATGGAGAAGAGCACCAGCTCTCCCACCGTGAGGATCCCAGTGTCCTCAAGGACCCAGTAGCTCCCCAGCAACAGCACCGCCCCAAACCCCAGCGCCACCGCCATCCGGATCAAAGGGACGTAGACGGAACTGAGCCGGATCGCGTGATGGTTTGCGCTCTGATACTCCCGTGACGCCTCCTCCACCCGCTGTGACTCGAAACGCTCCGCGGTGAAGCTCTTGATGACCAGAATCCCGGCGATGTTGTTTTCCAGCCGGCTGCTCAGCCCCCCGACGGCCTCCCGGACCCGACGGTAGCGGGGAGAGATCAGGCGCTGATAGTAGAGGCTGCCCCAGAGGATGATCGGGACCGGAATCAGCCCGACCACCGCCAACTGCCATGAGACGTCAAAGAGGACCACGATGGAGAAGGCGAACAGGACGGCCAGCTGCAGCAGCTCGTTGAAGCCGGTGTTCAGGAAGCGCTCGATCTGGTTGACGTCATCGTTGAGCATCGCCATGGTCTCTCCCATGCGATGGTTCTCGAAGAACTCGATCTCCCGCTGCTGGATGTGATCGTATGCATCGGTCCGCAGCGAGTGCTGAACCCGCTGGGACAGGTTCATGAAGCCGTACTGATAGGCCCACTCAAAGAGGCTCTCAAACCCGAAGATCACCACCCCGAGCACGGCCAGGAAGATCGAAAGCGACCACGGATCCTGCGTCCCGACCAGCGAGGCGATCCACTCCGGAGGCTCACGGCGCACCGAGTCGATGACCCACCCCACCAGGACCGGAGGCATCAGGTCCAGGATCTTGTTGAGCGTGCTGTTCAGACAGGCCCAGGCAAAGAGCCTGCGGTGCGGCAGAATGTACCGAAACAGGCTGAGGATGGGGTGTGGTGCGGAGTCCATGAGAGACGACTTGAAGAAAAAACAAGCACGCTATCACAAACCCCGGAGATCCACAAAAACCTTCTCCAAACTCTCTGATCGGAACAGGTGTCTTTATCTTTAATTTATATTTGACATTTGTAATAAATACTTACATAGTTCATGCTATTTACGGACTTACACGTCACCACAAGACGCACAGGACAACACAATGGGATTGCGCACGACAAACATCAATCGGATGAAAGAGGGAGTTCATGACGTGCTGGTGCTGGGGGGGGGGATCAACGGAGCGGTCTCCGCCGCTGCCGCCTCGGCACGAGGGGCTCGTGTCGCCTTGGTGGACAAGGGGGACTTCTCGGGCTTCACCAGCCAGTCCTCCTCCAACCTGGCCTGGGGGGGGATCAAGTACCTGGAGACCTATGAGTTTGGGTTGGTCCGCAAGCTCTGCATGTCCCGGAACCACCTGATCCGGAGCTACCCTTCCACCGTTCAGGAGATCCGCTTCTACACCAACCTGGACCAGGGGTTCCGCTTCCCCCCGCTGATGCTCTATGCCGGGGCCATGTTCTACTGGCTGATCGGGAACTTCTTCACTCAACCTCCGCGGCTGCTGACCCGCGAGCTCATCGAGCGTGAGGAGCCGATGGTCAACACCCTCCGGAGCATCGGGGGGATGGAGTATTCGGATGCCTACCTGCACGACAACGACGCTCGGTTCGTCTTCAACTTCATCCGCTCAGCGATGAACTACGGCTGTGCTGCAGCGAACTACGTGGAGGCGGTCAGGAGCGCGCGCAACGAGGAGGGGCTCTGGGTGACCGTGATGCGGGATCGAGAGAGCGGGGAGGAGTTCGAGGTGCGCTCGCGGAGCATCGTCAACGCCTGCGGCCCCTATGTGGACCGCTTCAACGCCCTCAGCGAGGTCCGGACGGAGCACCGGCACGTCTACTCGAAGGGCATCCACCTGATCGTCCCCCGGATCACCTCCAGTCACAAGGTGCTGACGTTTTTTGCAGATGATGGGCGCCTGTTCTTTGCGATCCCCATGGGCAACCGGACGGTGATCGGGACCACCGACACCCGCACAGAGAATCCGGAAGAGGGGATCACCGACGAGGACCGGGAGTTTGTGCTGAAGAACATCAACAAGCGCCTCAACCTCCCTCAGCCGCTCACTCGGGAAGACGTGATCGCCGAGCGCTGGGGCGTGCGGCCGCTGGTGGTGGAGTCGGGAAGCGACGGGGGCAAGGCCGAGTGGATCAAGCTCTCTCGCAAGCACGAGATTGACGTGAAGTCCTCGGAGCGGCACATCAGCATCTTCGGAGGCAAGCTGACGGACTGCCTGAACGTTGGGGAGGAGGTCTGTGACTTCCTGCAGGAGATTGGAATCTCGCTGGCCTACCCGAAGCGCAAGTGGTATGGTGAACCCGACCGCTCGGTGCGCGAGGAGTTTCTGCACCAGGCACGCTTGATGGGGCTGGACGAGCTTCCGGGGCCGGAGGGGGCCGAGGCCGTGTCGCAGCGTCTCTGGCGGCGTTACGGTTCGGAAGCGTTCGCGATGCTCGAAGAGATCCGCGAGGATCCAGGCATGGGCGAGATCCTGATCGAGCATTCGGAATATCGCAGGGTCGAGATCGCTCACGCGGCCAAGCGGGAGATGATCGTCCACCTGGAGGACTTCCTGCGCCGGCGCGCCAAGATCTCCCTGACGGTTCCCTTTGAGCAACTCAAGCAGTGCCCCGGACTCAAGGAGGCCTGCGAGCTCCTCTTTGGAGAGCAGGCGCAGGAGCGCTGGGAGGAGTACTTCCGGAGCAACCCGGTCATTTCAATGGGAACCTCCGACCAGCTGAGCCAGGCTGCCTAGCCCCTTTGTTTTTCCCCGCCTGAACCCCTGATGAAGCAGACGACCGCCGAACGTGACCAAATCCTCTATGGGACCCGGGTTGCGTGGTACTACTACAAGACCGGAATGACCCAGTCGGAGATTGCCGAGAAGCTGGGGCTCAACCGGGCCCGGGTGATCAACATCCTCAACGAGGCCAAGCGCAGCGGGATGGTCAGCATCCACGTGTCCGGGGAGGATCCGGAGCTGTTTGAGCTGGAAGCTCGGATGAAGGCGCGCTGGAACCTGCGTGAGGTGATGCTGATCCCTTCCGTTCCGGCAGAGCAGGTCAACGAAAGCCTGGGCCTGGCTGCCGCGCAGTTCCTGGAGATGCGCCTACAGGAGTCCGAGCACCTGGTCGGCCTGGGCTGGGGCTCCACCGTGGTCTCGGCGATGCGCAACCTCGGACGCCTGGCTGGCCGGGAGGTCGAGTTTGTCACGCTCTGCGGCGGGGTCATGAACTACCTCAGCCATGTCACCCCGGGCAACGTCGGCAGCTTCCTCTCCGGGTTCTTCTATCCCTTCCACGTGATCCCCACTCCGCTGCTGGTCAGCAACGAGACCCTGCGCAACGAGCTGCTGCAGGAGCTGGAGGTGCAGGAGGTCATGCGCAAGGCCCGCTCGTGCGACTTGGCTCTGGTAGGAATCGGTGCCGTCGCTCCTAGCGCTGGATTTCGCGAGTTCGGCTACCGCTCTTCGGAAGAGCTGGAACAACTCCGGCAGGTGGGAGCGGCCGGAGAGATCTTTGGCGAGCACTTCGATCAGGAAGGACGACCCCTCGAGCTGGAGCACCACTCCCGGCTCATCTCCACCCGGCTTGAAGAGCTGCAGGGCATGACCCACGTCATCGGGGCTGCCGGAGGGCTGGAGAAGATCGACGCCCTGCGCGGAGCTCTGCGCGGGAGATTCCTCCACTCCCTGATCACCGATGAGGATTCCGCGCGCATCCTGAGCGCCTGAACCTCCTCCTCTCTCTCCGGCTTCCCGTTGATGCTCTTGTGGGCAGATGAGCGTTTGTTTTT
>JAYPUA010000036.1:32198-34332 GCA_038133845.1 Deltaproteobacteria bacterium
CCTCTCTCTCCGGCTTCCCGTTGATGCTCTTGTGGGCAGATGAGCGTTTGTTTTTCAAAAATCTGACAAATGTAAAAAAAAATGAAGATAGACAGATTTAGGGCTTGACCATCGCAGGAACCCCCATATAATCACCCTTTGGATCGTTGCTCAGGCAGCCCGAACGCGATGCTGGAGCTAGGCGTAGCCGTAGTGAGGGATCGCCTGTTAATCTCCCTTCTGGGCAGCGCCTTCATCCACATCTTCTGGCTCGCTCTGAGAAACCCGCCGCTCTGCTAGGCCTCCGGGGTGTCCATCCTCTACGCCATCTTCGTCTTCCGCAAGGTCTGAAGCCTCACAGGGCTTCTGCACGGTTGCCCCTCCTCCGGATCCGGTTTTCTCTCTCTCCGCTGGGTCCGGAGGTTTTCGGGAGGGCAGGCTGTTGGGGGGCGTTTTGTTGAGGAAGAGGAGGAGACCGGGCGCGAGCACGTTCGGTCCTGTCCACGCTGGAGCCGCTCAGTCCTTGGGCAACTGAAAATCCAGCCAGAAGACGGCCCTGGAAACTCCGTCCTTGCCGTTGTAGGCGCTAACTGCGCCGCCACTGTTCTCCATGGATCCGCTTGACCAGCCCCAACCCTGTCCCTTATTCCCGATCCTTGGTCGTGAAGAGTGCCTCGAAGATACGGCTCAGGTGCTTCTTGGGAATGCTGCTGCCGGAGTCTCGAATCCGGTATCTGTCAGGTCAGTTGCACTACAAGGTGACAGCTTAGAGAGCAATTCTGCTCCGTTATTGCTTTAGAGGGACATGGAGCCCATGGATTAAAGGAGTATGGGCGCCTCTTTAGCCACCTTGTAGGCTCAGCAATGGGTTGCTGCTAGAGGGGCAAGTAGTAGGAGTTCTCAATCGTGGAGACCCCCTTCATGTAGCGCAGCAGACCTTCCATAGCCCGATCATGGGCACGAGACGCCACACCGTGTTCTTGCGCTACCGAGTGGATGGTCTCCCAGTATTTCTTGATGTTCACATCTTGAGTCATTGTCGCTCTCATCGCTCTCTCCTTTTAAACCAGAATCAGAAAAGTCAGATACAAGACCCCGTAAGCCATAGAGGACAGGGTGAGTGTGTAGATCTTGGCGTTAAGCATGTCGTTCTCCTGAAGCAAAGGTCGAAACAGGTGCTTTTACTGTTGGGGCACGTGGACAAAAGAAGAGGTGCTCAAGCAGACCCACACATTCAGGTAGGCTTGATGGTACTCCTCAGAGTCGTTTCCGTGCTGTTGAATGGTGCTGTTGAGTTTTTGAATCAGTTCCATGGGTTCTCCTTGAGTCTTAAAGAGTCTTAAAATCCGTACACGAAGAGAGTACTCATTCCGAAGGCTGTCCAGCCGATCAGGATCAAGGTCATCATTGTCTCCATCCGTTTGAGTGATCTTGGGGTGAAGCGAGATCGCCTCACGTTCAACATGACTCCAGTATAGAGATCTCCCATTAGTCCGGTAGTCGTTGATGGGCCTACGGGTGCCAGGCTACGTAGTTCTACGCAGAAGGGTGGGGAAAGACCGTGGCAGTACCAGAAATGGTACTCACTCCTGTAAGAAAACAGTTCTAGATTCAGACCCAAGAAGAGCCCTGAACCTGGCCATAGAGGTCTCCAAAAGAGGCCTCTTGACAGCCTAGCCGTTCGCTTGCTGATGGGGAGCTGAGGGTGCTCGAGGGGCTCTGCCAAGGATTTTTGTCACCTTGATTAAAAATTTATGATGAAATAAATCAGGTGTTTACATGATTTCATGTAAATACCCTTAATTTTTTACTTGCGTAGTTTTACGGATGTCAGGATACTAGTTCTTAACTGGCAGGGAGTAAGCCCTCCAGAATGTAAGAAAAAGGTTAATTAATAAGGATTAGCCTTTTGCGGAGAGCCAGTCCATGGTGGACTGAGCCTCCATTGAACCAAACAAAGGAGTCAGATATGAACCTTCTCATCGCAGCCCTCATCGCAGCCGGCATCTTCTCCTTCGCCGGAGACAAATCTGTGAATCTCGAAGAGCGCGAAGCTCAAGTCGCAGCCTCTTCTCACAACATGTACCACCAAGATCTCAATGAGGCCTCTCCTCTCGAGCAGTACCTTGCAGGTGATGTCAGCCGATCAGGCGAT
>JAYPUA010000037.1:0-17981 GCA_038133845.1 Deltaproteobacteria bacterium
AGGTAAAGGTTCGCTCTCTCTCTTTTCGGCAAATGGTCGAAAAACTTGAGAACCTGCGGCAGGCCCGGGACAATGGAGGCCCATTGCGAACCCGACAGGTGCGCTGAATCCTTCCCCTGTTGCTCTCGGGAGGAACGGCGCTCCGGAGGTTCGCAGGTTTTGCCTAAACCTCCAGATCGTCCACCGTCATGGAAATTTTTGTTGATACCGCAGACACCGAACAGATCCAAAAACTCAATGATCTTGGCATCATCGACGGGGTGACCACCAACCCCAGCCTGATCGCCAAATCCGGACGAGACATCCGGGAAGTCCTCGCCGAAATCTGTGCCCTGGTGGATGGCCCCATCTCCGGAGAGACCGTATCCACTGATGCGGAGGGGATGATCCGCGAGGGGCGCTGGCTGCGGCAGATCGCGGACAACATCACGGTCAAGGTGCCCCTCACTCCGGCAGGGATCAAGGCCTGTCATCGCCTCAGCCAGGAGGGGCATCCGGTGAACGTGACCCTGTGCTTCAGCGCCAACCAGGCGGTGCTCGCGGCAAAGGCCGGGGCCACCTTCGTCAGCCCGTTCATTGGACGTCTGGACGACATCGGCCTCAACGGACTGGACCTGATCTCTCAGATCCGGGAAGTCTACGACAACTACGGCTTCGAGACCAAGGTGCTCGCCGCCTCCATTCGGGGTCCGCAGCACATCCTCGAGTGTGCCCTGATTGGAGCGGACGTGATCACCGCCCCGCCGAAGTCGATTGAGCAGATGTTCCACCACCCCCTCACCGACAAGGGCCTGGACGCGTTCCTCAAGGACTGGGCCCAGACCGGTCAGACCCTGGGACAGGTCGACTGAATGGGGACGATCCGCCTCACGCCACATGCGCTTGGACATCCGGTGGATGTCTCGGAGGACGTGTATCAGGACCTGGTCAAGCGGACCGAGTCGGGCTGGAGCCAGTGCCAGACGACAGAGGAGTGGCTCTGCAAGCTGCACTACCTGCGAGAAGGCTTGCGGAGCGGAAAGATTGACGAGTCCGGATTTCTGGAGCGCGAGAAGCAGCTGGTGCTCAACTGGTGGAACAAGGGAAGCTGAGCCGGAGCCGCGTCAGTGTGGCGAGACTCCGACGTCGTCCTGAGCGACAGCGACGGACTTCAGGATCGCAAAACAGGACGTCCCGGGCTCAAGTTTCAGAGCCTGAGCGGACCTGCGGGTGATGCGTGCCAGCAGTCGATGGGGTCCGGAAGTCAGCCGCACGGCCACGCCTGGGCCGTGACCTTCGTGCAAGGCATCCACGGTCACCGGGAGGACGTTGAGGGCGCTCATGCCCTCCGGACGCTTCAGGGAGATCAGGATGTCTTGGGCGTGAATGCGGAGCCTCAGCCGGGTTCCGACCGGTGCCGTGCATTGCGGAATCCACAGGACCTCCGCGTCGGCACGCAGCTCGCTCAGCCCATCGGGATGATGCGCCTCCACTCTGACGGGAAGGACCGCCCCGGCCTCGCGGACGCCAATCAGCGGGACGGCTTCCGGGTCGGCGAGGATGTCCTCCGTCTCCCCGGAGCGCAACACTCGGCCGGACTGCAGCAGCACCACCGTGTTTGCCAGCCGCGCCACTTCAGCCACCGAGTGACTCACGTACAGAATCGGCAGGCCGGCCTCGTCCCGGATCCGCTCCAGGTAGGGCAGGATCTCTGCCTTGCGGAAGCCGTCCAGTGCGGCAAGGGGCTCGTCCAGCAAGAGCAGCCTCGGGTTGCTCAGCAGCGCCCGCCCAATCGCCACCCGCTGCTTCTCGCCTCCGGACAGCCCATGCGGCCTTCGCTCAAGCAGCGGGGCGATGTCCAGCATCCGGAGCACCTGCTCCAGCGAAATCAGCTGGGATGACTTCCTGGAAAACCAGCGCCCAAAGAGCAGGTTCTGCCGAACCGTCAGGTGGGGGAAGAGTCGACTTTCCTGAAAGACGTAGCCCACTTGGCGCTGATGAGGCGGCAGGCAGATCCCGAGAGCCGTATCAAACAGCACCTCTCCGCCCACTACCACCCTGCCGCGCTCCGGAGTCAGCAGCCCGGCGATCGCATTCCCAATGGTCGTCTTCCCGGAGCCGGACCTCCCGAACAAGGCGGTCACTCCGGCTGACGCGGTGAACTCGACCTCCAGATGAAACTCCGGGAAGCGATGACTCAGAGACACCTCGAGGCGGATCATCCGGAGATCCTCCGGGAGGCCTTCCGCGCCAGCAACTCGGAAATCAGCAGCGCCCCCAGCGCGATGCCGATCGACAGGACCACCAAACGCAGCGCCCCGGCCTCTCCTCCGGGCACCTGCAGCAGCGCATAGATTGCCGAAGGCAGGGTCTGGGTCTCTCCCGGGATGTTGGAGACGAAGGTGATCGTTGCCCCAAACTCTCCCATCGCCTTGGCGAAGGCCAGAACGGCCCCGGCCACCAGCCCCGGAAGCATCAACGGCAAGGTGATGAGGCAGAAGGTCCAAAGCCGGTTTGCCCCCAGCGTCTGGGCGGCCTGCTCCAGGCGTGGATCCACGGCCTCCAGCGCCAGGCGAATGGCCCGGACCATCAACGGAAAGCCCATGATCCCACAGGCCAGCACCGCTCCGGTCCAGCGAAACGCGAAGACGACCTCGAAGTGCTCCTCCAAAAATGCACCCAGCACCCCTCGACGTCCGAAAAGCAGCAAAAGCAGGTAGCCGGTCACCACCGGGGGCAGAATCAGCGGCAGGTGCACGAGCCCGTTGAGAAGCTGCTTGCCCGGAAACTCGAACCGTGCCAGCGCGTAGGCCACCAGCACCCCAGGCGGGAGGCTGACCACGGTCGCCCAGAGCGCCACCTGCAGCGACAGCGTCACGATCTCCCACTCCTCGGGGCTCAACCAGCTCATGAAGACACCTCGCTCATTGCACCATGAGGAAGCCTTGTGACTCGAACACCGTCCGGGCCGTTTCGGAGGTCAGGAACTGGAGAAAGTCCCGGGCGGCGGCCGAGCGGCTCTCTGTGGTCTGGGCGACCGGATACAGAATCGGAGCGTGTGAGCCTTCCGGGAAGGTGTCGATCACGGCAACCCGAGGCTCTGCAACCGCATCCGAGGCATAGACGATGCCCAGTGGAGCCTCTCCCCGGACGACGAGCGCCAGCGCGGCCCGGACGTTGTCGACCTGAGCCAGCTGCCCCTGGACCTGCTCCCAGACGCCCAGAGCCGTCAGCGCCTGCTTGCCGTAGATTCCGGCAGGGACGGCCTGCACCAGCGCCATCGCCAGACGCTCTGAACCCAAGGCCCCCGAGAGGTCGAAGCCGGGAGCAATCCTTAAGGCGGGGCGAGGCTGGTGAGCGATGAGAATCAGGCGGTTCCGGAGCAGGTTGCGACGCGTCTCCTGCCGAATCAGCCCGTCGCGCTCCAACACCGCCATCCACTCGATGCTGGCAGAGAGGAACAGGTCCGCCGGAGCCCCTTGCTGAATCTGCCGGGCCAGCGCCGAGCTTGCGGCATAGGAGAGCACCACCCGGCCTCCGGAGCGCTCTTGCCACTGGTGGCCAAGTTCATCAAGCGCACTCTTCAAGCTCGCGGCGGCAAACACAAGAACGCGCCCTTGGGCCACCGCAGGACGCCCGCTCAAGAGGCCCAACACCAGGAAGGCCCCCAGCACACAGATTGCCCCAAATTTCCATCGGGGCTGTTTTCCCGGTTCCATCCTTCAAGTTTGAGTCATGGAGGTTTTTGCTGGATCAGATCTGACAACCTCACTATACTTTGCCGAGGCGGTGGGATCAATCACGACAGAACCGGGAGGAGCCGTGTGATCCGAGCTTTTGAGAAATGTGGCGAACCACAAAACCCGCTCTCCCGGAAGCCATTGCGGGGCCGCTCAATCCGTCATGCCCGCGAAAGCGGGTATCCAGGAATGCGGCACTTGTTGCACCGGATTCCCGTTTTCACAGGAATGACATGAGGCTGTATGTTTTTCAGCAAAAGTAAAAGCAGCGGAACCAAGCAGGCGCACTTCTACAAGCACCAGGACTGGGAGCGAGGCCTGGACGACCTGTTCATGCGCTGCATCCATGAGTTCCGCCATGGGCTGGCGCTCTACTCCGACACTGCACGAGAGAACTCCGAAGACCCCAGAGGACACCCGATTCCGGAACTCACCCGACGGCTCAAGCAGGGGCTGGACTCCGACCTGGCGAGCGCGTTGCGGAAGGTCAACCGTGACGATTTTGACGCGCTGCTCAAGCTGGAGAAAGAGAACAAGCCGACGTTCTTTGACTTCTACAAGGTCTCCAAAACGGCACTGCCCAACAACGCGCTGGTGAACTTCATCCATGGGGAAAAGCGCAACGCGATCCTCGTCTTCTCCCCGATGCAGGCCCAGAAGGAGCTGCTGCAAGTGATTGAGAAGATCAACGCGATTGTGGACAGCCCGGAACACGGCCAGTGACCTCCAAAAAGCACCGCCTCATCCTGCCGCTGTTGCCCGCCTGAGCGCATGACCGTTCACTTCATTGGAGCTGGACCCGGAGCTCCGGACCTGATCACGATCCGGGCGCGCGACCTGATCGCGCGGTGTCCGGTGTGTCTGTATGCCGGCTCGCTGGTGCCGCCTGAAATCCTGGAATATGCTCCTCCGGAGGCCTACATCCGCGACACAGCACCGCTGACGCTGGACGAGATCGTGGCAGAGATCGAATCGGCGCATGCCTCCGGAAAGGACGTGGCCCGTGTCCACTCCGGAGACCCCTCTCTGTATGGGGCGATTGCCGAGCAGATGCGCCGGCTCGACGCCTTGGACATCCCGTACGACGTGACCCCTGGCGTCCCGGCCTACGCTGCCGCTGCTGCCGCGATGAAGCAAGAGCTGACGCTTCCGGAGGTCAGCCAGACCGTGATTGCCACCCGGACGACGATGCACGCCTCCGCGATGCCGGCAGGCGAGGACCTCGCGACTCTGGGACAAAGCCGGGCCACGCTGGCGATTCATCTCTCGGTTCGTAATCTCAAGCACATTGAAGAGACGCTGACACCACTCTACGGGGCGGACTGTCCGGTGGTGGTGGCCTATCGGGTGGGGTGGCCGGACGAACAGTTCCTTCGCGGAACGCTTGCGGATATCCGGGAGAAGGTGAAGGCCGCGAAGATCACTCGCACTGCGCTGATTCTGGTCGGACAGGTGCTGGGGGCTCAGAAGTTTCGAGACAGCGCGCTCTACGATTCCGATCATGCGCACGTCCTGCGGCCGAAAAGGTCACGCAAGCTGGCTCCTCAGCCAGTCGACGACGGCAGATCGGTCTGAGACCGTAAGGGCTGGCGGGATGCGGGGGCGCTGGACCATCAACACCGGGAGGTTCAGCTGACGCGCAGCCTCCAGCTTGGCCTGCGTCATCGAGCCCCCGCTGTTCTTGGTCACCAGCAGCGAGATCCGGTGCTGCTGCATCAAGGACACCTCCGCGTCCAGCGTAAAGGGGCCTCGCGCTTGGAGAAACCGGGCCTGCGGCCATGGCCGATCAAGCTGAGGTGGCTCGATGGTGCGCACCAGAAACCAGGACTGCAGGCACGCCTGAAACGCCTCCAGGTTGCGCAGACCGGTGGTCAGCAGCACACGGTGCGGATGTGCGGAGATCCACCGAGATGCGGAGTCGAGGTCTGCGACGTCGACCCACCGATCCTCCAGAGCAGGCTCCCACGGGGGGCGTTCCCAGCGGAGCAGCGGGGTCTGCGTGCGCTGTGCCGCCTCCACGGCGTGTCCCGAGATCTGTGCCGCATAGGGGTGGGTCGCGTCAACGCAGGCGGCGACGGCCTCGGTGTGTAGAAATTTCGCCAGGCCTTCAGCGCCGCCAAAGCCGCCCACGCGCACTTCGCCCGGAGGCCTCCGGGGGGTGCGAGTGCTCCCGGCAAGAGAGGTGAGCAATCTCAGATTTGGCAACCAGGGCTGGAGGATCAGCTCTTCGGCCAACTGGTGCGCCTCGTGCGTTCCACCCAGAATCAGCACGGTTCGAGGGCTCATGAATCCTCTGGAAACGGAGCGTGCCCTACCAGCTGCCCCGGGCGGTCAAAGACCATCACCTCCACGGAGACGGGGGCGCGCTTGAGGACTGCGCGGGCCTGGTCGCGAGCCAGACGGGCGATGTGGGCTGCCAGCGGGATTTGAAACTCCCGGGCGTGCTGGAGCACTTCCTGTGCGGTGTTCGACTCAAGGACCTTCTGGTGCAAAGCCTCGGGAGCCTGGAGCAACTCCAGCTGCCGAGCCAGCCACGTCAGGTCCACCTGACTGCGTCCGGAATGCAGGTCCAGGTGTCCTTGAGCGAGCTTGCAGAGCTTGCCAAAGCCGCCTCCAATGGTCAGCCGCGGGACCGGGTGCTTCCGGAGGTACTTGAGCATGCCACCGACAAAGTCTCCCATGTCGAGCATCGCCTCCTCTGGAAGTTGGTGATGAGCCTGCACCGCCTGCTCGCTGGTGGATCCGGTGCACCCGGCAACATGGGAGAACCCGTTTGCCCGGGCGACATCAATGCCCCGCTGAATCGAGTGAATCCAGGCGGCGCAGGAGTAGGGAATGACGACCCCGGTGGTCCCGAGGATGGAAATTCCTCCCACGATGCCCAGCCGGGGGTTCCAGGTCTTCCGGGCAAGCTCCTCGCCGCCAGGAACGAAGATGTGCAGGCAGACGGCTCCGGAATGCCCGCAGGCCTGGGCGACCTCCTGCACGACCGCCTCCATCATCTTCCGGGGAACCGGGTTGATTGCAGGTTCGCCCGGAGGCAGGGGCAGTCCGGGGCGGGTGATCGTCCCCACTCCAGGGCCGGCCTCGAAGTGCACCCCAGCCCCTTCCGGGAGGAAGGAGACCCGAACGCAGATCAGCGCGCCGTGGGTGACGTCCGGGTCGTCCCCGGCATCTTTGAGGATTCCAGCGGTGGCGCAGTTGACCCCCAACTCCTCGAAGGCCAAGGCAAAAGCCGGGGTTTGACCGCGAGGGAGAGTGATGGAGACCGGATCCGGAAAGGTTCCGGTGAGCAGGGCCAGGTAGGCGGCTTTGGTTGCGGCGGCGGCACAGGCACCGGTGGTCCACCCGCGGCGCAAGGGTCCGGAAGGTTTGCGGCCCACAACGTCAACAAGAACAGTCGGATGAAATCGCTCCGGAGTCTTCCGGAGCCATGAAGGACGGGCAGTGTTTCTGCCCAAGGAGGCATTTTGCGTGATTCAAGACACAAACGCAATGAATCGCTGGGAACGCTGGAGTTGCCAGAACTTTTGCCCGGATGGGTCTGGCTGACCGGAGCTGGACCCGGAGATCCGGGGCTGCTCACCCTGCACGCCTGGAATGCGCTGCAGCAGGCAGAGGTGGTCGTCTATGACGCGCTGGTGGACGAGTCGATCCTGCAGCTCGCTCCCCCGCAGGCCGAGCTGGAATATGCCGGAAAGCGTGGGGGCAAGCCCTCTCCGCGGCAAGCGGACATCTCGCATCGGCTGATTCAGCTGGCCCGACGCAAGAAGCGGGTCGTCCGGCTCAAGGGTGGAGATCCGTTTGTCTTTGGACGCGGTGGTGAGGAGGCCTTGAACCTGGTGGAGGCCGGTGTCCCGTTTCGGATCATCCCTGGAGTCACTGCAGGCATTGGCGGGCTGGCCTACGCCGGGATTCCGGTCACCCACCGTGACACCAACTCCGCAGTGACCTTCCTCACGGGGCATGGGACTACTGGCCTCGTCCCGGAACGTCACGACTGGGAGGGGCTTGCCAAGGGGTCTCCGGTGTTGGTAATCTACATGGCAATGAAGCATCTGGCCAACATTGCCGAGCAGCTCATGTCGCACGGACGCTCTCCCCAAGAGCCCGTCGCGATTGTCGCGCACGCGTGCACCCCGCACCAGCAGGTCTTGGAGACCCGCCTCGGAGAGTGCGTCGCGGCGGCGCAGGAGGCCGCGCTGGAACCTCCAGCGCTGGTGGTGGTTGGCGAGGTGGTTCGGTTCCGGGAGAGCCTGGACTGGCTTGGGGCGCTGGAAGGGCGCATCCTCACGCGCGACCCCCTGGGAACGCGACAGCTCAGCGAAACAGGATGACAATGTACGTGCCGGCTCACTTTCGAGAAGAGGATCAAGAGTCCATCCACGCGCTGGTCCGGAGCTCTCCGTTTGGTCTGCTACTGACCAACGGCAGCACGGTTCCAGAGGTGACGCACCTGCCGATGCTGCTGGAGGTCGACCCCTCCGGGGAGCGCATTCTCGGACACTTGGCCTTAGCCAATCCGCATGCCAAAATGCTTCAAACCGGAGCGTGCGCTCTGGCGGTGTTCTCTGGAGAGCAGGGCTACATCACCCCGCGCTGGTACGCCGACCCGAACCTGGTTCCGACCTGGAACTACCGCGTCGTTCACGCGCATGGGACCGTGCGGCGCGTGGAGGAGGAGTCCGAGCTGATGGCCCTGGTCGACGCCTTGACGGCGGTGCATGAGTCCGGTGCCCAGTCTCCCTGGAGTGCCGACTGGAGCAATCCCAAGGTCTCCCGGCTGCTCAAGGCGATCGTCGGCTTCGAGCTGCAGGTGACCCGCTGGGAGGCGAAGGCCAAGCTCAGCCAGAACCGGGCTCCGGAGGATCAGGAAGCGCTGCGAAAAAACCTGCTTGCCCACGACCAGCCGGAAACGTTGGTCCATACGAAAACTCCCTGAATGGTTCGCATTACCAAAGTTTACACGCGCACCGGCGATGCCGGGACGACCGGACTGGTCGGAGGGCGCCGCATCGTCAAGGATCACCTGCGCATCGAAGGCTACGGAACGGTTGACGAATTGAACAGCTGCATCGGTCTGTGTCGCTCCTTTCTTGCCCAAAAGGAGGCCTCTGTCAGACGCGACAAGCTGGACGTCATCCTGGAGGCGGTCCAACAGAAGCTCTTTGACATGGGCTCCGAGCTGGCCACGCTGTCCGGAGACGAGTACGAGGGGCAGGTCAAGCTTCAGCCGGAAGATGCCGAGTGGCTGGAGGAGGTGATCGACGCGATGAATGAAGATCTGGAGCCGCTGCGCAGTTTCATCCTCCCCGGAGGAACCCCGCTGAACGCGTTCCTGCATCAGGGCCGAACGGTGTGCCGCCGGGCCGAGCGTGCGGTGATCCGCCTCAGCCGCGAGGACGAGGTCAGCCCAGAGGTGGTGAAGTACCTCAACCGCCTCTCGGACTTCCTCTTTGTCGCTGGACGCTGGGTGACGGCAACGCTGGGAGAGACCGAGGCGCTCTGGGTTCCGGGCAAGGCTCAACCCGACTGGCGGTGGAGCTGAGATGCCCATCATTCGCGTGGAGATGTTCTCCGGACGCTCCGTGGAGCAAAAGCAGGAGCTGGTGGAGGCGCTGACCCGGGAAATGGTCCGCATCACCGGCTGCTCCGAGGGATCGGTGCATGTGGTCCTGGAGGACGTCCCGAAGGAGAACTGGGGAATCGGCGGGCAGCTCTGTTCCAGGAAATATCCAGACTGATCCGAACCTGATCAAAACGTGCACTCGCCTTGGAAAAGCGCTAGTCTGATTTTTTTGAATGCCTGCAATTTTTTGAATGCCTGCAAAAGGAGCAAAACGGATGCAATACCTGCACACCATGATCCGGGTGAAGGACCTGGACGCCGCGCTGGACTTCTGGTGCAACAAGCTGGGGCTCAAGGAGATTCGTCGCAAGGAGAGCGAGAACGGCCGCTTTACCCTCGTCTTCCTGGCAACCGGCGAGGACGACCCCCCGCTGGAGCTGACTTACAACTGGGACCAAGAGGAACCCTATACCGTGGGGCGAAACTTCGGGCACGTCGCCTATGCCGTGGAGAACATCTACGAAACCTGTGAGCGTCTGCAGAACATGGGAGTGACCATCCTGCGTCCGCCGCGAGACGGACGGATGGCGTTTGTCCGGAGTCCGGATCAGGTCTCGGTGGAACTGCTTCAGGAGGGCGAGGCGCTTCCGGCTCAAGAGCCCTGGGCCTCCATGCCGAGCCAGGGAGAGTGGTGATGCTGGAGCGGTTGCGTGTCCTCTTCAGACAACGCATTGTCGCTCCAATCCTCTCCAGCGACGCCCCGGCTTCCGAGGTCGCCTGGGCTGTGGGCATCGGGCTGTTCATCGGCCTGACTCCCACCATGGGCGTCCAGATGTACATTGCTGCTGGAGTGTGGCTGCTCTGCCGCCCCTTCCGGTTTCACTTCAACATGCCTGTGGCGGTGGCCATGGTCTGGGTGACCAACCCACTGACCGTGATCCCCATCTACTACGCCTTTCTGCTCGCAGGAACCTGGGCGCTGGGAAGTGCCGACGCGCTCTCCTACGAATACTTCCGGGACACTCTGACAAAAATCTCGGAGCAGCCCAGCACCTGGGAGGTGATTGTGGACAGCACGCACTTCCTGCTGGTAGATCTCGGGTGGCCCATGGTGATCGGCAGCCTGTTCTTCGCCATCCCCGGGGCGCTCCTGGGCTACTTCCTCACACTCCGGGCCCTGAAGCGTCGCAAGGCGCTAGGGCTTGGACCTCAGGCCACCGTGGTGGCCCCTGCCTCGAAGCCTTCCGCATGAAGCTCCCTGCCTGGAAGGAGTCCGTCGCGCTCTATCGGGCGGGCAATCAAGCGCACCTCCGGGGCGACTCCTCGGAGGCGATCGAGTACTGGCAGCAGGCCTCCGAGCACCTGCAGCCTCCGGGAACACCTGAACCGCAGGCCTTGCCTCCCCTCCGTTTGCTCCGCCGGATTGCCGTGCGAGCGATCGCGGTCATTCTCTGCTTCTACGTCATCCTCTTCACGCTCTTCCCCCGCCAGGACGACCCCTTCCTGATGAGCCTCGGGGGAATGGCCGCTCCCCAGCCGGAAAATCGCTCCTTCTGGGACGAGTTCTGGGATACCGGACGCCCCTCGCACAGCACCGGACGCTACCTGGGCACCGAAGACCTGTGGCCGCTGTTCCGCCAGTCGCTGGAAGAGTTGATGGGCAATGACTCTCCCGAGGGTCGACTTTCCGATGACTTCGCAAGACGCTTGCTGGAACGCTGGCTGGAGGAGCGCTGGGAGATGCCTGGAGGAATGCCCCTGAGCGAGACCGACTACTACGCGTTGGCCGGACGCGGGCTCTCGAACGCTCGGGAGTTTGAGGAGGCGCTGCAGACTTTCCGGGAGGGCCTCTACTATGCGGAAAGCTCCCGGCAACTCGGCAACCTGCACCAGGAGATCGGGACGACCTACTACTATCAGGGATACCACCTGCAGCCAAACGGCTTGGCCGAGTACGACCTGCAGCTCGTCCGCAAGTCGGTCGAGGCCTATGAGGAGGCCTCTGCGTACATGGTGAACCCCTACCTGTTTGGAAACCTCGGCTGGGGTTACTACCTGCTGGGCGACTACGGACGCTCCATCGACAACAGCCAGCGCGCCCTGGCGATCGACCCGACTCTGAACTACGTCCGAATGAACCTGGGAATCACCTACCTGCGCACCGGAGATTATCGGGACTCCTTCGAGGCCTACGAGAGCATCCTCCACTTCAACCCGGACGGTCTGGAGTACGAAGGAGGCATCCGGGATTTGCTGGAACTGGAGCGGGAATCTCCTGGGAGATACCCCTTCATCAGGTTTGTCCTCGGGTACATCTACCTCAAGCAGGAGCGGTTTGTCCCGGCGCGTCAGCACCTGCAGGAGTTCCTCACCCTCCCCTTCCCGGAGCCCTATTGGAAGGAGCGGACCGTCACCCTTCTTGAGAGCATTGGGGCGTAGCTCCGGAACTCCGGAGTCGCTTTTCCAAGAAGCCGGCGGGAAAGACTTGTTTTTGAGTCGGAGTTCCCTACCATAAAGGATTTACGTAATTACTGTTTGCAGGAAAAAACGTGCGCAAGAAGCTCATTGCCGGCAATTGGAAGATGAATGGCTCGGCCGAACTGGTCCTGGAGATGTGTTCGGCGTTGCAGCCTCACCTGTCCTCACTGCAGAGTGAAGTCCTGATCTGTCCTCCGTTCACCCTCTTGCGCAAGCTCCGGGAGGCGGCCGCAGGGACTTCGATCCAGATCGGGGCGCAAAACGTTCACAGCCAGGTCTCCGGTGCCTTCACCGGAGAGATTGCCGCGCCGATGCTTCAGGACTGCGGAGTGAGCTACTGCCTGGTCGGGCACTCGGAGCGAAGGTCGTATTTCGGGGAGACGGACGCGCTGGTCCGGGACAAGGTCGCGGTGCTCCTGCAGCATGCAATTCAGCCCGTGGTCTGTGTGGGCGAGACGCTTGAGCAGCGAGAGCAGGAGCAGCATGAGGCTGCGGTGGCCATGCAACTGCGCGGTGCCTTTTCGGAGATTGCCCCGGCCGATCAGCAGCGCTGCATCGTGGCCTATGAGCCGGTCTGGGCCATCGGCACGGGCCGCACGGCGACCCCGGAGCAGGCGAATGAGATGCACTCTTTCATCCGCCAAGAGATGCACAAGCTGGCCTCTCCGGAGATTGCCCAGGAACTTCCGATCCTCTACGGAGGCAGCGCGAATGCCCAAAATGCCGAATCCTTGCTGGCTCAGCCGGAGATTGACGGAGCGCTCGTCGGAGGCGCAAGCCTGAAGCCCAAGGACTTCCTGCAGATCCTCCAAGCCGGCGGCTGAGTCGCAACCCTTCACCCTTCACTGAAACGAGTCCATGTTCAGCATCCTCCTGATCATCCATGTGGCCGCTTGCCTGATGATCATCTTCTTCGTCTTGCTCCAGTCCGGTCGGGGCGCAGAGCTTGGGGCCGCCTTCGGCAGCGCCGGGCAGGCCAACTCGGTCCGTAGTCAAATGACCGGGATCGGCAAGATCACGACCGCAGTGGCGGTGGTCTTCATGCTGACCTCGTTGTCGCTGGCCTATCTCTCCTCAGAGGCGGCCAAAACCTCCGTGGTCAACACCGTCCAGGAGACACAGGTCATTCCGGGAACCGAGGCACCCGCTCCCGAAGCTGCCAGCGAGCCTGCAGCCACTCTGGAGCTGAAGTCCGAGGAGGAGAAGCCCTCCGAGCTGATGGAACAGAAAGAAGCTCCCCCGCTGCAGTCCCAGTAACACCGCCTCCGGTGAAGACGCTGTACGTGCTGCGGCACGCGAAGTCCTCCTGGGATCATCCCGGAACCTCTGACTTCGACCGTCCGCTCAACAAGAGGGGCCTCAAGGCCGCTCCGGACATGGGGAGCGTCCTCGCCCAGTTTCCCGTACCGCCCGAGCTGATCCTCACTTCCTCGGCCTTGCGGGCCCGGGAGACCAGCCAGCGCGTTCAGGAGGCCCTGGGATCGGTCCCGCTTCAGGACAATCCGGACCTCTACCTGGCTCCGGCCTCGGAGTTGATCGTACAGCTCCAAAAGACTCCGGAACCCCTCAATGCGCTCTTGCTGGTGGGGCACAACCCCGGCTTGGAACAGTTGGTCGAGGTGCTCTGTTTTGGGCAGAGCTTCGGAGCCCTGCCTCTCCGGACCGCAGGCTTGGTGCACCTGGAGCTCACCGTCGAGCGCTGGGAAAACCTCGGGCCGGGGCAAGCCTGCCTGAACGCGCTGATTCCTGCACGGCTCATCGACTGCCTCTTGCATTCTTGACCTGCTCCGCAGGAGCACACCTCCTCACTTCTCTATCATTCACAGCATGAGAGACGCCCGCAACGACGCACGTTCGGACTACCCCCACTGGAGGGAGATCCCGACACGTTGGATGGACAACGATGTTTATGGCCACGTGAACAACGTGGTCTATTACTCCTACTTCGACACCTTGGTGAACGCCAACCTCATTGAGCAGGCCGGGGTCGACATTCGGCATTTGGACACGATCGGGGTGGTGGTGGAGACCGGCTGTCGCTTCTATGAGGAGCTGAGCTTTCCGGATGTGGTGGAAGCCGGGCTGCGGACGGTGAAGATTGGGCGCACCAGCGTGGTCTACGAAATCATCCTCTTCCGCAAAGGCAGGGCTACCCCAGCGGCCTCCGGGCGCTTCGTGCACGTGTATGTGGACCAGGAGCACCGTCGACCCGCAGACATCCCTCCGCAGATTCGGGAGATCCTGCAGGCGCTGTATGTGGAGGTTCCGGAAGCCGTCTAAAGCAAGGCGGGTTCGACCTCCTGCCAGTCCGTGACGTTCTGCTCGACCAGCTGCCGGGCGGTCTCGTGCAGGCTCCGGAAACTGGACTCCGGAAGCCCCTGAACAAGCCGCTCTCCGTTCTCTCCTCTGCGGATGCGTTCCTGAACAGATGGCGTGATGCGCAGGACTTCATACACCGGAGTTCTCCCGAAGTATCCGGTGCCCCGGCAGTTGGGGCAGCTCTCCTCCTGATGTTCCCGGGCAGCGCAGCGTTTGCGTACCAGCCGCTGAGCAACAACCAGGTGCAGCGTGTCTGCCAGCAGGTCGATCGAGATCCCCAGGTTGGTGAGGCGCTGAATCGTGGTGACCGCGTTGTGGCTGTGCAGGGTCGAGAGCACCAGGTGTCCGGTCAGGGCCGCCTTGAGCGCAATGCTGGCCGTCTCTTCATCCCGGATCTCTCCAACCAGGAGCACGTCCGGATCCTGACGCAGCGCCGCTCGGAGGGCATCTGCGAAGCCCAGCCCCGCCTCGGGTTGCACCGAAACCTGAGTGATCCCCGACATCTCATACTCCACCGGATGCTCAATGGTGAAGATGTGCTTCTCCCGTGAATTGAGCGCTCTCAGCATCGCATAAAGCGTCGTGGTCTTGCCACTTCCCGTCGGGCCGACGAGCAAGATCAGACCGCTTGGGATGCGGCAGGCTTCATCGAGGATCGGCAGGTCTTGCTCCAGAAAGCCCAGCGCATCCAGGCGGTGCTGAACCGGAGACTGGTCCAGGAGACGGAGCACCAGCTTCTCGCCCTGCAGTCCGGGCATTGTGGAGACGCGCACATCGACCAGTCGCCCACGCTGTGAGCGATGGGTGAAGTGCCCATCCTGAGGCCTTCGCCGCACGGCGATGTCCATCCCGGCCTGCAACTTGATCCGTGAAGTCAGCGGCTGAACCAGCGCGTGAGAGAGGGGGTGATGATCCCTCAGCCGTCCGTCGACCCGCACCCGCAGCATTCCTCCTTCCGGTGCCGGGTCAAGGTGCAGGTCGGATCCCCGCATCTCCAGCGCCTCCTCCAGAAAGCCCTCCAGTTGCGCCTGAACGTTGGCCCCGCTGGCCACTCCGGACAATGCCGGGAGGGAGGGCTCTTGCCCCAGCGCCACAGCCACCTCTGTTCGGGTGGCGATACACCAGCGGACCGGGGTCGACAGCTGAAACTCCAGCCACTCCAGAACCTCCCAGCGGCTCTCAATCGTGAGAACACCAACAGGGGCCTCGACTCCCTGAAACAGGTGCGCCTGGAAGGTCCGGAGCACAAGGCCCGCCAGCTCCTGATCTTGAGGAGGCTGGAGTGGCAGAACATCGGAAAAAGAGAGGAGCCGATAGCGTTGGCAGACGCGCCGGATCAGCTGCGACTCGCTGACCAACTGCAGCCTTAGCAGCTCCTGAGCAAGGGGCCAATCCGGAACCTGCAGCTCCTGCCGGAAGCGCTGCAGCTCCTCTGCGGTCAGCTCTCCGTCCTGCACCAGCTCTTCCAGCAGGCTGAAGAAGGGCGGGGCGGAGACCGGAACGGGAAGCTGTGCGTCTGACACGAGGCAGGCTCAGTCTTTGAGTTCGGAAGGCTTGCGGACGTTGTTGCGGAAGGCAGGCTCGGGTGCCGCAGGTTTTGCCGGAGGCGGAGTGACCTTGGGCGGCGGCATCGGCTCTTCGGGAGGTGGCGTAAAGACCGGAGCCGATGTCTTGGAACCGCTCCACTTGCGGGCGGTGTCACGGACCAACTCAAGCTGAAGGAGCAGGGACTCACGTTGATGCCTGGAGAGCAGGCTCCAGCTTTTTGTAATCTCTCCAAGAACCTCCCGGAGTTGCTGCCGGTTGTGCAATCCGCCAGAGTCCGGGAGCTGAGTGACGCTTGGGCGGACGCTCTTGTAGCGCTGCTTTTGCTCGGTTGAGCGCAGCTCGTTGTAGTTCCAGCGAAACATCGCTGCGATCTGGCGCAGCAAGTCGTCATCCGGACGAGTGCTCCCGGATTCAATCAGCTCGTAGTAGTCCGGGCTGACTCCCAGGAGCAGGGCAACGCCCTCGACGGACTGCTCCATCTGCTCGCGTGTTGCCTGCAGCCGCTCTCCCAGCGTGGGCTCCGGAGGACTCTCCACCTCCTCCCAGGTGATGGGCTCGGTTGGAGGGAGGCGTTCGCGCAGCTCATCCACCGAGAGCGGCTTGGAGGGACCGGTGAAGACGATCGGGTTCTGGCGCCTGGTCCGTTGCCGAAGCTGATGGAAGTTCCAGCGAAAGAGCATGCACAGGCGCTGCAACACGTCCTCCGGAACCGGCTCTCCGGCCTCAAACGACTCGTACATCTCCACCGGCACCCCGATCAACGTGGCGATGCCGATGGTCGGCTGATTTGCGGCTTCCCGAGCCTCCCGGAGCATCCCTGCCAGGTTCCACCCTTCCTTGCCCGGAGACGCTTCCGAAGCCGGAGAGCTGCCGCGGGAGGGAGTGCGTCTGGCGAGCTGGCGGACTTCGACAAAGTTCCACTCAAACAGAGCGCACAAGCGCTCCAGGACATCGTCCGGAGGGATCCAATCCTCCTCCAGCTTTTCGTACTCCTCCGGAGCAAGGTCCATCAGCAACGCGAGCCCTTCGACCGTCTGGCCGATGCTGTTCCGGAAATCCCGGATCATCTCATTGAGTTTTGCCATGATTGGGCATGAGTCTTGGATTCATGAAACTTGTGATCTCCCCCATTCTCGTCAGTAGGTCAAAAAGTGGGGAGATCGACCATTCAATCCTATGAATTTGCGTACTTTTTTCATCACTCTCGGAATACTCTCCGGCTTGGTTGGGGCGGCATTTTCTGCTTTGGCTCAGTCAAAGAACGCCGGGTTGGGCCCGCTGGAGCTCCGCTCTCAGTATCCGCTGACGCAGCCTTTTCTGTCGATGCCTCCAGAAAGTGCGGCTCCCTTGCCTTCTGGAGTGGTGCAGTATTCGTACAGTCTCGCCGTGGCCAACACCTTTGTCAACACTCAGGGAAGCACCGGCCAGATCACCCAGAGCACCGTGGATCGAGGGCTGACCACCGATGACTTCCAAGACCTGCAAGGCAATGACGTCCCGGGCTTTGGGCTGTACCTGGATGTGGAGAGCCAGCGGCACACCCTGCAGTGGAAACGCGGCCTGGGCAGTTCCGAAATTTCCCTGGAGATGCCGTTCGTCTCCTACAGTGGTGGTTTTATGGACAGCAACATTGAGGCCGTCCACGAGCTCATTGGCATTTCCAACTCTTCCAACAGCGGAGCTTTCCGGGCCTACTCTGCAAGAGACCGCTACGCACACTACGTCATCCGGGACGGAAGCTTCCTGCAGGCCAACGAAGAGCCGGTCAACCTGGTGAGTGGAGAGCCTGTCTTTGGCTGGAAGTGGGGCTTGACTGAGGGCGGCGACATCCTGCCGGCGATCAGCCTCAAGCTCGCCTACAAGTTTGCAGGTACCGAGCGCTCCGGAAATCAAGCGCTGGTGCGCAGCGGCGGGGCCGACTGGGGGCACATGCTCCTCTTGGCCAAGCGCTTTGACGGCTGGTACGTCTACCTCGGTGACGGTCTGACTCGGCTGGGCAATCCGGAAGGCCTGGAGCCCATGCAGCAGCATCGGTTCATGGCGATGGAGTACCGCTTCAGCGACACCTACTCGTTCCTCTTTCAGCAGATGTCCCAGAGCAGCATCTTTCCTGACACAAGTGCCAACCTTTACGTGCCGGACACGTGGGGAGGGGGACGTCAGGAGCAGCGCAACGCCAGCCTTAGCGTTCCCAGCAGTGTGATCATGATCGGGCAGAAGCTGGTTTGGGGAAAGCTGATCTGGGATGCGGCGATTGTCCAGGACTACAGCAACTTCGGGAACGAGGTCGACTTCGTGGTCTACACCAAGCTGGGGTTGCAATGGTGAAGCGCTACCGATCGATTCTG
>JAYPUA010000037.1:18081-34013 GCA_038133845.1 Deltaproteobacteria bacterium
GCGCTACCGATCGATTCTGCTCCTGCTGGTCTGGATGGGCGTGGCCTTGGGAAACACCTGGGCCGTGGAGCAGACTTTTGTCACCATCTCCTCGCAGACAGGCACTCAGGACACGTCAAGCCCTGCTCCCGGAATTGGGCGAGAGGCTACGTATCTGGAGGAGATGGAGAAGACACAGGGGGCGCTCACCTCCGATCGCCTGGTCTCTCTGAGTGGGGTTTCTCTCGATTTTTACCGCGTCCACGGCTCTTCGGCAGTCGGGTTTGAAGTGAAGCTGCAGGACTACACCAAGCAGTACGCCTTCTCCAGCGGCTCAACAGTGGACCTCAGCGTCCGGCAGTTCCTTTATGGCGTCAACGCCTACCATCGTGGCGGGTGGTACTATCCGTTCATTGGAGCCGGATCCGGGAGCGTTTACGTCAAGCTGCAAGAAAGCGTGACACAGAGCGGGCAGAAGTATGGGGCCACGGTGTATGGCCAAGTTCCCAACCCCTACTACTACCAGGCCGGGATCCGGTTCCCGTTCGGGATGTTTGGCATCTTGCTGGTGCGACAGTATCTGGCGGCAACGGTGACCGTAGACACTCAGAATGCGCCGCTGGAGTTGGGCGGAGAGGCGACGATCCTCGGCTTCTCCGTGACCTTTTAGAGAACTCAGGCAACCCGGGTTCCGTCAGCCACGGATTCGGTTGGGCGCAACAGAACCACCTCCTTCTCCTCAGACATGGCCCCCAACACCAGCACCTCCGACTTGATTCCGGCAATCCGGAGCGGCGGGAAGTTCAGCACCGCCGCAACCTGAGTGCCTGTCAACTCCTCCGGGGCGTAGTTGCGGGTGATCTGTGCGGAACTGGTCTTGACCCCCAGCGGACCAAAGTCGATGGTCAGGACCAAAGCTGGCTTGCGAGCCTTGGGGTTCGGACGGGCCTCCAGCACCGTGCCGACATGGATCTGCACCTTCTCGAAATCCTGATAAGAGATCGGACCTGCTCCCGAAGGATGCTCGGATTCTTGATTTTCCACGGGCGAACAACTAGAATTCAACAGTTTAAGCAGGGACAAAAAGCCCTGCAGACTTCACTCAACGCTCAACCTGTCACTCTCCGATCTGCCCCGCCTAAAGCACCGGCCATGGCTTGGCAGACGTGGGTACTCTTGGAAACGAGACTGCCTCCCGTGTTTGGAAAGGAGACTTCCCCATGATCGACTCTTACGGTCGAAAGATCAATAAATTGCGCGTGTCTCTTGGAGAGGCGTGCAACATGGCCTGCACCTACTGCGTTCAAAGCATCAAGGACCACGTCCCGGATCCGGAGGCGCTGTCGGCCTCTGAGCTCCTGCGTTTGGTCGGGATGCTGCAGCAACATGCCGGAATCGAGAAAGTCCGGCTGACCGGTGGAGAGCCCCTGCTGTTTCGTGAAGTGGTCGACTTTGTCTCCGGAGTCCGAGCACAGGGCATTCAGAACATCGGCCTGACCACCAACGGCCTCAACTTGCGCAAGCTGGCCGGACCTCTGTCAAAGGCCGGCCTGAACTCAGTCAACGTGAGCCTGGACTCGCTGGACCCGGAGAACTTCCGGCGTCTGGGGCGTGCCGGGCGCCTGGAGCGGGTTCTGTCGGGCATAGAGGCTGCTCTCGAGTCCGGGCTGCAGGTCAAATTGAACATGGTGGTCATGCGTGACGCCAACGACCACGAGGTGCTGGATCTGCTGGATTACTCGGTCAGCCGTGGCGTGGAGCTGCGCTACCTGGAGTTGATGCGCATGGGGCCGCTTTACCAGAACCAGAACTTCCCCTTTGTCTCCATGCACGAGATCCTGCAGCGCATTGGAGAGCGATACTCCTGGAAGCAGGTTGAGACCGAGACTGACGCGACGGCACAGCGTTTCTGGGTTCCGGGAGGACACTTCGGCATCATCCCCAACGAGAGCGCCCCGTTTTGCTCCACCTGCTCACGCCTGCGCCTGACCTCCAGCGGGAGGCTGATTGGCTGCCTGAGCAACCCGATCGAGACCTCGATCCGGCATCTGCTGGAGCAGGAAGACCCTGAGGACCTCAAGCGCCTGGTCGCTCAGTCGGTCTCCTTCAAGCAACCGGCGCAGTTTACCGGCTCCGGACTGGGAATGTCTCGCGTGGGGGGCTGACGGGCTCCTCTTGGCCCGCCCTGTTTGCCCCCCAGGGGGCATCTCGGCCACGCCCCTCCCAAGGGGGGAGGCTTCCGGAAAAATCTTGCTCCTCTTCCGGCTTTCCCTTATAAAGATGAATTTTGGTTTTCAACCCTTCACCTCCTGAGTTTGTATGAAGCGCACCTACCAGCCGAACAATCGCCGGCGCAAGAAGAAGCATGGATTTCGCTCCCGGATGGCGACTCCGGCCGGCCGTCGAGTCATCAACCGCCGTCGAGCCAAGGGACGCAAGCGCCTGAGCGCCTGATGAAAGACCGGAGTTTTCCCAAGTCGGTTCGTTTGAATCAGGCTCGGGAGATTCGCCGGATTTTTGCGAAAGGTGCCTACCGCCCACTGGGGCTGCTCAGCGTCAAGTTTCTGCCCCGGGATCAAGCTTCCAGCCGCTTCCTCATCTCCATCAAGAAAAAGGTGGGGCATGCTCCGATGCGAAACCGGATCAAGCGCCTGATGCGCGAGGCGATCCGGCTGGAGCGCCACCGGCTGGAGCGCCCTCATGATCTGTGCTTCATGATCACCCGAACTCCCAACCATCCTGTCACTCTGCACTACCTCTGTCGCGTTCTGCGCAAGCTGTTTGTGGAACTGAACGAGAGTCCACAGTGAAGGGGGCCTTGAGCGATCTCCTGCAGGTGCGGCGGACACGTCCGGAAGGTTCCTCAAGTGGGGCGGCCCGCTTGGCCATGGGAGGAATCCGAGTGTACCAATTGCTGATCTCTCCGCTTCTTCCTCCTTCCTGTCGCTTCTACCCCACGTGTTCGCACTATGCTCAGGAGGCATTGGCAACACACGGATTCTGGAAGGGGCTGCGGCTCTCTCTTTGGCGCTTGCTCAGGTGCCACCCCTTTCATCCGGGCGGGGTGGATCCCGTACCTCAACCTGTGAACTCTCAACCGTTGTCAAATTCCTGATGGACAAGAACACGCTACTGGCTGTTGGCATCTCGATGGCCATTCTCCTGGTCTGGTCGATTCTGTTTCCTCCTCCGGAGCCAGAGAACGTTCCTGCTCCAGAGGCAGTGGTGGAGACGGTTGAGGAGGTGCCGTCAACCGTGAGCCAGAACGAGAGCCCGACTCCGGCCGTGAGCAGCATGGCTCCCGTGGAGTCCGGATTGCCCGCCCGGGAGGTGCTCGTGGTTTCCGACACCTTGCGCATTCTGCTCAACACCCAAGGTGGGGTGGTGGAGAGTGCCCAGCTGATTCAGTACGACCACACCAAGCCCCGCCTGACCTTGAGCACCTGGATCCCGTTCCTCACGCCTTTCCTCGGACCGGATTACCGGGAGGTCTACACAGAGGGGAACCGGGTGGAGATGCTGGCAAACAGCATCCCGGGAGTGGAGGCCCTGGGTGTGGAGTTTGAGGACGACTCCGAGCTCACGGAGCTGTTCCACAACGCAGCGTTTGCCATTCGGGTCAACGGACAGGAGGTCGCTCCGGGAACGGAGCGGGTGACCTTTGCTCTGGGAGCCGACGAGTCCGATTTGGTGATTGAGCTGCAGTCCGCAGAAGTCCGGGGCCTCCAGCTGGTCAAGACGCTGACGCTGGCTCAGGAGAGTCACAAGCTCGCCTACCGGCTGCAGGTGATCAACCGCTCCGACACGGTGAAGCCGCTCAAGGTCCGCCAACTGTTTGGGGAGCCGCGGGTGAAGACCGGGGAGCTTGGAGCCGGCCCGGGACACTCCGGACCGATCTACTTCAATGATGGGTTGGAGACTGAAGACACCAGCTCGGTTCAGGGCGGGCTGAGGGTCCCGGCATTCACCTGGGCCGGACTGGAGGACCACTACTTCATCAACGCAGCTGCTCCGCAGACGCCGGTGAAGGAAGCCTTCTTCAACGGACAGAGCACCGCAGGCGCGCAGATTCATCCATACTACGGGGTCCGCCTGCCCTTGGTGGAGATCCTTCCGGGCAAGCTGATTGAGGCCTCGTTTGACTGGTACATGGGGCCGAAGGACGAAGCGGAGATGCTCAAGTTCGGGCGGGGTCTGGAGCAGTCGCTGAACATGACCTTGGAGTCGCTGTCCGTTCCGCTGCTTGCGCTGCTGCGCTGGATCTATGGTGTGGTGGGGAATTACGGGGTGGCGATCATCATCATGACGATCATCGTCCGGCTGGTGCTCTTCCCGCTGACGTACCGTGGAATGAAGAACATGAAGCGCATGCAGCAGCTTGCGCCGCGCATGAAGCGCATTCAGGAGAAGTACAAAAACAACAAGGAGAAGCTCCAGCAGGAGATGATGGGGCTGTACCGCAAGAACAAGATCAACCCGCTCGGAGGCTGCCTGCCGCTGCTCCTGCAGATTCCGGTGTTCATCGCGCTCTACAGCGCCCTCTCCAGTGCCGTGGAGCTGCGCCACGAGCCCTTTGCGCTCTGGCTGGGAGACCTTTCACAACCGGACGGCCTGGGGATCACCCCGATCCTGATGGGGATCACGCTCTTCATTCAGCAGAAGATGACCCCGCAGAGCGCGATGATGGACCCCACCCAGGCCAAGCTGATGCAGATGATGCCTCTGATCTTTGCCGTCTTCAGCTTCACCTTCCCCTCCGGGCTGGTCCTGTACTGGGTGACCAGCAACGTGCTTTCAATGGCCCAGCAGCAGGTGATCAACCGCATCAAGACTCCTGAAATTCAGGACTGAGCCCTGGCCTCAGCGCTCGTAGATCTCCCGGAACGCGTCCAAAAATTCAGGGATGCGTTCCGACGGCAGGTGATTGATCCCGGCCGCCTTGGAGCGTCCGCCTCCCCCGAACCTGCGACAGAGCGTGTCCGCCTCTCGAGGGTTGGAAAGCGGGGCCCGCATGCTGACCAAGACCCCCCCTTTTTCATTCTCCACCAGCAGCGCCATGGCCCGGTCCGGGTGCTGTCGAGTCTGCTCGTTGCTGAAGATCCCGGCAACGCGACGCCCCCATGCCTCATCCGGGAAACGAAAGACCCCCACCGCAGCACTCTCCAGCTCCGGAGCCCGGCTTCGAGCGTTCTTCAGGTCAGAGGCCAGGGCGTCTCGCAGGCGGGGGATGGCCTCCGAGGTCCGGGCGAACTCGAGCGGGTTGTCGAACGGATGAAGCTCATGGAAGAGTTGCTCCGGAGCGTACATCAGGTCCGCCAGAGTCTCTCCGTATCCGTTGTAGTTGAGCAGTTCCCCGACCTCTTGCAGCCGGGAGACTTCAGAGGGGTTCAGGTCCCGGGAGGCAGCCAGCTGCTGGGCGAGAGCGTGCTGGTTGTCTCCAAACGCGCCAGCAATCGCCCACAGCCGGGCGCTTCCGTGGAGGTGGGCATCGACCAAAGAGCTGGTGCAGACCTCCGGATCGGTGTTGATGTGAGCTTCAAATTGGGGAGATTCCGGGAGAGCGCCGGCGAAGTGGTGGTCGAAGTAGCGGACGTGGTTGTCCCGCAGCAGCAGCAGCAGCGCCTCTCGGTTGACCTCCAGAGAGATGTCGAGGACGGTGATGTGTGCTCCGGAACATTCCGGAATGCGTGCGAGCAGCCGGATGTCGCGCTTGACCCCGGTGATCAGTTGAGCGGAGACCGGTTCGTGCAGGCGAAGCTGCTGCAGCGCACACAGCCCGTCCGCGTCTCCGTTGAAGACGTCGATCCGGAGAGGAGGACTCACGGGCTGAAGAGGAGGACCTGAGCGCCTACGAGAAACAGAAACAGGGCGACTCCGCTCAAGGCCACCACAACGGGGCTTCCCAGCATTCCGTGGCTGCGAAAGCGTTCGTTGACCGGGCCGTTGTCGAATCGACGCACCGTCTCCCGCTTGAGCAAGGTCTGGCTTTTCATGCAGATCATTTTGAAGGCAAGGACAGAAGTCTGAAAATCAACGCACATTTGCTGCAGGGCGTTGACCCTGCACAAGCGAACGAACTGCAAGAAAGAGGCCTTCAGCCGAGGAGGGAGCTCAGGTTGCTGGTCCGGTTGCGCAGGAGGTGGTCCGCAAGTACCAGCGCGATCATCGCCTCGACCATCGGAACGGCTCGCGGGAGCACACAGGGGTCGTGACGTCCCTTGGCCCGCAAGTTTGTGGATTCTCCGGAACGGGTCACGGTGGACTGCTCGAAGTTGATCGTCGCTGTTGGCTTGAAGGCGACCCGCAGGGAGATCGTCTCGCCGTTGCTGATGCCGCCCTGAATGCCTCCGGAGCGGTTGGTTGCCGTGCGGATTGCGCCCTCTCGGGCGGTGAAGGCGTCGTTGTGGGTCGAGCCCTTGAGCAGCACCGAGTCAAACCCCATCCCGAACTCCACCCCCCGGGTTGCCGGGAGGGACATGACGGCCTTGGCCAGGTCGGCGGTCAGTTTGTCAAACACGGGCTCTCCCAGTCCTGCCGGAATGTTCCGAGCCTGGGCCCGGATGATTCCGCCCACGCTGTCTCCGGACTTTCTGGCTTCGAGGATACGGGCTTCCATCCTTTCGGTTGCCGCAGGGTCCGGGCAGCGGACGATGCTGGCCTCGACCTGCTCCAGCGTCACCGAGTCGGGTTCGACCGCTGAAGGGATGTCGTGAATCTGCTCCACCCAGGACAGCACCTCGCCTTGACAGAGGGTTCGGAGCAACTTCTTGGCGATGGCCCCTGCGGCGACGCGACCAATGGTCTCGCGAGCGCTGGAGCGTCCTCCACCCATCCAGTTCCGGAAACCGTACTTTTGATCGTAGGTGAAGTCCGCGTGGCTCGGTCGATAGAGGTCCTTGAGGTGGTCGTAGGCCTGGGGCCGGGCGTCCTCGTTGCGGACCAGGAGGGCGAGCGCGGTTCCAGTGGTTCTCCCCTCAAAGACTCCGGACAGGATCTCTGCGGTGTCGCTCTCCTTGCGCTGCGTGGTGATCTTGCTCTGTCCGGGGCGTCGGCGGTCCAACTCCTGCTGAATCTCTTCCAGGCTGATCTCCAGACCGGCCGGGCAGCCTTCGAGCACGACCCCGATACCGCCTCCGTGGGACTCTCCCCAGGTGGCGATGCGAAATTGTTTTCCAAACAGATCACCCATGTGCGTTCACGGCAATTGGTTGAAGGTGCGACAGGTCAGCGAGGGCCAGCCCCAGAGAGGCGGCCAGCTCCTGGTTCTCCCGGATTCCGGCAACCACGTCTCGAGGGTGGTGGCAGTCGGAGTTGCAGACCACCTGAACGGGATACTCTGCGGCCAAATCCCAGAACGGCCGCCAAGGGTAGGGCGGGCGGGGGCCTTCCGCTCCGGAGACCGGCACCTTGCGAAGTCCATAGCCGTTGATCTCCAGAGGGGTTCCGGTATCCACCGCCGCGGCCAGGATGTCACGTGAGCAGGCCGCGACCTCCTCGGTCCAGCTCATCTGGACTGCCCCGAAGAGGTCCGGATGGGCGATGAAGGCAAACAGCCCGGTTCGCATCATCTCTTCCAGGTGCTGGGCATAGGCGCGCAGGTGGGTGGCGGTTCGAAGCTCCACAAAGGAGTTGATCCATTCTCCGTGATACGGGGTGTAGTGCCCGGCCCCGATCAGGTAGCTGAACTGGCGAGTGCCCAGCAGATCGTCGGCATAGTAGTGATGAAATTCCGGGATGTACTCGCACTCCATCCCCAGCAGCACCTGCACTTGGGGGACCGCCTGTGCCGCGTTTTGCACGGCCTCGATGTAGTCGTCCAGTTCATCAAAGCGCATCCGGACCTCCGGCCAGCGGTTGTCCGGCAGTGCAGCGTGGTCGGAGGCGCCAAAGATCTCCATGCCTGCATCGCGTGCAGCCTGGACGTAGGAGAGGACATCCTCGGCGGCATGCTGGCACCGGAAAGTGTGGGAATGATAGTTGGCGAGCTTCAAGGCAAGGTTCAAGGCGGTGTACAGAAGTTTCCGGAAGAACCAATGAAGATAGCAATCGACCTCGAACCTGCAAGAAGATTCCTCACCGGCTTGACCGTGTGACGGGCTTTGGTACGATGAACGATCTTGTTCCACCTTCCCGTACACGCATTCCCCTTGAGATAACAACGGATGAGTGAGATCCCGCATTACGATCTGGTCGTGATCGGTTCCGGTCCTGGAGGCGAAAAAGCCGCGATGCAGGCGAGCAAGCTGAAGAAGCGTGTGCTTGTCATCGAGAAGAGCGCACACTTCGGAGGAGCTTCGCTGCACACTGGAACCATTCCTTCAAAGTCTCTGAGAGAAACGGTGGTCAACCTGGCAATGATCCGCCAGCAGACCCATGGGATCCAGATCTCCTTCAAGGACAGGATCTCGACCGAAGAGTTGATGTATCGCAAGCAGGTGGTGATTGAGGAGCAGGAGAGTTCGCTGCGGCGCAACCTGAACAAGAACCGGATCAAGACCTTGATCGGCAGTCCGAAGTTCCTGAGCCCGACCTTGCTGGAGGTCGCTCTGGAAGAGGGGGGCGAGCCGGTGCAGGTCACCACGGACTATAGCGTCATCGCGACCGGGTCCAGCCCCCGGCGTCCGGAGTGGGCGCCGTTTGACAACGAGTGTGTCTTTGACTCGGACAGCATCCTCCGCATGAAGCACCTGCCCAAGAAGATCACCGTCATCGGAGCGGGGGTGATCGGCTGTGAGTATGCGTGCATCTTTGCCAAGATGGGCATCCGGGTCAACCTGATCGCCCGGGATCGAAACGTCTTGCCGTTCCTGGACCGCGAGATCGCGGAGGCGCTGATCTACCGGATGCGCAACCAGCGCATCACCCTCCGGCTGGGCGAGAGCGTGAAGAACATCCAGCGCGTTGATGACGACGTCGTCAACGTCGAGTTGGAGAGCCAAAAGGTGCTGCCCTGCTCGACCGTGATGGTTGCTGCCGGTCGCACCGCAAACTCCGTTGGGTTGGGGCTTGAGGAGATCGGGATCGAGCTGGGACACAACCAGCTGGTGAAGACCAACGAGTTCTACCAGACCGCACAGCCCAACATCTACGCCGTGGGAGACGTGGTCGGCTTCCCCGGGCTCGCCTCGACCTCGATGGTGCAGGCGCGGATCGCGGTTCTGCACGCCTTCGGAGAGCTGCAGAACGAGTCGATGCCCAAGGAGTTCCCGTATGGCATCTGGACCATTCCTGCCGTGGCCATGGTGGGGAAGACCGAGGAAGAGTTGACGGAAGCCTGCGTGCCTTATGAGATTGGGGTCGCTCACTTCAAGGAGATCCCGCGAGCCCACATCATGGGCGAGGAGGAGGGGCTGGTGAAGCTGATCTTTGATCCGGAAACCCTCAGGCTTTACGGCGTGCACATCATCGGCCCACGTGCCGCAGAGTTGATCCACCTGGGACACTCCGTGATGCACCTGGGCGGAACCATCCGCTACTTCATGAATGCGGTCTTCAACTGTCCCACCCTCGATGAAGCCTACCGGATTGCCGCCTTCAACGGCATCAATCGCCTCGACTACGAGTCGCTCTGAACCCCTCTTCGGGGTCTGAAACAGTGCTTGCCAGACCCCTCTTTTTCGCGCTCCAGCCTCCCGAGTGATCCCAGACATTTCCCTTGACATCCCCCTTTTGTCGATGTTACGTTATTAGCACTTTCTTGAGATGAGTGCTAATAAAGCGATGCAGGCAAAACCTTAGGGATTCATTGGGTTTGGATGGGGGCGAGAAAGCAGGGACCGGAATTTGACGAGCGGATGCAGATGGTTCTTCGGGGAATCATCGACAGTTACATTGATCACTCCGAGCCAGTCGGTTCCCGGACGCTCTCCAGACAGCTCGAGGTGCAGCTCTCGCCGGCAACCATTCGGAACATCATGTCCGACCTCTCGGAGCTGGGGTTTCTGACGCAGCCTCACACTTCCGGAGGGCGGATTCCGACGGACAAGGCCTACCGCTACTACGTGGACACGCTGGTGGTGGCCAATCAGCTTCCGAGCCACATCGAGCGGCATCTTCAGGAGCTCTCGCTCCTGGGAAGCACGACCCCGGTGGAGGCGTTGCTGCAGAACACCTCGCGGGTTCTGGCAGGCCTGACGCAGTTCGTCTGCCTGGTCACCGCTCCGAAGTCCGAGGTGAGCCGCCTGCAGCGCATCGAGTTCATCAAGATCAGCGCGCGCAAGATTCTGGTGATTCTGGTCACCAAGTCCGGCATCATCCGCAACAAGATCATCGACACCCCGGAAGAGCTGGCGCAAGAGTTTCTGAACACGATCTCCGCCTTTCTCAATGATCAGTTCCGGAACCACTCGCTGTCCCAGATCCGCGAGGAGATCCTGCGGAGCATGGTGGAGGACAAGGAGCGCTACGACCAGCTGCTGGCTCAGGCGGTGCGTCTGGGGAAGAAGGCTTTCGAGGCGGATCAGCCGGAGGTGCTGTACATGGAGGGGCAGTTCAACCTGCTCAAGAACGAGCGGCTTCGGGACTCGCAATCGGCACAGCAGCTGATGGACGCCTTTGAGCACAAGAGCGCGATCATGTCCATCCTGGACGACACGCTCAATGCGGACGGGGTGAAGATCTTCATTGGGATCGAAAACGAAACCGAGGGGCTGCAGGAGTGCTCTCTGGTGACCGCAAACTATCAGAACGAGAACAACATTCTGGGCTCCATCGGTGTGATCGGCCCGACCAGCATGAACTACCAGCAGATCATCCCGGTGGTCGACTATACGGCAAAAATTCTATCCAAGGCAATTTCCGAACAGGCCTATGACTGAGAACGAGAAGATGGACGACGCGACGGAGGCTCCCGGTCCAGAGTCCGGTGAGTCGGTGAAGGAGCCCTCCGAAGAACAGGCGGCTGCCGAAGCGGAGGCCTCGGAAGAGCCGGAGGCCGCCAGCGCAGAAAGCCTGCCAGAGCTGCAGCAGCAGTTTGGAGAGCTGCAGGATCGCTACATGAGGCTCAACGCGGAGTTTGAGAACTACAAGAAGCGGATGGCGCGAGAAAGCTCGGAGCGGCTCAAGTACTCCAGCGGCGAGCTGATCAAGGAACTGTTGCCCAGCCTCGACAACCTGGAGCGAGCCATCGACCACGCACGGCGTGAAGAGTCGAGCCGCGAGAGCATGATCGAAGGGCTGGAGATGGTCTTCAAGATGGCACAAGAGTCGCTGTCTCGGTTTGGAGTCAGCCGCATCGATGCATCCGGAGAGCTGTTCGATCCCAACCTCCACCAGGCGGTGGGCATGGTCGAAGAAGCGGAAGTCCCGGAAAATCACGTCGCCGAGCAATTGCAGGCGGGATACCTTTTATATGATCGGGTGTTGCGTCCCTCAATGGTGAGGGTGTCAGGCAAAGCGTAACCCCGACTTTTTTGTACAAGGAGCATGAAATGGGTAAAGTAATCGGAATCGACCTGGGAACCACCAACTCCTGCGTAGCCGTGATGGAGGGAGGAGATGCCAAGGTGATTCAGAACGCAGAGGGAGTGCGCACCACGCCCTCCATGGTCGCCTTCAACGATGCCGGAGAGCGCCTGGTGGGCCAGGTGGCCAAGCGACAGGCGGTCACCAATCCGAATCGGACAATCTTCTCTGCCAAGCGCCTGATGGGCCAGCAGATCAACTCGGAGGAGGTCAAGCACACCCGGACGATTGTCCCCTACAAGATCGTCGAGGGCTCCGGAGGTGCGGCCTACATCGAGGCGGACGACAAGAAGTACTCCCCTCAGGAGATCTCCGCGTTTGTGCTGCAGAAGATGAAGCAGACGGCAGAGGAGTATCTGGGCGAGCCCGTCACCGAGGCGGTGATCACCGTCCCCGCCTACTTCAACGACAGCCAGCGTCAGGCGACCAAGGACGCCGGCAAGATCGCCGGACTCAACGTTCTCCGGATCATCAACGAGCCGACCGCAGCGGCGATGGCCTATGGCCTGGAGAAGAAGAAGGACGAGAAGATCGCCGTGTTCGACCTCGGTGGCGGAACCTTTGACATCTCGATCCTGGAACTGGGCGAGGGCGTGTTTGACGTCAAGTCCACCAACGGAGACACCTTCCTCGGAGGAGACGACTTCGACAACCGGCTCATCGAGTTCCTGGCAGAAGAGTTCAAGAAGGATCAGGCGATTGACCTGCGGCAGGACAAGATGGCCCTCCAGCGCCTCAAGGAGGCCGCGGAGAAGGCCAAGCACGAGCTGTCCTCCAGCTCGGAGACCGAGGTCAACCTGCCCTTCATCACGGCAGACGCCTCCGGACCAAAACACCTGAACATCAAGATCACCCGGGCCCGCTTCGAGTCGCTGGTGTCGGATCTGGTGGACCGCTGTCTGGAGCCGTGCCGCAAGGCCCTCAAGGATGCGGAGCTGACGGCAAACGACATCGACGAGGTGATCCTGGTCGGCGGCATGACCCGGATGCCCAAGGTTCAGCAGATCGTCAAGGACTTCTTTGGCAAGGAGCCCAACAAGAGCGTCAACCCGGACGAGGTGGTGGCGATCGGAGCGGCGATTCAGGGGGGCGTCCTCAAGGGCGACGTCAAGGACGTGCTGCTGCTTGATGTCACCCCGCTCTCTCTGGGAATCGAAACCCTCGGTGGGGTGATGACCAAGCTCATCGAGCGCAACACGACAATCCCCACCCGCAAGAGCCAGGTGTTCTCCACGGCGGCAGACAACCAGCCGGCCGTGAACATCCATGTGCTCCAAGGCGAGCGGGAGATGTCTGCCGACAACAAGACGCTGGGACGTTTCGAGCTGGTCGGCCTGCCTCCGGCCCCGCGGGGGGTTCCGCAGATCGAAGTGACCTTCGATATCGATGCCAACGGCATCGTGCACGTGACGGCCAAGGATCTGGGCACCGGCAAGGAGCAGCAGATCAAGATCACCTCCTCCAGCGGTCTCTCCGATGATGAGATCGACAAGATGGTCCAGGATGCGGAGAAGTTTGCGACCGAGGACAAGGCGAAGCGTGAAAGTGTGGAGCTGAGGAACCAGGCCGAGAACCTGATCTACAGCACCGAGAAGTCTCTGGGCGATCTGGGAGATTCTCTGCCTGCCGAGGAGAAGGCGAAGGTCGAGGCCACCAAGGAGCAACTGCGCAAGAGCCTGGAAGGCGACAACATCGACGCCATCCGCAGCGACATGGAGGCCTTGACTCAGGCCTCGCACAAGCTCGCAGAGCTGCTCTACAGCAAGCAGCAGGAGGCTCCGGAGTCCGAGGAACCTCAGGCTGAAGCCTCCTCGGAAGAGGGCACCTCCTCCCGCAAGAACAAGGACGAGGACATTGTCGATGCGGACTATGAGGAAGTGAAGAAGTGATGCGTTCCGGAGCTTCGGCTCCGGAATCGGCGCCTGCTGGCGCACTGACGTACTAGGAGAACCCTGTTGGCAAAGCGAGATTATTACGAAGTCCTGGGAGTGGCGAAGGGTGCCTCGAAGGATGAGATCAAGAAGGCGTACCGCAAGGTCGCCATGCAGTATCATCCTGACCGAAACCCGGGAGACCAGGCTGCCGAAGAGAAGTTCAAGGAGGCTACGGAAGCGTTTGAGGTCCTCAGCAACGACGAAAAACGCAGCCGCTACGACCAGCTCGGACATGCTGGAATGGAAGGCATGGGCAGCGATTTTGGCGGCTTCGGAGGCTTTGGCGGCTTCGGAGGCTCCGGAGTGGGAGACATCTTCGGAGACATCTTCTCCGAGTTCTTTGGCGGCAGCCAAGGCGGAGGTGGACGTCGCGGCTCGCGAGGCGAGCGGGGTTCGGACCTGCAGTACAACCTGGAGATCAACTTTGAGGAGGCGGCCTTCGGGGGAGCCCGGGAGATTGAGATCCCCCGGCTGGAGACCTGCGACACCTGCAGCGGCCTGGGGGCGCACTCGCAAAGCGACATCGAGATGTGCTCGACCTGTGGAGGCAGCGGCCAGCAGCGAGTTCAGCAGGGCTTCTTCAGCGTCGTCACCACCTGCTCGACCTGTGGAGGTCGGGGAAAGACGATCCGCAACGCCTGCTCCAGCTGCCGAGGACGTGGCCGAGTCAACAAGACCAAGAAGCTGCGCATCAACATCCCTGCCGGCGTGAGCACCGGATCACGGATCAAGCTGACCGGAGAGGGAGAGCACGGCGTTGGAGGCGGCAGCAACGGCGACCTGTATGTCGTGCTGCGGGTGAAGGAGCACCCGGTCTTCGAGCGGGACGGCTCGGATCTGTTCTGCGAGGTGCCCATCAGCTTCGTCCAGAGCGCGCTGGGCTCGGAAGTTGAGGTTCCTACCCTTGAGGGCAAGGCCAAGCTGAAGGTCCCGGCGGGGACCCAGACCCACAAGATCTTCCGGTTGCGCAATCAGGGCATGCCGGAGCTGCGCGGTGGCGGGCGCGGCGACCTGCACGTCCGGGTCGTTGTCGAGACCCCCACCAACCTCACGTCGCGGCAGAAGGAGCTGCTGGAGGAGTTTGATGCTGCCTGCAACGAGGAGCATCATCCCATCCGGGACAAATTCTTCAACGCCATCCGCGACCTGTTCTCCTGACCTACCCGGAGGTGTTCCCTCCGCCTCCCTGCACAAAGGCCTCGACCTCGGCGAGGCGTCGACTCTTTTCCGAAGCGGGCAGAAAGCTGGCCCGAAAGCTGTTGCGGGCCAACTCGGCGAGGTGATCGGTCCCGAGTGAAAGCGCCTCTGCAACCGCCTCATAATTTGCAGCAACATACCCCCCGAAGTAGGCCGGATCGTCTGAGTTGACGGTTACGCACAGCCCGCTTTCGAGCAGGCGACGGAGGTTGTGTTCCCGCATGCTGCCAAACACGCAAAGCTTGGTGTTGGAGAGTGGGCAGACCGTCAGCGGAACCCGCTCTGTGGCGAGACGCTTCATGAGATCCGGGTCTTCCTCGGAGCGCACACCATGGTCGATCCGAGCTACCCCAAGGACATCCAGGGCACTCCAGATGTACTCCGAAGGCCCCTCCTCGCCGGCATGAGCGACCTTGAGGAATCCTTCCGCCTCTGCCTGAGCAAACACCCGAGCGAACTTCTCCGGAGGATGTCCGATCTCCGAGGAGTCGAGCCCCACTCCCACAATCCAGTCCCGGAAGGGCAGCGCCTGCTGCAGGGTCTGCAGAGCGGCCTCTTCACTGAGATGCCGAAGGAAGCAGAGGATCAGCCCGGAGGTCATGCCCCAGCGCTCCTGGGCCTGCTGCAGCGCCTGATGGATTCCGGTCACCACCGGCTCGAACGCCACGCCCCGGTCCGTGTGGGTCTGGGGGTCGAAGAAGATCTCCGCATGCACCACGCCATCGGCATGGGCACGCTCCAGGTACGCCCAGGTCAGGTCGAAGAAGTCCTGCTCGGTCCAGAGGACGCCTGCTCCGGCGTAGTAGATGTCCAGGAAGGACTGCAGGTTGGTGAACGCGTAGGCGGCCCGGACCTCCTCCACCGAGGCATAGGGCAGCGCGATCTGGTTTCGGGCAGCGAGAGAGAACATCAACTCCGGCTCCAGAGACCCCTCGATGTGCAGGTGCAGCTCCGCTTTCGGGAGGTTGCGGATCCACTCTGAATTCATACCACTCCTTGAAGAAGGTTGAGCAACAGATCAGCTCTTACTGTGCCGGCTTCCGGCGCTCAGCCTCAAGCCCGGAAATTGAGAGAGGTGCGGGAGCTCCCGTCGAGTAGGCCGGAAAGCTTGCTTTGCGAAAAATCGCTTTGACATCTCGAAAGACCAGACGTATACTTGTTTGTTGCAAAGCGGGAGTAGCTCAGTTGGTAGAGCATCAGCCTTCCAAGCTGAGGGTCGCCGGTTCGAGCCCGGTTTCCCGCTCCAAACTCCCTCCGGGGAGCGTCAGCATATCCTTCCGATCGCGGGGTGGAGCAGTCAGGTAGCTCATCGGGCTCATAACCCGAAGGTCACAGGTTCAAATCCTGTCCCCGCAACCA
>JAYPUA010000038.1:0-21783 GCA_038133845.1 Deltaproteobacteria bacterium
GGTAGTGCCATTTTGAGATGATGAATAAAGCACCAAATCGTCTCCAATATGATCTTCGAGTTTCTTCGAGAAAGAAAGACTCAGCGCCAAGGAGAGCCGCTCCAGGAGCAAGCGATCCACAAGTTGGTTGAATCACAGTTCGGGCAGTGCATGCTTCCTCTCAAGGCAGTTAAAACTCAAAGAAATCATCACGCAAAAATTGGACTACCCGAGTACGGATTCAATCTCGACAAGCGCGAAGACGAGAGCCCAGACCGCTTCGAGTTCACCATCAGCGGCCTGTTCTAGGCGCCCGCTTGTGCTGCAGGCAGGTTGAGCTTCAGGTTGGGGGCTCCCTTCAGCTTGCTGTGTTGAGAGACAATCGCATTTGCCTGCTCCCTCAGGTTGTCCTGCTCCAGACCTGAAAGTTTGCCTTCCTTGATGACATAAAAGGACGTTTGCACCACCTTGCGCCAGCGAGGCTTGTCGGGGAAGCTGCTGAGGCTGAGGTACCGGTCAAAGCTCCGGGTCCGCCAGCCACCTCGCGAGGTATCGAGGTAGGCGCCCCAGAGTCCGGACTGCTGGGCGAGGTCCAGCTTCGTCAGCCCGGTACTCTGTTCCCAGTACGTCACATTCGCATTTTGTAGCCTCACCACGGCCTGGCAGAACTCCTCCCACGACGAGGTTTCCTGGCTTTGCTTTTCCTGAAACAGCTTTGCCTTCTGCAGGTGCGCCTTCACCCGAACCTGGAGTTCCCGGGAGTGAATGGGTTTGCACAGGTAGTCATTGGCTCCCGCGTCAAACCCTCGTGAGATGTCTTCCGCCCGGTTGAGGGCCGTCAGCAGCAGGACCGGCAGTTCGTCTTCCGAGTACTGGGTCCGGATCATCTCACAGGTTTCGTAGCCATCCATGCCGGGCATCATCACATCCAGCAACACGAGGTCAATGGTGCCCACGCGCTCTTCCAGCTGACTCAGCGCCTCCTTTCCACTGGTGCTGGGAAACAGCGAGTAGTCCTCTTCTGCCAGCAGCCGCCGGACGACACTCAGGTTGACCGGATCATCATCCACCACCAGGATGGTGCCACTCTTTCCATCGGTTTTTTCCGAAAGCGAGAGGGACACCGGGTTTGAGGACACCTGGCTCCGTGCAAAGTCAACCGGCGTTGCGACTTGCAGGGGCTCCTCTCCTGAAAACAGGGGAAGCCTCAGCTCAAAGGTGGTGCCTCCGGCCTCCGACGGTGGCAGAGCGGCAATGCTGCCTCCATGCGCCTCCGCCAGCAACTTGCAGATGCTCAAGCCCAACCCGAATCCTGACACCGAATCGTGATTCGCTTCCCGGTAAAACGGAGTGAAGATTTGCTCGCGCGCCTCCTCGGAAATTCCGGATCCGTTGTCATGCACCTGAATCACGGCCCACCCCGACTCCTCACTTGCAGACACCCTCACCAGCCCTGGTTCCCCCGCATACTTGCTGGCATTGCCAATCAGGTTGAGCAGGATCTGCTGCAGCCGGTTGGAGTCGGCCCACAGCAGCGGGAAGGAATCGGGCACCTCATCCTGAAAGACCACCCTGGAAGACACCGTCGGGTCCAGGAGGCGAAACGTCATGTTGAGCAAGGGCTTGAGCTGTGTGGCCACCGGCTCCAGCGACAGGCTTCCCTTCTGCAAGGAGGAGACATCCAGCAAGTCGTTGATCAGGATCGCCAACCGCTGTGCGTTTTCAATGATGACCTGCAACTGCTCACCGGCATCCGGGTCACACTTCCGTGCGACTTCCTTCTGCAACGATTCCGACAGGCCAATGATGCCATGCAGAGGCGTCCGCAGCTCATGGGACGTGTTGGCGAGGATCTGGTTTTTGATCTCATCTGCCTTGCGCAAGTTCTCAATGGCATCCTGCCGTGCCAGCTCGCGCTCTCGTCGCAAGATCCGGAACCGTGCGCCAATGGCCAGCAGCAGCAGGCACCCATGCAGAAGCACCCCCGTGATTCCTGTCCACCCCCAGTACGGATTGCTGATCAGCCTCAGGTGCTCCAACGACTGAATGAGCACTGCGACCAGAATCGGGATCAGCGAGTATAAATAATACCTCGCAATCGGATCTCCATTTAGATGGATCCGAAAGGTAATGGAAATGGCGACAATGGCCTGAGTTGCTCCCAGGTAACGGATGGCCGTCGCAATCCAAAAGGTACTATTGGGAATGATCAGAATCAAAAAGACCATTCCCAGATTGAACAGCACCATGCTGTTGATGGCGTACCACCCCCACCGAAACTTCTCTCTGGTGCCCAGGTATTTTTGCAAAAAGACCCATCCGTGCAAATAGGTCATGACGTGCAAAACCCAGGAGTACTTGATGAAGGCATCAACCTGCTCAAAGAACAAATGGCCCAGATCCACCCGAGCCCAAAACAGCCAAAAGGAACTGAGCAGGAAACTAAAAAACAGGTAACTCGTCTCCTTGAACCAGAAAAACATGATCAAACTGAATAGGACCAGCACCAGAAAGGCCCCATAAAACAAATACTTTCTTTCGCGAACCTTGAGCTGGAACGTGGAAAAGGCTTCCAGGGTCTGCAAACTGAGAGGAAGGTGAAAGGAGAAACCCGGCTCCACGCGCATGATCAGAGTTTGACGTTCCTGTGGAGCCAGGTGGAGCGAGAACAGGGGGACCCGGTAGGTCACGACCGGAAACTCATACTCATGCAGCAAGCCCGCATGCTGAAGCTCACTCGCTCCTTCTGGTCCCTCGACCTGTAGCGCCACCTCCGAGGTCAGCTCATTTCCAACCTGCAGCCACCAGTCCTGCGGCTGCTCCGTATTGTTGTGCAGCTCCACGCGCAGCCAGTACACCGACTGCTTGAACCCAATCTGGAATTGCCCTTCCGGACGCCTAAAAACCAGGTGCTCCTGCTGCTGTTGAAAATCAGCAAAGCTCCAGGTTCCCTCCGGCTCTTCGTAGTACTCCACCACTGGAATCAGCGAAATACGCTCCTGGTCTGCTGCAAGGGGCACCCGTGTTTGTGCCTGCACGCCCCAGCTCCATGCAAACAGTCCTAACAAAAACCATCCTAAAAATTTCATAAAAATAAATTAAAAATTAAAATAAGGAGTAGTGCCCTTTTGAGGTGATCAATAAATCATCTGAGCAAAGGCCAAACCCAGGGAGCCCGAATCACGAGACACAAAAGAGAGAGCCGATTTTCATGCGATTGCGCTGAGCCCGGAACGTTCCGGACTCAAAGGCCAGAGGCAAAGGTCAGGGTTTGCTCAGGAGGCAGGTGCGGAAGACGTCCGGGGCGAATTGCAGACCTGCTGAAAGAAGTTCTTGAGCAGCAAGGGTGCCAGACGGGCGTTGAACTTGACCCGCAGATCGTTCCGGGCAAGCTCCAGCAGCCACTGCTCCAGTTGCTCGGCCTGAAAGCCACGAGCCTGGGCAACGAGTTGCTTTCCCAGAAAGGGAGGCATCCCCAGCTTGCCCAGCAGCGTCGATTCCGCGACACCTTGCTGCTGGAGGAGGTGCACCAGCAGCATCTTGCGGATCTGCTGCACCACAAGCGCGTAAAGCCGTACATGCTCCCGGGGAGCCTCCTCCAGCTGTTGATCGAGCGTCTCCAGAGCCGCCTTGAGGTTCTTCCGGGAGAGGGACTCCGTCATGAAGAACACCGAGTGGTGCTTGTGTCCCAGCACATGCTGACGGAGCAGCGCCTCGTCGATCTGCGCATTGGGCTGCAGGAGAGAGAGCTTCTCCAGCGTCTGGTCCAGGTCAGAAAGGTCATTGCCCACCAGGTCAATCAAGGCCTGGGCGACAGGCTGCTGGATGCGCAGGCCTTTGGCTCCGCAGCGCTGGATCACCCAGCGGACCGGGTTGTCGTTGTCGTAGGCAACGCACTTCTGCACCCCTCCGTGCTTGCGGATCAAGGTGAGCAGCGGTTTGCTCAAGTCCGTCTCTCTCGTGGCAGAGCTGGTCAGCAGAAACCAGAGGTGCTCCGGAGGCGCAGAGAGGACCTTGGCCAACATGTGAAAGACCTGCGCAAGCAGCCCTGAGTCCTCCTTCTTGGGCTGTTTGAGGACCTGGAGGTTGTCCAGGCGCAGGACCTTGCGGTCAACAAACATCGGAGGAGACTCACAGCTGTTGAGTAGCGACTCGGCTTGCCCTTCGGCATCAGGCCCGCTCTTGCTCAAATCGGCCAGATCAACACGCTCCAGCGCCCACTCCCGGTCCCGGGCTTCCAATGCGTGGGAAATCCACTGCTCCGCCTGCTCGCGAATCAGCAGATCCTGGTTGCCATAAATCAGATGAACTCGTGAGGCCATGAGGTGTCGTTGGTAGAGGCTTCAGACCAGCTTGGGGGCAAAGGAATGCGCCCCAATCGTCTCTGCAATCATGGCTCGGACTGCTTGGGCAGACTCTTGCTGAAGGGCCTGCTGAGCCAGAGATTCCGCTTGTTCCAGAGACACCTGGGAGAGACGATCCTTGACCTGCGGAATCAGCGGTGGATTCATACTGAGCTGCCGCATTCCCAAACCCGTCAAGAGGATACAACCGTCCGGGTCAGAGGCCATCTCTCCACAAAGCTCCAGAGGCTTTTCAAAGCGCTGGCACTGCTCGACAAGGTGCCGGATGAGCTGGAGCACTGCCGGGCTCAGCGGGTCGTAGAGGTAGGCTGTTTGAGTGTTGTTGCGGTCCACGGCAAGCACGTATTGGGTCAGGTCGTTGCTGCCAATCGAGCAAAAGTCCACCTCGGGAAGAAATCGGTCACAGGTCAAAACGGCGGCGGGGACTTCAAACATCATCCCCACCTCGGGAGCCTGGACCCTCTCGCCTTGCTCCTGAAGCTCTCCGAGGCACTCCTCCAAAAGCGCTCGGGCCTCGCGCAACTCCTGAAGCTCGGTGATCATCGGGAACATCAAGCGCACGTTCGGACGCCCTTTTGCTGCGAGCAGAAGCGCCTTGATCTGTGCCTTGAGCAGTTCCGGATGCCGCAGTTGGCGGCGTAGTGCCCGATACCCAAGGAACGGGTTCTCCTCATGCTGAAAGCCCATGTACGGCGCCGCCTTGTCTGCCCCGACGTCCAGAGTTCGGAAGATCACGGGAAGCTCCGGTTCCACGTTCTCGATAATACGCTGGTAGACCTCGGTCTGCTCGGGGATCTCCGGATAACGATCCAGGGAGAGGAAGTAGATCTCCGTTCGGTAGAGCCCGATCCCCTCCGCCCCAAACTGCTCCAGCAGATAGGTGTCGCTCTCCAGAGCAACATTCGCCAGGATCTCAATCCGGGTTCCGTCCTGGGTGGTGCACGGGAGATCTCGGAAGGTCGCCAGGTGCTCACGATGCCTCTCTTGGAGGGCCAGCATCTTCTGGAACTCATCAACCACCTCAGGGTTGGGCTTGCGGACCACAAATCCGGAATGCCCGTCCAGGGCCAGCAGTTCGCCTTCATGAACCCGATCCAGGTCTTCTTCCGGGATGCAGATGGCCGGAATCAGCAGGGAGCGAGCCAGAATCGCCGAGTGCGAGACCACACCTCCGCTACTGGTGACAATGCCTTGAACGCACTCCGGATCGAGGCGCGCGATGTCTCCGGGCAGCAGCTGACGTGCTACCAGAATCCCCTTCTTCTCAGTGACACTCTGGAGGTCGTGACCGAGGTAGTTGAGGAGCCGATATCCGACGTCCTTCAGGTCTGCGCTCTTCTCTCGCAGGTAGCTGTCGGCGATCGTCTCGAAGGCCAGCAGGTACTCCTCTACCGTGCGGTAGACCGCCCAGGCTGCGGTACTTCCGGACTGGATGAAGCGCTGGATCTTGTCCTGAAAGGCGTGATCTTCCAGAAACATCAGGTGGGCATGAAAGATCGCCGACTCCTCCGGACCGACGTATCCGGAGACCTTGTTGGCCAGCTCAAGCGTGTCCGTCAAAGCGTGGTCCAAGGCATCCGCAAACAGTTGCGTCTCTTCCTCCACCGAGCGCTCACTGCGCCGAGGCGGCTCCTCCAGCGTATGTTGCTGAAGGACCACTGCACGTCCCACCGCGACCCCCGGGGCCACGGAGGAGCCGTTGAAGCGCTGGCTGTCCTCTTCTGGAAACGGAGGGCCCACCGAAGTCCGGGCCTGAGCATCGAGCTTCTGAATCAGCAGCGCCTTGGAGACCAGGCTGGAGATCTGGGAGGCGATCATGGTCAGCACTCCGACCTCGGCCTCCTGAAAGATCCGGGCTTCCACCGTGTGAAGCACGATGACCCCAAAGATCACCCGGTGCTCAATCAGCGGCACTCCCAAGAAGGAAAGGTAGGCGTCCTCGTTGGTCTGAGGGAAAGACTTGAAGCGGGGATGCGACTGCATCTCCGCCACCTGAATGGGCTGCGCGTCTTCCACCACCAGCCCGACCAGCCCCTCGTGGCTCTTCATCCGGACCTGTCCCACGGTGTTGGGGTTCAGCCCAAAGGTCGCCTTGAGCAGCAACTCTCCGCTCTGAGAGTCGTAACTGTAGATGGAGCAGACGTCGACCTGCATCTGCTCGGCCACCATCTGTGCCGTGCGCGCGAGGGTCTCGTCGGCGTCGTGAGAGGAGGTGATGATCCGGCTGACCTCGGCAAAGAGTTCAGCCGGAAGGAGAGGCCTGGGGAGAGAGTCACTCATCGTGATTCTCCCGGAAGGGAGGGTTCAGATGGCGGCTTCGTCCAACTCGCCGGTGCGAATCCGGACCACCTTATCCAGGTCGTAGATAAAGATTTTTCCGTCCCCAATTTTCCCTGTCTTCGATTTGTCCTGGATGATGTTGATCACTTCCTCAAGCTTCTCATCGGAAGTTACAACTTCTACCTTGATTTTGGGGAGAAAATCAATCTCATATTCGGCCCCGCGGTACAATTCGGTGTGCCCCTTCTGGCGGCCAAAGCCCTTGACCTCGGAAATGGTAATGCCCTTGATGCCGACGGCAGCCAAGCCTTCCTTGACCTCGTCCAGTTTGAAGGGCTTGATGATCGCTTCAACTTTTTTCATAGCAGCTCCTGAAAGGAAAAGAAAACGGACTCCCTCCCTTCTTCAGCAAACATGCCACACTGAAAAACATTTAAGATACTGAATTTTTTATTTAAAAAATACCATGGTGTTTTGGAATGAGATGCGATGTGCCCAAGAAAACGTCACAGCCATTCGCTTGTGACGAAAATCAGAGCAATTCGATCTCGAAGAGACGCCGGGGAGTCTCCGTTCCCCACCCCAAGCGGGAGATCCTGTCTGAAGGCCACCTCCGCAGCGAGCGGCCGGGGGGCCTCCGGAGGCGAAACTCCTCTGTTTTCCGGGCGGAGCATGCACCCGAAGAGGCCAAGGCTCCGGACAGAGTCCACCCCTTGCAGGATCTTGTCGCCGTTTGGGAACTGCGGAAAGTTTCTCAATTCCACTTGCTTTCAGGGGCTTTGGTGTGTAACTTTTGTCAGTCCTTTGGGTGCCTTTCACTTCAAGTGCATGAGTTGACCGTTCGTGTGGCACCGGAGCAACCCCTTGCACAAAAAAGCTGCACAGGTTCTCACAGGTGGTGGGCTTCTCCATACAACCTTTTGATCTCAAAAGAAAAAATAGCCCATCTTGTACGGAACACTTCTTGCGCAAGGGAGAGGTTGTTCACCCTGATTGCCTCCGGAGGAGGCTCACATCACTTTGGAGATTGCCATGAAACCCGCATCCCTCGTCCGTAGACTGACCGGCCTGTTGCTCGGCTCCTTGATTGCCACCAGCGCCTGGGCAGACAACCTCCCGATCAAGTTCACGTTGGACTGGAAGTTCCAGGGCCCCACATCCGCCTTCCTGCTCGCCCTGCATGAGGGATACTATGAAGAAGAGGGTCTGGACGTCACCATCGACTCGGGCAAGGGGTCTGCCGGAGCGGTCATTCGGGTGGCGACCGGTGCTTATGACATGGGGTTTGCCGACATCAACGCGCTGATCGAGTACAACTCGCAGAATCAGGACAAGGCCATCAAGTCCGTGATGATGTTCTACGATGCCGCTCCATTCTCGCTCTTCACAACAAAAAGCAAGAACATCAGCGGGCCAAAGGATCTGGAAGGGAAGACCTTGGGAGCCCCGGTCTTTGATGCGTCCTACAAGCTCTTCCCGGCCTTTGCGGCAGCCACCGGGATCAATCCGGACTCCGTGAAGCGCAGCAACATGGACCCCGCCCTGCGCGAAGCGATGATGGCCCGCGGAGAGGTCGACTTCATCTCCGGACACTACTTCTCCTCCTACCTGGACCTCAAGTCCAAGGGAGTCAAGGAGTCGGACCTGGTGATCATGATGTACGCGGATTACGGGCTCGACTTCTACGGGAACTCCGTGATCGCCTCTCCTGCGATGGTGAAGGAAAATCCGGAGGCGGTTCGTGCCTTCCTGCGAGCAACCCTGCGCGGCCTGAAGGCACTCCTCAAGAATCCGGATGCCGGAATCGAGGCGACCTTGAAGACCGACCCGCTGATCGATGCCAAGCTGGAGCGTGAGCGTTTGGACCTGGCGATCCGGGCCAACATCATGACGCCCTACGTCAAGCAGAACGGCTTTGGCAACATTGACAGTGCGCGCATGGGACGGGCCGTCGACCAGCTGGCCCTGGCCTATGGACTGGCGCGCAAGCCTGCAGTGAGCGAGATCTTCACGGACGCCTATCTGCCCGCCAAGTCCGAGCGGATGCTTCCCTGATGGCCTTTGTTGACGTTCAAAACGCCAGCCTGCGCTATGGCGGGGAGTCGGAAGGCTTCCTCGCCTTGCAGGATGCAACCATCGAGATTCAGCGTGGAGAGTGCATCGCCATCGTCGGGCCTTCCGGATGTGGAAAGTCCTCCATGCTCAAGCTGGTCTCCGGGCTTCATCCTGCAAGCACCGGAGTGGTCCGGGTAGACGGGGAGCAGGTCACTCGCCCCCTGAAGATTGTGGGGATGGCCTTTCAGAATCCCGTCATGCTGCCGTGGCGCACAACGTTGCGCAACGTCCTGTTGCCGCTGGAAGTGGTGGAGCCACACCGTTCACAGTTCCGATCGCGCCGGGCGCAGTACGAGGTCCGGGCCGAGGAGCTGCTCAAGACCGTGGGCCTCGGGGGCTTCGGGTACAAGTATCCCTGGCAACTTTCCGGAGGGATGCAGCAGCGTGCCTCGCTCTGCCGGGCACTGATTCACGAACCGGAACTGCTGCTGCTGGACGAGCCCTTTGCCGCCCTGGACGCCTTCACGCGCGAGGAACTTTGGGAGGTGCTGCAGCAACTTTGGATGGCCCGCAAGTTCACGGTGATCCTGGTCACCCACGACTTGCGAGAGGCGGTGTACCTGGCCGACACCGTATATGTGGTCTGCAACCGTCCCGGGCGCTTTGTCCACCAGGAGCACATCGATCTTCCGCGTCCTCGGAGCCTGGAGATGACCTATGAACCGGAGTTCGTGGACTATGTGCACCGACTGAGAGATCACATTGTGCAAGTGAGGCAAGGATGAGCAAATACCTGAACCGCAACACCCTGGCCCCCTGGATCGCGACTGTGCTCCTCTTCCTGGTCTGGGAGGTCATGGTTTGGATCACACAGATCGAGGAGTCGGTGCTTCCGGCTCCCTCACGGGTGCTGGAATCGCTGATCCAGTTCTGGGGTCCGATCTGGATGCACGCTCAGCAGACGCTGATGACTACGGTGGTCGGTTTCGGCATCGCGATCGTCTTCGGGCTGGCGCTTGGCGTGGCAACCGGGGCCTCCCCGCTGCTGTACCGGGCGATCTATCCCCTCTTGATTGGGTTCAACGCAATTCCCAAAGTCGCCATTGTTCCGGTGCTGGTGATCTGGTTCTCCATCGGGACCGTCCCGGCGATCATCACCGCGTTTCTGATCTCCTTCTTTCCCATCGTGGTCAACGTTGCCACGGGGATTGCGACCCTGGAGCCAGAACTCCAGGACGTCCTCCGGAGCCTGGGCGCCCGCAAGATGGACATCCTCCTCAAGGTCGGGCTACCCCGCTCGCTCCCCTACTTCTTCGCCTCCCTGAAGATTGCCGTGACCCTCGCCTTTGTGGGGTCGGTGATTTCCGAGACCGTGGCCTCGAACTCCGGAATTGGCTACCTGATGCTGCAGGCCTACTCCTCGTTTCGGGTGCCGCTGATGTTTGCCGGCCTGCTGGCGATTGCAGTGCTGTCGATTCTGATGTATGGCGTAGCCGCTCTGGTAGAGCGCCGCATGACCGGGTGGTCTCTCCGCAGCGTGGACGTCAACAACCTGGGTGGCGGAGGCTGAACTTTCCTGGTGCTTGCGCAATAAGTTGCAACTTCTCCTGAGACAGAACAAAATATCGTGTTTTGCTCACGTACAGACCTTCTCCGGAGTTTTGCATGTCCTTGCCCACCTCACCCTTCATCGAGCTTGCGAACACAGATCAAGGCATCTACCTGAAAACTGCGCAGGCCCGACAACTGGACCAGCTCATCGAAGCCGCCCGGGCGGCCTTGGATGAGAAACTGGGCGAGCAGACAGCCTTGCAGCAAGAGCATGACACGCTCGCTCAGGGCAGCGATGACCTGCGGCGCAAGATCGCCCTTCAGGAAGAGTTCGTCAGCAAGTTGGAGGCGCAAGTCCCTCTGATCCGGAACGAAAAGGAGTTTGTCGCCAGCAAGAAGCAGTTGGAGGAAGGGCGTCGACACAAGGGACAGCTTGAGGAGCAGCAGTTGGAACTCGACATCCAGCGTGAAGACATCCAGCAGAAGCTCTCCGACCTGAACAGCGTGATTGCGGAACACCGGACCGAGTTTGAGGACCAAACCTCCCAGCTGCAACAGCAGCGTGACGAGGTGGAGCAGGAGCTGAATGGACTCCGGGCTCAGCAACAGCAGTTCAAGTCCCAGATCCCGGACCGTCTGCAGCGGTTCTACGACAAGTTCCTGCAGCGTGGGATGAGCCGCCCGATCTGTGCGGCCCACAAGTCGGAAAGCTCGCGCAAGGAAGCCAAGCACGAGTGGGGATGCACCGGGTGCAACATGGTACTGCCCCCTCAGTTGATCAATGAGATGATCAGCCTGCCGGAGAACCCCAAGCACTGCCCGCATTGCCAGCGGTTGCTGTTCATCCCTGCAGATGCCCTGGAGTCCGAGGAAGAGCCTCAAGCAGCCGACGCATGAACCGGTGGCTGTTGCTGGCGCTGGCGTGGGTTCCGCTCGCCTGCTCTTCCCCTCCGCCAGACTCGCTCTACCCTCTGCACTCCCAGCGCGATGCGGCCTACCTGTGCCGGATCCCCTACACCGAAACCTACGATCAAAATCAGGCTTGGACCCGGGCCCGCCCGGTTCTGGTCATTGTGCATGACAGCAGAGCCACGGTCTACTTCGAGAACGACCAGACACAGCAGGTGCCTCTGGAGCCGGGAATGGTGATCCCTTCGGGCTCCTACGCATGTCCGCGCTGAGGCTTCCCTGCAGGCACTCGGCCCCAAGCGGACCGGGCATTCAGGGGGACCTCCCCCAAAGTTGACCGGCTCGGGCCGAAGCGCTCAAGGGACACTCCTCCGGGGCTTCCGATCGGGCGAGGACCCGACCGAGGTTGGCCAGTTCAGGCAGACCTCACCCACAATTCAGCACGGCTTTCCCACGGGACCTGAGCCTCCACGGGGAATTCACGGCACTTCAGGCGTGTTTTCTTCGAAATGGAGCAGATGGCCCCGGATTACCCGATCGCAGAAGCCCTTGCCGAGCAGGGGTGGTGGATGCAAAAAGCTTTTTTCTCGAAACCTCTGACCCGTCACCTGTATCAGGAGGTGCTGGCGCTCTGGGAATCCGGAGACTTCCGGCAAGCGAAGATCGGACCTGCAGGGAGCGCGTTGCGCCGCTCAAAGATCCGTGGAGACCTCATCCGCTGGTGGGCCCCGGAAGCGCTGTCTGCAGCACAAGAGTCTTATGGACAGCAGATGGAGCACCTGAAGTTTCTCCTGAACCGGGAGCTATTCCTGAACCTCGCACACTGGGAAGCTCACTATGCCGTCTACCCTCCAGGGAGTCACTATGCCCGGCATGTGGACCGTTTCCAGGACTCTCCGGAGCGCATGATCTCCAGCGTTTGCTACCTCAACCCGGACTGGGACGAGCAAGAGGGCGGGCAATTGCGTCTCTTCACCGAGGAGGGTGTGGTCGAGGTGCTCCCGGAGTGTGGTACCATGGTGCTCTTCCGGAGCGACATCATGGAACACGAGGTCGTGGCCGCGACTCGGAACCGCTTCAGCATCGCCGGATGGTTCCGGAGGCGTCCGGAGGCTCCGGTTCGGGTCATTCACGCCTGATGGCCTTCATGGCCTCCAGAGGAACTCAGCAACCCCAAACAGCAAGCCTGTGAACGCACCGATCTCCGGCTCCACGGTCACTCCGGAGCAACCCTACTTCCGGCTGGTTCTGCCCCTGTTTGCGCTCACCTTCGCCGCCTGGATCGACCACCTGCTGATGGTGCCTCTGAGCGCCGACATTTCCCAAGACACCGGGTTGGCGATCGAGAACAGCGGGTTGCTGGTGTCTGTGTACCCGGTGGCCGCGGCGCTCTCGGCGTTCGGCTTTGCGCCGTTCTCCGACCGTCTGGGGCGCAAGAAGTTGTTGATCCTCCTGGGCAGCGGATTTGCCATCACCACTCTGGGATGCGCGCTGGCCCCCAACGTATTCACCATCCTGCTCTTTCGCATCCTCTCCGGAGCCTTCGCCGGACCCATCATGCCCAACTGCCTGGCCTATGCCGGAGACGCGTTGCAGGGGCGCGACCGTTCGAGAGCCATCACGCATGTGATGCTGGGCTTTACCATGGCCTCCATTGTAGGAGTGCCCATCGGGGCGTGGCTGGCGGAGTGGTCTTCTTGGCGCTGGGCGTTTGCGGCGGTCATGCTCAGCACGGTCGGGACCACGTTCTTTCTGGCCACACTCCCAGATATTCCGACCGGTGCCCAGGGGAAGGTTCTGCGGCAGTACATGGAGATGCTCGGGCTGCTCAAGCGCCCGGAGGTGCGGCTGGTCTTTGCGATGCAGTTCTTCATGCTGATCGGGCTCTTCGGGTTCATTCCCAACCTCAGCGCCTGGCTGACGGTCAACTTCGGGCTCACGGCCTCTGCGATTGGCCTGAGCTACATGTACGGGGGAATTGGCAGCCTGCTGGGCAATCAGGGGGCCGGCTGGCTGATGGCTCGCGGGCTGCGCCTGAGCCTGATCTCCGGAGGCTCTCTCCTGATGGCCCTGGTCCTCGTTGTGGCCACTCAGGAGGTCATCCCGGCAGCGTGGACCGGTGCGATGCTCTTTGGCCTGATGCTCGGGGGTTCAGTGCGCATGCCCGGACTTCAGGCCGTGCTCACGGAGTTGACCGGGATCGAAATCCGCGGGCGGCTGATGGCCATGAGCATGATCGTCTCCAACCTGACGATGGGGCTGGGGGGCTTCTGGAGCACTGCGGTGCTGTACATGGAAAATGGACGTCTGGAGGGCATGCAAACGGTAGGTTACATTGCCCTGGCCTGCCTGCTCACCATTCCTCTGCTGGCCTGGAGGATCCAACACCACCTGCGGGCCTCCGCTCCTCATTTGGGTTGAGCCTGCCCCAATTCCCGTTAAGCTGAACTCCGAGACCGCCTTCAGGCGAGGTCTCGGATCTTCTCTCTCACCTAACGGAGCGACATCTTATGGAAATGCCTTACCGCCGACTCGGTCGGGCCGGAGTGAAAGTCAGCGTGCTGTCCTTCGGGTCCTGGGTCACGTTCTCCAACCAGCTGGCCCTGGACAGCGCCCTCGAGTGCATGCAGACAGCACACGATGCCGGCGTGAACTTCTTTGACAACGCCGAGGCGTATGCCGCAGGAGAGTCCGAGCGCATCATGGGACAGGCGTTGCGGGAGCTGGGTTGGCCCCGGGAGTCCTACCTGATTTCCACCAAGTTCTTCTGGGGCATCACCCCCGGAGTGAACACCAAGAACACCCTCAACCGCAAATACCTCAGCCAGGCCATCGATCGCTCCTTGGAACGCTTCGGACTGGATTTTGTGGACCTGGTGTTCTGCCATCGGGCAGATCCGGAGACTCCGATCGAGGAGACGGTGTGGACAATGTCGGAGATGGTCAGCTCCGGGAAGGCGCTGTACTGGGGGACCTCCGAATGGTCGGCGGAAGAGATCCGCGAAGCATACGAGATCGCAGAGCGTCACCACCTGCACAAGCCCGTGATGGAGCAACCGCAGTACCACCTGCTGCACCGTGACCGGATGGAGCGGGAATACGCGCCGATTTTCGAGAAGTACGGAATGGGAACCACCATCTGGAGCCCGCTGGCTTCCGGGCTGCTCACGGGAAAGTACTCCAACGGCATTCCGGAAGACAGCCGCGCGAACCTGCCGGGCTACGAGTGGTTGAAGGCGCAGTTGACCGATCCCGAAGCGCTTGCCCGCGTCGCCCGTCTGCAAAAGATTGCAGATCGTCTGGACTGCAAGCTCTCGCAACTTGCCATCGCCTGGTGTGCGGCCAATCCGCAGGTTTCAACCGTGATTACCGGAGCCAGCCGCGTCTCGCAGGTCCGGGAGAACATGGAGTCGCTGGAGGTGCTGGAAATGATGACTCCTGAGCTTCGCGAAGAGATCGAGGCTGCCGTTGCCTGAAGTCGTGGTGAACGGCTGGACCTCTCGCCTCAGGCGAATCGGAAGCTCCGGAGGAGTTCGGACAGGAGCACTGGGGCTGGGGGTCAGCGTCGCGTTGACCGAGAACCTCTGGGCCCACGCCGGACATCGTGGATATGTGTTGCTGCTGCCCACGCAGATGTACATCACCGGAGGAGGCATCGTGGTGGCGCTCACCTTTGCTCTGGTGCTGTTCGGAATCCGTCAGCGGCGTTCCGTCTCTGGCGAACCCTTGGCTTTGGAGCCTTCTCCGATTCCGGACTCTCTGGTCGGAAATTACCTCGGGCTTGCTGGCTTGGTGCTCTTGCTGGCCTCCGGATTCTGGGGAAGTCGGGACCCGATGCTCAATCCGTTGCCGATGACGCTGTGGATCGTCTGGTGGATCGGGTTCACTGTGGCCACCGCCGTGTTGGGCAACTTCTGGCGCTACCTGAGCCCCTGGCCGGCCCTGCTGGACCTGCTCAAGCTTCTGCCCGGGTTCCAGGACCGTCTGGAGGCCCCTGCCCAGCAGACGGTCCGCTTCCTGCCAGCCCTTGTGCTTTTCTTCGGGTTTGCCTGGGTAGAGCTGATTCACCCGGCCCCCCTGGATCCGGAGGTACTGGTAGAGTTGATTTTGATCTATACCCTCCTCGTTGTCGCCGGCGCAGGATGGTGGGGCGAGCGGCAGTGGCTGCAGACCGGAGAACCGTTTTCGGTCTTCTTCAGGATGGTTGGCTGGCTCTCTCCCTTCTCCTGGAATCGCAGCCCATCCGTCTCCGGGACACGTCTTCCGCTTCGCCTGCAGTGGCCCTGCGGAGGGCTGTTGAAGGCCCCTCCGCTTCCTCCAAGCGGCGTTGCCTTTGTGCTGCTGGTGCTCTCCACAGTCTCCTTCGATGGCCTCTCTCGAACCTTCTGGTGGCTGGCGCTGGTGGGAGAAAACCCCCTGGAATTTCCGGGGCGGACTTCGATGATGCTGCCCAACACGCTGGGTCTGCTGGGGACCTTCCTGGTGTTCTCCGGAGCCTACTGGGGGACGCAACGCCTTGCGATGTGGCTCAACCCCGAGGCTCCGGAGGCGCACCGCGGGGTCATCCTGTCGATGATCCCCATCGCCTTTGGCTACCATTTTGCTCACTACCTGCCGGCCTTGCTGGTGGATGTACAGTACGCCTTCAAGACCTACTCGGACCCTTTCGGGATGGGATGGGACCTGTGGGGAACCGCGGGCTGGACAGTCTCGGCCGCATACCTGACGGATCACGAATCGGTGGTGCTGATCTGGTTCTTTCAGGTGTACAGCATCGTCCTGGCACACGTCGGGGCCGTGATCGTCGCCCACTTGTTTCAGGTCCGGGAGGTGACCTCGCTCTCCCGCAAGTTCTGGGGGCAGGTCCCGTCCACCGTGCTGATGATCGGATACACGGTATTTGGGCTGTGGCTGCTCTCCACCCCGGTCGCCACGTGAGCACCGAAATTTCCTTGCCACTTTCCAGGCGACGCGGCTAAGGTCTGAAGTTCCTTGCCCCCTGCAAAAAACCGGGGACAGACCATTCATCCAACCACATCGTTTCCTCTTTGCCCGTCAAACCTCATGGAGACCTCACAACTGACTCAGGAACTCTCCGAGCACATGCCGCTCAGCCTGGCGCAACTGAACCTCTCCGAAGAGTCGGAGGGGCTAGGGCTGATCATTGTCGATGAAGTCAACGGCTTTGCCACGGTAGGTGCCGGGAATCTGGCCCCTCCGGCTCCCAACGCTCAGGTGACGCAGATGATCGAAGAGACGGTCAAGCTCGCCCAGGCGTTCACGGCCCAGGAGCTCCCGATGCTGGCCTTCCTCGACACCCACCAGTCCGGAAAGCCTGAACCGCCGTATCCGCCACACTGTGAGGTCGGAACCGGCGAGGAGGAACTGATCCCGGAGTTGAAATGGCTTGAGCAGGACGCCAACACCACGCTGGTGCGCAAGGACTGCATCAACGGGTTCATCGGCGCTTTCCAGCAGGACGGGACGAACGCGGTGGTTGACTGGGCTGCCCGCAACCGGGTGGAGCGCGTGCTCGTCGTGGGAATCTGCACGGACATCTGCGTGATGGACTTCGTCCTGACGCTGCTCTCTGCACGGAACCACGGCATGGTCCCCACCGTCAAGGAAGTCCTGGTCTATGACAAAGGATGCTCCACCTATGACCTGCCACGACCTGTCGCAGAATCCATCGGACTTCCAGCAAGTGCCAGCCACCCGCAGGACATCACCCACTACATGGGACTCTACTTCATGGCGTCCCGAGGCGCCGCGCTGGTGAACACCGTCTTGCTCTGAAAACACCGCTTCTTCCACAAAAGCTCGCATGTCCAAAATCGTTGGCGTGGACGTCGGAGGGACTTTCACCGATCTGGTGCTGGTCGATCCGCAGTCCGGGGCCATTCAGATCTCCAAGGTGCCAAGCACTCCGGAAAACCAGGCCTTTGGCGTGATGCAGGCGTTGCAGTCTACCGGCATCCGGATGGGCGAGCTGCAGACGATTATTCACGGAACCACCGTCACCACCAACGCGCTGCTGGAGCGCAAGGTGAGCAAGGTGGGGCTGCTCACCACCCGGGGCTTCCGCGATGTGCTGGAGCTGGGACGCCGCACCCGCCCACAGCCCTACGGCCTGACCGGGAGCTTCGAGCCTCTGGTCCCCCGGGAGCTTCGGCTGGAGGTGACGGAGCGGATGGACAGCGACGGAGGGGTGGTGACTCCGCTGGAGGAGGTAGAGGTCAAGGAGGCGCTCACGCGTTTGCTGGAGCAGGGCGTGGAGGCGCTAGTCATCCACTTCTTGCACTCGTACAAGAACGACGCGCACGAACGGCGTGCGGAGGAGATTGCCCGAGACACCTGGCCGAACCACTTCATCACCCGGGGAAGCGCACTGGTGTCCGAGTATCGCGAGTATGAGCGCGGAACCACCGCTTCCATCAACGCGGCGATTCAGCCGGTGCTGCACCGCTACATTGAGCGTCTGCGCAACGAGTTGCAGCAGAACGGATATCAGCAGGACCTGCTGGTGATGCAGGGGAACGGCGGCACGGTCTCTTCCCGGATTGTGGCCGAGGATGCGGTCAAGACCGTGATGTCCGGCCCCGCCTCCGGAGTGATGGCGGCGTCCTACACGTCCGCTCAGGCCGGCTTTCCCAACGTGGTGACCTACGACATGGGAGGGACCAGTTGTGATGTCGGAATCATCGTCAAGGGCATCCCTCAGGTCAGCTCGGAGCTGGAAATCGAGTATGCGATGCCGATTCATGTCCCGATGGTGGATGTCCACACCATCGGTGCCGGAGGGGGAAGCCTGGCCTGGGTGAATGATGCGGGTCTCCTGCAGGTGGGACCCGAGAGCGCAGGTGCCCAGCCCGGGCCGATCTGCTATGGCCGAGGCGGAACCCGCCCAACCATCACCGATGCCAACCTGGTCTTGGGGCGGCTCAATCCGGGAGCGCTGCTTGCCGTGGACCATCCGGTGTCTTTGGAGACGGTGCAACAGGCGCTGATGGAGCAGGTGGGAGGACCTCTGGGGATGGAGTCGGCCGAGGAGGCCGCAGCGGCGATCATCCGCATCGCAAACATGAACATGGCTGGAGCGCTACGGCTGGTGTCCTTGGCACGGGGACACGACCCCCGGGACTTCGCCCTGTTTGCCTTCGGTGGTGCAGGTCCGCTCCATGCGGTGTCGCTGGCCCGAGAGCTAGGAATTCCGAAGGTGCTGGTTCCCATGCGTCCCGGGATCACCAACGCGGTCGGGTGCGCGGTCGCGGATGTGCGTCACGACTATGTAAACTCCATCAATCAACCCCTCTCCCAAGTGGACCTGTCGGTGATCCACGACACCTTCCGGAGGCAAGTGGCCGAAGGAAAGCAGCTGATTGCCGAGGAAGGCGTGGAGGTAGAGGAGCTGATCATCCTGCACGATGTCGACATGCAGTTTCAGGGACAGACGCACATCCTCAACTTTGCGGTGGAGCGTGCGGAGGTCTCCCGCGAGACCCTGCAGCAGGCGTTCGAGCAGGCCTACTGGAACCGCTTTGAGGTGGAGCTTCCGGAAATCCGTCCCGTACTGGTGAACGTCCACACCGCAGTGATTGGGCGAAGAAAGTCCATCCCGCTGCAAGCCTTCATCCCTCACCATGAACAGCAGGGCTCTCTCGAAGCGTGTCTCATCGGAACTCGCCGGGTCTGGTTTGAGTCCGGCTGGCAGGAGACCCCAATCTACCGACGGGAGCAGCTTCCTCTCGGAGCGCGGTTCCAGGGGCCTGCGATCGTCGAGCAGTTGGACACGACCCTCGTGGTCGAGCCACAGAACCTGGTGGAGGTCGACCTCCACGGGAACCTGATCCTCTCCCTCTAGATTTCTCAGGAGCTTCTCATGTCTTCTCTGGACGCCGTCACCCTGACCGTCATCCAAAGTGGCCTGCAGCAGGTCTGCAACGAAATGGACCTGGCCTTTGTCCGCTCCGCATTCAGTCCGGTCATCTCGGAGGCCTTGGACCGCTCAGACGGAATCTACGACAAGGACAGCGGGGAGTTGATTGCTCAGGGAGAACTGGGGCTCCCGGTGTTTGTCGGAACCATGCAGTTCGGGACACAGTGTGTCATTGAGCGGGCGAAGAACCTGCAGCCGGGAGACGTCTACATCGTCAACGACCCCTACCTTGGAGGGACGCACCTGATGGACGTCCGCTTCGTGAAGCCGTTCTTCTACCAAGGAGAGCTCTTCGCGTGGCTGGCCAATACCGGACACTGGCCCGATACCGGAGGTTCGGTCCCCGGAGGGTTCTCGGCCAACGCCACGGAGGTGGAGCAGGAGGGACTGCGCCTCCCGCCGGTCAAGCTCTACAAGGCCGGGGTTCTGGATGAGGAGATCCTCTCGATCGTCCTCTCCAACATCCGGATTGCCGATCAGCGCATCGGAGACATCAAGGCTCAGGCGGCAGCGCTCTCGGTTGGCGAGCGACGCTTCACGGAGCTGATCGACCGCTACGGCGCAGAGACGGTCCAGGCCGCCATCCGGGAACTGAAGGAGCGTGCGGCACAACAGATGCGGGCCCGGATCTCGGAGATTCCGGATGGGACATATCACGGAGAGGCCTTTGTCGACTCGGATGGGGTAGTGGATGAGCCGCTCCGGATCGACATGCAGATCCGCAAGGAAGGCACGGAGCTCTTCTTCGACATGTCCCGCTCCAGCCCGCCGTGTCAGGGCCCCATGAACAGCGTGATCGCGACGACGAAGTCCTCGGTCTATCTGGCGATCAAGCACATCTTCCCGGAGGTGCCAATCAACGCGGGGACCTTCGAGCCGCTGCATATTTCCGACCCGGAAGGGACCTTCCTCTACGCGCAGTATCCTCGCCCTGTCTCCGGGTGCGCAGCAGAGGTGAGCCAGCGAATCGCCGAGGCGGTCTTCAGCGCTTTGGTACAGGCCATCCCAGAGTTGCTGTTTGCCGCGCCGGCCGGGACCAGCGGGAATTTCTGTCTGGGCGGTTTCGACCCTCAGCGCAACCGGAACTACGTGATGTACGTCATCAGCGGCGGAGGCTACGGAGGCAGCTTCCAAGGAGACGGCCTCTCCAACGGATGCTCGACGATTGGGATCTCCAAGACCACCCCGATCGAGGTGATGGAACAGTACTATCCGGTACTCTTTGAAGAATACTCCCTGCATGAAGGCTCCGGAGGAGCTGGGAAACAGCGAGGGGGGTTCGGGGTAAACTACAAGGTCCGCCTGCGTCGCGGGACCGCAAAGGCCTCGATGGTCATGGACCACGGCCGGCTTGGTCCGCAAGGTGCGCTGGGCGGACGAGATGGCGGGGTCAACCGCGTGCGGATCGAGCAGAACGGCCAGGAGTACATCCCGCCACACCTTTCCAAGGATCAGAACATCCTCGTTCAGGAAGGCGACACCATCCGGGTCTCGACCCCTGGAGGGGGAGGCTACGGCGACCCGCTGAAGCGAGATCCGAAGCTGGTGACCCGGGACGTCCGGCGGGGCTACTTCACCCCGGAGCAGGCCTGTGAACGTTTCGGGGTCGCCCTCACCACAGACCTGGAGTTCGACCCGGAAGCGACCCGTCGGTTGCGAGGGGGCTGACCACAAGCCGTCCTCTGAAGAGCAACCGCAGCGCCCCCGAGCTTATGAGGCCGACTCCGGAGACTTGCGGTAGACGAAGGTTTTGTCGAAGGTCTCCTCCAGATAGCGCCCCATGGTGATCGGAACATAGGCCGCAGGCCGCTCCGGAGAGACGCAGCAGTCCAACGGCGCCACGAGGCAGTCGAAGTTGGGGTCGTAGAAGAGCACCTGGGAGTAGCGGTCCTTGCCGTTGTTGACCACCCGGTGCCACGTTGACGGGTAGAGGCCGTTGGTCCAGATTTCCATGATGTGCCCCACGTTGCAGATGAATGCTCCCGGAACCGGCTCCACCGGGATCCACTCTCCACTCCGGTTTCGCAGTTCCAACCCCCCGACAGAGTCCTGCGTCAGGATCGCGACGGATCCATAATCCGTGTGAGCTCCGGCCCCCTGCTGGTCCGGGAAGGCCGAGATGTCCAGTTCGGGATAGTGCAACAGCCGAAGCTGTGCCAAGGGTTTGGAGTGCTTGTCGGCAAAGTAGCCCTCTTCCAGTCCCAGATCCAGAGCAAAGCACCGGCAGATCAACTCACCCAGGTTCAGAAGCGCTCCGTAGTACTCTTCCAAAGTGTCCTGGAAGCCGGCAGGATTGCGCGGCCAGACGTTGGGACCGTGAAAGGGCTTCCCCGCCTGAACATCCGGATCCTCGGGCGGGAGATCCAAAGCCATGTCGAAGGCCTCTTTCAGGTCAGGCTTGGCGTTGGGGTCCGTGGCTTCTGCAGAGAAGGGATGATAGCCCCGGTGGTGCTCCGAGCGGGAGATCAGGATCTCCTCCTTCTCTTCCAGAGGGAGTTGATGAAACTCCCGATTTGCAGAGAATACCCGGTCGATCAGGTCCTGGGAGACACCGTGGTTCACGAGGGTGAAGAAACCGATGGTGCGACAGGCACTCCCAATCTGAGTGGCGACGTGGCGCTTGCCCTGCTCGCTCCCTTCAAGGAAGGGGGTGAAGTCAATCTGTGGAACCTTTGAAGTCATCGCTCTCTCCTCATGCGTCTTCTGTGC
>JAYPUA010000038.1:21883-33352 GCA_038133845.1 Deltaproteobacteria bacterium
GGCGGGAACTTGCGCAGAAAAATCCGGAAAACTCAGCGCTGGCCGTCTCTTACGGAGATCTGATCCGCCTGCAGTCCTCCCATGCGGGCATGGACCCGGCCTCCGGTGGTCATCACCAGCCCAAAGACCAACTCGTTGGCGCGGGGGGCATCCGGGACCCCGACCTCCATCGCGTCGAAGTGACTGCGCACGTAGGAGGCGTTGATGTGGGTGATGGGGATGTCCAGCCGGCAGCCCACGCCGCCGACTTTCTTGGAGGAGGGCACAATTGCCAAGGCCCCGCCGAGGGCCTCACGCATCGCGTAACCTCCGGGGACGTGCCACAGCGCCCCATGCTCGATCTCTCCGTCAGCTCCAACAATCGACCCCTTGCCGTAGCCCTCGACCTTCTCCTTGCCTCCCAGCAAGCCGATCAGGTGCGTGGCCGCTTGCAGTCCCAGCGGTTTGAGCGCCTCCATCATCGGAGAGACGTCCTCCACGTAGCCCCCGGCGTACGGGTTCTCCAGCACCACCAGCACCGCCCCCTTCAGATAGGGCTCCGGACGCACCGGGCCGCCCTCATGGTGGATGGTTTCGATGTAGGTGACCATTTTCCGAATTTTGACCAGCTCACTCATGAGATGTGCTCCTGTTGGGATCCGACCAGGCGGATCTGGTGTTGAAGAGAAAGGTAGACGGACTCGACGCGTCCAGCATCAACCCATTGCTCTGCACGCTGAACGCCGTGATCGAGCGCCTGCTGGACGACCTCGGGAGGAAGCACAGGAACCGCAGTGGTCACCAGCCGATCCCCTAGGTCGCTGTCATCCTGAGCCTCACTGGCTGGGCGACGCTCAATTCCGGGATGTTCGACATTGACCGCGTTGGCAATCAGCGTGGCCGCAGCATCTGCCTGAGACGCAGAGCGCGCAAGGACGGTAACCGCGTCAGCAATTCCGAGGCTCTGGGAGCGTCCGCGCCATCCCGAGGTTGCCACGCCTCGGACCGTGTTCTCGCAGCGCAGGTTGATCCGGGCGCTCAGTTCGGGACGCTCCGGATGGTTCACCACTCCAATGACGAAGGACTCGCCCGGACTGAGCCAGAGCGCCAGATCTCCACCATTGTTGACATAGGCCCGACGGAGTCCGGAGGACAAGGGATCGCCGACTCCGGAGAGCAGGGCCTCCAGGATCTCCTCGGCAACCGATCCAGCGACGGCAGCCATGGGCGTGACAAACTCGCGGAATCCGGCGACAGCACGGTACATCCGACAGGCGATGGGGCCTTGAGGTGGGCGCTGCTCCGCAGACCAGGGCTGCCGCAGCAGAGGCAACTCACGCACCAACTCCTCAAGCACCTCGGAGAAGCGGCTCAGCGCGGCGTCTTCCGCCTGGGCCTTCACCCGTTCTGGTGCGTCCACTCCGATGACAAGGTCGATGGGCCCCTGCTGAAGGTGCAGGCGTCCTCCGGAGAGGCGTTGATGCTGAATCATCAGCTTTGACCTGAGGTGTCTGAGCGCTCAGGGATAGGGCCAGGGGTTCTCCGGCTTCCAGGCAGTCCTCCGGACCTCCCGCCCCTGAAGCACGTCTTCCAGCCTCCTCACCGAGTCCATGTGTCCTCCCAGAGCCTCGTAGTCGCTCAGCTTCAAGGTGAACTCAATCGGGGCCACCAGCGCAGGCGTCGGCACGCTCCCAAAAGAGTTCTCGGGCATCTTCGTCACGTCCACCATCACGGTGATCCCACCTCCGGGCCACACGTACGCTGGGGCGCCTCCGCAGGTCACGTGGGTCAGGAGGTCCTTGACCGAGCGGGTCAGTCGGACCGGGTTTTCCGTCACTCCGGCTCGCAGGCTTCCTCCAGCGCCTGCCATGAAGAGGATGCTGGTCATGGCAGGTTCGCAGTTCTCTCCGATGCGCCCCACGACGGTCTGCAGCACCTCCGGGATGGGCTGCGGCTGGGGGGTCAGTGCCTCATCCAGCACAAAGTAGGCGGCGTCCTCGCCGGTGGTGCTCACCATCAGCAAGCGCAGTCCGGGAAAGGCGACCCCGGGCTTGATGCGGTCGATGATCTCCAGCGGGTTGGAGACGTCGGTCCCCCCCCATCCGTGTCCAGGGTTGGCGACCTGGAAGTAGCGTCCTGGGGTCGAACGCCGTCCTCGAACGCGCAGCCCGGAAGGGTTCATTCCGAGAAAGCGTCCGGCCTGGTGCTCCGAGAGCATCCCGGTGATGTGGTCATCCACAACGATCACCTCGTCCACATGCCCATACCACTGCTGAGCAAAGATGCCGATGGTGGCCGATCCGCACCCGACGCGCATGCGCTCCTCCTGAACGCCGTCAACGACCGGAGGCTTTCCGGCCTGAATCACCAGCTTCGAGCCGCCATCGATCTCCAGCTCGGCAGATTCTCCGTTGCACAGGTTCATCATCATCTCACAGGTGATTCGCCCTTCCTGCTTGCTCCCTCCGGTCAGGTGGCGGACCCCGCCCAGCGAGAGCATCTGCGATCCGTACTCGGCAGTCATCACGTGTCCCACCTCTTCTCCCTGACAGCGCACGGAGGCCTGTTCGGGGCCGATGTAGCAGTCGGTGTCGATCTTCACCTTGACGCTGCAGTAGCTGAAGATGCCCTCGGTGACGACGGTCACCATGTCCACCCCCTGGTGCTCGCTGGCGACGATGAAGGGTGCGGGTTTGTAGTCTGGATACGTGGTCCCTGCGCCGATTGCGGTGGGGAAGACCTCTCCTGCGGAGAGCATCGACCCGTCCCAGGCCTGTGAACCTTCGGCAAAGGGGACGACCGCGCCATCCTGTTCGAGCACTTTCTGAGTGAGGACGACCGGATCCATGCGCTTCAGCAGGCCGTCAGCGTTTCCGTAGCGGTTGCAGGATCCGGTCTTTCCAGGGCTGATGCGGCAGAGGATCGGGCAGGCATCGCAGTTGACCATTCCCGGGGGCGTGTTGGTTTCAGTGCTCATGGGTTTCCTTGGCGGCTTGGATCGCGGAGCGGACCCGGTCCGGAGTGGCGGGGATGTGCCGAAGGGTCACCCCGGTGGCGTGTCGGATGCCTCCGAGAATCGCGGGGGCCGTAGGGATCAAGGCGTGCTCTCCAATGCCCTTGGCTCCGTAAGGCCCGAGCGGTTCGGGGTCTTCAATCAGCAGGATCTCGATCTCCGGCATGTCTCCCACGGTGGGGATGAGGTAGTCGTGCAGGTTCTCAGTGACGCCCTGAAGGTACTCTTCCATCAACGCCATCCCGAGCCCCTGAGCGACACCTCCTTGAATCTGACCTTCCAGCTGCGTCGGGTTGATCGACCTCCCGACATCATGGGCGGCTGCGAGCCGGAGAACTCGGGTGGTCCCCAGCACAGTGTCGACCTCGACCTCGGCAATCTGGGCACCGAATCCGTAGGTTGCATACGGCACTCCCTGTCCGTTCTCATCGAGCTTCCCGGTTGGTGGATCAAAGGTGCCTTCCCCAAGCAAAACGTCTCCACTCTCCAGCGGAAGCAGGTCCGAGAGGTGGATCACGTGCTCTCCGGCGGCGTCCTCGACAAGGATCTTCCCCGACTCGATCCGGATCGTCGACTCGTCGGAGGCTTCGGCAAGTTGAATGATCTTGGCCCGGAGGTTCTCTCCGGCCAGCTGAGAAGCCTTCCCGGAGACAAACGCCTGCCGGGACGCAGAAGTTTTCCCGGCGTCTGCGGTGCGGTCGGTGTCTCCCATGAGGAAGGCGAACTGGGTGGCCGGGATGCCCAGGGCATCGGCACAGATCTGGATCATGATCGTGTTCGCTCCCTGGCCAATGTCCATCGCACCGTTGTAGAGCGTGACCCGGCCTTCCGGGCTGATGCCAACCCGCATGGTTGAGGGGTTGGACATGGAGGTGTTTCCGCATCCGTACCAGACGCTGCCCACACCAACTCCGCGCTTGCGCACCGAAGAGCTTCGGTTGAAGGCTTCTGCCTCACGACGCCACTCCTGCCAGCGCTGCTGCAGCGCCTCCAAACACTCCACCTGCCCGACGCTGTGCTCGAGCTGTTGCCCAGAGCCGGTCTGCTGCCCCTTGCGCAACGCGTTGCGGAGGCGAAACTCCAGCGCGTCCATCCCGATCTGCCGGGCCAATTCGTCCATCAGCGCCTCGTGGGCGATGGCCGACTGCGGCACCCCAAAGCCCCGGAAGGCTCCGGAGGGCGACTCGTTGGTCAGCAGCGCCTGCGTCTGTGCCAGCACGTTGGGGACGAAGTAGGGGCCGGTGCAGTGAATCGGAACCCGGTCTGCCACGGTGGGACCCCAGGAGGCATAGGCTCCGGTGTTGAAGTCTCCTGCAAACTGGAAGGCGGTCAAGGCGCCGTCCTTCGTGCAGGCCGCCTTGGCATACATCCGGGCCGGGTGACGCTTCGTGGAGGAGGCCAGCGACTCCGGGCGGTCGTACACGCACCGGACCGGACGGTTCAGCAGCCACGCGGCGACGGCAATCAGGGGCTGAACCGAGAGATCGAGCTTGCCTCCGAAACCGCCTCCGACTGCAGAGGGGATGATCCGGACCTGCTGCGGTAGAACTCCCAGCACCTGGGCGACTTCGTCACGGTCCATGTAGGGGGTCTGCGTGCAGACAAAGACCTCCAGTCGATCTCCCTGGCGACGGGCATATCCCGCTTCCGGCTCGATGTAGCAGTGCTCCACCGCCGAGGTGCTCCAAGTCCCTTCTGCAGCAAAATCCGCTTGGGCAAACCCTTGCTCTACCTCGCCCTTCTTGAGAAACCCCCGGGCCAGGACGTTGTCCGGGAGGTGCGCCTGAACAGGTTCCAGGTTCCCGGCCAGCGCCCCATCCCAGCCACGAACCGGCTCCTGCGGCGTCCACTCCAGCCCAAGCTCTTCAGGTGTCACAGAGGTGACGCTGGCGCGATCTCCAACCAGCGCCACCACGGCCTCTCCACGGTAGCGCACATGCCCAACGGCCAGGACTGGCTGGTCCTTGATGTGCGGGTAGATCCCGAATCCGTTGTTCCCGGGGACGTCGTCTCCGGTGAGAATTTTCACCAGCCCGGGGTGCTTCTCCAGAGCGCGCTCCGGGTGCTTGAGGGTGAAGGTCGCCCGGCTGTAAGGAGAGCGGATCGCCCGGAGCCAGAGCGCATCCGCCGGAGCTTCATCCGCTCCATAGCGCTCCTCTCCCGTGAGTTTCTCCCGACCGTCCACCTTCATGAATCGCGACCCCACGGCCTGGGCTGTTTCAGTCACCCCCTCCGGACGACGTCCGACGTTCAGCACCGCCTCCACAATCTTCGAGTATCCCGTACAGCGGCACAGCACCCCACCCAGCGCATCCCGGACCTCCGGCTCGGTGGGTGCAGGATTCTGCCGCAGCAGCGACTCGGCAGCAACGAGCATCCCCGGGGTACAGATGCCGCACTGCGCCGCACCATACTCCCAAAACGCCTGCTGCAGCGCAGAGAGCGTCCCGCTCCGAGACAGCCCCTCGACCGTCTCCACAGCGTGCCCCTCCAACTGCCCCACGGCAGTCAGGCAGGCAAAACGCTGCTCTCCATCAATGAGGATGGTACAGGCCCCGCAATCTCCGGCATCACACCCGACCTTGGTCCCGGTCAGGCCCAGGTCCTCCCTGAGGACATCGGAGGTCCTTCGGGCCGGATGCGCCTGCACCTGACAGGTCGAGCCATTGAGCGAAAATGAAATAGTCGGTTGTTCCTGAGGCATAGAACGGTTCATCGTAATGGGTCAAGGGCGCGCTGGATCAGGTCAATCACCACTTCGCTCCGGTAGGCCGCCGAAGCCCGGACATCGTCAATCGGGCTCAACTCCTGAAGGTGCCGGGGCTGAACCTGCAGGTCGCCCAGAGGCTGGCCTTGGGCCTCGGCCTCCAGAGCGTGAAGTCTGCGTGCCACGGGAGCACAAGCACCGACAGCGATCCGGAGAGCCCCGACGTTTCCTGAAGCATCGGGCTCCACGACGACCCCGACCATGACGATGGAGATCACCAGGTACTTCCGTGCCCCCAGCTTCTCAAAGCGGCTCCGTGTGCCCGGAGGAGCCTTGGGGATCCGCAGTCCAGTGACCAACTCCCGAGGGCTGCGTGCGGTCTTGCGGTTTCCCAGGATGAACTCTTGCAGCGGGAGCGTCCTCTCGCCTTGCAGGGAGCGAAGCTGCACCGAGGCATCCAGCGCCATCAGGTTGGGGACACTGTCTGCTGCCGGAGAGGCGTTGCAGATGTTGCCACACAGCGTCCCGGCGTTCTGGGTCTGAACGCCTCCAACCGTCCGGGCTGCGGCCTTCAGGCCGTCAAACATCGGAGGCAGGTCGGCACGGATGACATCCGTCCACGTGGTCAGGGCTCCCAGGTAGAATGCGTCCTCGGTTTCCCGGACACCCCGCAGGGCGTCGATGCCGCTCAGGTCCAGCACGTGTTCCTCAACAGGACGGCTCACCCGGGCCGGATAGAAGTCGGTTCCTCCGGCAAGCACGCTGCACGGGGTGTGATCGAGAACCGTCAGCGCCTCCTGAACCTCGCTGGGGCGGAAATACTCAAACATGAAGCAACCTGGAAAGAGAACAAGTCATGGGCCCTCTCCACTCTGACAGGGCGTGCGCGTGATGTCGATGCCGGTTCATGCGCGCTCTTCACCTCCGAGAGGACCCGGGAGCCGGAGTGTTCTGGATCCCGACGTATCGAGAGAGCAGAGCCGGATCCTGAGCCAGCGCGTCCGGAGTGGACTCTGCCTTGAGCAATCCATTCTCCAGAAACAGGACGCGGTCTGCAACACGCAAGGTCCCTTCGATCTTCTGCTCGACCAGCAGCACCCCGACATTCTCTCGGCGCAGCCGCTCCACGGTGTCAAAAACCGTGGCGATCATGGTGGGCATCAGGCCTTCGCTGGGCTCGTCCATCAGCAGATAGCGGGGCTTGAGGCACAGGGCCCGGGCCGTGGCAACCATCTGCTGCTCTCCGCCACTAAGCGTCCCGGCCCGCTGGCCCAGGCGCTCACGCAGCACCGGAAAGAGCGAGAAGACCCACTCCAGCACCTCGTTTCCGCTGTTCCGGACCAGCAGGCCCATCTTCAAGTTTTCCTCCACCGTCAGCCAGGGGAACAGCCGCCGCCCCTGAGGAACGTAGCCGATGCCGTTGCGGGGGATCTCATGGGCCTCCAGGGCGCTCAGGTTGCTCTGGTCCAGCCGGACCTGTCCGGAGGTCTGACGCACCAGCCCCATGATGGTCTTGAGCAAGGTGGTCTTGCCGGCGCCGTTGCGCCCCAACAGTCCAAGGACCTCCCCTTCCTGAACCGAGAAGGAGAGGTCCTGCAGGACCTGAATTTGGGAATAACCGCTGGTCAGGTTTTCGATGTGCAGCACTCAGGTCCCCAGATAGGCGACTTGCACGTCGCGGTGGTTGGCGATCTCCTCCGGGGTTCCCTCTGCGAGGATCGACCCGTGGGTCATCACGGTGATCTGCTCCGCGAGGTTGAGGACAAACGGCATGTTGTGTTCAATCAGGAGCACGGTTGCAGACTGGGAGATGGTGCGGATCAACTCCATCAGGTTCTGAATCTCCGACTCTGCCAGGCCCTGTGTTGGTTCGTCCAGGATCAGCAACTCCGGACCGGTGGCCAGACTCATGGCAACCTCCAGCAGTTTCTGGTGTCCGTAAGGCAAGGTCCCGGCCTCCTGCTCCTCGACCCCGGCCAGTCCGACCTCCTTCAGGCACACGGCGACCCGGGAGGCGATGTCCTGCTCCCGGACGCTTCCTTGAGCGTCCGGGCGGTCCTTGAGGAAACGCTGTGCCGCCAGAGCGACGTTCTCGTAGCAACTCAGCTTCGAGAAGATGCTGGTGACCTGGAAGGTGTAGACGATCCCGGCCTGGACTCGGCGTGCCGGAGAGGAGCTGGAGATGTCCTGTCCCTTGAAGAAGATTCTTCCGGAAGAGGCCGGGGTGCGTCCGCAGATCAGGCTGACCAGCGTTGTTTTCCCGGCACCGTTGGGACCAATGATGGCCCGGATTTGTCCTTGCTGAAGCCGGAAGTCAACCTGGTCCACCGCCATCAGGCCGCCGTACTGACGGCAGAGTTTTTCGGTCCGGAGCAATTCTAGGGCAGCCATGTGAGCCACCTCTTGCGCAACGTTCCCACCAACCCAAGTGGGAACCAGATGATGATCAGGATCAGGATCGCCCCAACCACAAAGCGGTACTGGTCCGTAAAGCTGCTGGTATAGTCGATCAGGTAGAACATGATCCCGGTCCCGGCCAGCGGTCCGATCACCGTTCCGGTTCCCCCAAGCAGGGTCCAGAGGAGTGGGTCGATGGAGTGATGGATCTCAGCGAAGGTGACCCCGACGTAGGAGAACAGGACACCGTGCACCGAACCGGCCAGCCCGGAGAGGGTTCCGGAGAGCGTCAGGGCAAACCACTTGTAGGCGAAGACGTTGTACCCAAGGAGTTGAGTCCGGGCCTCGTTCTCCCGGATGGCAATCAGCACCCGGCCGATGGGAGAGAGCATGATCCCGGTGGTCAGCAGCAGGTAGGCTCCCAGCAGCAGCAGCCCGATGTTGTAGCGCACCCCCGGGTCTGCATAAGCAAACTCCTGTCCACCGAGCACCAGCGGCGGGAGGTATTTGGAGAGCGTGAACCCGTCCTGGCCGAAGGTGAACTCGTCAAAGTACAGGATCGACAGGAACAGGGTCTGTCCGAACATCAAGGTCACGATGAGGAAGGCGACCCCGGTGGTCCGGAGGGCGAACATCCCGAAGACTCCGGAGAGCGCCAGCGCTGTCAATCCACCGAATGCGACGCCGAGGGTGGGAGCCAGCTCCCAGTAGTAGATCCCCAAACCGGTGGCATACATTCCGGCAGCAAAGAACATCGCGTGTCCCAGGCTCATCAGACCGGTGTATCCCAGCAGGAAGTTGTACCCCACGGCATAGGCCCCGAGGACCATGATCTTGGAGACGCTGCTGTGGTGGTAGGGCGGCAGCACGAACTGGAGCAGAAAGAGCGCCCCAAGGACTCCGGCTTGGAGCAGGAGCGACTTGACCAAGGCCTGACGCCTCATACGCGCTCCTCTCCAAACAGCCCGCTTGGACGGAACACGAGCACGATGGCCACCAGCAGGGTCGCGAGCATCTTCGCCAGGGTCGGCTCGTAGAACACGGAGATGATCCCGTCGCTGATTCCGATGATGAAGGCTGCGACGATTGTTCCCCGGATGCTGCCCAGCCCCCCGATGATGACCACGATGAAGGACAGCAGCAGCGGCTCCAGGCCCATTAGGTGATCCGCCTGCCGGATCGGCACCACCAGCACTCCTGCCAGCGCCGCCAGTCCACCACCCAACGCAAAGACGGCGGCGTGGACACGACGCGTGGGAACTCCGAAGGTGATGGCGGTCTCTGGATCCTGCTGGGTGGCCCGCATGTAGAGCCCGAGCTTGCTGCGCTTGAGCAGCAGCCGGATCAACAGCAGCAGCGCCGCAGCCGCTCCGGCCACCAGCAGCTTGTAGCCCGAATAGCCAAACCAGGGAAACTGCACCCGGAAGTAGATCGGAGCCTCCACAGGACGTGACTCCGGACCGAAGACCGTGAGTGCCAGCTGCTGCAGGATGTAGAGCAGCCCGATGGTCGCAACGATGGTGCTCTCCGGGTTGTAGGAGATTTTGCGCAGGATAAAGTGGTCCGCTCCGATCGAGAGCCCGCCAACGAGCACCGGTCCAACGACCAGCGCGAGCAGGAATCCCCAAAGCGGATCCCCGATCCAGTCGAAGGTGAACCAGGCCACCACGGCTCCCAGCATGAAGAACTCCCCGTGAGCCACGTTGACCACGCGCATCACCCCGAAGACCAGGGACAGCCCCAGGGCAATCAGGGCCAACACGAAGGCCGTGACGGTCCCGTCCAGCAGTGCGAGAAACACCAGCGGACCGTTTTCATCAAACCAGGCGGACACTTGCGGAACGTCTTTTAGGAGAGCTTTGGAGAGAGGGCTCCAAAGCTCAGAGGGTGGTGGTTACAGGGACATCTTGGTGTAGTCGGTCTCTGGATCGTAGAGCCCGTCTGCGATGGAGGTGCGGTGGACGACGTTCAGTTTGCCGTTACCCACCTTGGAGATGAACTGCTGACCGTAGCACTGGTGCGTTTTGCCGTTGAAGAGCTTTGCCCCCTGTGGGTGAGCGATTCCCTCGTTGAAGCCGGTGAAGCCTTCCACGGTCTCAATGAGAGCCGGGTAGTCCTTCTTGCTCCGGTATCCGCTTTGCTCCACAGCTTCCTTGATGGCAAACAGGGTCTCCCAGCATCCGAACATGTGGGAGTAGGTCGCCACGTCCTTGGAGTCAGCCTTGCTGGCTCCGTTGGCATCAACGCCCACGGCGTCCCGGTAGACCTGAGCCGCTGCGGTAGCGTAGCCGTCCGCATAGCGGGGCATCGCCTCCCAGAAGTAGGTCCCGTCAAGAAACTCCAGCCCCGGGCTCTGGATGTTCACTCCTTCGAGCGAGTCGATGAAGCCGAACAGTTCCGGGCGTCGAGAGCCAAAGTGTTCTCCCAACTCGCGGACAAAGGTGAGCACTCCCGGACCGACCATCACATGGTAGATGACCTCGGTGTCTCGGGGGATCTTGGTAAAGTAGCGCGTGAAGGAGGTCTCTGTCGGTGGGATCGGGATCAAGGTCGCCGAGCCTCCGTTACGCTTCGCAGCAGCGCTGGCGTAGTCACGGTGGTCGTAGCCAAAGGCGTAGTCCGGGAAGATGATGGTGACCTTCTTCCCCAAGTTGTTGAACATCCAGTCAGAGACCGCGGTGATCTGAGAGCGCACGTCCGTGATGCAGGGCTGGAAGACGTAGCGGTTCAGCTTCCCGGAGGCGACGTGGTAGCCCTCGCTGACGACAAAATACGGAATCTTCAGCTCTCCGGCCCGCGGTGCGGAGCCCATCACCACGTGAGAGAACAGCGTCCCATAGACAAAGTCCACGTTGTGCTGCGTGGCCAGTTTTTCCACCACATCGGCCCCTCGCTTGGGATCGGTCCCGTCATCCTCGGCGACGATCTGCACCGGGCGTCCAGCGATGCCGCCCATGTTGTTGATGTACTCGGCTGCCGCGTTGGTGGTGCGCTCGTACCAGCGTCCATACACAGCCCCAATTCCGGTGCGGTGGGCCTGAAAGCCGATTCGGATCGGCTCATCGCTACCGGCAGCATACGCCACGCGCGCAACGGGATCAACCAGTTGGGTGGCCGCGACACCGGCACCTGCGAGGGCAGCAGTACCAAGTAACGAGCGGCGAGTCACTTCGGGGGACTTGGATTTGGAAACGCTCATGTTCTTTCCTCCTGAGAAAGGGAATCATTGTTCAAAAGCGCATTAACTATCCGATCGTTTTTCAGAGGACAAGATAAAACTGCTGGAGGACTTCCAAGCCCCTGTTGCAGGCTGTGGAGGAAAAAGAAGCGGGAACGCCTTGCGGCATGAGATCAGCTACACCCCGGGCCGGAG
>JAYPUA010000039.1:0-31213 GCA_038133845.1 Deltaproteobacteria bacterium
GTAAGCAGCGAATCCACTAAGATATCGACCCTAAACAACCTTGTCAATGGAAAAATGTGCAGAGCAAGACTTCCCCAAGCACGCCAAGGCAAGCCGCCCCGAGAAAATCGTCTCTCAGCCCGCCTGTTACGAGGAAGGAGCTCTTTTAGGAGGAGGAGGTAGAAAGGAGTTTCTGGCGGAATTTTTCACAGAAGTCGTTCCAGCGATCGGCCTGTTCCAGGGCAAGCTGGAACTCCGGGACCTCCAGGGGGCGGTGCAAATCGGGAAGAAGGAGACTCTTCTGCGTGAAGGGAGAGAGCAGCGTGTAGAAGTCCCGGAGCAGTTTCATGGGGGAGACCTGATGCACCGGGTGCATCGCTTCAAGATAGCCTTCGGCCAGAGCCTTCAGGTTGGCATCCGGGACCGAGTTGGCTTGCTGCAAACGTGCAAGCAGGTGAGGCTCTTCCAGCATTGCGTGCTCCAGAAAACCTGACCAGTCGGCCGGATGTCCGGAGCCTCGCTGGGTCAACAGTTCGTCCTCCAGCGACTCTACCCAGTTCCGGGCGCTGTTCCAAACGCCATCCGGGTCACGAAGGTCCGCATAAGACCACTCGCGGATCCGCAGTTCCAGCTCTTCTGGAGGCTGCTTGCGCGAAGCTTCCCAGAACTGCACCAGGGCTTGCTCCAGAGCATTCAGGGTTTGAAGGTAGCTGACTCCCGGAGCGGAGACGACCCAGAGGTTTCGGAACGGTAGAGTATAGACGGCCTCAAGCAGCTTGGAGACCTGTTCCAGCAGTTGTTCCAGTTCCTCGACCCACGAGGCCAGCGTCTCCATCTCAGGCAGGCTGTGAAGACAGCGGAAGCGCGTTGGTTCCGGAGGTAAACAGCGGGTCGAGCTGGCGCAGCTCAAACAGGATGTCATCGATGTCTGCGGAGACGTTTCTCACTTCCAGCGTGTTTTCCGGGATGTACCTCAAGGCGCAGTCCGGCTCTGAAAGCCAGGCGATCAGCTGATCGGCGTTGATGCGTTGAGGGTCCCGCAGTTGGAGCCGGACCGCATGTTGCCGATATTCAACCAGCGCGACCCCCTGCTGTTGCGACCACAGCCGGACTTGAGCGACCTTGAAGAGGTTGAGCATCAGTTCCGGCATGGGGCCAAAGCGGTTCTCGGTGGCATTCCGCAGTTCCCAGACCGCCTCCTCATCCGGAAGTCCGGCCAGCGCCTTGTAGAGCGAGAGCCGCTGGTTGGTACTCCGGATATAGGATTCCGGAATTTCCTGAGGGATGTGGTCCAGGTTCAGCCGGATTTCATCGGCCTCCAGCAGCATTTGTCCTTCGTTTTGCAGGCGACGGACGGCCCGCTCGACCATCTGGGTGTACAGTTCCAGCCCGACGCTGGCGATGTGTCCGGACTGTTCCGACCCCAAAAGGTTCCCCGCTCCTCGGATCTCCAAATCCCGGGAGGCGACCTTGAACCCAGCGCCCAGGTCGTTGAGGTCCTGCAACACCTGCAGGCGCTCGCGAGCTACGCTGCTGAGGATCTTCTCCGGAGAGACCAGCAGGTAGGCATAGGCCTGCACGTTGCTGCGCCCAACGCGTCCCCGCAGTTGGTAAAGCTGGGCAAGCCCAAAGTGGTCGGCGTTGTTGACAATAATCGTGTTGGCTCGTGGAATGTCGAGCCCAGACTCGATGATCGTGGTCGCCAAAAGGACATCGGCGCGGCCTTCGATGAAGTCCAGCATGACCTGCTCCAGCTGCTGTTCTCCCATCTGCCCGTGTCCTACGGCAACCCGGACGTTCGGGAGGATTCGGCGCAGGTAGTTGCCATATTCGTAGATCGTCTCCACCCGATTGTGGACCACAAAAACCTGTCCGCCCCGCCGGATCTCTCGTCCGACCGCTTCCTGGATGATGTAGTCGTTGGCCTGAACCAGCCGAGTGCGGATGGACATGCGGTCTGCCGGAGGGGTGTTGATGATGCTCAGGTCCCGGATGCCCATCAAGGACAGGTGCAAGGTCCGCGGGATCGGCGTGGCAGACAGCGTCAGCACATCGACCTCGGAGCGGAACTGCTTGATGCGCTCCTTGTGTTTCACTCCAAAGCGCTGCTCCTCATCGACAATCAGCAGCCCCAAGTCCGCAAACTGGACATCCTGAGAGAGGATTCGGTGTGTCCCGATCAGGATGTCGAGCTGCTGTTCCTTGAGTTTTCGGAGGGTCTCCTTTTGCTCCTGCGTACTCCGGAAGCGGCTGATGACGTCGATGAGAAACGCCGTGTTCTCAAAGCGTTTGCGGAAGGAGGCGAAGTGCTGCTGGGCCAAAATGGTGGTGGGCACCAGGATGGCGACCTGTTTGCCCTGGCTGGCCGCCTTGAACGCAGCGCGCATGGCGATCTCGGTTTTCCCGAACCCCACATCCCCGCAGATCAGGCGGTCCATCGGCTGCGAGTCGTGCATGTCGGACTTGACCTGCTCGATCGCCTCAAGCTGGTCCGGAGTCTCTTCGTAGGGAAAGCCCAGCTCAAATTCCTGCATCTCGTGATCATCCGGAGCATACTCGATTCCGCGACGCGCCTTGCGCTTGGCGTAGATTTCAGCGAGTTCTTCCGCAATGTCCTCCACCGCCTTGGCAACGCGGGTGCGTGTTTTCTTCCAGGCCTTGTCTCCCAGCTTGTGCAACTTGACCGCCCCACCGTCCGGGTTGACGTACTTCTGGACCAGGTGAAATTTTCCGATCGGGACGTAAACCTTCTCATCGCGAGCAAAGGTGATGAGCATGAACTCGTGAGCCTTTCCTGCTGCCTCGATCTTCTGCAGCCCCCGGTAGCGCCCAATTCCGTGATCAAGGTGCACCACCAGGTCGTTCTCCCGCAGGTCGTCCAGGCTCCCTGCGGTGGCCTGCACCTGAGAGCGTTGCAGGCGACGGCTGCGGGATTTTTCCCCAAACACCTCCTCCTCCGTGACCAGGGCAAACTGCGTGGTGCCGTCTGTGCCACGTAGCTGAAACCCGGAAGAAAGTGTCCCGCTGAGGATGGGGAACCCCGTTCCGGCAAACGCGGAGGTTCCGGGGGCGTTCCTTCCCAAAAGCAAGGCCTCTCCCCATGGGAACCGGGGCGCCTGATCGTCGGAGGCCAGGTGCGACTCAATGTCCAGATCCTCCAGCAGCAGCCGGAAGTGGTCGGAATGGGTCTGGTTGCGCCCGTTGAGCAAGACCGGGATGTTTTGTTGCTGCCACTGCGCCAACTGGTGCACTGCGTGACCCGAAGCCGAGACGGAGGCGCTCTCCCGGAAGCCTTCGCGCAGGTGACGGTTGGCCGAGAAGGGGAAGCGCAGCCGCTCTCCCCAAGGCTCGCGAGGCTCTTCGGCTTGTAGCGTCAGCCGGAGGCGTTCTGTCGCCTGACGTCGCAGTTCCCGGTGATCCATGAAGAGGTCCTCCGGGGGAAGCGTCAGCCGTTCCTGCTGCAGGCTCAGTTCATACTCCATGAAGACCTCGCTGTAGAAGTGCTCGGCCCGATCATGGATGACCTCCTCCTCGTCGAACACCAACTGCGCATTCTCCGGGAGGTAGTCGAGCAGCGTCTCCAGACGGCCGAAGAACAGAGGGGCCAGCGATTCCATCCCCGGAAACGAGGAGGCTTCGCGCAGGTGACGGTCCAGCTCGCGAAACACCTCCGGACTACACTCGCGACGGCGTTCGCTCAGCGCATGCCGGGACTGCTTCTGGGTCTCCACCGTGAACAGCACCTCGCTTGCCGGAAGCAACTCCAGCGCCTCAACAGTTTCCTCACCGGTCAATTGGGTCTGGACATCAAAAGGCCGAATGGTCAGAAACTCCAGAGTTCCGGAAGGTGCCTGCGACTCCAGGCGGCGGGGACGGGAGCTTCCGATGGGAAAGAGGTCCAGCATGGCGCCATGCCAGCTGAACTCTCCCTGATCCTCGACGGTATCGACCGCGACGTACCCGGACTCCCGGAGCTGCTCGACAAACTCGCCGAGCGACTTCCACTCCGTGCTTCCTACTGCGATACGCCTGACGGCCTTCCGGAAGCGATCGCGGGGCATGAGCTTCTGCATCAGCGCGTGGGGGGTGGTCACGACGAGGTCCACCTGCCCGCACAACAGCGCCTGGAGGGTGCGGAAGCGCTCGGCCACCAACGCGCGGTGTGGAGAGAAGTTGTCGTAGGGAAGGACGTCCCAGTGCGGGAAAAAGTGAAGCCGCTCGCGGCCCCTGAAGTAGGTCAGGTCAGCATGAAACTGCTCGGCAATTTCATAGGACTCGCACACCACAACCATGGGCACACCCCGGGTCTGCTGAAGCAGCGCAAGCATCAAGGCCTTGCTCGAGCCTCGCAGTCCATCCAGGTGAAGCTGCACGTCCGTTTGCTGCAGCCGGTTCAGAAGTGGAGTGAGTGGAGAATTCATTCCTGAAAAAGAGTCTGTTTGGTGAAGCTCAGGGGGGCGGCTTTACGATGCTCCCACACGATTCGGTGAGCCGGTCAAAGATCAGCATTGTGGTGGATTTGAGGATGCAGAGCAAGGCAGGAACCGGCCCGGACATTCGGGAATCTTCGGTGCCTGAGCGAAGTCGAACGGTCGGCAAAACGGTTCTAGGAGAGGTCCGGTTCCTCCAGCAGCTCCGGAAGCCCACAGCGGCCGCACCCTTGATGGAAATTGTGGCAAAAATCACGGTGCAGCTGCAGCAGCCCCTGCCTTCCTCCAAGCGAGTTGAAGCGGGCCTGTGGAAATCGCGAGAGCGACAGGCGATGCTGCATGAAGCGAATCTTCTGATTCACCGCCTCTCCCGGAAGCGCCATGAAAATCCGGAAGAGCAGCTGCTCCAACGCCCGGTCCTCATGCCTGCGGGCATAGGCCAGGAAGAAAGGGAGCAACGCGTTGGCCCAGAGCACAAGCAGCCGGTCGGCTCCCATCAGGCTCAGGCCACGAGAGTGAGGCGAGGTTCCTGCGTGCCAGCAGGATTTCCAGATCTCCCATTCCGGAGCTTCCCACAGGAGTTCCGTACGACGCAAAGCCTCCTGGCGCAACTGGGGATCGTCTGGATTCAGATGAATCAGCAGCTCCAGCCAGGTACGGAGCAGGCCTGTTGAGGAGGTGCATTGCAGGTGGTGATACATCGCAAGCAACCGACGCTCCGGAGCATGCTGAGGGCGGTACCGCTTTTGTCGGGGAGCCTGAACGCGGGAGCGCTCCGGGCGATCTTCCCAGAGGGCCTTCCAGTGCAGCAACTCGCGCCGGAGCGTCGGGTCAGGGTTTTTTGGTTCTTCTGGAATCCGGTCAAGCAGCCCAAGCGCTCCGAACCAGGACGAGAGGACCTGCGGGCGGCTGGAGCGCCACGGCTGCCGGATGGTCTGCTCCAGGACCCGGAGCGGATAGAGCTGCGCCAGCTCCTCAAACGCTGCCGCGTGGGCGGTCTGTCCCAAGGCCTTGAAGAGTTGCTGGAAGAGCAGTTCCTCCTCCGGCTGCTGCGGCCAGCGCACACGCAGTGCCTCCGCCTTGGCCAGCAGACGCTGCTCCGCCGCATGAGCCACGACCCGCCGCAGCGCCGTCTCCGAGGCCAGCATCACACCGCAGCGTCCGGGGAGTTCGTCCTGCACCTCCAGCCTCTGCCTCCACGGGGCAGCAGAGGCCTCGCTTCGGCCCTGCTCAGCGATTTCCGGAAGAGGCTCTCCCAGCAGCGGGGCCAGCTCCAGCTGAGGCACCACGCGGCCGTCTTCACGCCGGATTTCGCGTGCGGAGTCCTGGTAGAGGACCACGTGCAGAACAACGCTGTTGTAGGCGGGGTTCTCATGATGCCGGTGGGCGTACCATCCGGAGCTGCGCCAGTGCACCTCCACCGCACCAAACAAGGCGACTGCGTCCTCCGAGGAGCCCAGAACCACCCGGGCCTCCGTAAAGTCCGGGCCTCCGGAGCTGACGCGCCACCCGGGGAACTCAATGAGGAGCGGCTGGCCTTCCGTGGTCTGGAGCGCATCCTGCCGAAAGCGCTGCTCACTCCAGATCAACTGAAGCAAGTCTTCATGGGGAAGAGCCGAGGGAGAGCCTCCCTCCGGAGGAGGAGCGGGAGGCATCGGCATTCAGGAAAGCAGAGAAGGCCACTCGCGGACCAGCACCGAGGCGCTCTCGGTCCGGACGCGAGCCTTGAGCTTCATGAGCAGCGAGAGCAATCCGAAGACGATTCGGTTGAAGAAGATGAAGTGCTCTGAGCCGCGTGCTTCTCGAAGCTGCGAGGCTTCAAGGAAGACCTCGTTCAGTTGTCCCTGGAAGTCCGGGCTACCAAAATCGAAGTGATCCGACTGGTAAGGCTGAGCCACCACGTGGGCCAGGCTCTTCAGGATCCGGTAGATCAAATCGTCCCGCTCTTTCGCCTGAGCGGTTCCCTGAAGAAAGCGCATCTCCTGAAGCTGCTGGCGAAATGCGCTGTAGTCTTCCAGCAAAAAGCGCTGTACCAGGAGCACGCACGACTCCAGAAACTCTTCCGGAAAGGTCTTGACGCAGCCAAAATCGATGATCCCGACCCTGCCACCTTCCTGAAACAGGAAGTTCCCCGGATGAATGTCGGCATGCATGCTGAAGTGCCGCAGTCGCAAGTGATCGTGAAAGACTTCCCAGAGGATCTGTCCGTACTGATCCCGAAGCTCCTGGCTTGGCGACTCCTGAAGCAGCGCGTCCAGGTGCTTGCCTTCCAGGCGGGTCATCGTCAGCACTCGCTCGTTCGAGAGTTCCGAGAGCAGCTCCGGGACCACCACTTGAGGGTGGCTGTAGAAGCTCCGGAAGTGCCTCAGGTGCTCGGCCTCTCGGAGGTAGTCAGTCTCTTCCAGCAGGCGCTCACGGACCTCCTGAAGGTGAGACTCCAGGTCCTCTCCGGAGAAAAGCCGCGACACGAGTGTCTTCATCAGCCTGAGGTCGCTCTCGATGCTTTGCCGCACGTTTGGGTACTGAATCTTGACCGCCAGCGGTTGGCCGTCTTGGGCTTCTGCACGGTGCACCTGTCCGATGGTCGCCGCGGCAAACGCTTCCGAGTCAAACCTCCTGAAGAGGGCTTCCGGAGGCTTCCCAAAGATTCGCTGAAACTGGGCACGCACCATTGCCCGGTTCATTGGTGGGACGCGGTACTGGGCGTTGGCCATGACTTCGGCAAACTCCGGCGGGAGGACGCCGGTATCCAGACTCAGGCCCTGGGCAAGCTTCAGGGCTGCGCCACGGAGGACGCTCAGTTCTCGGAAGAGCGAGAGCGCGTTCTTGCGGTTGAGTGCCTCCTTGCTCTCCCGGAAGCGCTCTCCCGGCATGGCGTTTCCAACATAGTGACGCAGGTAGTTGCCCCCAGCCTGCAGGCCGACTCGGGCAATGCGTCCTCCACGAACCAGCGGATTGGTAGGGACTTCGCTCATGTGTAACGCCGGAGAAAGGTCAGGGCCACGCGGTTGAGTCCTTCCGGCTTCAGGCGCAGCACGTTCTTCTCCAGCATCGCCCGGCCCAGCTCCAGACCGCGGCTGACCAGTTGGAGCTGGAGTGCCTCCGAGGCAAAGCGGATGAGCTTGTCTGCCAGCTCCACAGTCTGCTCAGCAGAAACGCTTTCGTCCTTGAGCCAGTACTTGATCAAGAAGAAGGTCTCCTTGGTGAGAAACTCCGCGACGTTTTTTCCGCCCAGAATGGCCACGTCACCCTCGGACTGCTGAAGGAACTCGGCGATCCGGTTCTCGACGTGCTGCTGGAATCCAGACTTGGGAGAGGCCTGAAAGATCAGTGCATTGAAGGTCTCCTCCACGAACTCACGCTCTTCCTGAAAGAGTTCGAGGTGCGTGTAGATGAGGTGCGACAGCTTCTCCTCCAGCGTGAATTGCTCATACTCCGGAGTCTGGGAGCAGGACTCCAGGTACTGATCAAACGCTCGCTGGTAGAAGCCCCGCAGCAGGGCGCTCTTGTTGGGAAAGTGCTTGTAGATGAGGGCGCGCTCGCACTTGAGAGAGCGAGCCAACTGACTGATGGTAAAGTTCCGGGGGTTGTCCACGTACAGGTCGATCGCTGCACGGACCATTTCGGGAGCACCGGGTTCTGACTTGGGCATACGCAAACCGTGGCGGAAGAAGGTTTAAGGGTCTTCCAGCAGAGTAGACCGACTTTGGGGTGCGCACAAGCGCCGTTTTGCCTCCGGTGAAACTGCTCTTCCCTATGGGTTCCGCTTCAGAAAATGAAGCTCCCGCTCGACCTCGGTGTCGTCTTCCAGATTCGCCTCGATCAGGCTTCTCAAGTGAGTGAAAGTCTCCAGCTCCATGGTGGTGAACTGGAATCCCAGCAGGTGCTCTTCCTGATGGACCAGCTTGGCCTCGGTTTGCAGGGTCAATTCACGGTTGAGCTTCAGCTCCAGCATCACCTCACTCCCCTGCTCCAAGGTCAGAGGCACCTCCGGGAGGAGGCTCGCCCCGCCCAAGGACAGGTCGGCGATCTCTGCCTTGTAGCACTCGCCCGGGGCGTGGATCAGCATGGTCTGCGCAAAGCGGATGCGGACAAAGCGACGATGCTCCGCGCTGGCATCCGGGGAGTCCCTTGAAAACTCGTTTGTGTCATTCATGGTTCACCTGCGGATGCGCTCACCACTTGACCCGATACATGCGAGCCAGAGGGAACTGGTTGAACACCTCTTCAAACCGATCCGGATCATGCTGTCCAAGGAGGTACATCTGGTTGAAGTTGGAACGGAAGACATCCGGCTCGACCAGGTAGATGTCGGAAAACTGCCTGGGGTTGCTCATCAGGATCTGCAGATAGTACCCATCCTTGCGGTTGAAGCCCTTCCGGCCAATGACCTTGCCTCCCAGCACCTGCACCACCTCAATCAGCGGGAAGCGGTTGTTGATGGTCCCCTGGTTCAGGTCGATCTGCGCATTTTCACAGTTGAGGAGGTTGTTGGTGATGTCACGACAGCGCAGGTTCTGAAACCCCTTGACCTGCTTCCCGCCCTTCTCCAGATCCCAGGATCCGATTGAAGAGAGCGCCGAGTACTTGCCGATCATGTCTGCCGTGAAGAGCACATAGACCGGATTTTCGGGGTTCCCGCCGGGATTAAGGACCGCGTTCAGCAGGTTTGCCGGAGAGGTGTTGTTGTCCTCAATCCCCCGGATTCCCTGACTGCCCAGGCTCCGAATGATCTTCTGCATCTCCTCGGGGCTGGGGCTGAGAAAGCTTCGGGCGATGAAGTAGGTCTTGGGGCTGAACTGGCTTCCTCCGTCATGGAAGACGCCACGCTGGGTTGCATCAATCAGCGCATAGCCAAAATCCCACCAGGTGTAGAGGATCGCATTCTCCGGAGTCTTTTGGCGGACCTGGTCAAAGGTCGAGTAGAGCGGGGTCGGAATGGACGGCCCCGGAACAAAAGCAATCGCCGTCTTGCTCGAGAGCCCCCAGCAGGCGATGACCACGGCGGCATACGTCACCACATCACGGGCAAGCGGATGCTTCCACCAGGAAGGCCGCTCCTCTTCGGCCGGCTCTACGACCGGTGCGTTGCGCTGCTTCCGGTTTTTGGGAGAAGCAGGCGGGCCGGCCGGCCGGGTCAGGCTTTCCCAAACCAGTTGTACGGCAACCGTGATGAGGAACCCGAACCCCACGCCCAGAAAAGGCGCCAGAAACATCAGAAAGCGCCGGGCACTCTGGAAGCCCAGCAGTCCAAGCAGGAGCATCGGCAACAGCGGAACCGCCCAACGCCAGCGACAGATGGCCAAGACCGCAAAGGCAAGCAGCCCCAGCCAGCCCAGGAGTTCGCTGTTGAGGATTCCAGGGAGGACATCGCTCAAGGGGATGCGTTCAGCCTCGGAAATGGTCGTCATCACATTTGGGAACGAGGCTGGCGTTTCGGTGGTGTTGTCCCGGTACTCCGCAGGAGCCTCGGCCTCGATGGTGAAGTACATCTTCAGAAAGCCCTCGGCAGTGGCGGCTCCAGAGAACAGGGTGCCCGGACCTGCCAACAGAGCAAACAGGAGAGCGCTCGCCAGAATCCAGCGTGGCGCAACGTGGTGCAGCGCCTGAGTCGCTATCAACACTCCAAAGAAGGCCAGCGTAAAACCCGCCTTCCCATACCACCACTGAAAGCCCCAGAGCGTCCCTCCCGCCAGGGCTGCAAAGAGGAGGAGGTTCCCCACGGTCCGGGCTCGAGCGCTGTGCAGGATGAAGACGGCCGCCAGCGCAGGAAAGAACAGGTTGAGCATGTCCGTGTCGATGCGTCCAATCGACGAGCGCATGAAGTATTCCGCACAAAAAGTCCCGACAAACCCGCCAAGCAGTCCGCCTGCCGGAACTCCAAGCAGGTAGAAATAGTAGCCCAGAGGCAAAATGAACAACCCGGCCAAAACCGGAACCAGCAGAGTCCCGGCGAGGTAGTAGTTTCCATCAAACCAACCGACCGATTGTGCAATCAGCCAACTGAGCATGGGCGGCGTCGCTTTCTCTCCCGTTGCCGAGGCGTCCTCCGGATTCCGGAACTTCTCCGGCAATTCACGAAATGCGGTGGTCCCATCCGGATAGTTCCTCAACTCGTCGACCCCGTAGATTCCCTCGTTGTACTCGCGCGCCCATCGTAGCCAGTACGGCGCATCCAGCGTGGTCATCATCGGGCGATCTCCCACGAAGTACGCTCCCCGGTTCTCCTTCCAGCGCTCGAACTGCTCGAAGCGGATGTGCGCAGACAGCGCATAGAGGGCGATCAGGGCGATCAAAAAGAGCCCCAGATGCGGACGGGGATTTTGCAGAAATCGCGAGATTCCGGAGGTCGGTGAGGAGTTCATGTAGATGCGAGATGAGTCCGGACAGCAGGGCCCGGGCAGGTTCAGGCCCAAGGACAACCGAGATTCAGAGTCTAAACCGATGCTCCCCTCAGTGCCAGCAAAATCCGGGAAGCTTGCCAGGGCATCTCTGACACCAAAGCTTTCAAAAAGTGAATCGTTGGTTTACCGCGCTCAGGGCTATTGTGTTGCCCTTCAATTGAGCCTATTCTTTCAGTCTGTCAGTTCCACGAGGAACTTTTTCATTCTCACAAGGGGACACACATGCGACTGAAAGGAAAAACGGCGATTGTTACCGGAGGAGCCTCCGGGTTTGGTGCAGGAATTGTCCGCAAGTTTGTGACGGAGGGAGCACACGTCATGATCGCCGACCGCAACCTGGAGGGGGCACAGGAGGTCGCTCGGGAATGCAGCGGGCAAGCTTTGGCGCAGGAGGCGGATGTCTCCAGCATACAGAGTGTGCAGGCGTTGGCCAAGGCGGCGCTAGACCGGTTGGGCCAGGTCGACATCCTGGTCAACAACGCCGGAATCGCTCACCTGCCGGCGTTCATGGAGGAGGTCTCCGAGGAGGACTTCGACCGAGTGCTTGCGGTGAACGTCAAATCCGTCTACCTGACCGCACGATTCCTGGTCCCTCACTTCAAGGAGCGTGGCTCCGGAGCCATCCTGAACGTGGCCTCAACGGCCGGAGTCAGCCCGCGCCCTCGACTCAATTGGTACAACTGCAGCAAGGGCTGGATGATCACCGCGACCAAGACGATGGCCGTGGAGTTGGCCCCCTTCGGAGTGAGGGTCAACGCCATCAATCCCGTTGCCGGAGAAACACCTCTGCTCAAGACGTTCATGGGGGAAGACACTCCGGAAATCCGGGCAAAGTTTCTCAGCACCATCCCGATCGGTCGCTTCTCCACCCCTGAAGACATGGGCAATGCCGCCTGCTTTCTCTGCTCGGACGAGGCGTCCATGGTCACCGGAGTTGCCATGGAGGTGGATGGGGGGCGCTGCATCTGAGGATGCGGCCTTCATCCGGAACCGACACCACTCGCCATCACTCACACCACAGGATCTTCATGTTAGCGCAGGACATTCAGCAATCGATTCTCAAGCACGTCAGCCCCGATCCGCTTCCTCAGCGCTTTGGAGAGCTGTTCCTCCAGCACTGCAATGAGCGTATGCTTGCCGAGTTGACGCCTCAGCAACTCGGTCGCCTCCTGGAAAGCCGCTTTCGCTTCTTCTCGGAGGCCTTGAGCAGCAGCATTCAGGTCCGGGTGGCCGCTCCCCGAGACGAGGACGGCATGTCCGGACGCCTGCTGGTGGACGTGGTCTGTCGGGACGCGCCCTACAGCGTCATCACAGTGGACAGCGTGCTCCGACAGTTTGGGCTGCGTGTGGTCCGCCGGCTTCACCCGATGATCTCGGTGCAGCGTGACGCTCAGGGCAACCTGACCGGACTGGGACGAGTGGAGCCAGATGCGGAGGTCTATGATGTCATGAGCATTGAGTTGGAGGCCAACGACGATCGGGAGTTGCTCCGGAACCTGCACCTCAGCCTGCAGCGACACCTGCTCGCCGTGCGGTTGGCGTCTCAGGGTCAGGCCCGGGTTCAGCAGCGCATGCAGGATGCCGAGACCGCTCTCGGTGAGGGGAGTGAGGAGCTCCGGGACCTGCTGGGATGGCTCCAGCGAAACTTCGCCTGCTTCGGGTCGGTGTTGATGAGTTCAGAAGCGGCTGCCGAGTCGGAGGGGGCGTTCTTCTCCCACGGGTTGGGAATTCTGGGGAAGGAGTTTTGTCAAGAGCTTCCGGAGTTGGAGCAGGCCGTGATGTCCAGCCTCTGGCCGCTGGAAGCCGGAGAGTCTCCGGTGCGGGTGGATCGCCTCTACGTGACCAGTCCGATTCTGCGTTTTGAGCCGCTGCTGCGAGTCTGCCTGCCGTTCACACACGGCCGGAGGCTGGTGCTCGTGGGGCTGCTCAAGCGCAGCGCCCAGAACGCGCCGGGGCGGGAAGTTCCGCTGGTGCGGCAGAAGCTGGAGTACATCCTGAAGACACGAGGTTTTCTCCCAGATACCTTTGACTACAACGAGATCTTCCGGCTCTTCGCGGCAACACCGTTGTTCGAGCTGCTCCGCTCATCGGAAGAGGAGCTGTTGCGCCTGGTCGACTTCTGGCTTTCGGTCCACAGTCCCCATCAGGTACACGCCTTCCAACTTTCTGGCGAGGAGGATTCGCTCCTGAAGCTGCTGGTGCTGGTCCCCAACCGTCTGTTCAGTGAGGCCTCGGTGGAGCTGGCCCGGAAGGCGCTCGCCGAGTTGATCCCGCACCAGCACCTGGAGTGCTTCACCGCAGAGGGGGATGAGATCTCCCGGGTACACGCCTACCTGACGCTCCCTGACGCCTCGTGGAAGCCGGAGTTGGGCCGGATTGAGCGAGAAGTCGCCTTCCGAATCACGCCTTGGGAGGAGCGCCTGCGCGAGGCGATGCTCAAGGCGCATCCCGGAGCAATGGGCGGGGAGCTGTATGCGCGCTACCTGCCCCTGCTTCCGGCTCACTACCGTGCCCGGACCAACTGCGCCGAGGCCGTGCGGGACATCGAATTCCTGGAGCGCCTGCCGCATGAGTCCGGGATCGCCTTCAACCTCGTCCCCTTTGAAGCCGCAGGCTCTCAGATGAGCGGGGTGTCGCTGCTCTACATCTACAGCAACCGCAAGATCGACCTGCTCCACAGCATGCCGATCCTGCACAACCTGGGCGTCCACGTCTTCGATCAACTCACCGCCCGGATCGGCAACGAGCACCTGACCCTCGGGTTTGTGCAGTCCTTCCGCATCTCCCGGATTGAGGGTGGACGTCTGGACGAGGATGAGTTCCGGCCGCTGCTGATCGACCTGCTCCGGGCCGTCTTTGAAGGCCGCGCAGAGAACGACCCGCTCAACGCCCTCTCCGTCAAGGTGAAGCTCGACTGGCGGGCGATCCACGTACTCCAGCTCTACCGCAACCTCTATCTGCAGTTGGGGGCACCCTACAGCCGGGAGACCATCAACTCAACGCTGCTCGGCTACGGGAACGGGGCCCGGCTGCTCTGGGAGACCTTTGTGGAGAAGTTCGACCCCAGCGCGTCCCGAGGCACCCTGGAATACCGCAACAGCGTCGTCACACCGCGCAGGGCCCAGCAGTTCCGGGAGCTGCTGGAGCAGGTGGACGACATGACCGATGACGTGATCCTGCGCCGTCTGCACAACCTGGTGCAGTCCTCGCTACGGACCAACTTCTTCATCCCCAAACCCTCCGGAGAGACCTTCCTCTCGGTCAAGCTCAAGTCGCCCAACGTGGAGCAGATGCCGGTGCCTTCTCCGTTCCGGGAGATCTTCGTCCACGATGTCTCCATGGAAGGCACGCACCTGCGCTTCGGTCCTGTCGCCCGCGGCGGGCTCCGCTGGTCCGACCGACTGGACGACTTCCGGACCGAGGTGCTTGGGCTGGTGAAGACCCAGCAGACCAAGAACGTGGTGATCGTTCCGGTCGGGTCCAAAGGCGGGTTTGTGGTCAAGGGCCCGAAGCGGGATGACCCGGCAGAGTCGCTGCGGCAGTACCGCAAGTTCATCTCGGCCCTGCTGGACATCACGGACACACGCGACGAGCAGGGGCAGATCCGGCATCCCAACCACGTCCTCGCCTACGATGGTCCGGACCCCTACCTGGTGGTTGCCGCAGACAAGGGCACCGCCACGTTCTCCGACACGGCCAACGAGATCTCGGCCCAGTACGGGTTCTGGCTGGACGACGCGTTTGCCTCCGGAGGATCCAACGGGTACGACCACAAGAAGGTCGGCATCACGGCGCGAGGTGCCTGGGAGTGCGTCAAGCTGCACTTCCGGGAGATGGGGCAGGACATCCAGACCGAGCCCTTCACCGCAATCGGGGTAGGGGACATGAGCGGTGACGTCTTTGGCAACGGGATGCTCCTGAGCCGGGCGACCCGCCTGCAGGCCGCCTTCAACCACCTCCACATCTTCCTGGACCCCAACCCGGACCCGGAGACGAGCTGGGAGGAGCGCAACCGGATGTTCCAAATGCCACGCTCCACCTGGAGAGACTACGATCGGGAGAAGCTCAGCTCCGGGGGGGGAATCTACGACCGCAAGGCCAAGGCGATTCCGCTCAGTCCGGAGGCCCGGGCGATGCTGCAGGTCGAGGCAGAGGCCCCCACCGGCGAGGAGGTCGTGCGGGCCATCCTGAAGATGGAGGCCGACCTCCTCTGGCTCGGCGGCATCGGGACCTATGTCAAGTCGCCGCTGCAGAACAACCTGCAGGTGGGAGATCAGGCCAACGACGGCGTGCGCATCAACTCCGACGAACTTCGGGTGAAGGTTGTTGGCGAGGGCGCAAACCTGGGCCTGACCCAACTGGCCCGGATCGACTGCGCAAACCGTGGGGTGCACATCAACACGGACGCCATCGACAACTCCGCAGGGGTGAACATGTCCGACTACGAGGTCAACCTGAAGATCCTCCTGCAGCACCTCAAGCGTCAGGGGCACCTGGCTTCCATGGAGGAGCGCAACGCTCTGCTCCATCAGGCCACCGAAGAGGTCGCCGAGTTGCTGCTGGCCAACAACCGCGGGCAGCACCGCCTGCTTTCCATGGACGTCACCCGCTCGCTGCAGCGCTTTTCCCTCTACCGCTCCATCATCCCGTGGCTGCAGGAGCATGGGCTGAACCTGCGGAGCGAGTACATCCCGGGGACCAAGGATCTCGACTTCCTGGAGCAGTCCGGGCTGCCCATGCCTCGCCCGGTGCTGGCAGTGATGCAGGCCTATGTGAAGATGCACGTCTACGAGGCGTTGTCACGCTCCGACCTGCTCCTCCGTCCGGAGTTCCTCCCGCTCTATCTGAGCTATCTGCCCGAGAGCCTCAAGGAGCGCTTCGGGGCACTCGCCGAAGATCACCCGCTCCGTCGGGAAATCACCGCCACAGTGCTGACCAATGCGGTGGTCAATCAGGCCGGATGTGCCTTCTTCCCCCACCTGCTTCAAGCATCCGGAAGCGACGTGGAGGCCATCACCCAGGTCTATTTCCTGGTCGACTCGACACTGGACGGGGCACGCCTGCGGGAGCGGGTCTGGGAGTTGCCGGAGGTGGAGGAGCAGGAGCGTTACGACGCGCTGCTGGCCTTTGAGGATGCCTTGAGACAGCTGCTGACCAGCCTGATTCAGTCCGGAGTCACGCTGGAGTCCGAGGCGGGACGCCGCCTGCCCGGGCTGCTGCAGGACCTGCTCGGGACCTCGGCTGGAGAGATGCTCGACGACGCCCTCACGCCCCAGCAGGTGCTGGACTCGGTCAAGGCGCTGTCGCAGAAGCTCGGACAGGCCCCCGATGTGGCCTACCTGTACCAGCGCTGGCAGTGCCCGATCTCCTTGGGACAGCAGTGGCTGGAGCAGCTCGACGCCGGGCTGGGGCTGGAGTGGATGCAGTCGACGCTGGAGGAGCTGACTCCGCAGAACGAGTGGGAGCTGCAGCATCAGGACCTGCTGTTGCAGGGGCTGGCCTTGCGCAAGCGCCGGCTGCTGGACTCCTGCCTCGCTCAGGCCGGGGAGTCGACCGAGGTTCCTTCGGTACTGGAGCTGTTGCAGGCTCAGGCGCCTCAGGCGCTGCAGCACTTCCAGGGAGGGCTGGAGCAGATCCGGACCAATGGTCCCATCAGCCTGACCACGCTCGCGGTGCTGCTGAGCCAACTGGAGGCCCTGGAGGCCAAGCTGGAGGCCTCGCGCTCATGAGACGTCCGGAGCGCGGTGTGAATCCAGGGCGGAGGTCTTGATGACCACCAGCGTCTTTGACCTCTTCAAGGTTGGAATCGGCCCCTCAAGCTCCCACACCGTGGGCCCAATGCGCGCAGCGGCCCGCTTCCTGGAACACCTGCATCCGCTCGGCCAGGTCAAGCGGGTGCAGGTCGAGCTCTATGGCTCTCTCGGGCTGACCGGAAAGGGTCACGGCTCGGACAAGGCGGTGCTGCTGGGACTGGAAGGCGAAGACCCCACCACAGTGGACACCCGGTCGATTCCAGCACGGATGGAGGCCTTCCTGCAAACGCATCAGGTGCTCCTCGGAGGCTCCACACCGCTCCCCTTTCACCCTCGGGAAGACCTGGTCTTCCACCGACGCAAGTCCCTCCCCTTTCACCCCAACGGGCTGCTCTTTCGCGCCTTCGATTCCGCATCCCGGCTGCTCGTCGAGAAGACCTACTACTCGGTCGGCGGCGGGTTTGTGATCGAGCCCGACGTCTCCGAGCCCGCAGGCTCCGTTCCAGAGATTCCGTTCCCCTTCAGCAGCGCCGAGGAGCTGCTTCAGTTGTGTCAGGAGCATCGGCTGTCGATCAGCGAGGTCATGCTGCGCAACGAGGCCTCGCGGCTTCCGGAGGCAGAGGTGCGTCACCAGCTGGGGCACCTCTGGGAGGTGATGCAGGCGTGTGTGGAGGCAGGGTGCGCTCACGAAGGCGAACTTCCGGGAGGGCTCCGGGTTCCACGTCGAGCACCGGCGCTGCATCGGCAGCTTTTGGAGGAGGAGAAGGCTCCGAACTGGATGGAGTGGGTCAACCTGTACGCGCTCGCCGTCAACGAGGAGAACGCCGCGGGCGGGAGAGTGGTCACCGCCCCGACTAACGGAGCGGCCGGGATCATTCCGGCGGTGCTGCACTACCTGCAGGACTTCACTGCGTATCACTCGGAAGAACCCCTCCTGCGCTTCCTGCTCACGGCTGGAGCGATCGGCAGCCTCTACAAGGAGAACGCCTCCATCTCAGGCGCCGAGGTGGGGTGTCAGGGAGAAGTCGGAGTGGCCTGTTCCATGGCTGCCGGAGCCTTGGCCGAGGCCTTGGGTGGGACTCCGGAACAGGCGGAGAATGCGGCAGAGATTGCCATGGAACACAACCTGGGGCTGACCTGCGATCCTATCGGAGGGCTGGTGCAGATCCCCTGCATTGAACGCAACGCCATCGCCGCCAACAAGGCCATCAACGCCGCTCGGCTCGCCCTGCGTGCCGATGGACGCCACTACGTCTCCCTCGACAAGGTCATCCGCACCATGCGCCAGACCGGAGAGGACATGCACACCAAGTACAAGGAAACCTCCCGCGGCGGTCTGGCCGTCAACATCGTGGAGTGCTGAGCCTTCCCGGACCTGTTCCGAGCGAGGTCAGAACAGGTCCGTCACTGCGCCCTGAGAGGCGGAGGAAACAGTGCGGGCGTACTTGGAGAGGACGCCGCGGGAGTAGCGAGGCTCCGGACGTTTCCAGGCCTGCAGGCGGGCGCTGATTTCTTCTTCCGGGAGGTCGATGTTGATCTGATTTTGGGCCGCGTCGATGGTGATCGGGTCACCGTCCTGCAGGAGGGCAATCGGGCCGCCTTCGTAGGCCTCTGGGGTGATGTGACCAATGACAAAGCCGTGGCTGCCTCCGGAGAAGCGGCCGTCGGTGATCAGCGCCACCTCCTTGCCGAGCCCACGTCCCATGATGGCCGAGGTCGGCGAGAGCATCTCCCGCATGCCCGGACCGCCCCTTGGGCCTTCGTAGCGGATGACGATCACGTCTCCGGACTGCACGGTGCCGTCGAGGATGCGCTTGAGGGCTTCCTCTTCAGATTCAAACACCCGCGCCTTCCCCTGAAAGAACTCCCCTTCCTTGCCGGAGATCTTGGCCACCGCGCCTTCCGGAGCCAGGTTCCCTCGGAGGATCACCAGGTGCCCGTTCTTCTTGATCGGGCGGTCCAGCGGCATCACGATCTCCTGATCTTCCGGATAGGGCTGAACGTCCCGGAGGTTTTCGGCGACCGTCTTCCCGGTCACGGTCATGCAGTCTCCGTGGAGCAGGCCAGCATCGAGCAGCATCTTCATCAACGGAGGCAGCCCGCCGATCTGAATGAAGTCAGCCATCAGGAACTTCCCACTGGGCCGGACGTCGGCCAGCAGCGGCGTCTTCTCCCCGATCCGGTGGAAGTCGTCGATGGTCAGTTCGACATCTGCCGCGTGCGCCATGGCCATCAGGTGCAGCACCGCGTTGGTCGAGCCCCCAAGCGCCATCACCACGGTGATCGCGTTCTCGAAGGCCTTGCGGGTCATGATGTCTCGAGGACACAGGTTCTGCTCGATCATGCGCATCACCGCCTCTCCGGAGGCCACACAGTCCCGGGCCTTCTCTTCGGAGACGGCGGCCATGGCGGAGCTGTTGGGGAGGCTCATCCCGAGCGCCTCGATCGCCGAGGCCATGGTGTTCGCGGTGTACATCCCTCCGCATGACCCCGCCCCGGGGATCGACTTGGCCTCGATCTCCTCAAGCTGGGCGTCATCGATCTTTCCGGCCGCGTGCTGTCCCACAGCCTCGAAGATGGTCACGATGTCTGCGTTCTGGCCATCGACCTTTCCGGGCAGGATGGTTCCTCCATAGACAAAGATCGCCGGACGATTGAGCCGGGCGAGGGCGATCATGCAGCCCGGCATGTTCTTGTCGCACCCGCCAATCGCCACCACGCCATCATAGGCTTGACAGCCCATCACCGTCTCGATCGAGTCCGCGATCACCTCCCGGGAGACCAGGGAATACTTCATGCCTTCCGTTCCCATCGAGATGCCATCAGAGATGGTGATGGTGTTGAACTGCATCGGCATCCCCTTGGCCTTGTTCACTCCCCGGGCGGCATGGTCTGCGAGTTGGTTGATGTGCATGTTGCACGGGGTCACGTTTCCCCAGGTTGAGGCGATCCCCACCTGCGACTTCTGGAAATCGTTCTTCTGGAAGCCCAGGCCATAGAGCATGCCGCGACTGGCAGCCCGCTCCGGGGTTTCGGTGACTGTGGAGGAATAGCGTCGGTGTCCGGACTGAGACATGGAACTTTTGGGGAAAGGATTGGGCAATGCGAGCAGGCTTGCACCTGCTCCTCCGCAAAGAGGAGGGGGGCTCCGCTTCCGGGTCGAACAACAAGGTCTCGCCAAGATAGGCAATCCGGACGGAAGTGTCAAAAGAGAGTCGCGCCAGGCGCGTGCTTTCGGCCTGGGCTCTTTTATCGGCAATTCCTATTAAAAACATAAAAATAAACGATTGGACGAATGACTCTCCAGAGCGTAACCTGAGATCCATGGTCACGCCACACCGGTGGCAGCCTCCTCCGACCTCCGGAGCAGGCAACACGAATCAATCCCCTATCTTTTGGAGATACCAAAATGAGTCCGATTCAAGAAGGACAGCAAGTCCCCAACGTGAACTTCCGTTTCCGGGTGAATGGAGAGTGGAAGGATGTCAGCACCCAGGAGCTGTTTTCCGGAAAGACCGTCGTGGTCTTCAGCCTCCCAGGAGCCTTCACCCCGACCTGCTCCGGATCGCACGTCCCGCGCTACAACCAGCTGGTCCCTGCCTTCGAGCAGGCCGGAGTCGATGCGGTACTGTGCGTCTCGGTCAACGACGCCTTTGTGATGGACGCCTGGCAGGCTGAGCAGAAGGCAGACCGCCTGACCTTTGTGCCCGATGGCAACGGAGATTTCAGCCGGGGCATGGGGCTGCTGGTTGCCAAGAACGACCTTGGCTTTGGCGAACGCAGCTGGCGCTATTCGATGCTGGTGAAGGACGGCGTGATCGAGAAGCTCTTCATTGAACCGGAAAAGCCCGGCGACCCCTTCGAGGTCTCCGATGCCGACACCATGCTCCAGCACCTCGGAGGCACTGCCCCGCAAGACGTGATCGTCTTCACCCGGGCGAACTGCGGACACTGCCGCCGAGCCAAGGCCCTGCTCCAGGCCAACGGTCTGGACTACGCCGAGGTTCCGGCAACACCGGGGATGCTCAAGGCGGTCTCCGGACGCCAGAGCACCCCGCAGGTCTTCATCGGTGGCCAGCACATCGGCGGCGCCGATGACCTGGAGCAGTGGTTCCGGAGCCAAAACCTGAAGGTCGCCGCATAATCACGGGCTCCCTCGTTTTTTCAGGGGGAAGCTCTTGCCCGGAACCTCTTCCGGGCTCTCTCTCCTCAGAGGCTCCTCCGCACGTTCCCAAACTCCGGAGGAGCCTCTGCTCGGGGCGCCACCCGCGACCGCCCCTCCATGCCCCCCTTCAGTCCAAGGCCTACATCCTACTGTTATTAAAAAATTTTCACCTCAAAATCCGGGGCTGGGAGGTCACCATCCTCTCCGGACACAGCAGGATTTTTCTCTTGCCTTATTCTTCATTTCCCTGAATGGTACGCTCTTTGTTGCTCCGATCCCGGAATCGGGTTGTTGAGCAACCTCAAACGACAGACTGAAGCCAGACCTCCTCCTCTCTGCTCCCGTCGCGCTTCGCATCAAAGCAGATCGACAGGCCCATGCCCCATTTCATCAAAACCTATGTCCGTGTGGTCGACCGGATGAACTATGTCCTTGGTCGCCTCACGATGCTCACCATTTTTGTGATGGTTGGAGTCATGTTCTACTCTGCCGTCATGAAGACCTTCTTCAACCCGTCACTGTGGACCTATGAGTTCGCGCAGTTTCTGATGGTCGGATACTTCATGGTGGGGGGCCCTTACTCCATGCAGCTCAAGGGGCACGTCCGGATGGACCTGCTCTACGGGAACTGGCAGCCTCGAAACCAGGCACGCTGGGATGTCTTCACCTCCTTCTTCCTCATCGCCTACCTCGGCCTGCTCCTCTATGGGGCAATCGACAGCACCATCTACGCGATCTCCTTCGGAGAGCGCAGCTACTCCATCTGGCGTCCGTACATGTGGCCGGTCAAGCTGGTGATGGTCTTCGGCATCTCGCTGATGCTGCTTCAGGCGCTCTCGGAGTTCTTCAAGGATCTCGCTACCATTCAGGGGAAATCGCTGTCATGAACTATGAACTGATTGGCATGCTGATGTTCTCCAGCATGATGCTCATGCTGTTGACTGGACAACGGGTGTTTGGGGCGATCGGGTTTGTCGGGGCCTTTGCCGCGCTCTGGCTTTGGGGCAACGGCGGCTCGGTGATGGCCTTCAGCGCGGCGATCAAGCTGATGAAGTGGTACCCGCTGCTCACCTTGCCGATGTTCGTCTTCATGGGCTACATCATGTCCGAGTCCCGGATTGCCGACGACCTGTACGAGATGTTTCACGTCTGGATGGGACCGGTACACGGGGGTCTGGCGATCGGGACGATCTTCCTGATGGTCGTGATCTCGGCCATGAACGGGCTCTCCGTGGCCGGAATGGCGATCGGGGCGACGATTGCGCTTCCAGAGCTGTTGCGGCGTGGATACGACAAGGTGATGGTCACCGGAGTGATTCAGGCCGGGAGTTCGCTGGGGATTCTGGTTCCGCCGAGTGTGGTGCTGGTCCTCTATGGCATGATCGCCCGACAGCCGGTAGGACAGCTCTGGCTCGCCGGAGCCGTCCCCGGACTGCTCATGGCCTCGCTCTTCATCCTCTACATCGCCGTTCGCTGCAAGCTCCAGCCGGAGTTGGGGCCTCCGCTCTCCGACGAGGAACGCCAAGAGATCACCTGGGGCACCAAGATTCGACTGCTCCGGGCCGGCATCCTGCCGCTGGTGATCTTCCTCTCGATGACCGGATTGTTCGTCACCGGAGTCACCAGCCTGGTGGAAAGCTCCGCAGTCGGAGCCACGACGGCAACTGTTGCGGCCTGGCTCAAGGGGCGCCTGAACCGAGACGTCTGGGAGGTGACCATCCGCAAGACCCTGGAGGTGACCTGCATGTTCATGTGGATCATTCTCGCCGCGCTTTGCTTCGGGGCGGTCTTCGACGGACTGGGAGCGGTCAGGGCGATTGAGAACCTCTTCGTGGGGCAAATGCACCTCTCTCCCTGGGAGGTGCTGATCCTGATGCAGATCTCCTACATCATCATGGGCATGTTCCTCGATGACACCGCGATGCTGGTGATTGTGGCCCCGCTCTACGTCCCACTGGTCAAGGCCCTGGGCTTTGATCTGGTCTGGTACGGAGTGCTCTACACCATCACCTGCCAAATCGCCTACATGACCCCGCCCTTTGGCTACAACCTGTTCCTGATGCGGGCGATGGCTCCTCCGGAGATCACCCTCGCCGACATCTATCGGTCCATTGTTCCGTTTGTGCTGGTCATGATCCTCGGTCTGGTGCTGGTCATGGCCTTCCCGCAAACCGCTCTTTGGCTGCCCCAGTGGCATTACAGCAAGTAGGTTCGCGTTTGAAAGGAGGTGAGAGACTGCGGACGATTTTTCACGTTCCTGAGGACATCAGGAACTCTTGAAAATCAACGGGGATCGTTCCCACAACCCAAAGGATATCCATGACTCAGGAAACTGAAACCAAGCCCACCGTCACCAACCGACGAGGCTTTCTCAAGAAGGCCGGCACCACCGCCGTCGCCGCTGGTGCAGCCAGCACCATCGGTGCTCCGGCAATCATTGGCCAAGAGCCCATCCGCTGGCGCTTTCAGACCTATGCCGGAACGGCGCTCGGTCAGCACGTCACCAAGCCGGTGATCGACCGGATCAACGCCGCAGCCAAGGGAGAGTTGGAGATTGAGCTGTACTTTGCCGACCAGTTGGTCCCCACCGGAGAGCTGTTCCGGGCCCTGCAGGCCGGGACCATCGACGCCGTGCACTCGGACGACGACTCGATGGCCGCTCCGGTCGATGTTGCCGTCTTCGGTGGCTACTTCCCGATGGCGACTCGGCACGCCCTTGATGTCCCCACACTGTTCAAGCAGTACGGGTTTGCCGACATCTGGTCCGAAGCCTACAAGAAGGCCGGAGGCGTGGTCTGGCTCTCGGCAGCAGGGCAGGATCCGTGTAACTTCAACACCAAGAAAAGCGTCACCAAACTCTCGGACCTCGAAGGGCTGCGGCTCTACACCTTCCCGACGGCCGGACGTTTCCTCTCTCGCTTCGGCGTGGTGCCCGTCTCCATCCCCTACGAGGATGCCGAGGTCGCGGTACAGACCGGAGAGCTTGACGGCATGGCGTGGTCCGGGATCACCGAGGACTACACGGTCGGCTGGGCAGACGTCACGGACTACTTCCTGACCAACAACATCTCCGGAGCCTGGATCGGCTCTTTCTTTGTCAACGAGGAGCGCTGGGCCAACCTGCCTGATCACCTCAAGGAGGTCGTCATGGCCAGCATCGAGGGGAGCCACTTCTACCGCAACCAGTGGTACTGGGGGGGAGAAGCCAAGCTCCGGGCGACCGGAACAAAGCTCAAGGTGCAGTCCATTCCGGCGTCCGAGTGGCGTCAGGTCGAGACCGCGGCTCTGGAGTTCTGGGATGAGATCGCCGAGACCGGCGAGGTAGCCTCCAAGGTCGTGAAGATCTTCAAGGAGTACGACGCCATCCGCCAGAAGGCTCAAGGCCTCTACACCTGCGGATAAGCTCCGCTCTTTCCTCTTCGGCTTGCTCCGGCCCTGTGCCGGGGTAAGTTGAACCCCTCTCCCGCCCGCTCGAATCTCCGCACACGGAAGCCGGTCAGCCTCCGCTCACAGGAGGGATCAGGCAGTACTCTGCCCCATCGGTCAGCGGAGAACGCCTTCCGACGTATTCATCTTCATGTGCCAGGCGAGTGACCTGCAGCAACGGCGCGAGGTCCGGATGCTTCGAGGCCAGCATGTCCAGGGCCTCGGTGGCGTTGGTGCCTTCCGGCAGTTCGAGGGAGAAGCCCTCTCCGGGGAGGTGGTCCTTGAGGACGGCAAAGGGGATCAGGGTGATGCGCATCAGGATCTGGAAGCAGGAGTCGAGTCAGAAGAGTAGAGAGCCGAGGGCAAAGGTCCAGGCGGTGCCCAGGTGAGAGAGCGAGATGAAGACCGCCGCGCTGCCGCAGTCCTTGGCGCGCTTGGCCAGCGAGTGCTTTTGCGGAGAGGCCAGATCCACAATCGCCTCCAGCCCCGAGTTGAGCAATTCCACGATGAGCACCAGCATCATCGCCCCCACCAGGTACACCCGCCCGAGCCAGGGAACCGGCATCAGCAAGGCCGCCGGGATCAGCACCCCGGCCAGCATCACCTCCTGACGGAAGGCGATCTCCGAAGCCCAGGCCGCACGGAACCCCTCTACCGAGTAGCGGAACGCGTCGAAGAAGTGTTGCACATGCTCGTTCACCTCACCCCCTCAGCGTCGCGCCCAGCTCTTGCTCCAGCTTGCGGACAATGCGCTTGCGGGCCTTCTCGATCTCCTTCTCTCCCAGCGTGCGGTCCATCGCCTGGTAGGTGACCGCATAGGCCAGGCTCTTCTTGCCCTCCGGGACCTGCGTTCCCTGGTAAACGTCAAACAGCCGCGCCTCCCGAATCAGCGGAGCCCCACCCTGCCGAAGCGTGTCCTCCACTTGCGAGGCCGGGACGCTGGCGTCCACCACCACCGCGAAGTCTTCAAAGACCGGCGTGAACGCCGAGATGTCCTGCATCTGGTGCCCGGAGCCCGAGAGTTCGATCATGGCACCAAAGTCCAGTTGAGCCACACAGACCGGCTGCTCCGGAAGGCTGAACTCGGCGCGCAGCCTCGGATGCAGCTCTCCGGCGTGGCCAAGCAGCGTCTCCCCCAGGAAGAGCGCGGCGCAGCGCCCCGGATGATACGGAGCCTCCGTCGCCGGCCTCCAGTCCACGTCCAAGTGCAGGGCCTGGAAGAACTCCTCAAGCACGCCCTTGAGGTCGAAGAACTCCAGCTTGTCTTCAGAGGAAGCCTCCCATCCGGGAGTGGAGCGGACTCCGGACATCAGCACCGAGAGCCGTCGCGGCTCCTCGGGCAGCACCTGCCCGGGCTGAGGATGAAAGACGCTTCCGATCTCAAAGATGGCCACACGCTCCAGAAAGCGCAGGTTGGAGCGCAGCGTCTGGATGGCTCCGGGAAGCAGCGTGCGCCGCAGGTGGGTCCGCTCCTGCGAGAGCGGATTCTTGAGAGGGACAAACGTCTTCAGGTCCGGAGTCTCCTGAAAGGCCAGCCGCGCTTCATCACGCGGGTCAACCATGGAGTAGGTGATCACCTCGTCCAGCCCCAGCCCGGTCAGCAGATCTCGAGCGCGCTCTGCATGCTCCACGGATGGATTCGGACGCTGCGGTGGAAGTTCGTCACGGATCAGGGTTGCCGGCAGCTCGGTGTAGCCATGGACCCGGACGATCTCCTCGACCAGATCTGCCGGAATGCGCACATCCTGGCGATGGTTGGGCACTCCGACGTCCAGCAGCGCCCCGGGCGTCACCGTGAACTCCAGCGCCCGGAGGATGCGGATCATCTCCTCCACCGGCAGTTCGATGCCCAGCAGTCGGTTCACATACTGCGGATCCAGCCGCAAGGTGGTGGGCTCCGGCCGTCCCGGATAAAGGTCACCGGCGACAGGTTCCAGCACGCCGCCGCCGAACTCCACCATCAGCTCGGCCGCACGCAGGGCCGCCAGCAAGGTTCCATCCGGGTCGAGTTGTTTCCCGAAACGCTCGGCGGCCTCGGTACGCAGCTTGAGCTGCTGAACCGTGCGGCGGTTGTTGAGAAACTCGAAGCTCGCGGCCTCAATCAGGATGTCCGTGGTCTGCTCCGTGACCTCGGTGTCGGCCCCGCCCATCACCCCGGCAATGGCAATCAGGCCGGCGGTGTCGGTGATCATCAGCATCTCCGAATCCAGCTGGCGGTCTACCTCATCGAGCGTCTGCAGGACCTCCCCCTCCTGTGCACGACGGACGATGATCGTCGGGCGTCCTCCTCCGGCACGCTGGCACAGGCCTTGGTAGTCGAAGGCGTGCAGCGGCTGCCCCAGCTCCAGCATCACGTAGTTGGTGATGTCGACAATGTTGTTGATCGGACGCATTCCACAGCGTAGCAGCCGCTGCTGCATCCAGAACGGCGAAGGCTGCACCCGCGCTCCGCGCACCAAAACTGCCGAGTAGCGTGGACAGAGGTCCGGGTCCGGAATCTCCAGCCCCACGAACTCAGGCTGTTCTAGCACCTGCAGACGCGACAGCTCCGGGAGCACCTCACGCTTGAGCGGCAGGTCCAGAATCGCGGCCGTCTCGCGCGCAATGCCCAAAATCGAAAGCAGGTGTGCGAAACCGCCCTTGATGTCGAAATGCAGCACCGAGTCGCCCAGATAGTCCCGGAGCGGCATCCCCACCGGAGCATCCTCCGGAAGCAGCAGCACGCCTTCATGAGACTCTCCGATGCCCAGTTCCAGCTCGGAGCACACCATCCCTTCGGAGCGGATGCCCCGGATCTTTGAGGGTTTGAGTTCGGTGAGCGGGTTGCCTTCCTTGTACGGATTGATCAGCTTCGCGCCGCTCAGGGCCAAAGCCACCTTCACCGGACGTTCCAGGAGGCCTCCCTCCAACTCCCGGATGTTTGGGGCTCCAGTGACGAGCTGCAGCGACGACTCCCCATAATCCACCGTTACCAAACTCAGTGAGTCCGCATCCGGGTGCTTGACGACCTCTCTCACCTGTCCGACAAAACAGCGATCTCCCCAAGACGCTCCTATCGACTCCACCCCTTCGACCTCCATGCCGGAGATCGTCAGGCGCTCGGCCAACTCTTCCGGAGTGAGGGGACAGTCCACAAAATCTTGAAGCCAACGGACAGGGGTTCGCAGTGCCATGGGTGTTACGTCAGGGAGATGGGGAGCAGGTCGAGCGGTGAGGCTCGTGGTTCAAGAGCTTGAACGCCTCCAGGAGGCTCAGGCAAAAACAAGAATTCTTTTCCGACCGGGGTGGCAAACTCAAGCCGAGTTTGCCGTGGACGGGAGGAGCCGGAGTCTTTCCTTCCGTGAGACCTGCGACAGCAGGGATCCAGGGATGCGGCACCGGTTGTACCGGATTTCCGTTTTCACGGGAATGACGTGTGGGGCCACTCAATGAAAAGCCGGGGAGAGGCAGGCCTTCGGAGGTCAGGCCGGTTCAGGAGCCTCCTGCGGCGTCATCTCGCAGCTCGACGCGGCGGATCTTTCCGGAGATGGTCTTCGGCAAGGCATCGCGAAACTCAATCTCCCGCGGATACTTGTAGGGCGCGGTCTGCTGTTTCACAAACTCCTGAATCTCCTGGGCCAGTTCCTCTGAAGGCACATACCCCTGAGCCAGGATGATGTACGCCTTGACGAGCTCTCCGCGAAGCTCATCCGGCTTGCCCACAACCGCGGACTCGGCCACGGCAGGATGTTCGATCAGGGTCGACTCGACCTCAAACGGGCTGATGCGATATCCGGACGAGGAGATGATGTCGTCCGAGCGCCCGACAAACCAGATGTAGCCGTCCGCATCGCGGCGGGCCGTGTCTCCCGTGTAGTACCAGCCGTTGCGGAAGGACCGAGCGGTGATCGCCTCGTCGCGATAGTATCCCCGAAACAGCCCCGGAGGATAAGGATCCGTGATCTTGACGGCGATGTGCCCCACCTCTTCATCCGGAACGATAGAGCCGTCGTCATCAACCACATCGACCACTAGCCCCGGACACGGCTTGCCCATTGAGCCCGGGCGGATCTCCATGCCTGGAAAGTTGGCGACGATGTTGATCGTCTCCGTCTGCCCGTATCCATCGTAGATGTCACAGCCGGTGGCAGACTTCCAGGCACGCATGGCCTCTGGATTCAGCGGCTCTCCCGCGCCGAAGCAGTGCCGCAGCGAGCTGAAGTCTGCCCCGGAGAGGTCAGCCTTCGCCATGACACGGTAGATCGTCGGTGGTGCACAGAAGGTGCTCACCCGATGCTCCGCGATGATCTTGAGGTGCATCTCCAGGTCGAAGCCTTCGCCGTCATAGAGAAGGATCGCAGACCCGGCGAGCAGCGGAGGATAAAGCAGCCCCCAGGCAGCCTTGGCCCAACCGGTATCGGTCAGCGTCCAGTGCACGTCATCCTCCTGCAGGTCCTGCCAGTACTTCCCGGTAATCGAATGTGCCCACGCGTAGGCGTGGTCCCGCCCGACCATCTTCGGCATGGAGGTGGTCCCGGAGGTGAAGTAGATGAGCATCAACTCATCGGAGCGTGTGGGCTCGAGCGTGGAGCGGTCCAGCGTCTCGGAGGCCGAGGCGCTCATGGCCTCGAAACTCTGCCACCCCTCACGTTCTCCTCCGACCAGAATGCGGTGCTGCAGGGAGGGACAATTGGGCAGCACCGCATCGATCGCCTCCGCGTGCGAGGTCTTGACCACCGCGACCTTCGCTTCGGAGCGGTTGATGCGATACTCGAGGTCCTTCGCCTTCAGCTGATTGGTTCCGGGCATGGCGATCGCGCCAATCTTGGTGCACCCGAACAGCACGTGGTACCACTCCGGAATGCGTGGCAGGACGACCAGCACCGAGTCGCCCTTGCGCACTCCAAGCTCCAGCAAGGCGTTGGCAAAGCGGTTGGACGCTCGCTCCAGGTCACCGTACGTGTGATGCTCCACCCTCGCTCCAGTCCGGTCGATGGAGATCAGCGCCGTCTTGTCGTTCTCCCGGGCACGTTTGGCGATGACGTCAAACCCGAAGTTGAAATCTTCCGGGACGGAGAAAGAGAAGCTGGCGCGTGCCGCTTCGTAGTCAAACGGGGGGAAAGAACGGTTCATGTCAGGCCTCCAGAGCAGAAACGGATGTGATGTTGGAAGTGGCGCGAAAGCACAACAATCACTTGAGTTGACTGTCCTTGCTTCCACTTCGATTGTACAACGTAACAGGGACCTGTGCCCTTTCCAACTCAGACTGACACTTCACGCACAGGCGCACTCCGGGAACCGCCTGGCGGCGTCCTTCCGGAATTGGGGCATCGCACTCCTCACACTCGGTCAGGCTCTCTCCGGCGGGGAGTCGACTGCGCGCCAACTCCACGGCGTCCGCAATGGTCGCGTCGATCTGTTCCTGCACCGCCCCTTCCTTTGCCCATCCCACGGCCATGGATTCCTCCTGAGTTTCTGCTGATGTGGTTCTCGGTGTCGTGCTCGGCTTCGCCCTTCCGAACCGACGGTTCAAAGGCGCTCTTCCAAAATTAATCGAACCTTCGAGAAACGATCAAGCGGCACGGTGGAAGCTCGGAGGACTCCTGAGCCGGTGCAGTCCAGTGCAGCCCGGAGCCTCCCGAATCCCTGACCGCACCGGGCCTTTGCCAGCCAACATGCCCGGTCTCCTGCGGAGTGCTCCAAAATTCTTGACTCTCCTTCCCCGTCACCCTATGTTTGAGCAAATTCGCGAGACGGTTCGTGAAAGACTGAAAACCCCTCTTTGCAGAGAGAGCAAGATGCTGAAAACGTATTGTGCAGGAGCACTCCTGATTCTGGGCCTGCTGCTGCCCGGATTTGCCAGTGCCCAAGTGTCCGGGAAGGTCAAGGTTGCCGCCATCTACACGGTCCCCGTGGAGCAGCAGTGGGTGAGCCGAATCCACAAGGCCTTGAATGCCGCGAAGGCCCGGGGCGAGATCGAGTACACCTTCTCCGAGAATGTTGCCAACACCGACTATGAGCGCGTGATGCGTGAGTATGCGGTCAACGGCAATCACCTCCTCGTTGGCGAGGTCTTCGGGCTGGAGCGCCAGGCCCGCCGGGTTGCCCAGGACTACCCGAACACGCAGTTCCTGATGGGCTCAAGCTTTGGTCCGACCGGGAAGAACTTCTCCGTGTTTGACAACTGGATTCATGAGCCGTCCTACCTGACCGGAATGATCGCCGGAGGGATGACCAAGAGCAACAGGATCGGTGTGGTCGGCGGCTACCCGATTCCGGAGGTCAACCGCCTCATTCATGCGTTCATGGATGGCGCTCGCGAGGTCAACCCCAACGTGCAGTTCATGGTCAGCTTCATCGGAAGCTGGTTTGACCCACCCAAGGCCAAGGAGGCTGCGTTTGCCCAGATTGACCGAGGGGCCGACCTGATGTATGCAGAGCGGTTCGGGGTCTCCGATGCCGCCAAGGAGCGGGGCATCCTGGCAATCGGGAACGTGATCGACACCCAGTCCGACTATCCGGAGACCGTGGTGGCGTCTGCGTTGTGGCACATGGAGCCCAGCATCAACCGGGCGATTGCCAAGGTCAAGGACGGATCCTTTGAAGCTGAAGACTACGGGCCTTACTCCTTCATGGTCCACGGCGGCGCGAGCTTGGCGCCCTACGGGACGTTCGAGAACAAGATCCCTGCCGATCTCAAGGGCAAGGTCTCCGAGCGCGAGCAGGAAATCCGCGACGGTCTGTTCCGGGTCAACGTCAATGACGCTGAGCCCAAATCCACCATGTAACGGGCCTTGGACCTCCCTGAAGTGCTGGGTATCGTTCCTCCACCCAGCCTACGGAAGCGAATGTCTGTGAACGCTCCTTGGACCGCCCTGAAGTGCTGGGTATCGTTCCTCCACCCAGCCTACGGAAGCGACTGTCTGTGAACGTTCCTTGGACCTCCCTGCAGAAGCTGGGTATCGTTCCTCTACCCAGCCTACGGAAGAAGCTGGGTATCGTTCCTCTACCCAGCCTACGGAAGAAGCTGGGTATCGTTCCTCTACCCAGCCTACGGAAGAAGCTGGGTATCGTTCC
>JAYPUA010000040.1:0-30929 GCA_038133845.1 Deltaproteobacteria bacterium
ACGGTCCGGGAGGATGTTGCGGACGCTTCCGCCCTGGATCACCCCGAAGCTGATCACGCTGGTGGTTCGTGCGTCGACAATCCGGGTCGAGATCTGCTGGATGGCCGTCACCAGCGCTGCGGCGGCCAGGACCCCGTCCTGACCGGTCTGGGGCGCAGAGCCGTGGGTGCCTGCGGCGTGGATCGTGAGGTCGATGTTGTCCGAAGACGCCAGGGCCGCAGTCCCCGGGATGCCCACATGCCCATCAGGAATGCCGGGAAGGTTGTGGAAGGCATAGATCTCATCACAGGGAAAGCGCTCCAGCATGCCGTCTCGAATCATCGCCACGGCCCCGGTGAGCAATTCCTCTGCAGGCTGAAAGATGAAGTGGGCTGTGCCGCTGAAGTCCGGATTTGCGGCGAGGTGGGACGCCGCCGCAAGCAAGGTGACCATGTGGCCATCATGCCCGCAGCCGTGGAAGCGATCGGCAACCGTGGAGGCATAATGCAGCCCGGACTTCTCGCACATCGGGAGCGCATCCAACTCGGCACGCAGTCCGATTGTGCGCCCTGCTCCCCGCTCCCCGTACAAGGTGCCCACCACCCCGGTCCCCCCCAACCCGGTGACGACATCAAGCCCTGCCTCCCGAAGGCGAGCGGCAACAAACGCTGCCGTCCTCTCCTCCTGAAAGCCCGCCTCGGGATGGCGGTGCAGCTCGTGCAGCCATCCCAGAACCGTCTTCTTGTTTTGAACGTACCAAGTGTCAAACATTGCAACCTCCTTGCATCAACAAATATTCTCATTTTAAGACTAAATCAAGAAAAAATTATTGTGAATCGACATTTTTGTCCATTTCCACAAGGATGCTCTGGTTCCAATTGCCTGGAGCCCTAACGACGGAAGAGATGAATTTGATGAGTAAAAACAAAATATTTCGTAACGAGCGGCTGACTTACCGTCTGAACATGCTGGCCAGCAAGGCCATCGCGGAGAATGACGAGATTTTTCTCAGGGAGACGGGGCTGGCCATCCGGGAGCTGCGAGTCCTGCGACTGATCGAGGACAACCCGGGGATGACCTTCGTGGACATCGCGGGTTGGACCGGCCTGGAGCGCAGCCTGACTTCGCGCATCATTCAGCGTCTGCTGCGTGAGAAGTTGATTGTCCGGATCAATTCAAAGCAGGATGCGCGCAGGTTCGACCTGCACATCACAGAGAGCGGTCGCGCGGTCTGCAGGATTGGAGAGGAGGTCTCGGACCGGTTGGAGGAGGTCTTGATGGAACCGCTCACAGAGGAGGAGCGGCAGGTACTTGATGGTTTGCTGGAAAAGCTGGGAGGATGGGTCGTTTCCGAGGGCTACCGCAACAGGCTCAGCGAGCAGTAGCAGTTCCTGACGGCCGGCTGCGGTCCCTTTCAGCGGAGGCGGTGTGAAGGTGGTTCTTGCCCGGCGTCAGCGCGAGTCGGTGATGCCTCTGGGGAACACCCGGGGTTGCAGCCCGGCCTGAAACCAGAGGATCATGCTGTAGATGGAATAGACCGGAAGTCCGGTGACCTGCCGCAACCGGGGAGCGTAGGGGGCCATATTGGTGCACTCCAGCACAAGAGCGCCGACCTCCGGATGCTCCTGCTGGAGCCTCAGCGCGGCCTGCGTGACCTCCTCGGAGGCCTTCTCAACATCCAGCACCGTCTCATCTCCCAGAATGACCCGGGCGAACTCCTCGCTGTCCTCGAGACCTGCGATGGGGGTATCCGAAGGGACATGTACCGCCTTGAGGTGCGCCTCCGAGAGAGAAGCTCGGTTTGCCGTGACAACACCGGCTCGTTTCCCGCCCCCAAGCAGGCTGTTGACCATCTGAACCTGCAGGAGCGAGGAGGTGGCGACCGGAACAGGGAGACGCGCTTTCAGCGTCTGCTGGTGCAGCGCCATGAAGCCGCAGCTGGTGGTAATCCCGTCCGCCCCCTGCGCCACGAGGTCCAGACCGGCCTCCACAAATGCCTCCACCAGTCCCTCTGCACCCTGATTGACCACACGGTGAACGGAGGCTCCCAGGATCTTGCGGAGCATCACGGGAAACGGCCAGGTCTCTCCATGCCCCACGTCTCCGGGAATGCGGGGAAAGCGCGTCTCCAGCATCAGGATTCCGACGGTGGCTCCGTAGAAAGTCTTTCCTCCTCGGACAAGCTTGCTCATTTGACTTCTTGATTCCGTTCTCGATTCAGTGAGGAACCCGACTCCTTTCGGAGGCGGTGCTCAGCGGGAGGTGAACTCGTTCATCACCTGAATGAAGTTCTCTGCCGCAATGGACGGCTTGCGCCGGCGAGAGTGGAGCACGCCGATTGTCATGTAGAAGTCGATGTCCACCGGTCGAAAGACAAGCCCGGGAACGATCGTCTCGTCAAACTGGTCGAATGGAAACACCAGCGAGATCCCGGCTCCATAACGTACAAAGTGGTAGATGTCTGCGGTGGAGCGAGTGGAGAGCTTGAGCCGATACCGGACCTGATTCTGGGCAAAGATATTCTCGACGGAGTGTCGGACGTAGGTTCCCAAGGGAAAGGAGACGAAGTTCTCGCCGTTGAAGTCCTGAATGCTCACGCACTCCTTCTCCGCCAGGCGGTGTCCCTCTGGCATCACGCAGACCATCGGAACATCGAAGGTGTTGTGCACCTGGACCTCGCTGTTGTCGATGGGCAGGTTGGCGATTCCCAGGTCGTACTGCCTGGAATGAATCCAGTCCAGGACCACCGTTCGGGGATGGCTCTCGATCTCGGCGTTGATGTTCGGGTAGCGCTCCCAGAAACGCTCCATCACCTTGGGCAGCATCAGGTGGGCGAACCCGGGCATGGCGATGACGCGCAGATACCCCTTGTGCAGGACTCGAATGGACTCGGCGGTCTGGGAAAGCTCCTGCAGTCCGATGAAGGATTTCTCCACCTCCTCGAAGAGGATCTCGGCCTCAGGAGTCGGAGTGAGGCGGCTCTTGCGGCGTTCAAACAGCTTGAACCCGATCTCGTGCTCCAGTTCGATGATCAGGCGGCTGACAGCAGGCTGAGTGATGAAGAGCACCTTCCCGGCGAGGGTCATGCTTCCGGTCTTCATCACGGCCTGGAAGGCTTCAAGCTGGCGAAAGTTCATGGGCGTTCAGCAGGAATGGCAGGGAATGACGAATCACTGGTCCGCACCTCATTCTGTGCGGATCACTCCAGTCCTGCAAGCTCTCCGAGCGTTACCGGCTTGATGGGAGAGCGGATGCGGAAGTAGCCCACGTCCTCCGGGGTCAGCCCCCGCTCATCGGCGATCACCTCCGAGACCGTCAATCCGCACATCCGCGCCTGGCAAGGCCCCATCCCGCAGCGGATCATAGGCTTCACGCGGTCCGGATTCCTCGCCCCCATCTGTACGGCCTGACGGATGTCCCGCACCCGCACCTCTTCACAGCGGCAGACCAGCGTTTCTTCATCTTCCGGAACCAGCCAAGGGCGTGCGGGCTGAAAGAGCCTGTCCAGAAACGGGCGCACGGCCTGCTGTGCCTCCAGCTTCTGGCAAATCGGCAAGGCCTCTCGGTCTCTGGATTCGGCAGAGAGCTTTCCCAGAACGTGCGCCGTCTCCAACGCCGCGAGTTGCCCGGAGAGTTCGGAGACCGCTGCTCCGTTGACACGACCACAGTCTCCGGCGACGCCCACGTTCTCCACGGAGGTGTTCCCCCAAGGATCCAGCACCGGCTCCCAGTAGCGCTGGGCGGCATACCATTGATGCTCGCATCCCAGCTGCCGGCTGATCTGAACGTTGGGGACCACGCCGTGATGCAGCAACAGCAGGTCCGCTGGAACCGTCCGCCACTCGCCGCCTCTGCGGAAGCGAACCTGCTCGAGCTGCTGTTCCCCCTGAGCCTCAATCGCATCCACTCCTTGATAAACCGGGACTCCGGAGGTGTGCAGCTTCCAGAGCATGCCCAGCCCCTTGGTCAGGTAACCCATACCGCGCAGAGCCTGAGGCAGGTGCGGCAGGGCCTTCCAGAGGGAACTGGCCGGGTTGGTGTCCAGAAACGCGCCGATCTTCACCCCGGCATCGAGCAGGCGGCAGGCGATCAACAGCAGCAGCGGACCGCTGCCGGCCATTACGATCTCGCCCGTTGGGAGCAGCCCGGAGCTTTTGTACAGCACGTCTGCCGCAGTGCAGGCCATCACCCCCGGAAGAGTCCATCCGGGCAGCGGCATCGGACGCTCCATCGCGCCGATGGTGACCAACAGCCTTCGGGCACGGCACTGGTTGGGAGTCGAAGTCCGGGAGTTGAGCAAGTCCAGGTGGTGCACCGTCAGGTCCGGGTCGATCTGCCACACGGAGCGTCCGGGGAGGTAGGTTGCTCCACACGCTCGGAAGCGTCGAGCCAGATCGCTGGCCTGCAGGTAGTCCTTCCCCAACTTCTGGAACTCCTGGCTCCTCTCGGACTCCATGGCCTCCAGATTGCGGTAGATCTGTCCTCCAACCGCAGGCTGTTCATCAAGCACCAGCACCTGCAGGCCGTGAGCCCGGGCGGTCACGGCCGCCGACATCCCTGCCGGACCGGAACCAATGATGACGTAATCGTACTCGGGCGTGTCCATGGTCACTCCAGCAAGGGGGAAGGTCGGTGAATCTGCATGCCTTCACGTACCAGAACCATGCAGGCCTGCTGATTGGGATGGCCGTCGATCTCCAGCAGGCACTCGAAGCAGACTCCCATCATGCAATAGGCCGCACGCGGCTGCCGACCGACCACAGAGGAACGCAAGGTCAGGTGCCCCTCGGCCATCAGCGCCGCAGCGACGGTCTGTCCTGCCCCCACCTGTAGCGGCTCGCCCTCAAAGGTGATCTGAACCGCCTCCCGGACTTCAGGCGGCTTTTGGAACATCGAACCTCCTCGGGTGAAACACGTCGAACCCTCGCGGTTCCTCCCCCTCCAGCACCCAATCCACCAGGTAGCTGGAGTGCAAAGAAGCCAGGCTGACGCCGCTGTGGCTGGTGACCGCGTAGGCTCCCGGACAACTTTCCGAGGCCACGTACACCGGTTTTTGATCAGGAGTCAGCACCCGCAGAGCGCCCCAGCTTCGGATGAGCTGCAGGTCCTTGACCAGTGGGAAGACCTCAATCGCGTGGGTGGCAATCTCCTGCATGATCTCTCGGGTGGTGCTCAGGTCGTAGCCCACGTCCTCATGCGAGGCGCCAAGCATGAAGCTCCCGTCCGCGTTCTGCCGGATGCGTCCGGTCGCATACGGGAAGACGTGCCGCGTCCGCTCCGTGACCAGCACCTGACCGCGCTCCGGACGAACCGGAACGGTCATGCCCACCCACTCGGCCAGACGCGTCGTGGCCAAACCGCTGGCCAGGATCAGCTTCCGGGCCCGGAAGGTGTGGGTCTCGGTGCGGACCTCGAAGGCCTCTCCCTCGCGGGTGATCTCCTGCACCGTGTGTCCCGGATGAAAGGCTCCTCCATGTTGGTGAAAGCCCTGATGCAAGGCCTTGAGCAGGTGCAGTGGATTGGCAAAGCCGTCGTGTGGACAGAACGAGCCGCCGGAGACCTTCGGGCCGAGCGTCAGATCCGGGAGCATCTGCTGCATCTCGTCACGCGTGAGCATCTCACAGTCGTAGGTACCGGTGAAGGACTGCTCCTCCATCTGCTTGAGCATGACGGCCCGGCGCTCCAGTTCCTCCTCTCCCAGGCACACCTCGAATCCCCCGGTCCGGTGATAGTGCATCCGGATCCCGGTCTCGGCCTCCAACTCTTCGGAGAAGGCCGGCCAGCGCTGAGTCGCCTCGACGCTCCACTCCGCATAGCGGGGCATCCCGTATCCCTTCCCCTGGACCCAGACGAGCCCGAAGTTCCCACGCGAGGCCGTCAGGCGCAGGTCCTCCCGGTCAAGCAGAAGGGTCCGAACCTTTCGCTTGGACAGGCCGTAGGCCAAGGAAGCTCCGATGACTCCGCCTCCGATGATCAGGACGTCACTGTGTTCATGCGGCATAGGCAGGTCAGGCTAGGGGTGGGTCGGCGAGTTCGTCAAGCCGGTGACAGGAGGCCTGGTGCAGGCTCCCGGAGGTGCGATCCAGCGAGAGGAAGGTCTGCCCGCACGACTCGTTGCTGTAGGGACAACGCGGCGCAAAGCGGCATCCGGGAGGAGGATCAATCGGGCGAGAGAGGTCGCCGGAGATGTTGGGGATGGGGCGACGCACCCGAGGGTCCGGCACCGGGACGGCATTGATCAGGGCCCGGGTGTAGGGATGCTTCGGGTTGCGGATGACCTCCATCGTGGGGCCAATCTCCATCGCCTGACCGAGGTACATGATCATCAGCCGGTCGGCAATGTGCCCAAGGATCGAGAGGTCGTGGGAGACGTAGACGCAGGAGAAATTGCGCTGCCGGGCCAGCTCCTTGAGCAGGTCCAGGATTCCTGCCCGGATCGACACATCGAGCATCGAGAGCGGCTCATCGGCCACGACCATCCGAGGCTCCATCACCAGCGCACTGGCGATGCCCACCCGCTGTCGCTCGCCGCCGCTCAGTTCGTGAGGATAGCGCTCCGCATACTTCCCTGGAGGCAACCCCACCCCTCGCAGGATCTCCTCAACCCGTCCGGAGATCTCACTCTCTGGCCAAAGCTGCAGCGCCCGCGGCCCCTCGGCAACGGTGTCAAGGACCCGGAAGCGCGGGTTGAGCGATTCGTAGGGATCCTGGAAGATCATCTGCACCTGGTGCCGATACCAGCGCTGCTCCTGCGGACCAAACCCGCTCAGATTCTTGCCCTGGTAGAGGATCTCCCCAGAGGTGGGGGCGAGCAGTCCGGAGATCATCATGCAGGTGGTGGACTTGCCACATCCGGACTCTCCGGCGATCCCGAGCACCTCGTTCTCCTCCAGAGAGAAGCTGACCGACTCCACCGCCTTGATCTTGCGGTCCGGTTGGTTGTGCATCCAGCGTCCGAGCAAACCGGCCTTGATGTCAAAATGCCGGGAGACCTGCTTCAGTTCAAGGAGCGCCACGTCGCCTTTTCGGAAGCCTGCTCGCGCAGGTGGGTTGCTTCAGGATGCCGGAAACAGCGGACCTCATGGAACTCTGCCAGAGCCTCCACCTGTGGAAGCTCGGAGGCACAGCGTTCCAGACGGAACGGACAGCGCTCCTCGAACGGACAGCCCACCGGGGCTCCGATCAGGGTGGGCGGAGAGCCCGGGATGGAGATCAGCTCCTGTCCGAGGTTGCGGATTGAGGGGAAGGCGTTCTTGAGCCCAAGCGTGTAGGGATGGCAGGGGGACTCGAACAGCTCCAGCGCCGGGGCCTGCTCCATGATCTGCCCTCCGTACATCACGGCGATGCGGTCGCTCATCTCGGCAATCACGGCGATGTCGTGGGTGATCAGGATGATGGAGCTGGAGATCTGCTCCCGGATCTCCCGAATACGCCGCAGGATGCGCTCCTGCACCAGCACGTCCAGCCCGGTGGTCGGCTCGTCCATGATGATCAGGCCGGGATCAAGCGCGAGCGACATGGCGATCATGGCCCGCTGGCGCATCCCTCCGGAGAACTCGTGGGGGAAGTTGTGCATCAGGTCCGGCTGCAGCCCGACCACGTCAAACAACTCCGCCACGCGCTCCTGAGCCTCGGCCTTTGACTTTCGGGTGTGGGCCTGGATCGCCTCGACCACCTGCTCGCCGACTCGATACACCGGGTTGAGCGAGTTCATGGCGCTCTGCGGGACCAGCGACATCCGCGACCACAGGACCTGCTGCCGGAAGGCGGACTCGGAGAGGCTCTGCAGGTCCTGTCCCTCGTAGGAGATCTCCTGAGCCGTGACAATGGCGTTGTCGGAGTGCAGACGCATCAGAGCTCGGATCAGGGTGGACTTGCCACATCCGGACTCTCCGGCAATGCCGAACACCTCGTTCTCCAACACATCAAACGAGACGTCACTGACCGCATGCACCTCCCCGGCACGCGTCTGGTAGCGTACGCTCAGGTCTCGGACCCCCAACACTCGCTTGCGGCTCATCGTTTCCTCAGGCGTGGGTTGGCGACTTCCTCATAGGCCCGGCTGACAAACACCAGCGAGGTAACCAGCAGGACGATGCACAGCGACGGCGCAGTGAACCACCACCAGGCCACCCGGGTCTTCCCGGAGAGCCACAGTTCATAAAGCATCCCTCCCCAGCTGATCGTCTCGCCATCGCCAAAGCCCAGAAAGCTGGCGCTCGCCTCGGTGATGATGGACCACGCAATGTTGAACGCCGCATAAAGCAAGAGCAGCGGCAGGACGTTCGGCAGGATGTGACGATAGATGATCCGGAAGTCGCTGCATCCGCGGGCACGCGCGGCAGCGATGAACTGACGCTGCTTGATGGAGATCGTCTGCGCTCGGATCACCCGAGCCGAGGTCCGCCAGATGATGAGGACAATCGCCAGGATGACGAACTCCAACTGCCGGCCGAAGAGCGAGATGAGAACGATGATGAACGGCAGGAACGGCATGCCGTAGAGAATGTCGGTGAAGCGCATCAGGACCTCGTCGACCTTCCCTCCGTAGTAGCCGGCCAGCAGACCGATGTTCGCCCCGATCACGATGGAGATCCCTCCGGAGATGGTTCCGATCAGCAAGGTGGTCCGAGTGGCCAGGATCAGCTGGGAGAACAGGTCGTATCCCAGATGCGTGGTGCCCAGCGGGAACTCCCAGGACGGCGGGCGCAGGGAGGCAAATTCCCCCTCGCTGTCGTAGAGCATCTCCCAGGGATCGTAGGGTGCCAGCCAGGGGGCAAAGATGGCAACAACCAGGAACACCATGATGAAGCCGAATCCGGTGGCGCTGAGTCGGTTGGAGGTGATGATCCGGTAGTGTTCCAGCAGCGCCTGCCGCAGCCGGTAGGCCGGAGAGCGCTCAAGCTTATCCATGGAACTCATCCTCCAGGTACTTCTGAATCTTTTCCTCATCCACCGTGACTCCGAGCCCCGGGAGGTCCGGGAGGTTCGCAGTGCCCTGCGTCACCCAATCCGAGAAGTCGGTGATGTCGTCCGACATGCGCAGGGTTGACATGTAGGCGTGCCCGCAGTCCATCAACCCCGGCAGCACCCCTCCGAGGTGGAGGGAAGCGCTCTGGGTGATGCCCAACTCGATCATGCTGTTCATCAGGATGCGCTGACCTTTTGCGGCCACGGCCTGGCCGATCGCCAGGCTGTTCTGCAGCCCGCCATTCTTGGAGATCTTGATGCTGAAGACATCTGCGGCCTCGGCCTGCAGGATCTGCTCGGCGCTCTCCGGGTTCTGCAGGCTCTCATCCACCGAGATCGGCGTTCCACGCTGACGGAGTCCCCGGAGGCCTTCCAGGTCGTCTGCAGGGAGCGGCTGTTCCACCAGGATCACCGGAAGTTCTCGGAGGCCTTCGAGAAATGTGGAGGCCTCTTCACGCGTCCAGCCCTGGTTGGCATCGGCCATCACTCGCACGTCCTCCGGAGCCTGAGCGATCACCTCGCGGATGCGGTCCAGGTCCTCGTTGATTGGCCGATCCCCCATCTTGAGCATGAAGGTCCGAAAGCCTTTTTGCGCATAGGTTCGGATGACCTCCAGATCCTCGGCGGCGGTGCCGCTGGAGGTGGGCCAGAGCACCTCAACCTGGTCGCGCCGCTTCTCTCCAAGGAGCTTCCACACGGGCACTCCGGAGAGGCGTCCCAAGGCATCATGGATGGCCACATCGGCCGCAGCCCCCAGCGAGCCATGCCGCCGCAGCCCCTGCTGCTCACCGGCCCAGGCCTCCAGGTTCAGCCCCTTGAGGTAGCTCCAGGCCCCCTCACGTACGGCGGCCATCGCGGACTTGGGGCTGTCTCCGGTAAACTTCTTCCCTCCGGGGTCCGCTTCACCCCAGCCCACGGCTCCGCCAGACGTTTCAACGCGCAGGATCAACACGTCCGAATGGGTCAGCGTGCCGTAGACCTTTGAGAGGTGGTAGGGTGTTCGAAGGGGGATCCGGATGCGGAAGACGTCGTAGGCGACGATGGTCGTGGGGTCAGGCATGGTGGACTCGAAGGCTCAGGTGATCCCTTGGGCGGAGATCTTGATTCGGGGGTCGAGGTAGCAGTAGAGAACATCGGTGAGGAAGTTGAGCCCAATGACCAAAATCGCCAGCATCAGGAAGGTTCCCTGAGCCACCGGGTAGTCATGGGCGGCCGCAGACTCGACCATCAGCTGCCCCATCCCGGGCCAGGAGAAGAGCGACTCCACCACAACCTGCCCGCCTACGGCAAAGCCCACCATGATGGAGGCCAGGGTAACGACCCCCAGCAGTGCGTTGCGGGCGGCGTGACGGAACATGATCTTGCTGGGAGGGAGGCCCTTGGCGCGGGCCAGTTCAATGTAGTCGCTGCCCAGCACCTCCAGCATGCTGTCGCGCATCACGAGCATTGGCGTCGAGATGTAGTACATCCCCACCGTGAGCGTGGGCAGGACGATCCGCTCCCAAAAGGCCGGCATCAGCAACAGTTCGAAGAGCGAGTCCGGACGCTGCCCGGGCGGATACATCCCGCCGGTGGGGAAAATGCCCAGGCGGTAGCTGAGGACCATCAGCAGCAGCAACCCGGTGATGAACGGCGGAGCGGCCTGAAAGATCAGGCTGATCACCGTCCCGGCGACATCGAACACGCCGTTGCGCCGCCAGGCCATCCAGATCCCGCAGCCGATGCCAAGCACCAGCGTCATGCAGAGCCCGGAGGCCATGAGGAGCAGCGTGTTCCAAAAGCGATAGGCAATCACGTCGGTCACCTCCTGAGCCGAGACGAACGAGCGTCCCCACTCCAGAGTCACCAGATTCTTGAGGTAGACGAAGTACTGCTGCCAGAGCGGAAGGTCGAGCCCGAAGGCAGCCTTCATGCGCTTCTGGACCGCCTCGTCCATTGCCGGACTGATCACCTGCATGGTCGCCTCTCCGGGCAGCATGCGGAACAGCAGAAACAGAATCGACGCCACCGCAAACAGGGTGATCAGCATGTACAGCAATCGGCGCAAGATGTAGTCCAGCATGCTGCTCTTCAGACAAACACTTCAGGAGGTTGGAGAACTCCCCGAAGCCCCGGGATCGGGAACTCCGGAGAGCGGAGGAGGTCAGGCAGGATAAAGCAGGTTGCCGCTTCCATCCCAGGAATAGCCACCGGCTTCGAGCACCTCGCGGGCCTTCTTGATGCTCGACGGGCGGGCCTTCAGGCTGGAGTTGTGCCAGAACTCATTGGCCGGCGCGATCACCGAGCCCCCCTTCTCGGCAAACCCGGACATGACCACGCTCTGCACCACGTCCCGAGGCACCACATGATCGATGGCCGCTCGGAAGACCGGGTCCTGGAGCGGACCACGCAGGTGGTTGAACATGAAGCCGTACCATCCGTGACTGGCGTAGCCCTTGCCCACGATGCCGTTGATCTTGTTCAGGTCCTGCACCAGCGCAGGCTTGAGGATGTAGCGGGTGCGGTCGCACTCGCCGGCCTCGATCGCCGCCGCCATGGCGTCGTGACTGCCGTAGGTGACCCGGATGATTCCGGCGCACTTGGGCGCGTTGAAGTGGTCCCGGTTGGCGCTGACCTTCAGCTCCTTGCCGCGATCCCAGTAGTCGAACTTGAACGGCCCACTGCCCACCGGGTTCTCGTTGGCAAACTTGAGCACGTCGTCCACGTTCACCTTCTCCGGGATGTCCTTCCAGATGTGCTGAGGCAGGATGAAGATCTGGGCAAAGAAGTTGATCATCAGCGGCGCGTGAGGTGCGGTCAGCTTGATCCGCAGCGAGTTCTTGCCCGTGATGTTGACCGACTCGAACTTCTCCAGGGACGAGATGAAGAACGGCGCCTTCCACTTCTTGTAGTAGTCGAAGGTGAACTTCACGTCATCGATGGTGACCGGCACTCCGTCATGGAACTTCATTCCCTCACGCAAGGTGATGTCCACGGTGGTGGAATCGACCGCGTTGATCGATGTCGCGGCCCAGGGGACGAGGCCACCGTCCGGTCCGACCTGCAAGAGGCGGTCGTAGATCATCCGCAACTCCTTGAACTCGTTGGAGTCGGTGACCGAAACGGGGTTGAGGTTCTTGAGCGGAGAGGTCTGACCGGTGCGGATGTAGCCGTCACCGCCCTTGGTGGAAGCGGAGAGGTCGCTCCAGAGGCTTCCAATCCCTTCTCCAACCTGAGGCACCAGCCCCTGCAGGCGGTCCTCCCGGTAGGCGTTCGTCATGCTCGGGTACACGATGGGGCTGCTTGCCGCATCGTTGAAGATCGTCTCCTGGACCTTCAAGACGAGGTCCCGGCGCTTCGCCGGATCCATCTCCACCTGCTGGGCATCGCACAGCTCGTTGACCTGAGCGTTGTTGTACCCCCACTTGTTGTAGTTGCCGTCACGGTGATGCATCATCGCGGTGAAGGTCTCGGGGTCAATCCGGTTCGCCCGGCCGGTCCAGCGGACGATGAACATGTCAAAGTCCTTCTCGTTGAAGACCTTTCCGATGCCCATGTTGTAGTCCTCTGCGGCCAACTTCACATCCCAGCCGATCTTCTTGCAGGCCTGGGTGATCAGGCGTCCCATCTCCGGACGTACCGGGTCAAAGCTCGCGTTTGCCGTCAGCAGAGTCATCGACTCCACGGGCTTGCCCGCGGCCTGAGCCAACTGAGGCATCCACCCTGCCGCAGAGGCTCCTGCCAGAATTCCGGTTCGCTTCAAAAAATCACGTCGCTTCATTTTGCTCCCTTCGTTAGGTTCCGAAACACAACCGCGCATCATTGCACCGAGCGATGATCCGTAATTCCAGGGTATAATGTCAAATTGATAATTTTCATTATGATATAAAAAAACCTTATGGACAAACGAAGGGTTTGGCCTCGAAAGGGCTCTCTTGAAGAGGCGCTGGGGCCCTCTGGTCAGGGACTTGTGGGGGGAGCGAGAGTCTCCCGCTGGATCAGGCGGGTTGCCAGGATCTGGCGCTCCTCAAAGGCCTCCGGGATCTCCTTGAGCACAGCCATGAGCAGGCTAAAGGCCAGGGTACCGGCATCTTCGGTGCGGTTGGAGACGGTAGTCAGCGGCGGGTGAGTGTAGGCCCCAAAGGCGTTGTCGCATCCGACCAGGCTAAAGGCTTGCGGAACCGAGATGCCCCGTGCCGCCAGTTCGGTCAAGACCCCCTGTGCCAGGAAGTCGTTGAAGGCGATCGCTCCGGAGACTCCGGAGGCCAGCAAGGCATCCACCGCCTCCCGACCTGAGTCGAGCGACGGCAGGCGGCTCTGGACAAGCGAAACCTGAAGTCCAAACTCTTCGGCAGCTTCAAGAATCGAGGCCTCTCGCTGCTGATTGGCCCAGGCGATCGCCGGCCCGCGCAGGTAGGCGATGTGCCGATGTCCCAGCCCAGCCAGCAACTTCACCGCCTCCTTGAGGCTGCTCCCGGCATCGATCAGCACCCGGGGGACCCCGGACACCTCACGGTTGATCAGCACCAACGGGAGGCGCTCAGCATGCCGGAGCAGCTGTTCTTCCGGCATCCGCGAGGAGACCAGAATCACCCCCTCCACCTTCCCGGAAAAACGCTCCAGAAGCTTGGTCTCCTGCAGTCCGTTCTCCTCGAAATCTGCCAGAAACACGCAGTAGTCCCGCCGGTCGGCCTCCAGCTGCGCGGAGCGGATCATCGGAGGAAAGTAAGGGTTGGCCACATCCGGAACAATGAAGGCGATGTTCCCGTTTCGTCCCGTGCTCAAGGCCCGGGCGTTGTAGTTCGGGACGTAGCCCAACTGCTCGGCCACCTGCCGAATCCGTGCGACCGTATCCGGCTTGAGCAGTTCCGGACGCGTAAAGGCACGGGAGACGCTGGAGCGCGCAACCCCGGCAACCTGGGCGATTTGCGCGATGGTCACGCTTTTGGGCTTGGTGGGCATGAGAGGCTCGAAAAGGACTTCCCGTTCAGAAAAGCTTCAGATCATGCCCGGAGCTTTTTCTCAAGTCAACCTCTTGACAATGCAACCGGTTGCATTGTAAAGTTTCGCCACTTCGGTCAGTGGGTGACCGGGCAGGATGTGCAGGCATCCGGATTCTCGAACACATTGGAGGCACATGAAGCAGCACCGGGTGGGGGTGATTGGCTTGGGAGACATGGGCAGCGGCCTGGCCAAGAACCTGCTGAAGAACGGTTATGAGACCTCGGGCTTTGACCTGAGCGAGCAACGCATGCAGGCGTTCCGGGAGCTGGGCGGGCAGGCTCAGTCCAGCCCCCGGGAGGTTGGGAGACAGGCGGATGCCGTGTACGTGATGGTCATGAACGGGGAGCAGGTGCATGAGGTTATCTTTGGAGAGCAAGGCCTGAAGGAGTCTCTGGCCCCCGGGTCGGTGATTTTGGTGACTGCGACCATCCGGGCGTCCGAACTGCGCGAGGTGGCAGAGCGTCTGGAAGGCAGCGGGCTGCACCTGATCGACTCCCCGGTGAGCGGCGGGTTTCCCGGAGCGCAGTCGGGGACGCTGACGATGATGGCCTCCGCTCCGTCCGAGGTACTTGACGAGTTTCAGCCCGTCATGGAGGCGGTGAGTCAGACCATCCACCGCGTGGGCACCAGGCCGGGCATGGGCCAGACGGTCAAGGCCTGCCTGCAGTCGCTGATCGGCTCGATCTTCGGGGCAACCTTCGAGGCCTCGGTGCTTGCGGCAAAAGCCGGGGTCGATGGCCAGGTGATCCTGGATGTCTTTGGCTCCTCGGCAGCCGGATGTGGCATCGTCCGCACGGCGCTTTCCAACATCATCGACCGCCAGTTTGAAGGCACCGGCAGCCACATCAACACCATGTACAAGGACCTCACGATCGTGACCGACATGGCTCGTGAACTCGGGGTCCCCCTCCACACCGCCGGAACGGCAATGCAGTTGTTTCAGGCCGGAAAGACCAAGTACCCTCAAGGCGACAACTGGATCGTCACTCGCGTCCTCGAAGAGATCGTCGGGGCCGAACTCCACCGGACACCCTCACGAGATGCTGCATGAAAACCGGAGTCATCACCGACGGCATCAGCCGCGATTTTGAGCACGCGCTCTCCGTCATGGACGAGTTTGGGCTGAAGTATGCCGAGCTTCAGTTTGTCTGGGACAAGGAGGTCGGCTTCCTCGACTCCGGAGAGATTGCCCAAGTCAAGGAGCTCCTGAAGCGTCACGACAAGCAGGTGTCGAACATCTGCCACCACATCTTCGCGGGCATGCCGATGAGCACCAAGCCCGGGGAACCGTTGCATGTGCAGCATCTGGATCGCCTCAAGCGCTGCATGGAGATCGCCCACGAGGTCGGCTCTCCCAATGTGCGGATCCTCTCGCCAAAGAAGGAGCAGATTCTGTTTGGGGCTCACGGGGCCGAGCAGTGGAACGTCGCCAAGGGCGCCTGGGACGCCCTGCTGCCCCTCATCGCCCCGGCGCTCGACATTGCCCGGGATGCCGGAAAACCGCTGGTTGTGGAGACCGGCAACGGGACGATGGTCAACTCCTCCTGGACGGCCCGAAAGCTGATCGACGATCTGGATGCCAAGGAGACCCTCAAGGTGCTCTGGGATCCGGCCAACAACTGCTGGTGCCACGAAACGGCGTTTCCGGATGGCTACGACCTGCTCCGCGACGGCTACATCGCCCACATCCACATCAAGGATGTCCATGCCGACACCCCCAAGGCGTATCTGGAGGTCCGGGAGATGGGCAAAGGACAGCTCGCCTCGCAGTTTCAGCCGATGGCGGATGCGCTTCGGGCCGACGGATATGATGGAGTGGTTTCCTTCGAGAGCGTCTACCATCCTGGCGATGGCGACTTCGAGGCCGGGTTCCGCCTGAACATTGGTCGATTTCTCGAACTCTTCGGGTAGGCCATGACGATTGCCCCCTCCCGGCACCCACACCTGGAAGGCCTGGCCCGCAAGCTCGCGGAAGCCTGGCAAAGCGCCTCTCAGATCGAAGGTCCCACCGCAGAGGAGCTTCCGGAAGACCGGGCACAGGCCTACTTCATCCAAGACCGGATGGCGGCCCACTTGGGGCTTCCGCTCTCCGGATGGAAAGTCGGTGCGACCAGCGCCCGCATGCGCGAACTCGATGGGCATGATGACGTGATCCCGGGGCGGATCTTCCAGCCCGTGACTTTCCTCGGTGCCACCCAGCAGCTGCCCGTCGAGCGCTTTCCTCACGCCCGGGCAGAGACGGAGTTCGCCTTCCGACTGCAGCAGGACTGCCCATTGCGAGCAGCCCCGTGGACGGCGGAAGAGTTGGCGAACCAGGTGGTGCTGCACCCGGCGATCGAGATCATCGGCAACCGCCACACGCTCCCGAACGGGACCCAGGCTCAGAGGTCGCTGATGACCATTGCCGACAACGGCGGAGGGATCGGCTTTGTGTTTGGCGACGCCTGTCCGGACTGGCAAAGCATCGACTTTCGCCACCATCGAATTCGCCTCCGCGTCGATCAGCAGCCGGAGGCAGAGAACTTCCTGGGCGACCTGCGCGGCGAGCCACTTCAAGCCCTCGCCGACCTGCTCAATCACCTCTCCGGACGCGGCATCCCGTTGCACGCCGGGGACTTCGTTTCCACCGGGGCGGCGACGATCCCGCAGCCCATCCAGGCCGGGTCTGTCGTTCAGGCCGACTTCGGAACAATCGGCAGCATCACCCTGAACTTCACCTCCGGAGCCTCCTCATGAGCCTGCAACAGACGGAGGTGGTCGTCGTCGGAGCCGGAGGCATGGGGGCGCTCTTCGGAGCGATCCTGCAGCAAGGCGGGATGGAGGTCGTGCTCGTCGACCCGAACGAGGCGCATGTTGCCGCCATCCAAACCTCCGGACTGCATCTGGAAGGTTTTGGAGGCGAGCGGACGATGCCCATGACGGCAACCACCAACCCGGAAGACGTTCAGGCCGCCAGGCTGTTGCTCTTTCAGTGCAAGGGGCACGCGACCCGTGCGGCCGCAAAGAGCATCCGGCACCTTGTCCGGGGAGGCGCGGTGTGCATCAGCTTCCAGAACGGGCTGGGCAATGAAGAGGTCATCGCCCACGAGGTCGGCTCGGAGCATGTTCTCGGAGGCCTGACGGCCATGGCCGGGATGCTCCTCGGTCCGGGAAGAGTTCGCGATTTCTCCCGGGTCCCTTCGTACCTGGGGGAGCTCTCGGGAGGCTGCTCCGAACGAGCGGACGCCATCGCTCGGGAGTTGACCGCTGCCGGGCTGGAAACTCACGCCTCGCCCAACATCCGCCAGGAGATCTGGAAGAAGCTGCTGGGCAACATCTCCATGAGCGCCCTGTCCGGGCTCACCGATCTCACGGCCGCAGAGTTGATGGCTCTCCCAGAGCTGAAGGCCATCAGCCTCGCGGCGATGGACGAGGCCTTGAGCGTCGGGCAGGCCGTGGGCATGGAGCTGGACCGGGATGCCGTGCTGCGGGGCATGGAGTTGATCTCTCAGCCGGGAGGCACCGGAGACAACAAGTCCTCGCTGTGTGTCGACCTCCTGAACCGCCGTCGCACCGAGGTCGACTTCATCTACGGGAGCGTGATCGAGCTGGCCGAGTCCCAAGGCCTGGCAACACCGACGCTGAAGACCTTGCATGCCCTCGTCAAGGGGGTGGAATCTCGATTGGGAGTCTGAGTCATGAAACCATTTGCGGGACAGACCGCTTTCATCTCCGGAAGCTCCAAGGGCATCGGGTTTGCCTGCGCGCGCAAGCTCGCTGCCGAAGGAGCCCAGGTCTTCCTCGCAGCCTCCAGCGAGGAGCGCCTGCAGGAGGCGGCAGAGCGCATTCGCTCCGAGACCGGCGCGGAGGTTGGCTTCCACGCCTCGGATCTCCGGACGTTGGAAGGCTGCCAGGCGTCAACCGAGGCGCTGCTGGCCCGGTTTGGGGGCTGTCACCTGCTGATCAACTCTGCCGGAGCGACCCGGGGCGGCCTGTTCCCGGATCAGCCGGATGAGGAGATGCTGGATGGGTTTGCCCTCAAGTTTCACGGAGCCGTAAGGCTCTCTCGCCTGCTGTGGCCGGAGCTGAAGAAAACCCATGGGGTCGTGGTCAACATTGTCGGAGGTGCGGCGCGGACTCCCTCTCGAGACTTCATGGTCGGTGGCGCCGTCAATGCGGCGCTGGCCAACTTCTCCAAGGCACTGGCCGATCAGGGGCTGACCGATGACGTGAACGTCAACTGGATCCTGCCCGGACTGACCGAGACGGAGCGTCTGGAGCGCCTCCTTGAGGGCAAGTCGCAGATGCAGAACAAGCCCAGGGAGCAGGTCCGGGAAGAGGTCCTCCGCAACGAGGGCATCCGCCGTCTGGGCCAGCCGGAAGACGTCGCCGAGTTAACAGCGTTCCTCTGCTCTCCGGCCGCGCGGCACCTGCACGGCGCGGGCATCCCGCTCGATGGCGGCTCCGGGAAGGGATACTACTGATGGATTTTGGGCTCTCTCTGGAACAGAAGCTCTTGCTGCAGACCGTCAAGGAGTTCATCGCCAACGAGCTTCAGCCACTGGAGCAGGAGGTGGAGGACACCGGAACCTTGAATTTGCAGGCAGCCCGAAGCCTGCTGAAGAAGTCGCTGGACCTGGGACTGTACGCGTTGAATGTCCCGGAGCGGTTCGGAGGTCCGGGGCTCTCGACCTTGGAGTGGATGCTGGTTGAGGAGCAGTTCGGGCACACTACCGACATTCTGGTCCGCCGGGCATTTGGCAATGTCTACGACCTGCTCTTCGAGGGCACCCCGGAGCAGGTGGAGCGCTGGCTGCTTCCCAGTGTGCGTGGAGAGCGGGTGTTTTCGCTGGCCTTCACGGAGCCAGAGGCCGGTTCCGATGCGGCAGGAATCCGGACCCGTGCCGAACGGGACGGCTCCGGGTGGGTGATTCAGGGCCGCAAGCACTTCATCTCGGATGGAGAATTCTCGGACTTCTTCATCATCACCGCGGTCACCGATCCGCAGGCCGGGGGTCGGGGCATCTCAACCTTCATCGTCGACAAGGACACTCCCGGACTCTCGGTGGGACGCGATCAGCCGATGATGGGGCTGCGGGGGACGTCGCATGTGGAGTTGTTCTTTGACGCGATGACGGTCGGTCCGGAGGCGCTGCTGGGAGCAGAAGGCCAGGGGCTCAAGCTGGCCCTGGAGACGCTAGGCCGGGTTCGCCTTGCTCAGGTGGGTGCCCGGGCGATCGGGAAGGCCACACATGTCCTGGAGCTGGCTCAGGAGTATGCGAACCAGCGGGTGCAGTTTGGACAGAGCATCGGCAACTTTCAGCTGGTGCAGCAGATGCTGGCCGACAGCGCCATCGAGATCAATGCGGCGCGTCTGGCGCTGCTCCATACGGCCTGGGAGGCGGATCAAGGACGGGAGGTCCGAGCTCGGATCTCCATGGTCAAGGTGCAGGCTTCGGAGACGCTGGGGCGTGTGGTCGACCGGGCGATGCAGATTTTTGGAGGCATGGGCTTCAGCAAGGACCTCCCGATTGAGCGCTACTACCGGGATGCCCGGATCTATCGGATCTACGACGGCACCTCGGAGATTCACCGAACCGTTATCGCCCGCGCGTTGGCAAAAGGTGCCCGACACCTGTACGACCTGGAGAGTTGATCATGCCGGTTCAGTTTCTCAGTGCAGAGGAGGCCATTCGCCAGATTCCGGATGAGGCGACCGTCGGCCTGATCGGCGGCGGCGGCGGGCTGGTGGAGGCCTCCATGCTTCATGAGCAGGTGGAGCGGCGCTTCCTGTCCACCGGACATCCGCGGCGGCTGACCTGCATCCACGCGCTGGGCATTGGTGATCGAGAATCCCGGGGGATGAACCGCTTTGCCCACCCCGGCTTGGTCCGGAGGGTGATCGGTGGGCACTGGGTCTGGTCGCCGAGGATGCAACAGCTCGCCCGCGACAACGAGATCGAGGCGTACGTTCTCCCCGGAGGCGTCGTCATGCAGCTGATGCGCGAGGTGGCAGCAAAGCGTCCCGGGCTGATCACACACGTCGGATTGGGAACCTTCGTTGACCCGGAGCTGGAGGGCGGACGCATGAACGCTGCTGCCCAGGAGCCGCTGGTTGAGCGGATCTCCATCGATGGCCGGACCTACCTGCGCTACCTGCCCATCCCTGTGGATGTGGCGCTGCTCAAGGGGTCTCGGGCCGATGCGGAGGGCAATATCTCGCTGGAGGAGGAGCCGGCAAATGTGGACATCTACGCGATGGCAGCAGCAGCCCACAACTCGGGAGGCCAGGTCATCTTTCAGGTCCGAGAGCAGGTTCCTGCCGGAGCACTTCCTGCGCGGGAGGTGCGCATCCCCTCGGCAATTGTGGATGTGGTTGTGGTCGATCCGGAGCAGCGTCAGGGCTATGAGTTGGTCTACGATCCCTCGATCTCCGGAGAGAGCCGGGACCTGAGCTATCAGAGCCCGCCGCCAGAGTTCTCGGTGCGGCTCGCCATTGCCCGCCGGGCGCAACAGGAGTTGCAGGACGGGGCGGTGATCAACTTCGGGTTTGGCATCCCCGATCAGGTGGCCTCCCTGATCGCCAGCGAGGGTTCCTCCGGACGCTATTACCAGACCATCGAGCACGGCACCTACGGAGGCAGTCTGCTGACCGGGAACCTGTTCGGCTATGCGAAGAACCCAACCTGCATGATTGATGGGCCCTCGCAGTTCGATTTCTACTCCGGAGGCGGCCTCGATATCGCCTTTTTGGGGTTTGGGCAAATCGACGCGCAGGGCAGCGTCAATGTCTCCAAGCTGGGTGGGGTCACGGTCGGCCCCGGAGGCTTCATCGACATTGCGCAAAACGCCCGCAAGGTGGTGTTCTGCGGAACCTTCGATGCGAAGGGGACCCGGCTGGAGACTGGAGAGGGGCGGCTGGAGGTGAGCCATCCCGGGAGCATCCGCAAGCTGGTTCGCGAGGTTGATCAGGTCACCTTCTCCGGACCACAGGCCCTCGTGCAGAACCAGGAGGTCCTCTATGTGACGGAGCGGGCGGTGTTCCGTCTGACCCCTGAAGGCGTGACGCTCACCGAGGTCGCTCCTGGAGTGGACCTGGAGCGCGACGTCCTGCAGCAAATGGACTTTGTGCCCCGAATTCCGGACACGCCGAAGCCAATGGAGGCCCGGTGCTTCCTGAAGGAGCAACGTGGATAAGGTCCGGCTGGCGATCATCGGGATGGGGATGATCGGAAAGCGTCACCTGCGAGCCCTGCAGGAGGTTTCGGAGGTGGAGCTTGCAGGGGCTGTGGATCCGGACCCTCGGACACAAGAGATCGCGGAGGCTGCCGGAGCGTCGTGGCATTCGTCAGCAGAGGAGCTGCTTGGTTCGACGACTCCGGATGGGATCATCGTCAGCACGCCTACGGAGTTGCACCTTGAGCCCACGCTCCTTGCGCTGCAGTCGGGATGTCACGTCCTGGTGGAGAAGCCCATCGCCGCGACGCTGGAGGAAGCCGGACAGATCCTGGAGGCTGCGGCGCAGGCCCGGCGCGAGGTCCTGGTGGGACACCACCGGCGCCACTATGGGCTGATGACGAAGGCCCGTGAGGTGATCCAGAGCGGTCAACTCGGCACCCTGCTGGCTGTGCACGGCCAGTGGACCACCCGGAAGTCGGATGCCTACTACGATTTTCCCTGGCGGCAGCAGCGCTCTTCCGGACCGGTGCTGATCAACCTGATCCACGAGATGGACATCCTGCGCTACGTCTGTGGAGAAGTGCGCTCCGTGTGCGCCCGAATTCAGGGCGGCTTCCGGGGACACCCGAAAGAGGAGACCGCTGCGCTGGTGCTGGAGTTTGTCTCCGGAGCACTGGGGACCTTTCTGCTCTCCGATGCCACACCGTCGCCCTGGACCTGGGAGCATGGCACCGGGGAAAACGCCGGATTTCCTCGAACGGGGCAAAACTCCTACCGATTTTTGGGAACCGAGGCGGCGCTGGAGTTTCCCAACCTGATGCTCTGGACCGCAGAGGGCCAGCCGGATTGGCAACACCGGATGTCTGCAGAGTCGCTGGAGGTCGCCCTGGAAGATGCCTACGTGGCGCAGATTCGTCACTTTGCCGCAGTGATCCGGGGGCAGGAGGTGCCGCGCATTTCCGGAGCCGATGCCACCCGCACCCTGGCAGCCACGCTGGCGGTGTTTGAGTCTGCAGAGCAGCAGCGCCCGGTGGGCCTGTGAACTACCGCCACCTCACCGTGGAGCAGCGCGCAGGTCGGATGGAGGTCACCATGAACCGTCCGGAGGTCCTGAACGCCCTCAACTCCGAGGCTCACTTTGAGCTGGCAGACGCCTTCGACCGCTTTGCTGCAGACGAGTCACTGCATGTGGCAACCCTCACGGGTGCTGGCGAACGAGCCTTCTGTGTGGGCTCCGACCTGAAGGAGCGTGCCGCAGTCGGGCACGACCAAATGCCGCCGACCGGCTTTGCCGGGCTGACCGAACGCTTCGACCTGCACAAGCCCCTGATCGCGCTGGTCAACGGAGACGCGATTGGAGGCGGAATGGAGGTGGTCCTGGCCTGTGATCTGGCTCTGGCTGTCGATCAGGCCCGCTTCGGCCTCCCGGAGCCCAAGGTCGGGCTGGCCGCGAGCGGCGGCCTGCACCGCCTGGCACGTCAGGTGCCGCTGAAGGTGGGGTTGGAGGTCGCCTTGACCGGACAGTTGATCGACGCCCCCACGGCTCAACGGTTCGGACTGATCAACCGCGTCGTTCCCCGGAGTCGCTTTGAGGACGCCACGGAGCAGCTGTTGCGCGAACTTGAAGCCTGCGCTCCTCTGGCCCTGAGGGCGACCAAGCAGATGATCTTCTCCGGATTGGATCACGCCGGATTGGCGGAGGCCTACCAAGGGCACTATCCGGAATACGAGCGCATGCTCCTCAGCGAGGATGCGCGTGAAGGCAATCAGGCCTTTGTGGAAAAACGTCCTCCAGCCTGGAAGGGCAGGTAGTTGTTCTCAGTTCACCTCACGGAGACTCATGCCGGTCTGCAACCGCTGCGAAAAAAGCTTTGACGTCGAAACCGCTCCCGGAGCGCTGATGTTCGGACACCCCTCTACCGTCTCGGAGGCGGTTCCGGTCTGGAAGGCCCACCTCTGTCAGGAGTGCGAGGTGGAGATTGTGCGCGACTTCAAGCGAAAGCCCCTGATGACCGATCCGCTGCAAAAGGAGACATGAATTTCTACGTTGAGGTCGGACACACTGCCACCTTCTCCAAGACCGTTTCGGAGAGCGATGTCTACCTTTTTGCAGGCATCACCGGTGACTTTTCTCCGAACCATGTCAATCAAGAGTACATGGAGAAGTCCTCCTACGGGAAGTTGATGGCGCACGGGGCGTTGTTGATTGGTTTCATGTCGACGGTGTCCACCTTCGCGATTGCCCACACCCGAGATGCGGAAGAGACGCCAGTCTCGGTGGGATACGACCGGGTGCGCTTCATCAAACCGGTCTTCCTCGGAGACACGGTCACCCTGACCTATCGGATTGCGGAGATCGACTTGGAGCGCAAGCGCACTCACGCCGAGATCGAGGTATGCAATCAACACCAGGAGTTGGTGGCAGTGGGACGCCACATTCTGCAGTGGGTGCCCAACGAGTCTTCGGCCCATGAATAAAGAAGGCTTGGATTTACAGGGGCACAAGTTCATCATCACTGGTGCAGGACGCGGAATTGGTCGGGGCATCGGACAGCGTCTGAGCGAGCTGGGCGCGCTGATTTCCGGGTGGGATCTGGACGTCTCGGAGATTCGCAGGGACCCCGCCTTTGCGCACGCAGTGGAGATGGATGTGACTGACGAGGCCCGCACAGCGCATGCGGTGGAGGAGTCGGTCTCGGCGCTGGGCGGACTGCACGGAATGGTCGCCAGCGCAGGCATCAACGGGCCGACCAAGCCGACCTGGGAGTATTCTCTGAGCGAGTGGAGGCAGGTGATGGAAGTGGACCTCACCGGAGTGTTTCTCTCCACGCGCGCGGTGCTCCCTCATCTCCGTGTCACCGGTTACGGAAGACTGGTGATCATCGCCTCGGTTGCCGCGAAGGAGGGGAACCCGGGGGCGGTCCCGTACGGGGCAGCAAAGGCGGGAGTGGTCGGTTATGCCAAGGGGCTGGCGCGCGAGCTGATGCCTGCAGACATCACCGTCAACTGCATCGCGCCGGCAATTACGGAGACGGACCTGGTCCGAGGAATGTCTCCGGAATACATCGCGGAGAAAAAGTCCCGGATCCCGATGGGGCGCTTCTGCAGTGTCTCCGAGATCGCAGACATGACCGCTTGGGTGGCCAGTCCGCGGTGCTCGTTCACGACCGGGCAGGTGTTTGACGTCACAGGCGGAAGGACGACCTACTGATGCCTCGGACCCTGAGCTTGGAAGACCTCTGCATCCACCAGGTCTGCCTCTTGGAGCAGTGCGACTTTGCCGAGGCGCTGGAGTGCCTGGCCCGACACGGCGTCTTTCAGACGGCACTGTGGCGGCCGATGCTGGAGTCCTCCGGGGTCGCCTCAGCGCGCAAGGCGCTCGTGGACACCGGGGTTTCGCCAGTGGCGCTGTGTCCGCTGGTGCTGCGGGATCCGGAGAGCCCGCTCAGCCCTGAGCAACAGCAGGACGACCACCGGCGGCTGCTCGACCTCGCCGCAGAGTTGGAGGTCCCTTCGGTGGTCGTGATCACCGGAGGGCTTCCGGAGGGAGAAAAGGACCTGCAGGCGCAGCGGGTCCGGGCACTGGAGGCCTTGGAGGCTCTCCTCACGGAGGCACGCAAGCTGGGGCTGCGCCTGATCCTGGAGCCACTGCATCCGATGGTGTGCGGGCTGCGCTCCGTGATCTCCAGCCTGGAGGACGCGAACGCGATGCTGAGTGCCCTGGAGGCCGAGGACGTGCTGGGCATTGCCCTCGACACCTATGCGCTCTGGTGGGACTGGCAGCTGGAGTCCCAGATCCAGGCGTGCGGCCCCCGGATTCGGCACCTGCACGTCTCGGACTGGCTGCCCCGGACCCGGGACTTGCGCCTTGATCGAGGAATGCCCGGAGACGGGTGCATCGACAACCGGAAGATCCGTCACTGGTTGGAAAACGAGGGATTTGACGGGCCGGTGGAGGTGGAGCTCTTCTCACTCTGGGACTGGTGGAAGAAGCCTCCGGATCTGGTTGTAGAGACCATTTGCCAGCGTCTGGGGGTGCTTTGACAAAACGCCAGGATGCTGTTAGGGTTCGGGCGTCTTTCCGGCTCTGGGGGTGGTCTTCACACCTGACGGGGCTGAAGCGCAGAATTGTTGAACGTTCATCAAGGATGAGGATTTGCTGAATCTCAAGGGAGTGCACTCAGGTTACGGGCGCTTGAAAATCCTGCGGGGGATCAACCTGGATGTCCCGCAAGGCGGAGTCGTCGCGCTGTTGGGCGGCAACGGCACCGGGAAGTCGACCCTGCTCAAGACCGTCTCCGGACTGGTTCCCGTCATGGAGGGCAGCATTGAGTTTGATGGTCGGGTCATCTCGGGGCTCAAGCCTCATGAGATCGTGCGCAGCGGCCTGGTGCAGGTCACGCAGTCCAAGGAAGCCTACCCGGCGATGACGGTGGAGGAGAACCTGATGCTGGGGGCCTACACCCGCAGCGACCGTGGCGTGTCGGAAGATCTGGAGCGCGTGTACTCCTTCTTCCCGGTCCTCAAGAAGCGGCGCAAGGTGCTCTCCGGGACGCTGAGTGGAGGGGAGGTGCAGATGCTGGTGATCGGGCGCGGGTTGATGGCGCGCCCCAAGATGCTCATGCTCGATGAGCCCAGCGCAGCCTTGGCGCCCAAGGTGGTTTTGGAGATCCTGGCCAACATCTACAAAATCAGCCAGACCGGGGTAACGATCTTGATCGTGGAACAGAACGTCCGCATGGCCCTCCTGCTGGCACAGTATGCCTACATCATCCGAGACGGTGTGATCATGCTCGAAGGCAACGCCGAGCAACTGATGCACGACCCGGCAGTCAAGGAGTCGTTCCTTGGAGGAAGTGTCGCGGATACGTCACGCGACCTGAACGCCGCAACCAATTAGGAGAAACGATGGGCTTTGACTTCAACTCCCTGCTGGCCTTCATCATCTTCGGACTGACGATCGGCGTGGTATACGGCATCGTCGCCCTGGGGATCTCCCTGATCTACTCGGGGCTGGACATTGTGCACTTTGCCCACGGGGAGGTCTACATGTTCGGAGCCTTCCTGGGGCTCGTGCTGTCCCGGGATGTAGGCATCCCCTACCCGATGGCGCTGGTGGGAGCGATGATCCTGGCAGCCTTGCTGGGGGTCTTCATCGAACGCGTGTTCTACAGACGCCTCACCCGCTCCGGAGGAGGCTACACGGTGGCAGGGATGGGGATGATCATCTGCGGTTTCGGGATGTCCGTCGCCCTGATGAATGTCGCGTTTTTGATCTGGGGGGCCGATGCTGAGCCGTTCCCGGTGGAGTTTGTCATTCCCCCGTTGGAGGTCAACGACATCTCCATCCCCCCAAGCTATTTGCTCACCGCGGTGGTCTCGGTCTTCCTGATGGGCGTCCTCAACTACTTCCTGCGCAAGACCAAGTACGGTCTGGCGATCCGGGCAGTTGCGCACAACAAGGACATCGCCTTTTTGATGGGCATCAACGTACCGATGTTCATCTCGCTGATCTTCGGGCTGGCCTGCGCGCTCGCAGCTGCAGCAGGCGTGCTGATCGGCCCGATGCAGTCCGTGCAGGTGGAGATGGGCTATCTGATGCTGATGAAAGCCTTCGCCGCTGCAGTCGTTGGAGGGTTTGGCAGCCTTCCGGGAGCCTTGCTGGGCGGGGTGATGGTCGGGGTCTTTGAGAACCTCGGAGCGGCCTACATCTCTGCCAGTCACAAGGACATTTACGCCTTTTTGCTCTTGATCCTGGTCCTGATGTTCCGCCCGGCGGGACTCTTCGGGGTCGAGGCAAAAGTCAAAGCATGAGCCCTGAAACTCATGCTTCAAATCAACCCAAAGCAAAGGAGCAATCCATGAAACACTGGAACAAAATCCTGGCAGGAGTCGCAACCGGAGGGTTGCTGATTTCCGCAACTGCCGCACTGGCCGGCGAGATTCGTGTGGGCATCACCATGCGGATGGTCAGTGAGAACGGACAGCGCTATGGCCAAATGGTCATGGATGAAATCGACCTGATCAACAAGGCCGGAGGGATCAACGGCAACACGATCAAGGCGACCTTGATGAACGACGAGTGCAAGTCGGACAAGGGCGTGGCCAATGCCAACAAGCTGATTTTCCAGGAGCGCGTGCACCTGCTGATGGGCTCCACCTGCTCTTCGGTCTCCCTGCCGATTGTGGACATCACGGCCAAGGCCGAGGTCCCTCAGATCATTCCCCACTCCACCAGCGCCAAGATCACCCAAAAGGGCAGCGCCTGGGTCTTTCGGGTTCCGGTCTCCGGACGCTACTATGGCGGCGTGAATGCCAAGTACGTCGGAGAGAACATCGGCAAGCGCATCGCCTACATCTGTGCTGCGGACGCGGCCTCGCAGAACGAGTGCAACGGGCTGCAGGAGCAGATGAAGCTGCAGCATGGCGTCGATCCGGTGTATGTCGCACAGGTGCAGGAGAAGGAAGTGGACTTCCGGACCCATATGCAGAAGATCAAGTCTGCAGGTGTGGAAGGCCTGATGGTCTCGGCACAGGCCGAGACGATGAGCCGCGCGCTGATTCAGTCCTATGAAGCTGGAATCGGCAGTGGCGTTCGACGCATCGGAGCCTCGATGGCCTCGAACGCTCCGGTTCCGAAGATTGCCGGAGATTCGGTGAAGGGCGTGTTCTATGCGGCCGCTTACGCTTCCGCCGACACGCGCCCCATCGCCAAGCTCTTCAATGAGATGGTGAGCAAGCGCTACGGGGTTCACGCGCCGGATCACGACTTTTCACAAGCCTACGACATGATCCGGATTGTGGAGATCGCCCTGCGAAGCGCAAACCTGGAGTTGAGCAGCAGCTCGCTGAAGTCGGACCGCACCGCCATCCGCGATGCGATTGCCAACGTGAAGAACTACCAGGGGCTCGCTTCCGGGCCGATCAGCTTCTGTGCCGATCCAACGCCGCAGTGCCGCGACGGAAACCGCACCCCGGTCCTCATCGCCTACAAGAAAGGCGGCGAGCAGTTTGAAACCGAGGTGCTGGCCCGAGTGACGATGCCGATCGACTTCGGCCTCTGACCCTCCTCCTGGTCCGGAAGCTTCACGGTTTCCGGACCTTCATCCTCTTCCGGAGAGACCTCCCATGCTTGCCCTGCTGGACGGGATCAAATCCGTTTTTGAAGCTCTGGGACGGGTTCACCGCCTGCTCCCCTGGCTCGTCGCGTACCTGCTCCTGCTGCCCATGCCTCAGGTGATCACGCTGATCTTTGGGGAGTACTATGTTGACCTGGCCAACCGGGCTTGCCTCTTTGTCCTCCTCTCCGTGGGGCTCAACATCGTCAAGGGTTTTTGCGGTCAGGTGACCGTTGGTCACATCGGACTCTACGCGATCGGAGCGGTCACCTCGGCCCTGCTGGCGCTGAACTACGAGCTGTCCTTTTGGATCAGCGCACCGATCGCCATCGTCGTGACCGGCCTGGCCGGAGTGATCGTCGGGCTCCCCTCCGTGAGGCTGGAGGGAGCCTACCTTGCTCTGGCGACTCTAGGGCTTGGGGAATCGGTGCGCATCATGCTGGCCGTCACCCCGGAGTTGGGCTCCAGCAACGGCATCATGCTCATCCCGGCCCCGGCAATCGGGGACTTCATCATCGAGAGCTTCAACCACTACTACTACCTGGTGATGACTGCGGCGCTGATCGGGATCTACTTCTCGTTTGTGATCCTGCGCTCTTCCACAGGCCGAGCGTTTCAGGCCATCCGGGAGGACGTGATCGCCGCCTCGGTTTCCGGAATCAACGTCCCGTTCTACAAGCTGCTCGCCTTTGTGATCAGCGCGCTCTATGCCGGACTTGCCGGAGCACTGTTTGCGCACATGCCTCCGGGCTTTCTGCACCACAACAACTTCACGGTGATCGAGATGGTCACCTTGCTGCTCATGGTCGTCCTTGGCGGCATTGGGAACATCTGGGGCGGAGTGGTTGGAGCGATTGTGGTGACGGTGATCTACGATCAGACCAAGGATTACTACTTCTACCAGCCTCTGATCTTTGGGGTCACGATGGTGCTGCTGGTGGTCTTCATGCCCCGCGGCATCGGAGGCGTGATCGGGCAGGCGATCGTGCGGCGGAAATTCATCGAAAAACACGAGGAGCAAAACCTTGGCGCTACTTGAAACCCGAGGCCTGAGCAAAAACTTCGGCGGGCTGCAGGCCATTTCCCAGGTAGACCTGAAGGTTCAGCAGGGGACGGTGCATGGGCTGATCGGGCCAAACGGCTCCGGAAAGTCCACCTTCTTCAACCTGATCACGGGAGTCTACAAACCAGACCCCGGAAGCCACATCGAGTTTGACGGACACGACATCACCCCGCTCCCGGCTCACCGGATTGCCGGTCTCGGCATGGCCCGAACCTTTCAGTTGCTTCGACTGTTCTCCGAAATGACCGTGCTGGAGAACGTGATGGTCGGGAACCACTGCAAGACGCCGTACGGTGTGGTCGAGTCGCTGCTCGGGACATCCAGGGTCCGTGACTCGGACCGTCAGATGCGTGAAGAGATGTTGGAACTGCTGGAGTTTATAGGCCTGGCTCGCTTTGCCGACATGCCGGCCGGAGAACTCTCTGGCGGGCAGCGGCGCCTGCTGGCGCTGGGGCGGGCGATCGCCATGAAGCCCAAGCTGCTGCTGCTGGATGAGCCCGGGGCCGGACTGTCTCCGGTCAATGTGGACAACCTGATGGAGACCATTCTCGCCCTCAAGGAGCGCTACAAGCTCACGGTGGTGGTGGTGGAGCACATCCTCAAGGTCGTGATGAACACCTGCGAGACCATCTCCGTGCTTGATCACGGCCAGAAGATCGCCGAGGGCCCTCCGGAAGCAATCAAGAACGACCACGCCGTCATTGAGGCCTACCTGGGCCGCGAGCTCCCGGATGAGGAGATCCGCAAGGCCATCCGTGGTGGAGTGACGGCCAGTTGAGCCGGCACCCTCCCGCTCTTTTCCCTCCTCGGCAAAACTCAGGCGATGTGCGGACGGTTCGTGCAGACTTTGGATGAGGCCAGCCTGCACTCGGCCTTCTCGCTGCATCTCTCGGAAAGCAGTCCTGTACAAGGCTACAACCTCGCTCCGGGACGGGACATCTCTGTGATCGTTCAGGCACACGAGCAACGGGTGCTGGAGCGGAGAGAATGGGGACTGGTTCCGCAATGGGCCAAGCCGGGGTTTCGCGGGCTGATCAATGCCCGGGCCGAAACTCTGGCAGAGAAGCCTGCGTTCCGTCAGGCTCTGCGCCGTCGGCGCTGCCTGATTCCCGCGTCCGGATTCTATGAGTGGAAGACGGAGGGGCGTCGCAAAATGCCCTTCTACATCCTGTCAACCACCGGGAGACCTCTTGCATTTGCCGGGATCTGGGAGACGTGGGAAAACCCGGAACTCAACCTCCGGAAACACTCTGTTGCGATCATCACCGTTGCTGCCAACGCCTGGATGCGACCACTCCATGAGCGCATGCCGGCGTTGCTGGAGGAGCCGCAGCGTTCCTTCTGGCTCAGCGAGGAGCAGCTTCCTGCGGAAAAGCTGCTGGAGTGGCTTCGGCCAGGTCCGGAGGACTTCCTGCAGCGCTGGCCGGTCTCCGTGGCGGTCAACTCCACACATGCAGACGCCCCAGAGTTGATCCGCCCCGAGCCTCCTTCTCCAAAACCTCCAACGACCCGGCAACTGGACCTGTTCGACTAGGGCGTGCCATCCGATCATCCAGTCAGTTGCGCAAGGTCAGGCTGGTAGTGCCCTTTTGAGGTGATGATTAAATCGCCCGAAGCATTGAATGACTGTGGTGATGAACAAAGCACCAAATCGCCCT
>JAYPUA010000041.1:0-29819 GCA_038133845.1 Deltaproteobacteria bacterium
GCACTATAAGAATTATTCATGTTCCAGTCTGCTGGATGCACTTTGTCTGTCGCGCTCGAGCCCTGATAGGCATAGTAGCGGACCCTGCTGTCTGCAGATAGATTGTCTGTTCCTGAAACCAGTAAAATGATGTCAAGCTCATTAGCATCAGAATCTAAATCTTTTTGTTGCAGGGTAATCGCCAGATCACTATCGGCATCGGGCAACGCAATCGTCCCGTCGGCTCCGGTGGCTCCGGTGGCTCCGGTGGCTCCGGCGGAGCCTTTTTCACCTTCAAGGTTGGAGCAGCCAACCACTCCCACGGCAAGCGCGGTGACTGCGATCAGAAAGGGTTTTCTCAATGCAAGCATAAGATCCTCTTATGTTGAGATGAAATCGTCAAGTTACGCCCACCATGGGCATGAGCGTCCTATTGTAGGGAGTTGCTCCCGGGGGTCATAGCTCATAAGTCTATGAAATCAGATGTAAATTGATTGATTTCGATGAAATTCGAACATTCACGAATCAAGATTTTCGGGGCGGGAGGGGGAGGGGGAGGGGTTCAGGCGGCGTGGGTGCGGGGCTGCAGGGAGAGGGACTCTTGGAGCAGGAGGAAGTGGTCGAGTTGCTGTTCGAGCAGGGGGGCGTCGGCAGCAGGAGTTTGCTGGAGGACGAAGTAGGCGATGCGGAGGATGTCTTCGGTGTGGGGCCTGCGGGGCAGGGTCTTGAGGGAGAGGTAGCGGTTGAAGGTGCGAGTGAGGTTGCTGCTGCGCTCGGAGCCTTGGCTCCAGAGTCCGCAGGCCAGCACGAGGTCGAGCTTGGACCTTCCGGTGTGGATGGACCAGAGCTGGAGGCTGGTGCAGGCGATCTCCACCAGCAGGCGGCGCAGCTCGGTCTGGGGGTGGGGGGCTTCAGGAATGGAGTCCATGCTCTTCAATCAGGTCGACATAGGCTTCCAGCTTGGCGGTCAGCCGGTTGCGGATGGTGGTCTTCTGCTCGCTGGCGGCCAGCACGAAGTGCACGGTCCGGAGGACGGCCTCCGTGTTCGCCTTGCGGGGCAGCGAGGACAGGCTCATGTAGCGGTCGAGGGTCTGCGTCTTTGGGCTCCCCCGGTCCAGGGTCACGGTCCAGATGCCCGACTCGTTGGCCAGGTCAACCTTGGACTTGAGGGTCGTCTGCTGCCAGTACTGCACAGCCAGGATCGAGAGGGAGACCAGCAGCTCTCGGAGTCGGGACTCCAGGCGTTTGGGAGGAGGGGCCACCAGGGGACTCAGCATCAGCGTTTTGCAGGTTGCAGTTTCTGCTTCACCAGCTCCAGCTGCACCCGGATCTCCAAGGCGTAGAGGGAGCGAGGGAAGCGGTTCAGGACATACTCGGCGGTCTTGATGACGGGCTTCATCCGCGGACGGCCTGGGAGGCTCTCAATGCGCAGGTAGCGCTCCAGCGTGCGCGCTCGCGGGGTGTCGCGGTCAATGCTCACCCGCCACTGTCCGCTCTGATCGGCCAGGGACGCCAGGTTCGTCCGGGACTCCAGTATCCAGCAGCGCACCGTCGCCTGCATCAGGGCCACCACGTAGGTGTGCCAGTAGTGCTCATGCACGATCGGGTGCGAGACCGGGGCCCTCCGCAGGCGCTCCTCGGCCTCTTGGAGCAGCTGAATGAGCTTGTCGGTCAAGCGAGATTTGAACACATACCCCAAGCCGCCCAGCTCCATCGCCTCTGCCGCGTCCTCCAACTGTCCGGCCCCCGAACAGACGATGAACATCGTCCTCACTCCCCGCTGGCGCAGCTTGCGGATCAACTCCAGCCCGTTCCCGTCCGGAAGCCTGAGGTCGAGCAGAATCAGGTCAAACCGGCGTCCGTCAAAGACTTCCTCCGCCTCCTTCAGCGTCGGTGCCACCACCGGTGCGTGGTACCCCAGATGCTCCAGCAGCGCCTGCAGGTCGCGTCCAAGTCCCGGATTGTCCTCGACGATCAAAATCTCCAAAGCCTCTCCTCATGTCTCAATTTTTACCTATCTTCGGTAAATTTTGAGAGAGCCGCAACCCAAAATATCGGAAATTTTGAAAATGACTTGTGGTTTCTATAGCTTTTGAAATTATTTTTGATTTTTGTCATGCAGTATCATTTTTATGAATTATCGGACAAATTGAATCTGCAATGACGGGGGTTTGAGGTAAATTTTGGGAGCGTGTGAGCCCGGGAGCAGATGCTGCTGAGGCGCTCCGGAGAGAGCCGGGATGGACGGGTGCTGACGTTGGAGGTCTTGCCGTAGCTAGACGACCTGGAACTCCGGGATCAGGCGCTCTTCGGCGAAGCGGTCCCAGTCGAGTGCCGAGACGTCCACAGTGTGGGCCTGACCGTGCAGGAGGATCTCGCTGAGCAGCTTCCCGCAGATGGGGCCTTGCATGAAGCCGTGCCCGGAGAATCCGGCAAGCAGCAGAAATCCGGGGACGGGAGTCTTGCCGATGATGGGGTGGGCATCGGGGGTGACCTCGTAGAGCCCGGCGACGCGGCTGCGGATGCCGACGTGCTCCAGGCAGGGCATACGCTGCAGCGCCGCCTCAATGTGCTGCAGCTCCCAGCTCGGGTCAACCGACTGATCGGCCCCCGGGAATTCGTTCGGGTTGGACTTCCCGGTGAGCAGTCCGGAGCCTTCCCGGTGGAAGTAGAGGCTTTGGGCAAAGTCGATCACAAAGGGGAAGGCGTCCGGGAGGTCCGGGACGGCATCGGTGGTGAACCACTGGCGGCGCAACGGGACCACCGGGATGTCGAGCCCGACCCAGCGTCCGGGTTCGGCGCTCCAGGGACCGCAGGCGTTGACCACCACCTCCGTCTCCACGCGTCCCAGAGAGGTCTGCACGGCAGAGATGCGTCCGGACGTGGTCTCGAGGTTTTGTGCGGCGCAGCCGGTCCAGCACTGTGCCCCGTGCCTCCGGGCGGCCTGAATGTAGCCCATCACCACGCTGTTCGGATCGGCGAGTCCGTCTCCCGGATGAAATGTCCCGGCCAGGGCTTCCGGGAACTCGCAGGGCCAGGCGCGTTCGCGGACCTCTGCTGCCGAGAGCCACTGCGTCTCCACTCCCAGAGCATGCTGGAGCCGCATCGAGTCCTGAAACCGCGAGAGGTCGGCTTCGCGGGTGAGGACAAACAGGTAGCCGCACTTGCGGATCTGGGCGTTGACTCCGGTGCTCTCCTCCAGCGCGTCCAGCATCGGCAGGCTGGCCTGTGAGAGGCGGATGTTGACCTCGGTCTCGAACTGATGGCGGATGCCTCCGGCACAGCGTCCGGTCGCGCCGGTGCCAAAGAAGGCCTCGCGCTCCAACAGCAGCACGTCGCGCACTCCGGCCTGTGCCAGGTGAAACGCCGTGCTCGCTCCCATCACTCCGCCGCCAAGCACCACGACCTCGGCGGTTTTGGGAAAGCTCACCTCCCTCATGTCCAGTCCAGCAGAGAGCCCAGCCCCAGCCCCTCGGCCTGCTCCAGGATCAGCTTGGCCGCCAGCGCGTCCTGAGCGGCGAGTCCACAGGATTTGAAGCAGGTCACCTGCTCGGCGGAGGTGCGTCCCGGACGTGTGCCGTTGAGCACCTCTCCCAACTCGGCCTGAATGTGCTCCGGACCAATCTCACCGCTCTGCAGCGGGATCACCAGGTCGCCTGCCTCGGCAAGAACCGACTCCCGGGAATCGGCCACCACGTAGGCCTGCTTCACGGTCTCGGCATCGATCTCCTGCATGGACGCCTGAAAGGAGCCAACCCCGTTGAGGTGCACTCCGGACTTGAGGTCGGAAAAACGCAGCACCGGGGTCACGGAGGTTGTCGCCGCGCAGACGATGTCCGCATCCCGGACCGCTTCGGTCGAGGAGTCGGCCACCTCAAGCGCCTGCGGGATCTTCCCGAATCCGGCAAGTTCCCGGGCAAAGGCCTCTGCGTGTGTTCGGTTGGGGCTGTAGACTCGCACGGTGCGGATGTCTCGCACGGCACACACGGCCTCCAGCTGCGAGCGGGCCTGGGCGCCGCTGCCCAGAATCCCCACGGTCTGCGAGTCCGGACGGGCCAGCACGTCCGTGGCCGCCCCACTCCCTGCTCCGGTCCGCAGTGCCGTCAGCGACTCGCCATCCACCAGCGCTTGGGGAGCGCCGGTCTCGGCATCAAACACCAGCACCAGCGCATGAATCAGCGGAAGGCCGCGCTCCGGGTTGCGGCCAAAGACCGAGACCAGCTTGACCACCAGGCTGTCTTCGGCCGGAATCGCGGCTGGCATGGTCAGCAGCACGCCCTGCTGCTCCGGGACGTGCACACGGGAGCGCAGCGGGGCCTCAACCTGTCCTGACGACCACGCCTGGAAAGCACGCTTCATCCCGGAGATCGCGTCTTGCATTGAGAGCGCCTGGCGGACGTCCGGGCCTTTGAGAATGCGGATCTTCATGAGATCTGAGGGCTGAAGGTGGGCCGCCCGGTGTCCTGTGGCGGCTTCAGGGCGACGGGTTGCTTTGAACTTTGTAAGGCTTCTGCTATCACTGTCTGCTGTCTTCGAAACCTGAACCGAGGGAGATCATGAACCTGGAGGCACTCCGAGCAGAAATCGATGAAATTGACGCCCAGCTCCTGCAATTGCTCAATCAGCGGGCACGCTGCGTGATCGAGGTCGGTGCGCTCAAGCGAGCCTCTCAGGCCGAGGTCTATGTCCCGGATCGCGAGCGTCTGCTGCTGGAGCGCCTGACCTCCCTCAACGAGGGTCCGCTGTCGGACGAGATGCTCACCCGACTGTTCCAGCAGATCATCGATACGCTCAAGGAACTCCAGCGCTAAGGGCCTCCGGAAGCTTTGCCCGGAGAGTCTCCCCTGTCGGCGTTCAGTCGAAGGCGTCCTCGGCCTCAAGCCTGCGGAGGTGCTCGGTGTCGGACATCCGCTGCACGACCCAGAACTGCTCGCGACGCACCAGCTGGTGCACGCTGGTGTTGCCGATCGTGAAGCGTGTCGGGGTGTCCAGCGAGAGCCCCAAGGTGTGCTTCATCAGGGCTCGGATCGTCCCTCCGTGGGTCACGCAGACCACCCGCGCTCCCGGATGCCGCTCGTGCATCTCGTCCATGAAAGCCACGGCGCGATCCTGCAGCTGCTGAGTGCTCTCCCCCTCCGGGATCACATAGCGCGCTCCCTGGGTCTTGAAGTCGATGTAGATGTCCAGGTACCTCTCCTTGATCTCCGGAACCGTCATTCCCTCAAAAATTCCCAGATGCTTCTCCCGGATCCGCACGTCGGTCTCAAAGGACTTCCCGGTGGTCCGCACGATGGCTTCTGCGGTCTCGCGGGTGCGCAGGAGGTCGCTGCTGTAGAAGTGGTCGAACGACTCATGGCGCATGCGCTCGCCCACCGCCTCCACCTGCAGGCGTCCGGACGCCGTGAGCGGGCTGTCCGAGTGTCCCTGAAAGCGGTGCTGTACGTTCCATTCCGTCTCGCCGTGTCGAATGAGCCAAATTTCGGTTTCAGGCATTCCATCTCATGATCAAGGTTGAGGCATCTGGGCCGGATCCGGACCTTGGGTTCCGACTCGCATTGCGGCAGCAGCTATGGTAGCACTGGAAAAAGTCTCAACTCCAGCAGCAAATGCCATGAGTCCTGAACCGCATCACCTCGATCACATCAAATCCTTCATCGCCATGGAGGTCTTCGCCCGGGCTCAGGAACTCGAGGCCCAGGGCCGGGAGATCATCCACCTGGAGTTTGGAGAGCCGGACTTCCCGGCTCCGGACGTGGCCACCGAGGCCTTGCAGGAGAGCCTCGCCGCGCACCCGGCACGCTATACTCACACGCAGGGGACGCAGGCCCTGAGAGAGGCGATCTGCCGCAAGTACGCCCGGGACTACGGGGTCTCGATCCAACCGGAGCAGGTGCTGGTCTCCACCGGCTCCTCGCTGCTGCTGTTTCTGGCGATCCGGACCCTCGCTCCACCAGGAAGCGAGATGCTGGTGACCGCCCCTTGCTACGCCTGCTACGAGAACCTGATGCACCTCGCCGGAGTCCGGCCCGTCCGGGTCCCGCTGAGGTTGGAGAACGGGTTCCAGCTTGATCCGGAAGACCTGCGGCGAGCCATGGGACCAAACACCCGGGGGATGATCCTCAACTCGCCAATGAACCCCACCGGCGTGACGTTCCGTCCGGAGGTGCTCCAGGCCATCGCCGAGCTGGGGCTCCCGGTGATCTCGGATGAGATCTATGCGGACCTGTCTTACGGGGGGAGGTCCCAGAGCTTCCTGGAGTTTGCTCCGGAGGCGATCGCGCTCAACGGGTTCTCCAAGTACTATGCAATGACCGGGTGGCGGCTGGGCTACCTGATCATGCCTCCGCGGCTGATGTCGGTGGCCGCGAGGACGCATCAGAGCATGATGATCTCTGCGACGCACTTTGTGCAGGATGCCGGGGTGCGCGTGCTCGACGAGGCGGGACCCCAGTGTGAGGAGATGAAGACCGAGTTCAATCGTCGCCGTCAGTTCCTGCTCCAGACCTTGCGGGAGATCGGGCGCGATCCCGGATACGAACCCGACGGAGCGTTCTACCTGATGCTCCAGATCCCTCAGCCCGGGCTCTCTTCCGAAGAGTTCTCGTTGCAGGCGCTGGAGCAGGCCGGAGTGGCCATGACTCCGGGAGCGGATTTCGGTCCGGGCGGTGAGGGCTTTGTGCGCTTCAGCTACGCCAACTCCCAGGAACGCCTGGGACGCGCGGTTCGGCAGCTGGTGGAGGCCAAGCTGCTGTGAGTTGGGTGTTTCTGATCCTTGGACTGCTGGCCATTCTGCTGATCGGGGGTTCGGTCTGGGCTCATCTGCGCTACCTCGATCTCTCGGCCACCTACCTCTTCCGCAACCTGCTCTTCATCTGGAGGTTTTCCCGAACTCCACCGCCCCGGAATCCCGAGCCTCCGGAAGCTCCTGAGGAAAAAGAGCTTGCCAGTCGCCCCAGAGACTTCTAAATTCACTCCCAGCCCGCATTCCTGAAAACCCTTCCCCCTGCTCCTCAACCCTGCAAGGAGGCCCCATGGACCTGATCAGCCTGGACTATCCGGATGGCATTTCCACGATTGACACCGGCTACCTGCGTCCCGGGTTTGACGCCAGCCACCTGATTGTCGAGGGGGGAAAGGCGGCCTTTGTGGATGTGGGGACGACGCTGGCAGTGCCGCTGTTGCTGGAGGCGTTGCGGGAGCGGGGCATTGCCCGAGATCAGGTCACGCACGTGCTGGTCACGCACGTGCACCTCGACCATGCAGGCGGAGCGGGAGCGTTGCTTCAGGAGCTTCCGGAGGCTCGGCTGGTGGTACACCCTCGCGGGGCTCGGCACCTGATCGACCCCGCGCGATTGATCGAGGGCACCATTGCCGTCTATGGAGCATCACGCTTTCGGGAGTTGTATGGAGAGGTGGTCCCCGTGCCGGAGGACCGGGTGGTCATCGCCGAAGACGAGTGGACCCTGGACTTTCATGGACGTCCGTTTCTCTTCCTCGACACACCCGGTCATGCCCGTCATCACTACTGCATGATCGACCGGCGCACCCACAGCCTCTTCTCCGGAGACAACTTCGGCATCGCCTACCGGGAGCTGCATACGCCCAACGGTCCGTTCATCTTCCCCACCACCACCCCCGTGCAGTTCGAGCCGGACCAGATGCACGCAACGCTGGAGCGGCTGATGCTCTACACCCCCACCTCGGCATATCTGACGCACTTCGGGCGGGTAGACTCGCTGGATGCGCTGGCTGCCGACCTGCACTGGCGGCTGGATCAATTTCTGGAGGCCGCTGACGCGGTACGCCACCTGAAAGACAACCGCCAGCTGCTGCTGGCAAAGAAGATTCGGGAGATTCTGCATCAAGAGTACCGTCGGCATGGAGGAACGCTCCCGGATGCTGAACTGGATGCAGTGCTGCAATTCGATTACGAGCTGAACGCTCAGGGGATTGAGGTCTGGCTGCAACGTGAGGAGTCAGCTGCCTGAAACACCCGGAGGGTGGGGCTCCCAGAGGAGGTCGCCATGCGTGGGAGGTTCCTGTGTTCGGGACTGGTCCTGTTTCTTTCCGCTTCAGCGCTTCAGGCGGGAGACCTGTTGCGCTGGAGAAAATCCTCCGGCGCCGTACGCTTTCAGCAAGGCGCCGCACACACTCTGAGAGAGGCACTTCAGGTCTTCCTGGAGGAGCATGCGGAGTCTGCGAACTCGGTCCGCTTTCACCCGCTCCTTCCGGAGCAGTCCAAAATCCGGCAGGTCCAGGGACGCACCGCCCAGGGCGTCTGGGACCTGGTACTTGAGCGCAATGCCCTGCACGCGCTGGAGCGCTCGTCGGCCGTGGAGGTGCTGCCACGGCGGGAGGTGTGGCGGCACCAGCCGGTCCGCAAGTTGATCACAGAGCCGACACCGCTGGGCACCGTGCTGGAAGACCTCTCTCTGCTGGGCTGGGTCCCCCTCACCTTCACCGCTCCTCTTCCGGAAGGCGTGCTGCAGACCGAGCCTCTGGAAGGGCGCTCGGTCGCCGCTGTGCTGGAGCAACTCGCGGCTCGGCATCAGGCCCAGTTGCGCTACGATGCCTCCGGACATCGTCTGTACTGGACTCCCAACCCGGAGCGCCTCTCGCGCTTTCTCCCACTTCCCTCGATCCAGCATGCCGAGCAGCTCCGGCAGCTGCTCCAGAGCCCGGAGCTCTCCCGCGAGACCCAGGGGCTGGAGGTCTCCTTTCCCAAGCCGGAGGTGCTCTTGCTCCAGGGGCCCCGGAAGTCTGTGGAGTCGCTGCAGGCGGTGCTGCAGCCTCTGCTGGAGCAGCCTCTGGCCGCTCCTGTTCCGCAGCGTTCGCGCACGTTGATCTTCCAGCATCTGCCCTTCTCCGTGCTGGAACAGCACCTGGAGCAGGGCTCCCCCTCGTTGCGGCTGGAGCCGCATGATCTGGAAAACTCCCGAGGAGTGCTGGTCACCCTGTCCGGGCCTGCAGATCAGGTGGAGTCGCTCTCTCTGGAGTGGCAGCGGCTGGACAACGAGCTGCTGCTGGCGCTGCCGGAGTCGGAGGTGCAGGTTCGGCGCTTTCCGCTGCAGCACCTGCGGGTCAGCGACGACCAGGTGTTCAGCAACGGAGCGCCCCTGAAGCTCCCGGGAGTCCTGGAGTTGCTGCGTGGCCACCTGGAACAGGCCTTTCAGCAAGATCCGCTGCTGGCGGTTCCGCAGCTGCTGGCCGACCCTTTGGGAAACGCCCTGATCGTCCGAGGCACTCCGGAGGTGTTGGGAATCGTGGAGGCGCTGCTGCAGGCGTGGGACCGGCCGCATCCTCAGATCCAGATCGAGGCCCACATCTTTGAGACCACAGAGCAGGACTCGCAGCGGATCGGGCTGGAGTTCAACGCCCAGAACCCTCCCGGAAATTCGAACCTCTCCGTGGACGGCCCCTTCACGCTCGGGGCGACCCTGGTGGCCTCCGAGGCCACCACCGCCCTGCAGGTGGATGCGCTGCTGCGGCTGCTTCAGCAGGAAGGGCGAGGTCGGATGCTCTCACGTCCGGTGATTGTGACGACCAACAATGTGGAGGCAGAGGTCAACAGCGGCTCCCGGATCAACATTCGGCTGTACGAGAACAAGTCCCTGCAGGAGCTGCAGACCGGAGTCACTCTGCAGGTCACTCCGCGGCTGGTGGGAGGCCTGAACGAGGAGGAGCCGGGGATCGAACTGCACGTCCGGGCGGAGACCAGCTCTCCGAGCAACACGCAGTCGATCGACGGCATCCCGGTGATCAACACGCAACGCGTCCAGAGCCGGGTCACCGTTCCGGATGGCCGGCCGTTTCTGCTCAGCGGGCTGATCAAGAGCAGCCAGCAGGAGCGTGAGGGCGGAGTGCCCCTACTTCGCGACTTGCCCCTGCTGGGAGTTCTGTTTCAATCTCAAGGGCAGGAGCGACGGTTTGACCATGTGCTGATCATGATCACGCCTCGCCTGATCCGTGAACCGCAATCCGTCTCACTTCCGGACGTCCCGGAAGCAACGCAAGATCTCCTGCAGCCGTGAGCCCTGACTCTCCGGAAACCTTTGATGGCGAAGCCTATGCCCAGCGCAAGCGCCGGGAGCGCCTGTTTGGCTGGATCTTCAGCCTGCTCGGCGGGTTGGTCCTGCTTGACAGCGGCTCTCCGGTCCCGGTTCCGCTGGTTGGGCTGCCTTCCTTGCTGATTGGTGGAGCGATGATCGCCTTTGGCGTTCAGCAGCTCCGGGCCTTTGCGCAGATGCCGCTGCGAGAGGCCCTGCTCCTGGGAAGGTCTCTTGGGGGACGCCTGACCCGGACCGACCTGTTCTTGCACCTGGGGCTGGACCCCGAGCGGACCGATCAGCTCCTGCAGGTGCTGATCTCCCAAGGGTTCATTGAACCTGAAAGTGATGACCTGCCGATGGAGCAGGAAATGCGGTACCGCCTGCTCTCCTGAGATGCCCTTCCTCGCAGAATCTCCTCGAAATTGGCCGCTGCTTCGCGTTGGCGTCTGGGGCCGCCTGTTGGGCTCGGTCCTTTACGAGTCTCTTGTCTGGCTGCGCCTGGGGCTGTACCGGCTGCGCCTGCTTCCCGTGGAGCGTGCCCCGGTTCCGGTGATCTCCGTGGGAAACCTGACGGTTGGCGGGACCGGCAAGACGCCGGTGGTGGAGTTCCTGTTGCGCTCGCTGGCTCCACGTTCGGTTGTGGTGCTCACCCGGGGATACGGCCGCAAGAGCCGCAGCACCGTGCAGCGCTTCCGCGCCGAGGAGCAGGTCTCGCTCTCGGCCGAGCGTCTGGGCGACGAACCGTTTCTGCTGGCCCAGCGGCATCCCCAAGTCAGCGTGTATGCCTCGGCCTCCCGCAAGTGGTCCTCACGGCTGGCGATGGTCTGGGATGCTCCGGAATGTCTGGTGCTGGATGACGCCTTTCAGCACTTGGCCATGGCCCGAGATCTGAACTTGCTGCTGATCGATGCCGAGCGCGGTTTGGGAAACCGGCACCTCCTGCCAACGGGGCCTCTGCGTGAGCCGCTCTCGCAGGTCCGGCGGGCGGATGCACTGCTGCTCACCAAGGCCAACCTGGGGTTTGCCGAGGCCCATCTTCACCAACTCCGGCGAGCGCTACAGTTTGACGGCCCGATCTTTCGCTTCGAGTACCACCCGGAGGCCCTTGTGAGGTTGGACGGGAAGGTCGAGGTGGAGGTCCGCTCCGGATGGAGCAAGTCCGTGTTTGCCTCCTGTGGAGTGGGTCAGCCGGGAGGGTTTCGCAAGGTGCTCGAGCAGCTTGGGGCAGAGGTCGTGCAGTTGGAAGCCTTGAAGGACCATCAGGCCTACGAGCCCTCCCGGGTTGCGGCACTGCAGCGGGCGTTTCGCCAGTCCGGAGCGCAGCGCTGGGTGGTCACGGAGAAGGACGCGGTCAAGCTGAGGGCCTTCCCGGAGCTGGGTGCCGAGGTCTGGGTGTTGCGGATGCAGGTGGTCCCAGACCCTGCCTGGGAGGCGTTCTTTCAGGAGTTTCTGGCTCGGCACCGGCTGCTTCCGGAGGGACCTCCCGGGTTCACAAGTCCAGAGGAGAGAAGGCCTTGACCAGCTCGTCCAGCTGCTTCACCTGAGTGAGGAAGGGCTCCAGCTGATCCAGCGGCAAGGCGGAGGGACCGTCGCACCTGGCCTGGTTTGGGTCCGGGTGGGCTTCCAGGAAGAGCCCCGCCAGTCCGAGCGCCATCCCGGAGAGCGCGAGCTCGCGAACCCACTGCCGCCGCCCTCCTGCCGCGTGCCCCAGACCTCCCGGACGTTGCAGAGAGTGGGTCACGTCAAACAGCACCGGATAGCCCATGGCCTTCATGATCGGAAACCCGAGCATGTCCACGACCAGGTTGTTGTAGCCGAAGCTGGAGCCGCGTTCACAGAGGATCAGCTGAGAGTTCCCGGCCTGCTCGCACTTCTCCAGAATGTTCTTCATCTCCTCCGGGGCAAGGAACTGGGCCTTCTTGATGTTGATCACCGCTCCGGTCTCCGCCAGCGCGACCACCAGGTCCGTCTGACGCGACAGAAACGCCGGGAGCTGCAGCACATCGGCGACCTCTGCAGCAGGAGCAGCCTGAGCTGGCTCATGGACATCCGTCAGCACCGGAACCCCAAAGGTGCGCTTGACCTTCTCCAGAATCTTCAGCCCCTCTTCGAGCCCCGGACCCCGATAGGAGTGAATCGAGGAGCGGTTCGCCTTGTCAAACGAGGCCTTGAAGATGTAAGGAATCTGCAGCCGCTCCGTGATGGTGCGGAACGCCTCTGCCACCTGGAGTGCCAGGTCTTCGGATTCGAGGACGTTCATCCCTCCCACCAGGGTGAAGGGACGATGGTTGGCCAGTTGCAGGTTCTGTACGGTGATGGACTTCATGAGATTTTGCAGAAGATTCGGGTTCAGTCGAGCTGACAGGCCTGACACAGGTGACGGAGCTTGGTTCGGGCGAGGTCACGCCCCAGGATGCCCAGCCCGCAGTCCGGGGCGGCGATCAGGCGGTCGGCGTCGATGTGCTCCAACGCGGCCTTGAGCCGGGTTCGGATTTCTTCCACGGACTCCACGCGACTCCGGGCAATGGCCACGACGCCCAGGATGACGGTGGTCTGGCGGAACTTCTCCAGCAGCTTCAGGTCGTTGTGCCGGTGCGCATCCTCCAGCGAGACGGCCATCACAGAAGAGTCGTCCACCGCCTCGGCGATCTTCCAGTATGCATCCAGCGGCGCCTTGGGATAGTCCTCGACATCAATCGTGTTCGGGTAGCCGCAGCACATGTGCACGGTCCGGGTGACGCCCTCCGGACAGCCCTGAAAGGCGCGCTCCAGGTTCTCCACACCAAACTCCAGTGCACGCTCCGGATAGCGGGCAAACAGCGGTTCGTCAATCTGAATGTGCCGGCATCCGGCCGCTGCGAGGCTATGGACCTCCTGGTTCAGAGCGTCGGCGATGTCCTGCCCCAGCTTCCGGAGGTCGCCGTAGCAGGCGTCGGCCAAGGTGTCGGCCACGGTCAGGGGACCGGGCATCGTGATCTTGACCGGACGGTCCGTGGCGGCCTGAGCCCGTCTCCAGTCCTCGGCAAGGAACAGGTCTCGGACCTGAATTTTTCCGCGGACGGTGGGCAGGCGCGCGGAGTAGTTTCCGGTACGCACCGGGCGTTCCGTCAGGTTCACAAAGTCCACCCCCTCCAGGTGACGGCAATGGTAGTGGATGTAGTTCTCCCGGGCGATCTCTCCATCGGTGGGAATGTCGATCCCGGCCTCGACCTGATCCTGCACGGCCTCATGCGTGCCTCGCGTGAGAATGGCGTCTGCCTCGGGTCCCATGGCCTGGAGGGCCTCGGCCCAGCCTTCTGTCGGGTTGGGCTTGTCAAGGTCGTCAAACCAGTCCGGAAGGGTCACATATTCTGGCTTCGGGTAAGCGCCGATGGTGGTGGATTTCAGCTTCATGATCGGAACTCTGTGGAGGAATCGGGTTCAGGCACAGTCCGGATGACGGATGCCTTTGAGCAACTCAACGTAACCTGATTGATCCGGGTGAATCAACCCGTGTCGCAGAAAAAAGTCGATCATTACCAGGTTGCAGTTCAGCTTGACCTCATCGGTCTCTGCGACGATCCGGAGGGCTTCTTCCACAGGAACCCGCAGGAACGCCTCCACCTCTCCGTCCGTGTTGTGCGGCTGGAAATCCTCTGGAAGTTCCAGATCGTAGGTGAAGAGCAGGTCCCGCTTGACGAGGCCCTGGTGCTCCATGAAGAGCGAGACGAAGCCGGTGGGCCGACAGCGTCGAGCCAACGACTCGGGGATCCCGGCTTCTTCATGACACTCCCGCAGTGCGACCTCCCGCGCGGTCTGTCCGGCCGTCAGTCCTCCGGCCACCAGGTGGTCGAGAAATCCTGGATACTGCGGACGATCCTGGGCGCGCCGGGCCAGCCAGAGCCAGAGCCCCTCTGCACGGCGAACAAAGCCGTTGAGGTGCACCCCGTAGCTGCACACTCCGAACAGCGGCGCGGCGGCCCGCTCCATCAGCAGAAGCGGAGGTTGATCGAAGGCGGGGGAGACGCGGTACAGCTCCTCCCGCCACCCGGGAACCCAGCCGCGCTCCCGCCACTCTCCAAGCACCTGTGCCACCGCTTCGGTGCGCTCTTGCGGAAGCGTCCACTCCGGGTTCAGGCGTACAGCAGTTTCGGAGACCTCAAAGGTGCGCGGGTGCTCCCAAAAGCGACGCAGATGTGCCTTGGGAATCCAGCCCACTGGGGTCTCCTCAACCACAAAGGGCAAAAAAGCGGATCGATCGATTTGACGACAGCGGTCCACCCAGCGGTGCAGACCGGACACGGAACCGGACATTTGAAGGAAAAACCTTGCAAAATTATGGAGGAATTCTAGTTTGAAGAGCGGTTGACTCTTTGAGTTCTGATCCCCAAAGTGCCTGCCCTCTCTACTGTCTCAAGAAGCCTTGCTCAAGCGACTGACACTGCAGTATCTGGTCCACTCCTTCCTCTACTATCAGTTGGGAGAGACCCTGATCTCTGACCAGCAGTACGACCAACTCTGTCAGGAATTGAACCAGCAACTCAGCTCTGCCCCGGAGTCGGAGGAAGCTCCCTACCGCAAGCTGGTGGAGCAGGCCCTGGGACCCGAAGCCTCCGGCTACACCCTGCGTCAGTACCCGGAGCCCGTCGTCTCCGCAGCCCTGCACCTGCTGCATCAGGCTCAGGCTCCGGAGCGGTCATTTGCCCAATTTTGTGAACGACTTGGCTATCGCCTCCACCTTGCCTAACTCATCTCCATCATGGAAGACGTCGTCGTAGAAGAAGACAGCCTGGAACAAGTCGGCCTGGAACTGAGAGAAGCCCGGGAAGGCCAGGAACTGAGCCTGGCTGAGGTCGCCGAGGCGATTCATGTCAACCTCAGCTCCCTGAAGGCGTTGGAGGCTGGAGAGTTCAATCAACCTCCGGGACCTGTCTTCATGCGTGGTTTTCTACGCTCCTACGCCAGCCACGTGGGCTTGGACGCGACGGAGCTGCTGGACCGGGTGGGGACGCTGCTGGGAGAAGCGCCCAGCAAGGAAAAATCCGCTCCTCGCCAGCAGGTCAAGATCATCCGGGTCTCCGAGCTGCCTCCTTCATCGAACGTGTGGACGCGGGTCTCTCTGGTCGCGGTGGTGATTGCCCTGGCGTTGGTGGCGTACCTGTACCTGCCGCTGGAAGAACTGACCCAGGATCCGGAGAGTCCATCTGCTGCGACTCAGGAAGAACCACAACCTCCAGCGGTTGCAGAGGGACCTCCTCAGGCCACACCACCTGCCGCAAAGCCGCCGGAGCCTGAGGCCTCCCCGCTCCCCTCAACGCCTCAGGAGCCGTCCCCCAGTCCAGCAGCGACCCCGGAGCCGGTGTCTCCAGAACCTCCGGAAGCCCCGCCTGCCGAGACCTCCCCGGCTGCAGTTGCCGAGGCCCCGGAACCAGCCGAGGCCGCACCTCCTGCAGAGACTGCCGAGGTGGTGCCGATCCTGCCGCTGTCGCTTCGGGTCGAGGCCCTCAAGCACACCTGGATTGGAATCCGTGTGGATGAGCTGGACCCGGTGGACGTGCAGCTGGATCCGGGCGAGGTCTTCGAGTGGGATGCGGATCAGCAGTTCTCGGTGGTGGTCGCAAACACTCAGGCGGTGCTGCTGACCTTCTCCGGCCAGTCGCTTTCGCTGAACACCGAAAAGCCGATGCTTCAGGAGCTGCAGTTGACTCGCGATTCCATCCCGACCCCTGCGCTTGATGAGTGACGTCCCCTCGTTTCTGCATGGCAAGCGCTATCACCCCCTGAGTCAGCAGCACCAGCGCCGCTTTGGCGAGAAGGTGTTCAAGATCAGTGTCTCCATCGCCGAGACCTGCCCAAACCGAGAAGGACTGGGCGGGATGAAAGTCTGCACCTTCTGCGACGAGTGGGGCTCCGCGGCCTATCACCAACAGCGTGAACTGCCGCTCCAGGAGCAGATCCGCCTGCACCGCGAGCGCATCCGTCAGCGCTACAAGGCGCACAAGTTCCTGGTGTACTTTCAGGCCTACACCAACACCTTTGGAAAAGCCCGGGAGTTGGAGACGCTCTACCAGCAGGCCCTGGCTGAAGACGACATCCTCGGTCTGGTCATCGGCACGCGTCCGGACTGCCTGCCCAAAGCGGTACTTCGGGTCTTTGAGCGGATCGCGGCAGAGCATTTTCTCTCCATCGAGCTGGGAGTCCAGACCTTCGACGATGCGCAGCTACGCTTTCTCTCCCGGGGACATGATGCCGCCAGCTCCCTGCAGGCCATCCGGAAGCTGCGCAACATTTCGGGTCTGGACCTCTGCATTCACCTGATGCTTGGGCTTCCGGGAGAGACGGACGAACAGTTGATCCATACGGCTCGGCTGCTCTCCGACCTGGGCGTCCAGGGAGTCAAGCTGCACAACCTGCACGTGCTCCGGGGCACGCCGCTGGAGCAAGAGTTCCGTCAGGGGCGCTTCCTCCCGCTGGAGCTGGAAGAGTATGCCCGGCGCGTCCGGTGCTTTCTGGAGCACCTCTCCCCGGAGGTTGCGGTGCATCGGCTGGCCGCCGTTGCCTCACGCTGGGACGAGCTGGTGGCTCCGGACTGGACCCGCGAGCGCATGCGTCCGCATCAGTTCATTGAGGACCAGCTTGCGCAGCATCAGACCTGGCAGGGGCGTCTGCATCCGGGGAGTGTCGCTCCTCAAGCTTTGCCTCCTCCCACAGAGCGTCCATCTCCTCTAGGGTCGACGCTTCGGGACGGCGTCCTCGCCTGAGCAGCTGCTGCTCCACAAAGCGAAAGCGTCGCTCGAACTTGCGGTTGGTTCGACGCAGCGCCACCTCCGGGTCGACCTGGAGTTTGCGGGCCAGGTTGGCGACTGTGTAGAGCAGATCCCCCAGTTCCTCCTCAACCTCCTCCAGGTGCCCGCCTGCCCGGGCCTGAGCGAGTTCCTCCAGCTCCTCATGCAATTTCTCCAAAACCTCCTCCACTGTGGGCCACTCGAACCCCACCCGCGCCGCCCGCTTGCTCAGCTTCTCGGCGCGCATCAGGGCAGGGAGCGCCTGAGGCACATCGTCCAGCAGGCTGGGGGAACGTCCGGATTCTCGGGCCTTGCGCTCTCGCTCCCCGGCCTTCTGATCTTCCCACCGCCGGCTGTGGACCTCCTGGCTGCGCTCCTCATCCGCACCAAAGACGTGGGGATGGCGCTCCACCATCTTCTCGGCAACTCCCTGGGCGACCGCGTCGAAGTCGAACGCGCCCTGCTCTTCGGCGATCCGTGAGTGAAAGATGACCTGCAGGAGCAGATCGCCCAGCTCCTCCCGCAACGCCTGCAGGTCTCCGCGCTCAATCGCATCTGCGACCTCGTAGGCCTCTTCGATGGTGTACGGAGCGACCGAGCCAAATGTCTGCTCCCGGTCCCACGGGCATCCGCCTTCCGGGTCTCGCAGGCGAGCCATCACGGTTTTTAGACGCTCAATCTCAGACACAGGCTTCTCCTTGAAGTTTGGGAAACACAGGCTTCAGGCCGGAGTGCCGGGATGCCGAAGCGTCCAGGCCCAGTGAATGTTCGGGGTGCGGGCAAAGTCCGGAGGGATCGTGCGAGGGTGCAGGTTCTCGACCTGGAAACGCGCCTCCAGGCCAGGCTCGAGCTTGAAGCGGCGCGAGTGGTTGGTGAACAGGAGGACCCCCTCTGGCGCGAGGCGCCGCATGACCAACTCCAGCAGCTCCGGATGATCGCGCTGCAGGTCGAAGTCCTGCGCGGCGCGGGCCGAGTTGGAGAATGTGGGAGGGTCAAGGAAGATCAGGTCAAAACGCTCTCGAGAGCGGCGCAGCCACTCTCGCACGTCTCCGGAAACCAACTGGTGGCGTTTTTCGGAGATGCCGTTGAGCCGCAGGTTGCGGGCGGCCCATTCCAAAAACCTGGGGGACAGATCGACCGTAACCGACTCCCGAGCCCCTCCCCGCGCGGCCGCGACGGTTGCAGCCCCGGTGTAGCCAAACAGGTTGAGGAAACGCCCACCCGAGGCGTGCTCCCGGATCCAGCGGCGTGTCAGGCGGTGGTCGAGAAACAGCCCGGTGTCCAGATTGTCGGTGAAGTTCACCGAGAAGCGCATCCCGGCCTCGCCAACCTCGTGATACTGATGCCGAGGCTTCTGCCCGGTGTAGCGAAAGCCCTGACGCTGTCGTCCGCGAACCTTGAGCACCATCCGCTCCGGTGAGACCTGAAGCACTTCCGGGAGGGTGCTCAACACGGCCCGCAAGCGCGCCTGAGCCTTCTGCTCGTCAATGCTGGCCGGCGCCTGATACTCCTGAACGACGACCCAGTCTTCATAAAGGTCCACAGCCAGGTTGTACTCCGGGAGGTCCGCATCGTAGGCGCGAAAGCAGGTGATCTGCTCACGCTGCCTCCACGAGTGGAGCTTGCGGAGGTTCTTGCGCAGGCGGTTGACGAACATCTGCACCGCCGGTTCCGGAACTCCGGACTCCTGAGGCTCGCTCGCTCGCGTGGGCGCTCCAGCAGGTTCCGAGCGATCAGAGCGGACGTGGACATCGAAACAGTAGAGCCGACACTCGAGAGCCCCGTTGTAGAGTTGGGGACGCTGATCGGCCCGGACTCCGAGGCCCCGTGCCAGCTGTGGATCCGAGGTCAGCACCGCGCCACGCCAGCCACCAAACCGCTCCCGGAGTCGGGTTCCCAGGTGGACATAGAGCGGGAGCAGCTGAGCAAAGGTCCCCAGCCGCTCTCCGTAGGGAGGGTTGGCGATGACCAGTCCCGAGCCCCAGCCCGGGGCCTCCAGCTCTCCCAGGGTCCGCTTTTCAAAGTGAACCTGCTGCTGAAGCCCAAGGCGTTCCCGGGCCTCCAGGGCCCGGCGGATCGCCTGCGGGTCGGCGTCATAGCCAACGATTTTTGGCAAGCGTGACAGCCCTGTCTCGCGGCGTTCCCGGGCTTCGTGCATCAGGTCTTCCCACACGGCCGCTTCATGCTGCCTCCAGCCCAAAAAGCCAAAGCGCGGCCGGAGCATTCCGGGGGCGATCTCCGCGGCCATCATCGCCGCTTCAAGAGGTAGCGTCCCCACGCCGCAGCAGGGGTCGAGCAGGCCTCCTCCGGAACGGGAGATCTCCGGCCAGTTGGCCAGCATGAGCGCGGCGGCGGCCAGGTTCTCCTTCAGGGGGGCCTCTCCAGATTGGGACCGGTAGCCCCGGCGATGCAGGCTCTCTCCGGACAGATCCAGATACACCTGTCCCCACTGCTCCTCAAGGTGCAGCACGATCCGAACGTCCGGATGTTCCAGATCCACGGAAGGCCGCGCTCCGCTCCGGTCACGGAAGCGATCCGCCAGCGCGTCCTTGAGCTTCAAGGCGGCATAGTGCGAGTTCTTGAGGGGAGAGCGCTGGACTGTCGCGTGGACGGCAAACGTTGAGGTGGGCTGCAGGTGCTCCTCCCAGGGGACCTGACGTCCCCACTCGTAGAGCGCCTGCTCATGGGCAACCGGGCCTTCTGCCAGACGCCAGAGCACCCGGCTGGCAAGCCGGGACCACAGGCAAACCCGGTAGGCCTGCTGCTGCGTCAGGAAGGTCTGGACGCCCGCGCGGAAGGGGTGGACCTCCTCAAGGCCGAAGCCTCCCAACTCCTGGACCAAGAGCGGCTCGAGGCCTTTGGGACAGGGCAGGAAGCAGGAATTCAGTGACACGTTCCAGATCCCTGAAGCGGCTGCGGCATCACTCAGGAGCCCCGTCCGTAGTCGTCCTGATAGCGCTGAATGTCGTCCTCTCCAAAGTAGTCTCCGGTCTGAATCTCGACGAAAATCAGGTTGCTGCTGCCCGTGTTCTCAATCCGGTGTCGTGCGGTTCGCGGAATGTCGACCGCTTCCCCTGCAGCCAAATCCAGTTCTTCCTCGTTGCGCGTCACCCGGGCCTGACCGGCGACGATGAACCAGTGTTCTGCGCGCTGCTGGTGGCTCTGCAGGCTCAGCCTCTGGCCGGGCTTGACGGTGATGCGCTTGACCTTGTGGTCCGATTCATCCGCCAGGACCACGTAGCGCCCCCAGGGACGTTCACTTGCTTCCAGAATCGTGCTCATTGAAATGCTCAGTAGCGAGTTGTGTTGTGAAAACCAGCTTCAGCATAAGCTCCGGGGGGCACAGGACAATCCAAAAGTCCGTCTTCTTGCCCTTGGGACCCCGCGGTGTGACTGTGCGGAGTGAGCAATTTTTTGCTGATCATCGATTTTAATGAGCAAATTTTTGCTTACATCGGACTGAGAGGGATTTGTTTTTCTTTAAAAATCAGTAGATTAAAACATTTTTTACAGTGGTCCCGTGTTTGCTGAAGGGAGAGGCAGCCCCAATTCGGGGGCAACGACCCAACCCAGGAGGCCATGTGAAGCAAGAGGACGAGTCTGCAGAAGTCAGCCCGGAGAACCAGGAACGCCTGCAAGCGCTGATTGACAAGGAGTCCAAGACCGAGCGAACGCTGCGAGGGCCTTGGAGTTGGTTGACCGCCGTGATGTCGGTCTCGATGGTGCTGATCTATTTCTACGGAGCAGGCTTTCAGGCGCTGGGGACCCAGTATCACCTCGGGGTGTACGTCCTGATCACCTTCGTGCTGGTCTTTCTGCTCTATCCGGCGGGCGGAAAGCTCGCTCACGATCTGATGGCCGTGGGAGCCGGAGTGCTGCTCTCGGTCTTGGTCACCGCCACCTTCTTTTTTGCCTCTCCCACCGAGTTCTACCAGCAGATCGGCCTGTTTCAGGAGACCTGGGAGTACGATGGCCTGACGCTGGCGCTGGAGCAGGACTTTGGAAACCTGCAGTACACCCTGCTCCTGATCCCGGTCTTCGCGATCCCGCTTGCCCTGTTGGACCGCAAGCTTCTGCCGCTCTCGGCAGAGATCCCCAGCATCAGCGACCACATCCTCGGAGCTGGAACGGCCGGGACCGTGATCTACTGGATCAGCCAGTTTGAGGACCTCAACTACCGCGCTGGCGCCGAAAATGAGGTGGACATGCTCTTGAGCATCATCGGCCTGCTCCTCTCGCTGGAGATCTGCCGACGTGTGCTCGGGTGGTCCATCACCCTGATTGGCATCGGGATGATCTGCTTCGGCCTGTTCGGACCCTACCTCCCGGACCTCCTGGCGCATCGGGGGTTCCGCTTTGAGCGCCTGGCCACGTCGCTCTTCCTGACGACCAACGGGGTGTTCGGGGTCATGGCCAACGTGCTGGCAACCTATGTGATCCTCTTCATCTTCTTCGGCGCCTTCCTGCAAAAGTCTGGAGCCGGACGTTTCTTCATCGACCTCCCGCTGGCGGTGGCCGGGGGCTCCACAGGCGGTCCGGCCAAGGTCGCGGTGCTCTCCTCGGCTCTGTTCGGCTCGGTCTCCGGATCTGCAATTGCCAACACGGTCTCCACCGGATCCTTCACCATTCCCTTGATGAAGCGGGCAGGCTTCCGTCCTCATGTGGCCGGTGCGATCGAGCCTTCAGCCTCGATCGGTGGCATGTTCCTGCCTCCCATCATGGGGGCCGGAGGGTTCCTGATGGCAGAGCTGACCGGGATCTCCTACGCCAACATCATGCTGATGTCTGTGGGGCCTGCACTGCTCTACTTCCTCTCCGTCTTCGGGATGATCCACTTTGAGGCCAAGAAGCAGGGTCTGGGCGGACTGGACCTCTCCGAAGAGGTCCCGCACTGGAAGGTGGTGCTCCGTGAGGGGTGGTACTACTCGCTTCCTCTGGTGATCATCACCGTGCTGATGCTCATCGGGCGCTCTCCCGGAAATGCGGCCTTTTGGGCTACGCTCTCCTGCATCGTGATCAGCTGGGTGCGCAAGGAGACCCGGATGGGGATTCCCGAGATCTGGGAGGCCATTCTGGCAGGAGCAAAGAGCACTCTGGTTGTCGGGGCGACCATCGGTGTCATCGGGATCATCGTCGGGACCATCTCGCTGACCGGGATGGGGCTCAAGTTTTCGGACCTCGTCATCTCGATGGCCGGGGACAGCCTGCTGCTTGCGGTGGTCCTGATTGCCCTTGCCTCCTTGATTCTGGGGATGGGAGTTCCGGTCACCGCAGCCTACCTGATCGTGGCTGTGCTGGCGGTTCCGGCGCTGGGTGAGTACGGGGTCTCCGCGATTGCCGCACACATGATCGTCTACTGGCTTTCTCAAGACTCGAACATCACCCCTCCGGTCTGTGTGGCTGCGTATGCCGGGGCGGCGATTGCCGGCTCCGATCCGTGGAAGACAGGCTGGACCTCGTTCAAGTTTGCCAAACTGCTCTACATCATGCCGCTGATGTTTGCCTACGTGCCCGGAATCCTGCTGGACGGGACAACGATGGAGATCGTCAGCGCCTTCGTCTCGGCGACCCTGGGGACTCTGGCGTTCAGCGCCTTCTCCATGGGCTTCTTCCGCCGCCGTCTGAAGTGGTACGAGATGGGAGTGTTGGCCTTGGCCACCTTCCTGCTCTATTGGCCCAGCTTTGAAACCGACGCCGTGGGGCTGGTGTTGGTGCTGCTGGTCTGGTGGCTTCAGCGAGATACGGAGTCGCTCACTCCGGCTCCGGCCTGAGTCGCTCGCGGCTCCCGAACGCCCCAGCATTTTCCCGCACTCCGGAGGAGAGCACCCTTTCGGAGGATTCTCCGAAGCGGATGGCATGCGCTTCGATCTGAACCGGGTCCCTTTGGTTGTTCAAAGAGGCCCTGACCCTTCCTCATCAAGGAGACACACATGCAGCTTGCTCGCATTCTCAAGAAATCCGCCCACGTGTTGGCATCCGCCCTGGCCGCGGCCACGCTGATGGCTGCCCCGGCCTCTGCCCAGAAGTTTCTGGCCTTCTCCGGAGGTCCGGACGGTGGGACCTTCCAGTACTTCTCCAACGGGATGTCCACTTACCTCTCCAAGCACATGAGCGGCATGGAGATCTCGAACATGGCCTCTGCAGGCTCCGTGGAGAACCTCCGGCGTCTCAACTCCAAGGATGCCGATTTTGGGATCACCTACTCCGGAGACCTCTACCTTGGACGCAACGGGCGGCTGACCAAGGACACCAACAAGTACCGCAACGTGCACGCAGTGGCCTACCTGTATGGGGCCCCGGCGCACCTGATCGTGCTGGAGAACTCTGGAATCACCACGGTGGAGCAGCTCAAGGGCAAGAAGATCGCCGTGGGTGCTGCCGGATCCGGAGCCGCTGCCTCGGCCCAGCGCTACTTTGAGAGCGTGGGGATCTGGAACGACATCGACCCGCAGTACATCGGCTACAACCAGGGCGCCGCCGCTCTCGGAGACAACCAGGTGGCTGCACTTTGGGTCTTTGCCGGATACCCCAACTCCTCCGTGATCCAGGCCGCCGCCTCCAACCCGATCCGCCTGATCCAGGTCTATGAGGAGGCACAGAAGAACGGAAAGCTCTTCAAGGACTTCCCCTTCTACTCCAAGGTGATCATCCCCGCAGGGACCTACCAGGGCGTGGACTATGACGTGGTCACTGTTCAGGACTCGGCGCTCTGGACCGCCGGACGTCACCTCCCGGAGGACGTGGTCTACAACGCGGCCAAGCAGGTCTTCTCCGATGCCGGGCTGAAGTACCTCGTCTCCGTGAAGTCCACGGCCAAGGCGATGAGCATCAACTCCGGCCTGACTGGCATCGTCACCCCGGTGCACAAGGGGGCTCAGAAGTTCTGGACGGAGAATGGAAAGACCTTGACGGGCGAACAGAAGTAGGTTCAACTGGCGAATCCGGGGCCTCCTGCCCTGGATTCGACCCGTTTGTCATGCCTGCTCCTGCGCGCGCTCGACGCCTCACCGTTGGAATCATTCTTCTGCTTGGAAGTGGACTGGCCTGCTGGCTCTCGGCTCGCTGGGGTTGGCACATGGCCGAGGTGGAGCTGCAGGAACAGGCGGTTTCGCGGCTGAGCCTCTACAGCAGCAGCCTGCGCGGAGCCATCTCGAAATACGAATACCTGCCCTTTATCCTCTCCGAGGACCCTGCCGTCCAAACGCTGCTGCAAAACCCCGACTTTACCCACAACGCTCTCCAGGAGTACGTCAGCCAGAAGCTTCAGCTGGCTTCATGGCAATCCGGAGCGGCGCTGCTTTACATCCTGAACCAGGGCGGCACCGCTGTGGCCACCAGCAACCACGCGGACCCGAACTCCCTCCTCGGTCAGTCATTTCGCTACCGCCCCTACTTTCAGGAGGCGATCTCGGGAAGGTCCGGGAGGTACTACGCGATCGGGACAACCACGCGGCAGCCCGGGTACTACATCTCGCACCCGATCTCCTTTGAGGAACGCGTCCTGGGGGTGGCGGTCGTCAAGATCAACCTGGAGGAGGTGCAGGAGGACTGGGAGTCCACCCAGGAGAACGTGCTGGTGCTGGATGCACGCGGAGTGATTGCTCTATCCAGCCGTCCGGACTGGCGGTTTCACACCCTGGAGCCGCTGACCCCGACGGATCTGGAGTCGATCCGGAGACAGCGCCAGTACGAAGGCGCCCCGCTGTCTCCGCTGGGCTCGCTGAATCCTCAGGGTTGGTTTTCCCGGACGCCGCTCCTGCAGGTTTCCGGGACCTCGGCACAAGGCCTGACCCCGCCGGAAGACGCTCAGGAGTTTCTGATCGAGAGCCAGCCTCTGGAGGAGCTGAGCTGGCGCCTGCTGTACCTGACTCCCGTCTCTCCCCTGAATCACCGAGCCACCGAGGCGGCCCTGGCGGCGTTGGGAGTGTCCCTCTTGCTGACCGCGCTCTGGCTCTTCCAGCGGGAGCGCCGAGCAAAGATGCGCTCTCTGCAACAAGCTCACGACCAGCTGGAACAGCGTGTGGAGGAGCGCACCCGGGAGCTGCAGGCGACTCAGCTGGAGTTGATCCAGACCGGAAAGCTGGCGGCTCTTGGGCAGATGTCAGCTACCGTGGCCCACGAGCTGAACCAGCCCCTGACGGCCATGCAGACCTTTGTGGCCAGCACTCAGCTGCTGCTCCAGAAGGGGAAGCTGGAGACTGTGGGAGAGAACCTGGTGCGGCTGGCAGAACTGATCCGGAACGTCTCCTCGATCGCCAGCCAGCTCAAGGTCTTTGCCCGCAAGTCCGACCTCTCCTCGGCACAGGCCAGCCTGAACGAGGTGCTTCAGTTCACCTTGAGCCTCTTCGAAAACCGCATTCCCGAAGAACAGGTCAGCCTCGTGCTGGAAGGCTGGGAGGACGAGTGGTCCGTACCCGGAGACGCCCAGCAGCTCCGGCAACTGTTCACCAACCTGGTGAGCAACGCGCTCGATGCCATGAGCGCCTCCGCCTCCCGGGAGCTGCAGATCCGTGTGCAGGCCGCTGCTGCAGATCGGGTGCTCATCGAGTTCCTGGACTCCGGCTCCGGGATCGAAGAGGCGGACCTGATCCACCTCTTTGAGCCCTTCTTCACCCGCAAGCCCGGTGGACAAGGCCTCGGCCTGGGGCTCTCCATCGCGTATGGAATCGCCCAGGCGCATCGCGGAACCATCCGGGCAAGCAACCGCGACTCCGGAGGCGCCGCCTTCATCCTTGAACTTCCCATGAACCCGCAGACCCATGCTTGAAGTCCATCAGGTCCTGTTTGTTGACGACGAGGCTCCGGTACGTCAGTCGGCCAAGCAGTGGCTGGAGCTTTACGATTTCTCCGTCACCCCTTGCGCTTCCACCGCTCGTGCGCTGGAGCAGATCCACCTCGATTTCCCCGGAATCATCGTCTCGGATGTCCGCATGCCGGAAATGGATGGACTGGCCTTCCTGAGAGAGCTGCAGGCGTCCTTCCCGGAGGTCCCGGTGGTCTTGCTGACCGGACACGGTGACATCGCAATGGCCGTGGAGGCGATGAAATCCGGAGCCTTCGACTTCATCGAGAAACCCTATGATCCGGACCGGCTGCTGGAATCGGTACGTCGCGGATGCCGTCAGCGCCGGCTGGTGCTGGAGAACGAAGCTCTCCGGAGGAAACTGACCGACCGCAACCGCATCGAGGCTCGGCTGATTGGCAATTCGCCTCTGATGGAGCGCCTGCGGCAGCAGGTCCTGGACCTCGCCGAGACGCAGGCGAACGTGCTGATTCATGGGGAAACCGGGACCGGGAAGGAGTTGGTCGCACGCTGTCTGCACGACTTCAGCCGCCGAACGCGCAACCCGTTTGTTCCGATCAACTGCGCTGCGGTCCCGGAGAACCTGTTTGAGAGCGAGCTTTTCGGACACGAGTCCGGAGCCTTCACCGGCGCAGCAAAGCCCCGGGTTGGGCGCATCGAATATGCGGACCACGGGACGGTGTTTCTGGACGAGATCGAGAGCATGCCGCTCAACCTGCAGGTCAAGGTCCTGCGGACGCTGCAGGAGCGTGAGGTGCAGCGCATCGGGACCAATCAGGCGAAGCCGGTGGACATCCGGATTGTCGCAGCGACCAAGCGAGACCTCGCCGAGGCCAGCGAGGCCGGGGAGTTCCGGGAGGATCTGTACTATCGGCTGAATGTCGCGGAGGTGCACCTGCCTCCGCTACGTGAGCGCTCCGAGGACCTGCCTCTACTGTTCGAGTACTTTGTGAACGAGGCGCAGAAGGCTCATGGGCGGACCGCCCGGCATCTGCGCTCGGAGGAGCTTCTGACGCTGGAGCAGCACCTGTGGCCGGGGAACGTCCGAGAGTTGAAGAACACGGCGGAGCGCTTCGTCCTTGCCGGAGGAGGAGTTGGGCTGGAGGAGCTGCTGCGTCGCAAGTCTTCCACGGCGGAGCCCATCAGGCCCCTCTCCCTGGCAGAGGCGGTGGCGGGGTTTGAGAAACGCTCGATCGAACAGTCGCTCCGACGGAATCGGGGGAACATCAAGCAGGTGCTGGAGGAGCTGGACCTCCCTCGGAGGACGCTCAACCAGAAGATGCAGAACTACAGGATTGTGCGAGAGGACTTTCTCTGAGGCGGGAGAGGTGCTCCGGAGCCTGAGGCGGCTCCGGAGTGGGAGGGAGAGGAGGTTACTCTTCTTCCTTGAGCTTCTCCTGGCGCTCCTTGATGACCTTCTCCTGAACGAAGGCCGGAGCGGCAGAGTACTTCTCAAACTCCATCGAGTAGGAGGCTTTCCCGGCGCTCATGGAGCGCAACTCGGTGGCGTAGCCGAACATCTCGCCCAGTGGCACACCGGCGGTGATCACCGTGTCGTCCCCCTTGACTTCGGAGCCATAGATCACCCCGCGTCGGGAGCTGAGGTCGCCCATGACGGAACCTTGATAGTCCGCAGGGGTCTCGATCTCCACCTTCATGATCGGCTCCAGCAGCACCGGACGCGCCTTGGCGACAGCCTGCTTCATGGCCTGCCGGGAGGCGAGCCGGTAGGCGAGGTCGCTGGAGTCCACGTCGTGGTACTTTCCATCCTTCAAGGTGACCTTGATGCCCACCATCGGGAAGGCCGCCAGCGGCCCCTTCTCCATCACGTCCTGAAAGCCCTTCTCACAGGCCGGGATGTGCTCTCCGGGGATTGAGCCTCCAAAGATCGCGTTGACGAACTCGAAGTTCTCCTCGGCCCCCTCTTCCAGCGGCTCGATGCTGCCTGCGACCCCGGCGAACTGTCCGGAACCTCCGGTCTGCTTCTTGTGCAGGTAGTCAAAGTCTGCCGGAGAGGTGATCGCCTCTCGGTAGTTGACCTGCGGAGCCCCGACGATCACCTCGGCGTTGTACTCACGGCGCATGCGCTCGATGTAGATCTCCAGGTGCAGCTCGCCCATCCCGGAGATGATGGTCTCCTTGGACTCCTCGTCGGAGGAGACGCGGAAGGTCGGGTCTTCACGCATGAAGCGGCTGAGGGCCTTGCTCATGCGCATCTGGTGCTCGTTGTCCTTGCCTTTGACGGCCAGCGAGATCACGGGGATCGGAACGAACATGGACTCGCAGCTGACCTTGATGCCTTCGCCGCAGAAGGTGTCTCCGGAAGCACAGTCCACGCCAACCATGGCGATGATGTCCCCGGCCTCGGCGACGTCAATGTTCTCGCGATCGTTGGAGTGCATCCGGACCATGCGTCCGACCCGGGACTTCTTGCCGGTGCGGATGTTGGTCATCTGCTCGCCCTTGACCAGGCGCCCTTGGTAGATCCGGGTGTAGGTCAGCTGCCCGAACTGCTCTTCGGTCAACTTGAACGCCATGGCCACGGTGGGCAGGTCCGGGTCGGCCTTGAGCTGAACCGCAGACTCGTTCTCCAGGCTGATGGCCTTCATGTTCTCCGCCTCAAGAGGCGACGGCAGGTAGCGCGTGATGGCATCAAGCAGCAGCTGAACGCCCTTGTTCTTGAAGGCGCTTCCCATGAACACAGGGCAGAGCTCCAGGCTCTGCACGCCCTTCTTGATCGCCTTGTGGATCTGCTCCTCCGGAATCTCCTTGTCCTCCAGGAGGTCCTCCATCATCTGCTCGTCGAACATCGAGATGGCCTCAAGCATCTCCATGCGCTTCTCCTGTGCCTCTTCAAGCATGTCGGCCGGGATGTCTGCGTAGCGAACGCTCTCTCCGCGTTCGCCATCAAAGAAGGCCGCCTGCATGCTGATCAGGTCGACCACGCCGTTGTGGGCGTCTTCCAGGCCAATCGGCAGCTGCATCGCCACGGCGTTCAGCCCAAGCTGGTCCCGAATCCCCTGAATGCCCCGGAAGGGGTTGGCTCCCATGCGGTCGAGCTTGTTGATGAACGCCAGCCGAGGAACCCGGTAGCGCTTCATCTGCCGGTCCACGGTGAGGGACTGGGACTGCACTCCGGCCACTCCGCAGAGGACCAGGATCGCACCGTCCAGCACCCGCAAGGAGCGCTCCACCTCCACCGTGAAGTCCACGTGTCCGGGAGTGTCGATGATGTTGATCTTCTTGTCCTGCCAACTGACCGTGGTCGCGGCAGAGGTGATCGTGATGCCCTTCTCCTTCTCCAGGTCCATGTGGTCCATGGTGGCTCCACTTCCGCCGCCACGGACTTCCTCAATCTTGTGAATCTTGCCGGCGTAGTAAAGAATGCGCTCGGTCAGAGTGGTCTTGCCACTGTCGATGTGTGCTGAGATGCCGATGTTTCGGGTGGACTCCAGTATTTTTTGCGATGCCGCGTCCATGGTTCTGTGCCTTTGGATACCAGTGTGATCGAAAAAAAGGATAATTCGACAGATTAGCCTGATTGATCAAGAGACTCAAGCACTTTCCCCCGAATTCGTGCAGGAACGGACCGCTGAATCTCCGGGCTCATCCCCCCTCACTCCGTCCTCCGATCAGGCTTCCAGAAAATTTTCTTGAAAATCTCCCTCCTCTGCGCATAATGGTTAGCTCTTCGCTGGGGTGTAGCCAAGTGGTAAGGCAGCGGGTTTTGATCCCGCCATGCGTAGGTTCGATCCCTACCACCCCAGCCATGCCTCCCTCCTCAAAAATCCAAGTAAAATCAAAGATATCCGTTTAGGCTAAATAGCCTTGGACAGGCCGGCTTTTGCTGCCCAACCACATATCCAACCAATGCCTAGCTTTGTGTGAATAGGCCATCTTCTGATGGATCGGGCACACCCTTGCGATGGCGTCACATTTTTGGAAGCGCTTGCCGCAGGGTTTTTGCGGTTTAGCATTTAGCACAAACTGAGCCGTCTCCAAACCATGCCCCAGATAGCCCCGGACCGAGGCTGGACCATGCAGAAAACGCTGTCCCGGGAAAAGCTGGAGGCGCTCTAGCCAAAAGAGCCTCTGCAAGAGAAAATAAACCCCATCCTGACATGAAATTGGTGTTACAACTTCTCTTTTCAGCTCTTATGAGCCTAATATTGAGTATCTCAAGTCACCCAAATAGGCAGAGGCCTCATGAACCAACTATTCTTC
>JAYPUA010000042.1:0-28576 GCA_038133845.1 Deltaproteobacteria bacterium
TTGCGGCTTCCTCAATTTCCATGTCGTAGAATTCACATGCATCCATTTCTTCAAAGCCATAATTGAGAGCCTCTTGGAGATCATCGAGAGGGGGCGTATTTTCGAGAATGTCAGGCGGATTTGAGGTAGACCACATTGTACACATCTGCGATTTTTTTGACGAATTTTCTCTTGAGTTGGAATACCGGTTATGAATTTCAATCAAGATGTCTTGGATTTCATTTACAGTCATCATAGGGGACATGGCTAATGGCGCAGAGTTGAGCAACACCCGTAGCGGAACTTGAGCGCCGAAGGCGATCAAAGGCGCAGGGGTTGCGGTGGCGGCTCCAACGAGTTGTTCGCCAGAGTGCACAGCGTGGTGGCTATCAAGGCGGTTCAGCCTCTTGTCTACTGCGATTCAGCATAAGCAGGAGAGATTTGAGAAGAAGACTGAGCCCGGAGCTGCTGAAACAGAAGTCTCTGGACACACGGGTCTTGTCTTGCTCAGAAGTAGCCGCGCTCATTGAGAGAGCGGGCAGAACCAGAAGAGCGAGCTGCAGAATGAGACTGAGTTTCGTTGGCATGGGGCCTCCATGACCTGGGCGGTTTTTCGGTGATCATAGTGAGGTTGAGTGAGGAATCAAGAGAAAAGTGCTCCGCTCTCCCTGGGGCTCTGTGCACATCAAAAAGTTTCTGTTTCCAAAAAATCATAAATATCAGAAAATTAGCCTCCGTCGAATTTGCGCAGGAGCGGTTAGGCATGGCAAAACCAGCAAGGACGAAATGATGACACGCCCTAGGCTCCTTCCCCGGTGACATCACCGCTCAACTCCGGCCCTCAAGGCCTCGATCGACTCCCTGAACCCGCGGCCGTGTCCCTTGAGCTTGATCATTTGGGAATTCTTGACTTCTCTAGGAGGTGGTTCCTTCGTCTACACTCGAGGAGACCCCTTGTCCCGAATGGGCTCTGCCTCTGTGCGCGGCAGCATTCCGGTTCTGGAACCGCAGACCTGCGCTAACGGCGTGCTGCTTGTCGCGCTTGCGCGCACCTTTGATTCCGGAGAGGAGTCAGAGGTTTTACTCAAGACCTCAACATCAGGTAAGTTCTCTCATGATTGACTACAGCTCCGATCGTCGACTCGACATCATCTTTTCCTACAACGGAACCGTCCTTCCTCGAGTGTCCCAGTATGCCTCGGTGATGGTGATCTGGTCCCTGCTCTTGCTGGAATTCTTTCATCTGTCGGGGATCAAGTTTGAGCTGAGTTCCCAAGCTCACTCGATCGTGGGGGTTGCGCTAGGCCTGCTTTTGGTGTTTCGGACGAACACCTCCTATGACCGCTATTGGGAAGGCCGCAAGCAGTTGGGGGCCTTGTGTTTTGCTGCACGCAACCTGATCAGCATGGCCAACGCAGTGATTCCAAGGAGCGAGAGAGAACATCGTCAGGAAGTCGGGATGCTGCTCGCCGCCTTCATCCGTGCGTTGCGGGATGACCTGAGAGAGTCGATCACGATGGAGTCTCTCGGGCCGATGAACGACGCGCTGCACAAGCGGCTCAGCCAGCACAGCAACAAGCTGAATGGTCTGCTGAGCATGCTCAATGATGACCTGCGCCTAGGGGTCCGGAAGCGCTGGATGCACCCTTCCGAATTTGTCCCACTTGTCACGTTCATTGGTGACCTTCAGGCCGCCACTCATGCCTTGCGCCGGATTCGCTTCACGCCGCTGCCGTTTGCCTACGTGAACCAGCTCAAGGTCTTCATGGCCATCTACTTCCTCACCCTGCCATTGGTCCTGATCCCGCAGTTTGGGTACATGACGCTGATCATCATGGCCTTCATTGTCTACGCGCTGGTTGGCGTGGAAGAGATCGGGATCGAGATCGAGGACCCGTTTGGAGACGACCCCAACGACCTGCCGGTCATCGGCTTGACGGACGGAGTGTTGAAGGACATTCAGGACGTTTTGGAGCGCCCTGCAGAAGAAGCCTGAACCCGGGAAAGGGGGAGGGAGGCACGGAGGAGAGAAGGGGAAGGATGGAAGCTTCCGTGCCTGTGAGCGGTGAGCCTATTCGCGCTTGTCGCCGATCTTCTCGTCTGGACGGGTGACCTCGCTGATCCGCACTCCGTAGCGCTCATTGACCACGACCACCTCGCCACGCGCCATCAAGCGCTCCTGAACGATCACATCCATCGGCTCCCCAACCACCTTGGTGAACTCGATCACCGAGCCCTTCTTCAGGTTGAGGATGTCCTTGAGATTCATCTCTGTTCGCCCAATCTCCACCGACATCATCATCGGAACGTCTTCCAGGAACTTGATGTCGTGGAAGACGTTGTTGTTATCCGAGCCCAGCGATTGCAGTAGTCCAGCCATGATTCCTTATTGCGATAGAGGAGACTCTCCGGCCGAGAGTCGGTTGGGAAGAGGGAAAGCAAGTTTCATGCAGGCCTTGGGAGGTCACCGGAGAGGGGGTGCGGCATCCCGGGCACAGCGGAACCCAATCTGAAAGGAGCGTGTCCACGGGGCGAAGCTGAACCGACGGGTCGGCTGAACTCCTTCCACCGTGCCAGCCTGGTGCAATCCGCCCCATGCCCCTCCACGTGCCACCCGGAGCGGATAGTCCGCACGTACCGGGCCGTCCGGCCCTCTGGGGTTCTCCGGTTTGCCCAGCACCGGATAGTAGTCTCCGGCGTAATAGTCGCTCACCCACTCCATCACGTTCCCCAGCAGATCGTGGACTCCAAGCGCATTCGCATTCAGCGCCCCCACCGGTTGAGCTGCAGGAACCGGGACCGTGTTCTCGTACCAGGCCTGAGATTCCAAAAGGCTCAAGGAGGCCACCTCCAGCGCTCCGCCTTCCCGGGCCGCATACTCCCACTCGGCCTCTGTCGGGAGGCGCCACCCCCGGAAGGCACAGTAGCGTCGGGCGTTTTCCCAGTCAACATAGACGACCGGAGCCTGAGGCGCTACCGAGTCAAATCCCCCGCTTCCTCGCTCACAGTTGGGACAGCGTTCGTACTCCGCGTTGGTGACCTCATGTTGGCCGAGCCAGAACGGAGAAAGCACCACCCGGTGGTCCGGGAACTCGTTGGTTCTGCCGTTATCACGTCCCATGGTGAACTCCCCGCCAGGAAGCAGGACCATGCCTTCCGGCTTGCCGAGGCGCTCCTGTTCCGCCTGCAGATAGGTCTCCAGCAGCGTGTCCTCGGCAGGAGCGGGATCTCCTTCGGCGACCACACCTGCTCCCTCCGGAGCGACTTCCGGGTCGGCTCCTGTTGGTCCGGCCAAAGCCACGGCAGAGCCGGCTTCTGGGGGGCCATCAGCGATCCCGGAGCCTGGCTCGGGAACGGCATCCTCGGAGACCACCTCGGCCGGTTCAAGCGTCTGAGAGGCTTCAGCGCCGGGAGGAGAGGGGGTTGGTGGCTTGGGGAGCGGAAAAGGCGCTGTCTGCACTGTCGAGGGTGCTGGCCCGGAAGGCAAGGGGTTCGGGTCCTTGGCTTGGGAAGCCGTTCCCACGGTCGCCAGCGAGCCCTCCGGAGCCTCAAGCAACCCCTGCCAGACCAGGGACTGGTTTGAAAAACTATATGTCTGAAGCCTCAGTTGCACCAGACCTTCTCTGCGGCGGTAGTCTCCGGTGACCATCCAGTCGGCTTCCACCAATCCGGCCAGGTCTTCCGAGAGCGCATTGCGAGAGGCTCCGGGGAACTCCGCATTCCATGAGGAGCGCGCCTGCTCCAGTTTCTCGGCAGCGATTACCTGATTGGGGAGCCGCTGACGCAAGAGGGCCTGCAGCCGCCTCTCCAGCAAAACACCGGTCGCGTCGCGTTTGCCGCTGTCTCGATTGACCAGGTTGATCACCGCTACCTTGGGGTTGAGGTAGGCCTCGACCTGAGCCTGCACGGAAATCTCCGAGGAAGCGTCTGTCAGGGCCTCTTCCAGCGAGCCGAAGCTGATGTAGAGGGAGAGCGCCCAGAGCAGAGCAGGAGCGCAGGCCAAAGCGAATGCGGTAGCGAGAACACGTGAGAGACGGCGAATATTCAAGAAGTCGAACCAGCGGGTGATCAGAAAGCAGCGAGGTCAAAATCCGAAGCACACCAGCTTAGGCCAACAGTACGACACCTCAAGCCCAATCCCTTCGGCTCACTGAGTCCGGAGGTGCCGGACCTGATCCAGCTCCTCGCCTTCGATCGCGTACGCTTGAGCAAACCCCCGCACATAGCTTCCGGAGCGTGGTGTCAAACGGAAGAGATGAAAGTCCTTCAACTCCTTCAGGACTCCCATCAGCTCTCCGAACTTCTCCGAGAACTGCTGCATCCGCTCCTCCCAGGCCGCGCTGTCTCGCTCGATCACCTCGGCTTCACAGGCAAAGATCAGGCGCGTGCGCGCAAAGATCTCCTTCGCCTCCTGCTCGTTCTCAATGAACATCACGGAAGCCTGACGCTGTGCCTTCAGGCTTCGGGTGTGTCGGGCGAGGTCGCTCAGGTAGAGCCAGAAGGCTCCGGACTCATCCTGCACGTAAGGGGCGTAGCTGATCTCCGGGAGACCCGCCTCATCGACAGTGGAGAGCAGCAGGCTCCGGAAGTTTTGCTGAAATGCTCGGTACTCCCGGACCATCCGGGGGCTCTCGGTGTTCTCGCTCATCAAGACCCTCTCTTTGATTGTTGATAGCAAAATTCTGGCAGATGGTGCGGCCCCGCTTCGCCCTCAAAGACCTCGGGGTCGAGCAGGAATATGAATTACTATTCAGTAAATTTCCAAACCCACAAGTCTTTGTCTTTAAATAGATTTTACGCTTTATGATTTTCTATATTTTTTTGATTTTGAAATTATAATAACAAATTATTCCAGTATTTTAGAGCTAAGTCGTCAGCCTGACACATATATTTTTTCTATTGAATTCTCGAGGTCACCGAAGTAGCTTGGGGGGCGTTGTTTCAAATGGAATTGAAACCTGAAAGAAATGGAATTCGAACGATATCGCTGGCAACACGCCAAGAGCCGACTGCAGGGGGTTCTGGGGCCCGAAGTGGTGCGCCACTGGCTTGAAGACCTGGAGTTGATGAAGATCAGCCCCGACAAGGTGGTGCTCGGGGGACTCCTCCACGAGGTCTATTGCTACGACCTGAGGAGCAACCACGAGGCCTTGCTGGCCAGCGTCCTCAACGAGTTCTTCCCGGAACTCGGCCCGTTCCACAACAAGACCTTCGAGTATCTCACCGTCCGTTCCCGTCCTGAGAAGCCCGTCGCCTCTCATCAAGAGGCCCAGGCAGAGTTCGACTTTCCAGATCTGGCCCTCGCGGAACCTCTCCCGGACGCCCCATCTGCCTCAGCGCCTTTGGACAAGACGCCGAAGGCCTTTCCACACTCTCTGGGAGACTTTGTGATCTGCGAGGCCAACGAGTTGGCCTTCCGTGCGGCAGAGTCGGTGATTGCTCAGCCCGGCAAGGAGTTCAGCCCGCTGATGTTCTTCGGGGGATCCGGCACGGGCAAGACCCACCTGATGCAGGGCATCGCCAACGGTCTGCAGGGCAACGATCCCAAGGCACGGGTGCTCTATGTGACAGGAGATGACTTCCTCGGAGAGTTCGTGCAGTCCATCCGCGACCAGCAGATGGGCCACTTCCGGAAGCGCTATCGAGAAGCAAGCGCGCTCCTGTTGGACGATCTGCACCTGCTCAAGGGGGCCAAGCAGGGTCAGGCCGAGTTGGAGCAGATCCTCCAGCACCTGCGACATCGAGGCGTGCAGGTGGTCCTGAACGCTCGCTGTGCCCCAGGAGAGATTGAGGGGCTGAGCGAGTCGCTCCGGCTCAAGCTTGAATCTGGCTTGATGGTCGACCTGAGCATTCCGGCGCTGGAATCACGGGAGCGCATCGCGACCCGCAAGGCGTTGGAGCGTTCGATGGACCTGCCTCCAGAAGTGGCCCGTTACCTCGCCCGGCACATTGACGACAGCCTCGGGCGGCTTGATGGAGCGCTAACGCGGCTGGCCGCACAGGCGTCTCTGCTGAGGCAGCCCATCACGCTATCCATGGCTCAGCGCGCCTTGAGCAGCTGGATTGCCCCAACGGCTACGGGTTCCTCTTCCTCCGGAGCCTCCGGTGCGGCCCCCAACGAATCAGAACTCATCGTGCAGCGTGTGTGCAGCATGTTCCAGGTTTCACATCAGGACCTGACCTCGACTCAGCGCAGCGGACGTGTCCTGCGGGCCCGGCAGGCCGTGATCTTGCTGTTGAAGGAACTGACCCAGCTCTCGCTGTCGGACATCGGACAGCAGATCGGGCGCAACCACTCCACCGTCCACAACGCCTTGCGCAAGGCTCAGCAGCAGCTGGAGCAAGACCAGTTCTTCCGCAAGCAACTCGAGAGCCTGCGCCGAGACCTCACCCCGACGCTCTCGGAAAGCAGCGAGCGCTTGCCTCTTTTCAGCCGCGCTTCCTTGCGCTAGGCTTCTGGAGAGGGCTCCGCAGGAGCTCGGCACCCGTCGCCTTCAGCACCATCCGTCTTCGTGAAAATCCTGATCCGCACCCCGAACTGGCTTGGCGACCTGTTGATGTCCACAGCCTTTGTGGACGCTGTCCTCCGGGACTTTCCGGAGGCGCAGGTGGACCTGATCGTCAAGGCCGGTTTCGAGACGCTGCCATTGCCCCACCGAGGAAAGGTCCACTCGTTTGACCGCAAGGTCTGCTCGGCAGGAGCGTTTGGGGCATGCCTGCGCGCTGAGCAGCACGATCGCATCTACATCCTCCCTCCCAGCTTCTCCTCAGCCTGGATGGCCTTTCGTGCAGGAGTTCCGGGGCGCTTCGGGCTGAAGGGCAACGGGCGCAGTTGGCTCCTGAACCCTGCTGTGGGACTTCCCTGGCAGCCTCGCTCCCGGCACTTGGTGGAAGAGTACACCCAACTGCTGGGGCCAGGAGCCCTGCCGGGGACGATGCGGCTGGCGATCACGGAGGCATGGCTGGAGGCTCAGTCAAGAACCCTCCCGCAAGCTCTTCCGGAACGCTTTGTGGCCCTTGCTCCCGGAGCGATCTACGGTCCGGCCAAGGAGTGGCCTCCGGAACACTTTCAGGAACTGTCCCGCCAGCTGGTTGCCCAAGGCTGGCCTGTGGTCCTTCTGGGCACTCCGGACGACCGAGAGGTGGCCGAGCAGATTCGCAATGAGCTGCCAGAGGTTCACAACTGGTGCGGCAAAACAAACCTGCCCCAACTGGTTGCGGTGCTGTACCAGGCGGCCCTGCTGGTGAGCAACGACTCCGGAGCGATGCATGTCATGTCGGCCCTGCAGCGTCCCCAGGTGGCGCTCTTCGGCTCCACCTCCTCGACCTGGACCGGCCCCCGCAACCCTCACGCCCGCCTGCTCAGCCTCAACCTGGAATGCAGCCCGTGCTTCAAGAGGGTCTGCCCGCTAGGGCATACCAACTGTCAGAAGGAACTGCATCCGGAGTTGGTGTTTCAGTCCTGCCTTGAAGCACTGGGGGAAGAAACCAAGAAATAAATTGACATCTTCCAGGAATCGCATTGGGATAGGTTCGATTTGTTTTTCAATCAATCCCAATTTCTGAGGAGTCCTCATGAAACGAACCAAACACCTGTTTCTTGCCTCCGCTGCAGCCTTGCTCCTGGCAGCGCCGGCACAGGCCGCAAAAACGCTGGTCTTCTGCTCCGAAGGCAGCCCCGAAGGCTTCACACCGTCCCTCTACACGGCCGGAACCACCTTTGACGCATCCTCTCGGCAGATCTTCAACCGCCTGGTGGAGTTTGACCGGGGAACCACGAAGATTGTTCCCGCGCTTGCTGAGTCATGGAGCGTGACTCCGGATGGGCTGGAATACACCTTCACCCTGCGCCGAGGGGTCAAGTTCCACAGCACCAAGGAGTTCACGCCAACCCGTGACTTCAACGCCGACGACGTGCTCTTCAGCTTCGACCGCCAGCGCCAGAAGGATCACCCCTACCACGGCGTCTCCGGAGGCAGCTACGAGTACTTCGACGGGATGTCCATGCCGGACCTGATCAAGGACATCGTCAAGGTAGACGACTACGCGGTGAAGTTCGTCCTCAACCGTCCGGAAGCTCCGATGATCGCCAACCTGGCCATGGACTTCGCCTCCATTCACTCTGCAGAGTATGCCGACAAGATGTCCGGGAACAAGGACATGTTCGACCAGAAGCCCGTGGGCACCGGGCCGTTTCAGCTGGTGGCCTACCAGAAGGATGCGGTCATCCGCTACAAGGCCCATCCGGACTATTGGGCCGGCAAGGCACCGATCGACAACCTGGTGTTTGCGATCACCCCGGATCCCTCCGTGCGTTACCAAAAGCTCAAGCGTGGAGAGTGTCACGTGATGACCTATCCGAACCCGGCCGATCTGGACGCGATGGGCAAGGACGCTGCGGTCAACCTGCTTCAGCAGGAAGGTCTCAACGTGGGATACCTGGCCTACAACACCAAGATGGCTCCGTTCAACAACCCGCTGGTGCGCAAGGCGCTGAACGCCGCGATCAACAAGCAGGCGATCATCGACGCGGTCTTCCAGGGGGCCGGAAAGGTCGCCAAGAACCCGATCCCGCCGACCATCTGGTCCTACAACGAACGCACGGTGGACGATCCCTATGATCCTGCAGCCGCGAGGCAGATGCTGGCTCAGGCAGGGATCTCCAACCTGAAGACCAAGATCTGGGCGATGCCGGTGCAGCGCCCCTACAACCCGAATGCCCGCCGGATGGCCGAGCTGATTCAGGCAGACTGGAAGCAGGTAGGCGTTGAGGTCGAGATCGTCAGCTACGAGTGGGGCGAGTACCTGAGCCGCTCCAAGGCGGAAGATCGAGACGGTGCGGTGTTGCTGGGCTGGACTGGAGACAACGGCGACCCGGACAACTTCCTGGCCGTCCTGCTCGGCTGCGATGGTGTCGGCGGCTCCAACCGAGCCCAGTGGTGCTACCCTCCCTTCGAGGACCTGATTCAGAAGGCCAAGGTCATCAGCGACCGAGACCTCCGGACCCACTACTATGAGGCAGCACAGACGCTCGTCAAGGATCAGGCACCGTGGGCAACCATCGCTCACAGCGTGGTCTTCAAGCCTGTTCGGAAAGAGGTGGTAGACTTCCGCATCGATCCGTTTGGGGGACACGTCTTCTACGGAGTGGATCTGAAGTAACCCTCGGTCAGCTCCACACACTCCTCGGCTCCAGCCTGCCTGGGGCCGATCCGGAATCCTGCGATTCCTTCCGGCATCCAGACCTGAATGTTCCGTTTCCTGTTCACCAAGATCGCGCTGCTGCTCCCCACGTTTTTCGGGGTCTCGGTGGTCGCCTTCACCTTCATCCGCATGCTCCCGGGAGACCCCGTGGAGTTGCTGGCCGGAGAGCGCGGAATGACCCCGGAACGTCACGCGGCGCTGATGCAGCAGTACGGATTCGACCGTCCGTTCTGGGAGCAGTACCTCCACTTTCTGGGCAAGGTGTTTCAGGGCGATCTGGGGACCTCAATCGTGACGAAGCAGCCCGTGCTGGAGGAGTTCCTCACGCTGTTTCCAGCGACAGTCGAACTGTCTCTGTGCGCGATGCTCTTTGCCACGCTGATCGGGCTGCCTGCGGGGGTGATCGCAGCGGTGCGGCGTGGTTCCTTTCTGGACCACAGCATCATGAGCGTCTCGCTGGCCGGCTACTCCATGCCAATCTTCTGGTGGGGGCTGCTCCTGATCATCTTCTTCTCCGGAATGCTGGAGTGGACCCCAGTGTCCGGGAGGATCTCGCTGATGTACTTCTTCGACCCGGTGACCGGCTTCATGACAATCGACGCCTGGCTCTCGGGAGAGGAGGGGGCGCTGGCCTCGGCGCTGCACCACCTGGTGCTTCCGGCGGCAGTGCTGGGGACCATCCCGCTGGCCGTGATTGCCCGGCAGACGCGCTCAGCGATGCTTGAGGTCCTGCAGGAGGACTATGTCCGCACCGCACGGGCGAAAGGCCTCGCTCCGTGGCGGGTGGTTGGGCTGCACGCCTTGCGCAACGCGCTCATCACCGTGGTCACCGTGATCGGCCTACAGGTCGGATTGCTACTCGCCGGGGCGATCCTCACCGAAACCATCTTTGCCTGGCCCGGAGTGGGGAAGTGGGTGGTCGACTCCATCTCCCGCCGCGACTACGCCTCCGTACAAGGCGGGCTGCTGTTGATCGCGCTGGTGGTGATGGTGGTCAACCTGTGTGTCGACCTGCTCTATGGTCTCGTGAACCCCCGGATCCGCTACCAGCGATGACGCGCCCGATGCATCCTCTGCAGGAGTTCTGGCACTACTTCCGGGAGAACCGAGGTGCTGTGGCCGGGCTGGGATTCATGGTCCTGCTGGTGCTGGTGGCGCTGTTTGCGGACGTCATCGCCCCGCATGCTCCGGACGTGCAGGATCGGGCAAACTTCCTCAAGCCTCCGGTCTGGCAGGAAGGTGGCTCGTGGAGCTACCCGCTGGGTACTGATGCGGTGGGGCGGGACATGCTCTCCCGGATTCTGCATGGGACGCGATACTCGCTGCTGATCGGCATCGTTGTGGTCCCCATCGCCTTGGTGGCTGGCGTAATCCTTGGGGTACTGGCCGGCTACTTCCGGGGCAAGATCGACGTGGTGATCTCCCGGGCAATGGACGTCATCCTCGCCTTTCCGAGCCTGCTGCTGGCGTTGACGCTGGTGGCCTTGCTCGGACCAGGGCTGATGAACGCGATGCTGGGGATCTCGCTGGTGCTGCTGCCTCACTTCGTCCGACTCACCCGCGCCTCGGTGCTCAGCGAAGCGAGCCGGGACTACGTGACGGCGAGCCGGGTCGCCGGAGCCGGGCACCTGCGGTTGATGTTTGTAACGATCCTTCCCAACTGCCTCGCTCCCCTGATCGTGCAGGCGACCCTAAGCTTCTCGAACGCAATCCTCGACGCAGCGGCGCTCGGCTTCCTCGGGCTGGGAGCGCAGCCTCCCACTCCGGAGTGGGGGACCCTGCTTGCCGAAGCCCGGGAGTTCATCCTCAGCGCCTGGTGGGTCGTCACCTTCCCCGGGCTGGCCATCCTGCTGACGGTGCTGGCCATCAACCTGCTGGGCGACGGACTCCGTGATGCCCTCGACCCCAAACTCAAACGCTCCTGATTCATGGATCTTGGGAACCTCCGCAAGGAATACACACAAGCCGGGCTGGACGAAACCTCCGTCGCCTCCAGCCCCTTCCAACAGTTTGAGCTGTGGTTTGAGCAGGCCACTCAGGCAGAGCTGCTGGAGCCGAACGCCATGTCCCTGACCACCGTCTCGGCTTCCGGACGTCCGAGCTTGCGTACCGTGCTTCTGAAATTCTTTGACTCCCAGGGATTCGTTTTCTTCACCAACTACTCAAGCCGCAAATCCCAAGAGATTGCGGGCAACCCTCGGGTGGCCCTGCTCCTTCCCTGGTATGGCTTGGAGCGCCAGGTGATCATTGAAGGCTCCGCCTGCCGAATCAGCACCACCGAGTCCCTCAAGTACTTCCTCAGCCGCCCTCACGGGAGCCAGCTTGGAGCCTGGGTCTCTCAGCAGAGCAGCGTGATCTCTTCGCGCTCCGTGCTGGAGATGAAGCTTGCGGAGTTGAAGCGCAAGTTTCAGGAAGGCCAGGTGCCACTCCCGGAGTTCTGGGGCGGATACCGGGTGGTCCCGGATCGCTTTGAATTCTGGCAGGGACGCCCCAACCGGCTGCACGACAGGATCTGTTACACCGCTCGCGACGACCAGTGGGAGGTCGAGCGCCTCGCCCCCTGAGCCCTCAGCTCCGCTCCGAGAAAGCCGCAGCCACGCTCCGGCGGTTCTCGCGGTACCAGACAAACACCCCCGATCCGACAATCACCAGCGCTCCCAGGTACGTCCAGGAGTCCGGGATCTCATCGAAGAAGAGAAAGCCCCAGAGGCTGTTGTACATCAGCCCGAAGTAGGAGAACGGCGCCAGCACCGAGGCCTGGGTGTAACGCAGGGCGAAGATGAGCAGCAGGTGACCGAGCCCTCCGATGATTCCGAAGGTGCTCATCAGCGGGAGGTCTCCGCTCTCTATGGGCGTCCAGTTGAAGGGAACCAGCAGCGAGGCAAACAGAGTTCCGATCAGCGAGGTGTAGAGGAAGCTCGTCCACGCGGGCTCCTCTGAACCCAGAAACCGGGTAGCAATCGAGTATCCCGCGAAGCAGCAGGCGCCAAGCACGGGAAACAGCGCATACGGCGTGAAGACATCACTTCCGGGACGGATGATGATCACAGCTCCGATCAGCCCCATCGAGACTCCCAGCCAGCGCTCTGGCCCCACCTGTTCCTTGAGCAGGAGGAAGGAGAACAGTGTGATGAGCAGCGGCGCGACCTCGAAGATTGCCGTCATCTCCGCCATCTGCAGGTAGCGAAAGCCCGAGAAGAACATGACCGTGGCCCCAAAGAGCAGGCTGGAGCGCAGGATCTGCAGCTTGAGGTAGCGCGTCCGGAGCAGACGGTTCAGAAAGGGCGAGAGCAGCACAAAGGACCAGAGGGTCTGGCTGCTGTAGCGGGCCCAGACGACCTGCATCGAGTCGTAGCGCAGGGTGAGGGATTTGGCGATGGCATCCATGCAGCTGAAGGAAAACACCGCCAGCCCCATCAAGAGGATGCCTTTGAGGGCCGGGTGAGCCTGAGCCCAGTGCTGTGTGATGGTCAAGGAGGTTCTCGGACAGGAGAGTCACTTTCAGGTGTGAAGGAGTCAGCCTCCCATCAGAGCAGGAACCGTAGGCAATCACAACGAAAGAATCCCGACCGGTGCCGCAAGGATCCGGCATTCAACCGTCCCCAAAGCCTGCTGCCTGGGAGAAGCTCAGGCGATGCCCGCCAGCTGCAGCTCAGCCTGACGATGGCAGGCGACAAAGTGCTGGGGTGCCGCTTCCTGAAGTGGTGGGACGGTGGTCCGGCACTGCTCCGTTGCAAATGGACAGCGCGGATGAAAATGACATCCGGAGGGCGGATTGGCCGGGCTGGGGACCTCTCCTTCAAGGGGGGTCATCTGGGAGCGAACGCGCGGATCGGCCACTGGGACGGCAGAGAGCAGGGCGGCGGTGTAGGGGTGCCGAGGTCCTTGAAAGAGAGCGGCGGTTGGGGCAGTCTCCACGATCTTCCCCACATACATCACGGCGACCCGATCGCTGATGTGCTTGACCACGCTGAGGTCGTGGGCGACGAACAGGTAGGTCAGCCGAAGCCGCTCCTGCAGGTCCAGCAGCAGATTGAGCACCTGCGCCTGGACGGAGACATCCAGCGCCGAGACTGGCTCGTCGGCCACCACCAGCCGCGGGCGAACGGCCAGCGCCCGGGCGATGACAATGCGCTGACGCTGCCCACCGCTGAAGGCATGAGGAAAACGCTGCATGTACTCCGGACGGAGCCCGACCAGCCGGAGCAACTCGGCGACCCGATCCGTGCGCTCCTGCCGGTTCGTCACTCCGTTCACCAGCATCGGCTCACCGACCAGGTCGAAGAGGTTCATCCGCGGATTCAGGGAGGCAAACGGATCCTGGAAGATCATCTGCAGGTCGCGCCGCAGCGGACGGACCTCCTCCTCCGGCAAGATGGCCAGGTCAACCACGCTCCGATCCTCCCGGCGGAACCGGATTTCGCCTCCGGAAGGTCGCACCGCACGCAAGAGGCAGCGCGCCGTGGTGGTCTTGCCACAGCCGCTCTCTCCCACCAGCCCCAGCGTCTCGCCCTCATTGATGAAGAAGTTCACGTCATCCACCGACTTCACCTGTCCGACGATCTTCTTGAGGAACCCCTTGCGGATCGGGTAGTACTTGCGCAGGTGCCGGACCTCGATCAGGCGCTCTGCAGCCATCGGCTCCCTGGAGCCTCCGGGAAGGTCAGGCATCGGGCTCCTCTTCATGCAGGAAGCAGCTCGCCGCCTGGTGGGCGTTGACGGGCTTCAACTCCGGCGGTCGGCGGTCGCAGACTCCGGGTTGACGCTCGGTACAGCGCTGGAAAAAGGGGCATCCCCGAGGACGGTTGAAGGGGTGCGGGATGGAGCCCTCAATGGTCGGCAAGTGTGTGCGGTTCGGGGTGTGGATGGTCGGGATCGACCTCAGGAGTGCCCGGGTGTACGGATGCTGCGGGCGATGGAAGATGTCATCCACGGGACCGGTCTCCATCACACGTCCGAGGTACATGACGACCACGTCGTCGGCCAGTTGAGCGATCACGCCCAGGTCGTGGGTGATGAAGATGATCGCCGTGTTGTGCTGCTGCTGAAGGCGTCGTAGCAGATTGAGCACCTGCGCCTGTGTAGTCACGTCGATCGCCGTGGTTGGCTCGTCCGCAATCAGCAGCGTCGGGTCACAGGTCAAGGCCATGCCGATCATCGCGCGCTGACGCAACCCGCCGCTGAGTTCCCAGGAGTAGCGCTCCATCGCGCCTTCCGGGTTCGGCACACCCACCTCATGCAGCCGTTCCACTGCCTTCCGGTAGGCCTCCTCCTTCGACAGCTTCTGGTGGAGCAGGATCGCCTCCATCAGCTGGTTGCCGATCGTGTGGACGGGACTGAACGCCGCCATGGGCTCCTGAGGAATCAGGGCGATCTCCCGCCCGCGGATCGAACGCATCCGGCTCCCCCGGGCATCCAGTTGGACGAGGTCCAGGCTCCCCGAGTCTGCCTGCCTGGTGCAGAACCGGATCTCTCCGGACTCGATCCTCCCGGGAGCCTCGATGATGCGGAGGATCGACTTGATCGTCACGCTCTTTCCACAGCCGCTCTCCCCCACGATCCCCAGCACCCGCCCGGGCTGGACATCGAAGCTGACATCATCCACCGCCGTCACGCGTCCCTCATCGAGGTGGAAGACCGTCTTCAGGTTGCGGACGGAAAGCAAGGGTTCACTCATTCCAGCCTCGCTCAACTGTAGGGGTCCGCGGCATCCCGGAGCCCGTCTCCAAGGATGTTCAGGGCCAGCACCGTGAGGATCACCGCCAGCCCGGGCAGCAACAGCCAAGGAGCGAGGGCGATGGACTGGAGGTTCTGAGCTTCCTGCAACAGCACGCCCCAGCTGATCGCGGGGGGACGCAGCCCAAGACCAAGGAAGCTCAGGAAGGTCTCGTTGATGATCATCACCGGAATGGCCAGCGTGCTGGTAGCGATGATGTGGCTGGTGAAGGTCGGGAGCATGTGCCGGAAGATGATGCGCATCTGGCTGCACCCGGCCAGGTGGGCTGCCATCACGAAGTCCTCTTCCCGCATGGAGAGGAAGCGCCCCCGGACCTCGCGCCCCAACGTCGTCCAGCCCAGCAACGAGAGGATCAGCGTGATCGCGAAGTACGTCTGCTCCACGGTCCAGTCCCGAGGCAGCGCGGCGGTCAGCGCCATCCAGATCGGAATCGGTGGCAGCGACTGCAGGATCTCGATCAGGCGCTGGATGACTTGGTCGATCCACCCGCCGTAGTATCCGGAGATGCCTCCAAGCAGGATCCCGAGGACAATGCTGAGGAAGACTGACACCAGCCCAATCGAGAGCGAGACCCGGGTTCCGTGCATCAGGCGAGACCACTGATCACGTCCGAGCCGGTCTGTTCCCAGCAGGTGAAAGCTCTGCCGGGGGCTGGGTTTTTCCAAACCAATCAGGTGAATGCTTGTGGTGAAGAGCCCGAGGAAACGGTACTCGTACCCTTCGGCAAACAACTTCAGCGGGACGATTTTCTTCTCGTCGGCGACCCACTCCATCTTCAGGGTGGTGGGGTTGCGTTTGCCCTTGAGCGCGTAGGCGTGCAGTTGAAAGCCGCCTTCATGAAAGAGATGGACTCCCTGCACTGGCATGAACGACTTGCGAGCGCTGCTCTTGTTGGGATCCTGGAGGCTGAAGAAGTCCGGAATCAGCGCGATCAGCGCGATCACGATCAGCACCCACCCGCTGATCACGGCGAGTTTGTGCTTCTTGAAACGCCACCAGACCAGCTTCCAGTTCGGGGCCAGGTCGATCGCCTCCGCTTCCTGAAACGGCTCATCTGCTCCGGCTGGCGGAACCGGGAGTCGCTCCTTGCGAGGTTGAGAGTCCAGGGTCGTCATCAGTCAGGTCGGTTCAGGATCAAAGGGGCATCCCGGCTTGCTTCCAGCCTTCCAGCGGGCCGGTGCTCTGCTTCCAGGCGTTTGCCGGATACGGCCGCCGCCACCCTCGCAGGTGTCCCGGGTGCTCCGGAGTCATGGTCATGTAGGGGTAGGACTTGTCTCGGTGGCCATCGGTCACGGCCTGCAACAGCTGCTGAAACAGCTCGGCCTCCAGCGCTTGCTGCACGGGGGCCCCTTCGGACTTCCCGGCGAGGTTGTGCCGCTCATTCGGGTCATCCTGCAGGTGATGCAGGGTCAGCAGTCCGTTCTTGTAGCGGGCCAGCTTCCAGGGCTTGCGGAGCAGCATCACCCCGGCTCCGGTGGCGCCGAGAATCGAGGCCCGAGTCTCCTCCTCCGGACGGTGGGGCAGCGGAATCGAATCCTGGGCTGTCGAAGACACGCCGGCCAGGTTGAGGAAGGTGGCGAACAGGTCGGTCAGCGACGCCCAAGCCTCGGAGCGTCCGGGCATGAAGGGACCTCCGCAGGCAAGCAGCGGAATCCGTACGGAGGGTTCATGAAACAGCGCCTTGCCGACGAGGTCGTAGTCTCCCAGAAAGTCTCCGTGGTCGGAGGCAAGCACGATCACCGTCTCACGTCCGTCGTCTCGTTGCTCCAGCGCCTTCAGGATCGCACCGATCTGCTCGTCGATGATCTGCACCAGCCCGGCATAGTGCCGACGGATCCGCACCTTGGCCTCCTGCGGAAACTCTGTGAAGTCTGCCTGTGCGGAGCCTTCGAGGTGCGACTGGATGAATCCGGGACGGAAGACCTGCGAATCCGGCGTTCCCTCCAAGGCGGCAGGGACCTCCAGGTTCCGGACCTGCTCCGCGACCTCTGGCGGAGGGTTGTACGGATCATGGGGTCCGGGAAAGGCGACCCAGAGGAAGAACGGCTGGAGCCCGGAGAACTCCCGCAGGAAGCGGACCGCCTGACGTCCGGTCCACACATCGACCTGATGCTCCATCGGGATCGGGCTGATCGAGGCCATGCGCCCTTCACGGTACTCCGGCTCCTCAGGCCCGGCGAGCTTGCGCAGCCCGTGCTCGGCGAGGTACTCGGCGTAGTCGTCCTGGATGTGCAGATGCCGCTTGTCTTCGGCAATCACCCGATGCTGGAAACCTTCGTTCAGGTCCCAGGGGATGAAGTGCATCTTGCCGATGGCCTCCGTGTGGTATCCGCGTTCGGCGAGCCGCTTGGCAAAGGTGGGCTGTCCGCAGGAGTCGTGATCTGGACGCAACCAGAAGTTGTTGGTCAGCACGCCTGTGGAGAGCGCGTTGTGCCCGGTGAGCAGGGAAGCCCGGGCCGGGATGCAGATTGGAGAGGGCGAGAACGCCTGTTCGAAAACCAGACTCCGGGAGGCCAGCCGGTCCATATTCGGGGTCGCACAGAACGAGGCCCCGTAGCATCCAAGAAAGTCCGGACGCAGCTGGTCCGGCATCAGGAAGACGATGTTGGGAGCCCGGTTGGTCACTCGTCCTCCAGACGGATGCGGGGGTCCAGCCAGGCCAGCAGGATGTCCGAGATCAGCGTCCCGACCACGGCCAGCATCATGTAGAACAGGATGATGGTTCCGGCAAGGAACATGTCCTGACTGACCAGCGCGCGGAGCAGCATCGGCCCAATGGTCGGGAGGTTCATCACCGTGGCGACGATCACGCTTCCGGAGAAGATCAGCGGCAGGTACCAGCCGATGGTGCTCACCAGCGGGTTGAGCGCCAGGCGGACCGGGTACTTGAGCACCAGCCGCCACTCGGAGAGCCCCTTGGCCCGCGCCATCTCCATGTAGGGCTTCTTCAGCTCGTCCAGCAGGTTTGCCCGCATCACCCGGGCCAAGCGGGCGGTGCCGTCGAGTCCGAGGATCACCACCGGAAGCCAGAGATGCTGGAGCAGGTCCACCACCCGGTCCCAACTCCACGGAGCGTCAATGTACTCTGCAGAGAACAGCCCGGTCACGCTGACACCATAGTACTTGAAGGCAATCCACATCAGCACCAGAGCGGTCATGAAGGTCGGGGTGGCCACTCCGATGTAGTTGAAGACGGTGAAAAAATAGTCGAAGAAGGAGTACTTTCGAGTTGCCGAGAGGATGCCGATGGGAATGGCCACCAGCCAGGTGAACACGAAGGTCCCCAACCCCAGGGCCAGAGTCAGGCCCATGCGCTCTCCGATGAGTTCGCTGATCGGACGCTGCCAGTCCAGCGACACCCCAAGGTCGCCCACAAGCAGGCGTGAGATCCACTTGAAGTACTGAATGTACATCGGTTGATCCAGCCCGTAGAGGGCCCGGAGCGCATCAATCTGCGCCCGCTCCATTGAAGAACCGGATGCCGCCAGTTCTGCAATGTAGCTGGTCAGAAAGTCTCCCGGAGGTGCCTGAATGAGAACGAAGGCGATGATGGAGAAGATGAACAGCAGCAGCGGCAGCAACAGCAACCGCTTGATGATGTAGTAGAGCATCAGGGACGTGAGCAGAGACCGGAAGGAAGCCGCCTCGTCCGGCATGAACCTCCGGGAGGCCGTCAAAGGCCCACCCGAAGGTCTGCAGGACGAAACGAGGGAGGCCAGGCCTCCCTGCTTCCGCAGTGGTTACTTGGCGTAGAAGTACTGCTCCAGCCGGGTGTCTCCCGGGGTGCGCAGCGGCCAGTCGTTTCCTGCCACGGCAGGCACGTTGCGGAGGCCATCGTTCGCCACCAGCACGCCCTGAATCATCGGAGTCATCCCGACCGTGCCGATCTCCCAGACGTTGTCCGCCCAGATCCGGAACAGCTCCTTGGCCAAGGCGATCTGGCGGTTGCGGCCGGAGGTCTTCGCCTCCTCGATGATGTCCACAAGGCGCTTGATCTCCGGAGGGGGAGCCTGACCTTCCTTGCCTCCCGAGGCGTACCACTTGGCCACCAGCGGGGCGAAGGTCAGCCCGGGATCACTGCGTGGGTCAAACTTGGGCTGTCCGCTGAAGGGGAAGCCGGTCGTGTCTTCGTTCCAGACCTCGGCCATCAGCTCGTTGGCCGGACGCATCGAGAAGTGCTGGGCGCGCTCCCGGATCTCCACGTGAGCCTTGATGCCCACCTCGGCCCAGTTCTCGACCGCCAACTGGGCGATGTCTGCCCAGGCTCCGAACTGTGGAACCACGCTGATCTCGATGTCCAGGGTCTTGCCGTTGGACATCGTCCGGAAGCCCTGGCTGTCCTTGTTGGGCAGGATGCCATCAAGGATCTTGTTGGCCTGATCGACATCGTACTCCGTGTAGCGGAAGGCATACTCGTCCCCCGGATAGTACGGGTGGAACGGAGCCGGAACTCCTTGACGAGCCTCGCCGAGGCCAAAGAACGCCAACTCCTTGATCGACTCTCGGTCAATCGCGTGAGAGAGCGCAATCCGGAAGTCCTTGTTGCTGAAGTACGGACCTTCCGGTCCAGGCCAGGTCTGGTTGAGCATCACCACCGCATCGGAGCCGCCGAAGGTCGGCCAGGTCACCACGCGGTAGTTCGCCTTGCCCTCGTTCTCCTTGAGCACCGGGTAGCTGCTCATGTTGATGTGCCGCCCCTGGAAGTCGATCTCGCCGGCCACGGCCGCGAGGTTCAGCGCCTCCTTGTCAGCGTAGAAGGTGAAGCGGATCTCGTTGATGTAGGGCAGCTGATTGCCCTGCGGATCTACCCCCACGAAGTAGGGGTTGCGCTTGATGGTGAAGACCTTGTCCGAGACGGTCGTTCCGTCCGGCACCCAGGCGGCCATGCCCGGACGCTTTCCGCTCAGGTGCGGCAAGGCCTCGACGGCAAAGAGTTGGGTCCAGGTGTCAAAGCCGGAGGCCTTCACCTTGGCATCCAGACTCGCCTTGCTCGTGTGGCTCGGGTGGAACTGCTTGAGGTAGTGGGCCGGGACAAACACGAGGTTGCTGATGGACTTGTCCGCACCGTCGAGGTTGGCCATGTTCAGCAGGAAGGCGGTGTTCGGCTGCTTGTAGGTCCACTTGACGAGATAATCCGTCAACTTCTCCACCTTGGCCATCGAGCCATCCTCGTTCTTCATCCAGTTCGCCCCTCCGGGCATCAGCTCCTTGTTGAGCAGGATGTCGTTGTACCAGAAGAGGATGTCATCGGCCGTGAACGGCTGGCCGTCGGACCACTTGGCGCCGGGGCGCAGGCGGATGATCCACTCCGTGAAGTTGGCGTTGGACTCCCACCCGGCCGCAATGTGCGGCACAATCTGGCTGCCGTCCGGCGCATAGCGCACCAGAGCGTCGTAGACCGCGCGGGTGTAGTTGTTGTGGTCTCCAGGACCGAGGAAGGCGCGACGCAGGGTGCCACCGTACTGGCCGATTTCATCGACCACGGGGAGCATCAGCGGGACCTCCGGGAGGCGCTCGTTGAGCGGAGGCAGCGCGCCCGACTTGACCTGTGCGGCCAACTCCGGAGCCTCTCCGGCGGAGACGCTTCCCATCCCCAAGGAGGTCGCCAACCCCAACAAGGAGAGGGTTTTCAGAATCGAAGAAAGGGATTTCATGTGTTTTCCTTGACAAGTGCTGGAGCATCCAGCGGGTTCGGTTTCATGCAGACCTTCCCAAAGAAGCATCCGCGACAACTCACGGGAACCGTGACAGAAGATCAGGCCATAGGCAAACTCCAGATGCAGGGTTCAGGGAAGCAGGGACGCGGAATCGGTGTCCAGAAACAGGTGCGCGTGAGCAACCGTCCGGAGGATCGACCCCGGGCAGGACTCCTCAATCGGCCCCGTCAGGCAGGCTCGGACAGCCTCCGCCTTGCGGGACTCCGGGACGATGCAGAGGATCTTCCTCGGAGCCAGCAGGGCCGGAATGGTCAGGGTGATGGCATGGGTCGGGACCTCGTTCAACGAGCCAAAGTGTCCCTCTCCAACCTGCTGTCGACGGCTGGCCTCTGCCAACTCGATGACCTTGACCCAGACCGGATCCTGGAAGAGCGCCTCCGGGGGGTCGTTGAAGGCGATATGCCCGTTTTCCCCCCACCCCATGGCCACCAGGTCCGCCGGATGCTGACGCAACAAGGCCTCGTACTCGCGGCAGGCCTGCTCAACGTCTTCCGGGTCTCCCGGGACCGGATGGAACGCTCCGGGGTTGATATGACTCAAGATATGTTCTTTCAAAAAGCGTGGAAAGCTCGCCGAATGTCCCTCCGCCAGCCCAAGGTATTCATCCATATGGAACACCCGGACCTTGGACCACTCGATCCCCTCCAGCTCGCGCAGGGCATGCAAAAAGCTCAGCTGTGAGTTCCCCGTAGCCAGGATCACATTGGCCTCGCCTCGCTCTTCGATCGCCCGGACGATCTCCTCTTGGGCCACCAGCGCTGCAGCGCGGCCCATTGCGTTGTTGTCCGGATAGATCGAAACGGGCAGAAGGCCTGTCTGAAAGGTTTGAATCGGTTCACTCATCGAGAGTCTCAAACAGGGGTTTCCTCGTTAGAGGCGTCGGCAAGTTGCCGGAGGATCTGGATGGAGTACACCAGCGCCCGAGGCAGATGAAACGGGTCCTTGACCGGCAACGTCTTCAGGTAGGGAGACATCGGCTTTCCGGTCCGGTCCAGGTTGTGAAACCACTCCCCGTGCTCGCGGTTGGGAAAGTGGGTGAAGGCGTACTGGTGCACCTTGCGGTACCACTCCAGCGCCCAGGGTTCGCGGGTCACGAAGTAGGCCAGCAGCAGCGCCTGCAGGCTCTCGGTGTGTGGCCACCAGATCTTTGCCTCCGGGCTGTGCCATGCCGGAGGGCCTCCGGAAGCATGACACGCCAGAGGCAGACCCCCAAACTCGGCATCCCAGCCTTGCTCCAGATGCCAGCGAATCGCCTCCATCGCCAATTGAACCCGGTCCCTTCGTCCATGATGGCGATAGATGCGCTCCATGAACCACATGCTCTCAATCACGTGTCCGGGGATGAAGGTCTGACCGACGTCGCTCTCATCCAGTTGACCTCCGGGGCGGACAAACTCAAAAAGGATCTGGCGTTCGGGCCGAAGGTGTTCGGTCATCACGCGCTCCGCCAGCTCCAGGGCACGGTTCAGGACGTGCTCGTTGCCGGAGGTGACACCGAGGTCGTGAAAGACCAGCGCGAAGAGCATCAAGGGCCCGTGCGCCTGGAAGCCCTCCGGGATCGGGTGGGGCAGCGTCGGAAAGGACGAGTGGTCCTCCAGCTTCGGGCTGGCGTGTTCAAACGCCTCCAGTGCCACCTGTAGCGCCTCCTTGTCTCCGGTCGCCCTCGCGTACTCGGCGAGTCCGTAGATGCAGAACCCGTCCACATAGAGGCTCTGCGGTGCCATCGCCGGGGTGCCGTCAGCGTGCAGGCTGAAGTACCAGTCCCCCGCCTCGTTGCGTCCGGAGCGGCAGAGCATCCGGGCGATCGGATGCGCCAGCTCCAGCCACTTCGGGTCCCCGTCGTGTTTGCGGTAAAGAACACTGAAGAGCCACAGCGCCCGCCCCTGAGACCAGAGGAACTTGTCGGTGGAGACCACCGTCCCGTCATCCTGGATGCAGTTGTTTATCCCCCCGTGTTCACGGTCGATGCTGTTCTGCAGCCAGAAGGGCAGCACCTGCTGGTTCAGGTGGTCCTCGAAGAAACTCAGCAGCCCGGAGAAGTCGATCGGGGTCTCGCCATCCAGCCTCACGAAGCCTTGACTCGGGAGGCCTGTCGGGGCTCCTCCGGGATGCTGTGGTCGTCATGACGCTTCATCCACCCGACCTCTCCACTCTCGGCAAACCGGCGCATCCCCACCTCCTTGATCGCGGAATCCGGGACCTTGTGCAGCGGCGTGTAGCGGGGATGGTGCGACTCCCTGAAGGGGTCGTTCCGTGCGGCGTTGTAACAGCAGATCATCGCCCAGCGAGGGTTGGACGAACGGTTCTGGTCGGAGCGGTGCAGCAGGTTGCAGTGGAAGAACAGCGTGTCTCCAGGCTCCAGCTCGACGTGCACCAACTCGTAGAGTTTCAGGGCCTGCTCCACACGCTCCAGATCGGCTCCGGCCTGTCCGCCGACTCGGTTGTGATCGATCCTCCCCAATTCGTGGGAGCCGCGCAGCACCTGGAGGCAGCCGTTCTCCCGAGTGGCGGGATCGACCGCGATCATCGCGCTGGCCATCAGGGGACGCAGGCAACCGTTGTGGTACCAGTACCCATAGTCCTGATGCCACTCCCAGGCTCCTCCCACCTCCGGGTCCTTGAGGATCATCTTCGAGTGGTAGTGGTACACCTCGCCTCCCAGCAAAGCCTCCATGCTCTCCACCAGCCGCCGGCTCCGCGCAAACATCCCGTAGACCCCATCTCCAGGATGATTCCACACGGCCAGCCGCACCGAACCTCCGGCTGCGTCCTCACGTCCGCTGCTGTGCTGGTCGATCTCCCGGTCCTCCCGGGCGGTGCGGACCAGCAGGTCCATCTCTTCCTGGTCGAAAAAATTTCGGGCAACCCAGAAGCCGTCTCGCTGAAAGGCTTCCCACTGTTTTGAAGTGAATTCGGGCATGTGACGCCTGAGGAGGTTAGTGGACAAAATACTCGGAGAACTCGCCACGGACGCGCTCCAGGTCGGTGAAGACCGTGTTCAAGTGCGCCCGCATGGCCTCCACCGCCTGGACCTCATCACGCTCGGAGATGGCGCGCAACACCTCTCCATGCTCCTGAACGATCTCCAGTCGGCGACCCGGATAGGGCAGCGACAGCCGCCGCACCCGGTCCATGTGAGACTTGGCGCTGTTGGTGATCTTCCAGAGGCGCTCCCGGAAGCGAAACTCGGCGATCGACCGGTGGAACTGCTCGTCGAGATCAAAGAGAACATCGTAGTCGCCCCACTCGATCGCCTGCGAGTACTGCTGCACCAAACGCTCGGCCTTGGTCAACCACTCCGGGGTCGCCTGCTGGGCAACGCAGCGTACCGTGGCCACCTCCATCGCCTCGCGGATGAACTGACTCTCACGCACCGCCTCCACGCTGATCCGGGAGACGTACGTGCCGGCCTGAGGGAAGATCTCCACCAGCCCCTCATCTGCCAGACGGAGCAGGGCCTCTCGGATTGGAGTCCGGGAGACCTCCAGCGTCTCGCTCAACTCACGCTCCTTGAGGATCTGCCCTGGCTTGAGTTTCACCAGAACAATCGCCTGATGCAGCAACGTGTTGATCTGCGGAGCGATCGCCGCCCGACGGTCAATCCTGAAATCGAAATCCAACTCCATCAGCTTCCAGAAATCTCTCGATGACGTTGAAGAAACTCCCCTCCGGAAACACCTCTCTGGGCTGTTAATATATTAATGCGTTGGAGAGTGTCAATAGAAAACATCAGCGCAGCCCTCCTCCCGGGTCCAACACGGCCTTCATGACCTGGGCGCGACACTTTGGCTTGAACGCCTCGGGAGTTGAACTAGAATGGCTTGTTTTTCATTTCAGGGGAATCTCCCCGCAGCATCGATTTCTTGCAGAAGGAAGGCAAACGAGAATGGCGATCACGAAGAAAATTGCGGTCACTCCGGGAGACGGGATTGGCCAAGAGGTGACGGAGCAGGCGATCCAGGTCATGAAGGCCGTGGCCTCACGCTTTGAGGTAGAGTTGGAGCTGAGTGAGCACCCGGTGGGAGGGACGGCTTACGATCTGGCGGGCACTCCGATTCCTGAGGAGACGCTCACCGCCTGCAAGGCGGCCGATGCCGTTCTGCTGGGTGCAGTTGGGGGGCCGAAGTGGGAGCCTCTGGACTTCTCGGTCCGTCCGGAGCGCGGTTTGCTGAAGCTGCGCTCGGAGCTGCAGCTGTTTGCCAACCTCCGCCCAGCAGTGATCTACGGGGATCTGGTGGACGCCTCCACCCTCAAGCGCGAGGTGGTTGAGGGAGCCGACATCATGGTCATCCGGGAGCTGACGGGAGGGATCTACTTCGGGCAGCCCCGCGGAGTCGCCGTGGAGAACGGAGAGCGCGTGGGGCGCAACACGCTGGTCTACTCCGAGTCCGAAATCCGCCGCATCGCCAAGATGGGCTTCGAGATTGCCATGAAGCGCAACCGCCGTCTGACCTCGGTGGACAAGGCCAACGTCCTCGAAGCCACGGAGCTGTGGCGCGACGTGGTGGTGGAGGTCTCCAAGGACTACCCGGACGTGGAGTTGAGCCACATGTACGTGGACAACGCGGCCATGCAGCTCATCCGAGCGCCCAAGCAGTTTGACACCATCGTGACCACCAACATGTTCGGCGACATCCTCAGCGACGCCGCGGCGATGATGACCGGCTCGATCGGGATGCTCCCCTCCGCCAGCATCGGAGGAGAGATCGGGATGTACGAGCCCGTTCACGGGAGCGCCCCGGACATTGCTGGGCAGGACCTGGCGAACCCGCTGGCCACCATCCTCTCCGTGGGCATGATGTTCCGCTACTCCTTCGGGATGCTCGAGGCGGACGAACTGATCCAGAATGCGGTGGTTCAGACCCTGGAGACCCACCGGACCGGAGACATCATGGCCCCCGGGAAGACACAGGTGGGCTGTCAGGCGATGGGAGAGCAGGTCCTGCGCGCTCTGGAATCCGCATCCGCGTGACCCCGCTCCTTCGGGCCCGGCTGGAGTATCAGCAGGCCCACCTGCGCTCTCGCATCGGGCGGCTCCGCGAGACGCTGGCGGGACAGCTGCTCCGCTGGTCCCTGCGCGGAGAGTCGCTGCTCGGCTTTCTGGAGCGGCACCAGCCCGGACTGCATACCGAGCGTCTTCAGCGCTTCGAAGACCTCCGGCAACGCCCTGCCCGGATCGTCTTCACCTTCCGCACCCTCCACTTCCTCGACTGGTTCGTCCCCATCCACCAGGCGCTGGAGCGGCTTTATCCAGGACAGTACGGTGTCCTGTACCTCGACTACGCCACAACCCTGCGGCGAGTGGGCTCCGGGTGGGAGTATCTGCGCTACCGTGAGCAGGTGCAGTCGCGGATGCTGGGCCTGGGGGTCGACCCGCTGCTGCATGCCTCGCATGAAGAACTGGAGGCCTTCGGAGCACCAATTCCGTGGCAGGCCGGGATAACTTGCGAGTCGATCCGGCAGGAGCGGCTGCAGCTCCCGCTTCGGATCTACCTGCCCCACTACAGCCTGCCCAAGGCGATCGACCGGACCCTTCCGGAGAACATCCGCTTCGAGCATGCGTTTCTGCCCACACGTCCTCCCTACAGCTACGCGGCCCTGAACGATGATCCGGGCTCGGCCCAGGCCATGTTGCATGACGTGGGCTATCCCAAGGAGTGCCTGCCTGTGGAGCCGAACCGGATCTTCCCGGGAGACGACAGGCCCGTGATCCTCTACGCGCCCTCCCTCGAGGTCCCACTGCTTCAGGCGGCGCTGCGCCAGGGGCTTGTGGAGGTCTTCCGGAATCACCCGGAGTGGAACTTCGTGGTCAAGCTGCATCCGTCGCTGGAGTCACGACGACACTACGTGGCGAGTTTCATGAAACAGCAGCTGGAGGGCCTCCCGCACGTGCGCTTTGACTCCCTGTCCAGCATTCAGTCGCTCGCCGGGGAGGCTTCGGTGCTGATCACCGATTTTGGCAGCGTGGGAGGAGAGTTTCGGATGAGCGCCGGGAAGCGCGTGGTGTTTCTGGAGACGCCTCGGCGCTATGCCGGCGGGGCCGATCTGCAGTTCCGGGATGACTTCGCCGATGCCGTCTGCTCGGTGGAGGCCCTCCCGCAAGTGCTTGGAGAGGTCTTGGCGCAGGGAGACCTGAGCCAGGAGGAACTGCAGGAGATGCGAACGCGTGTTCTGACCTGGGACGAGGCTCCGGACGAGCGCGCCGCTCAGGTGCTGCACGAGCTGCTTCAGCCAGCAAAGCCTGATCTTCAGGCCTAGCCATTGATTCGTCGGGATTCCTGGCCAGGGGGCCGGTCGGCCTCCAGGATCCTGGGCCAGACCGCTCCCACGGCGCGCTCGTAGTGTTCCGGAGTGTCGATCTCCGTCCAGACCAGCTTGGAGTCCAGCAGGTATGGAACAGCGAGGACCCCGCAGACATCCGAAATGCACTCCTCGTAGTGGTAGTTGCTGGGAAACTGGAGGTGAGCCTCGTGAAACGCACACATCCGTGCATACAGCTCGGAGGAGATCCGGGAGAGTCCGGTCAGTTCGCCCTGTGCCTCGTACTGCGGCCGTGGCTGCTTGCTGATGGCCTGGATGCGGCCTTGAGCGTTCCGGGCCTCCGGAGGCTCTCCATAGACCCAGACCTCGTCACCGGAGGCCGTCTTTCCTGAAATGAGCACCACGTCGCGCTGAGGAGCGGCAAACAGTTGATCCAGAGCACGGCGCTCGTAGAGGAGGTCCGACTCCAGCAGCACAAAGTCCTCCTGAACACAGGCACGCAGCTGATACAGCGAGTGCATGCTCCCGGACTCCGAGTAGCGCTCGTTCCACACAAACTTCACCTCCAGCCCTTCCAGATACGGCTGAAGCTCCTGTTCCAGCAACTCCGCCTGGTGTCCGGTGGCCACATGCAGGCGCCGGATGCCATGAGCCTTGAGCAGTTCAATGGAGCGTCCCAGCAGCGGCTTCCCGTCAATTTCCAAAAGCCCCTTGGGACGAATTCCCACAACGGGGCGCAAGCGAATTCCCATTCCGGCAGCAAGAATCACTGCGGTTTGAGGCAGGTTCGGCATAATCGTATTTCTCATGAAGGGATGTTTCCGGGCCACAGCCTCCTGCAGGAAAAAGCGCAGGCCAGCCCGCATCCTTATCGGCATCTCCGGGAATTTCTTTAGGCCAGAGGTCACATCCAGCAAACCGGCACCGTGCAAACGGACTTCTGCCGGGGCCGCGCGCCGGGCTCCGGTCAGGAACCTCTGGAGGGAACTTCCCAGTTCCGTTGCCCTCAAATCGTGGTATCGTGAAGGCCTCCTTCAGGGAGAGTCCCCGGATCCGGGCTAACGTCACGCCGACTCCCGGGCAGAAGCGCGGTCTTCGTTGTCTCCAACCCTTCACCTCGAAAAGGAACGTGTCCCGACTCCCAGCGCCCAACCTGCGTCACCTGTGCGACCTGAAAGTGCACCTGGACTCGATCCGGGAATTGGGAATGACCCCGGAGGGCCAGCGCCGGATCATTCCGATCATCGGAGGCACCTGCTCCGGAGAGCGCCTGCAGGGAACGCTGCTGCATGTGGGCGCGGACTGGCAGTGCATCCGGGCAGACGACTCGGCCGAGTTGGACGCACGCTACGCCCTGCAGACTCAAGACGATGCCCTGATCGAGATCCGCAACCACGGCTACCGACATGGCCCGCCAGAGGTCATCGCCGCGCTGGCGCGGGAAGAAGCGGTGGAGGCCTCTCGCTACTACATGCGGACCATGGCCCGGCTGGTCACCGGCGATCCGCGCTACGATTGGGTGAACCGGATTCTCTGTGTGGGCACCGGAGCGCGCCAGGCGAATTCGGTGGAGATCACGCTTTATGAAATCGAGTGAAGTGGGCCATCAGGAGCGGATCTGTGCTACGATGAGAGCCCGTTCTGTCGGGAGACCTTGTAGGCTGGGTGGAGGAACGAG
>JAYPUA010000043.1:0-27465 GCA_038133845.1 Deltaproteobacteria bacterium
TCTCCTTCGCCGGAGACAAATCTGTGAATCTCGAAGAGCGCGAAGCTCAAGTCGCGAACGCCACGGTCAATATGTGGGACTTGGAAGCAGTAGAAAAGGGTCTAGATACCCGTCATGCCCGTGTCCATATTGCCTCAGAACTTTCTGGGCATCCTGAGGTCAAAGAGCTCCCGGTTCTCTGGGCCCGAGATCGAAAGGCTCCAGTCCGTAAAGTTGAGTCTTACGGCCCTCCGTCTTTGAATGTGGTTGCCTACTCTGCTGGTCGTGGAGAAGCTACCCCAGCAGCCGATCGGGACTATCGAGACTATGCCCTTCGTGACGGTTCTAGGCCAGAAGCGCCGGTAGTGCTTGCGAGCTCTGCTACGGGCGCAATGGGAGGGATCTTGAACTACAGCAACAACTCTCTGCTTGCTGATAATGGCAAAGAAATCATCTACGTTCCCTGAACTTCTGAAAAGACCAGAGCCTGTCCTCAGACGGGCTCTTGCTTTCTTTCGATCCATAACTACATAGAGGTCAACATGAAAAAATTCACCGCACTTACTTTCGCCCTGGTCGCTTCCTTTGGGTTCATGGTCGCAGTGGCCAAGCACTCTGCCAGCACCCAGGAAACCAGCTTGGTTGCTCAACTTGACCTGAACGATCCCATTTATAACCGAGCGTCTCAGCTATCTGAGTTGTAAGCAGTAAAAAAGGAGTGAGCCGGATCTGCTCAAGGAGGGTTCAGGTCCTGGCTCTACCAGAGGGATCCAAAACTAAAAGAACACTGGAGGAGATATGGAAAAAAAGAATATTACTCATGAAGAGATTGACGAGGCTATGACTCGCTTCCTGGCTAAAGGTGGGCAGATAGAGGTGCTTGCAGAGCAAAGCCAAGAGTCTGTGATCAAGGAACTCCAAGCACTGCTCTTTTGCGAGTATTCCGATCCCGTCGTTCAACCAATGGATCTCAAGATTTTTGCCTGAACTCAATTCGAGCCCACTAGCCTGAAAATGGACAGGAGTGGGCAGCGAACTATTCTCGAATCACCTAGGAGGAAGCATGGCCAGCAAAATTCCCTGTGAAGAATCGCAAATCAGACTGATCCCTGTGACCAGTTTTGGAAGAAGCTGTATTTGCCAATTTGGCGAGAATGCAGAGGTGCTGATCAGTGAGAGATCAAAATTTTGTGTCTTGAGTGAGTTTGGTTTTTGGAGCTGGATTCGAAGGGACGACCTGCATTTCGACTGGGAGGTCGTCTCCGAGACTACAAGCCCCATCGTACACTTCGTCAACTGAGAAAAATGATTAAATGAGTTATTCTTTAAGAGCACGTCTTGAAAGTCCACCAATCACAAGGAGGTGAAATGGAGCGCAGACGTTACCCAAGAACCGAGGTGGTTCACATCCTGCTGATGGGAGAGACAGCGAGCTACTTCTCAGGGAAGGTGCTGGATGTCTCAAACTGTGGAATGCGGGTGCAGACCAACTACATTCCGGAGCTGGAGAGGGATCAGGAGGTGGAGATGCACACCCAGGGGACTCGCCTGAGGATCAGCAACAGCGCCCTGCAACTCTCGGGGATCGTCCGTTGGACGGAGCACGGCGAGGAGGGAACCGAGCTGGGGATCGAGTTCGATGAAGACACGGACCTGCTGGAGTGGATGAATCCCGAGTCGGATCAGAATACCCTCTACATCAGCATCTACAACACGAACTGAGGTTTCCGGGGACGTCCTGCCGGTAGAAGATCCCAAAGGCCGGGATCTTCACGACTCAGCGGACTAGCAGGGCTTCCAGGTCTTCCATTGCCGGCTTCTCTTCCTGCACTTCGTGAGTTTTTGCCTTGGAGCGTGAAGGCTTCTCCGCAGCGGGTGGAGAGACCGGCTCCTCCACCAGGTCGGCAACCTGTCGCAAGGTGTAGGAATACTGCCTCCGGACATCGAGCAAGCGCCCTCCTGGCACAAAATCCGGACTGGACTGGAACGCCTCAAAATCCTCTACCACCATCGCATGCTCCAGCGCCTCGGGCTTGAGGTAGACCAGCAGCCCGGGATCGCTCTCACCCCGGAAGAGCTTTCCTTCCAGTTTCAACCAGTTGATCATTGCTTTGCTTTCATGAAGATTGTGTTGCACTCTCCTTCATGAAGCGAGAAGCATGCCAGCCTCCGGACGTTCCGGAGAGCCGACATTCAGGGGCGGAGTGGGGCGGCGGCGGCGGCGAGTTGCTGAAAGCGTTCCGGAGTCAGCTCGAAGTGAAAGACCTCTGCGGCGACATAAGCCCACCCGAGCAGAAAGTAGTGCCAGCCGTCAAAGACGCTCAGCTGCCGGGCCGACTCTTGCGTCCGGGCCTGTTGGAGGAAGGTGAGGTCGCCGCGGTAGTTGAACTCCCAGACTCGCCCCTTTGCCGGAAACTGCACCGCCTCGCTCAGAGGCGACCCGGGGCGGTCCTTGCCCAATCCGGTGGCATTGACCACCACGCTGAAGGGAGGGAGGTGCGAGACCAGGGCGTCAGCGTCCTCGGGGGTTGGGGTGTGGCGGAAGTGCAGCCGCTCGGGTGAGGCGTCCTGCAAGTGGTGCCGGGCCTGGGCGAGGCGTTCCGGGCGCAGCTCGGTGAAGGTAATCCGTGCCGGAGGGCGCGGGCGCTGCAGGACGCCCCAGGCCAGCGCGACTCCGGCCCCTCCGGATCCCAGAATGAGCAGCTCGGCCTCCGGGTGAGCCTCCCAGTAGTCCTCTGGAGCGACCTGCGCCAGCGCCAGCATCGCGGTCAGCGCATCCTTGGCGTGTCCGACCCACTGCCCGGATTCATTCTTGGAGAGGCAGCTGACCTCTCCAAGCCGCTGTGCATGCGGATCCGTCTCGGCCAGCAGATCGCGTGCGTGCTCCCAGACGGCGACCTTGTGGGTGGTGATCAGCGCACCGAGCCAGCCGGGCTCCTGCTGCAGGCGCAGGATGGCCTCCCGGATGGCCTGGCGGTCCGCACCCACCGGAAGGTCGATGCCCTCCAGCACGGCGTTCAACCCCAGCGCCTCCGCCCAGAGCGGAAACATCTTGTTGATCAGGGAGCCCCCCGTGGTCACGCCGATGAAGCCAAAGCGCGCGGGAGGAGGAGGATCTTCAGGCATTCGCAGCGTTCCGCTCAGAGCACCTTCCCGGAGCCTGGGTCGAAGAGGTGCATGGACTCCATGTTGAAGTGAATCGGACAGCTCTCTTCGGGCTGAACCTTGAGGTGCGCATCGACCTGCGCGGTAAAGCGGGTCTCTCCCACTTGGCCCATCAACAGCGTGTGCGGTCCCAGAGGCTCAACCACATTGACCTTCACCGGGGCCTTGGCGTTCGACTCCCCGGAGGCCTCACAGACGTGTTCGGGTCGGATGCCGAAGGTCACCTTTTTCCCCGAGTGTGCTGCGTAGCGCGCGCTTAGCTTTGCCGGAACCGGGAGACGGCTGCCGTCCTCGAGCTGTAGCTGCAACACCTCCCCCTCCTGAAGCAGGTCGGCGCTGAGGAAGTTCATGCTGGGAGCGCCGATGAATCCGGCCACGAAGGTGTTCGCCGGCTGCTCGTAGAGCGTGATCGGGTCGGCCATCTGCTCAATCACGCCGTCGCGCATGACCACCACCCGGTCGGCGAGGGTCATGGCCTCCACCTGATCGTGGGTGACATACATCATCGTCACGTTCAGCCGGTGGTGCAGGTTCTTGATCTCGGCACGCATCTCGATCCGCAGCTTGGCATCGAGGTTGGAGAGCGGCTCATCGAAGAGAAACACGTCCGGGTTGCGCACGATCGCCCGGCCGATGGCCACCCGCTGCCGCTGGCCTCCGGAGAGGTGCTTGGGGCGACGGTTGAGGAACTCGGTCAGCCCCAGAATCCGGGCCGCATCGCTCACCAGCTTCTCCACCTCTGCCGCAGGCGTCTTGCGGACCTTGAGGCCGTAGGCGATGTTCTCCTTGACCGTCATGTGCGGGTAGAGCGCGTAGTTCTGAAAGACCATGGAGCAGTTGCGCAGCCCCGGACGCAGCTCGGTCACCTCGCGATTCCCCACAAAGATCTGCCCCTCTGTCGCCTCCTCCAGCCCGGCAACCATGCGCAGGGTCGTGGTCTTTCCACACCCGGAAGGTCCGACGAGCACCACGAACTCCTTGTCTTCGACTTCCAGATTGAGTTGGGGGATGACCAGCGTGGAATCGTATTTTTTAACAACGTTGACGAGCCTGACTCCTGCCATGAGCTTAATTGGGTTGGGGATCTGGGAAAAGGGAACCCCCCTCCTGCAAGGGAGAAGGAACGAGATCGGGAGAGAGGCCGCTCAGCCTGCCTCGCGAGGCCGCTCCGAAGGGGACGGGCGAACCGTCCCCCGGATGTTCCACTGAGGAACGAAGCTTACTTCAGACCCATGGAGGCACGGTAGGCAGCAAGCTGCTTGTCCCGTCCAAACTGGTCGGTGAGCTCATTCCACTGCTGAGCCACGGAGTCGAGAGCCTCCTGCGGGCTGGCCTGTCCGGCCAGAGCCTTGGTGAGCTCGATCTCCAGGACTTCGGTGTAGTCGAAGTAGAAGGGCAGGCGCATGTCGAGGGCGACGTTGTCTGCACCCAGCGAGTCACGCTGAGCGACCAGGTACTCCTGGGCCTCACGCGGGCTCATCTTCTTCTCCCAGACCGCGCTGTCGAAGTGAGAGTAGCGGTACGGGTTCACGCCGGAGCCTCCGGTGATCACCTGAATGCCACTGTTCTCGACGTTGGTGGTGGTCTCCACATAGTGCCAGGCGGCCTCGGTGTTCTTGCTGGTTGCCGGGACGGCAGCCTGCCAGCCGTTGAAGGCCATGAACGGAGAGCGCACGACGCGGGTGAAGCGGTCCCACTTCTTGGTCTTGTGGTTCCAGATCTCAAAGGATCCCGGAGTCAGGTCGGATCCGACGCTGCCGGCGATCTGGCTCTGAGACTTGTCGGTTCCCACGGTCCCGGTGTCTCCCCAGTCGAAGTTCATCGAGGTCTTGCCCCCGGCGAACTGCTGTCGGGTGTCCCCGGAGCTGAAGTTCAAGGCTCCTGGAGGGGCCAGGGCGAGGGAGCGCTTGTAGTCCTCCAGAGCACGGACCCAGCCCGGGTTGTTGACCTGAGCATCCATGGTCTCCGGGTCGAAGAACATGGCGCCCGGGTTGTCCGGATGGTTCGTGTAGGATGCCGCGTGGGTGAAGAAGAACCAGAACTGCTGTCCGCCGCGAGCAAACGCTTCGGTGGTACCGTAGATTCCCTTCTCCGGGCGGTGGAAGAACTCTGCGACCTCATAGTACTCTTCCCAGGTGCGTGGCACCAGCAGGTCCCGGCCATACTTCTGCTTGAACGCGGCCTGCTCTGCCGGGTTCTCGAAGAGGTCGATGCGGTAGTGCATGGTGTGCAGGTCCCCGTCGATGGTCTGGGACTTGTGCTTTCCTTCCCACATCATCAACCGGTCCCGGTAGGTGGGGTGGATGTCCATCCAGGCCTCGGTCTGGCGCATCTTCGCCGGCATGTCCGAGAGGAACGGTGCCAGGTCCGGAGTCCAGGCCGGTGCAAAGGTGATCACGTCAAACGCGTCCTCACCTGCTGCAAACGCGGTCACGTACTTCGGATAGAGTTCTCCGAAGGGGAACTCGACGATGTTGACCTTTCCACAGGTCTTCTTGGTCCAGGAGTCTCCTCCTTGCTTCATCGCGCTGGCGATGTAGGGACCCACCTGAGATCCTACCGTCAGGGTCACGCCGTTGTAGTCCGGCATGCCTGCCTGAGGCTTGCACTGTGCGTAAACGCTGCCGGCAGACACCAGTGCCAGTGACACTGCCGCAGCAAATCCCGTGAACAGCTTTCGCATGATCAACTCCTCCTAGGGGGTTACGGGCATGGAACGGTCAGCGGATGGATCCAAGCATCAGGCCTGAACGCATCATCCGACCAAGGAAGATGGTGATGAGCACCATCGGAAGCATGGCAATCATGACGGCGACGGCGATGGCCCACCACTCGTCGCCACGATAGGAATTCTGTCCGGACAGCAGGATGGGCAGCGTCTGCCAGTCTCCCGTAGTCAGGATCAGCGCAAAGAGGAACTCATTCCAGACAAACCCCAGCGTGATCAGGGTCACGGCGATCAGTCCGGGGCGAGCCATCGGCACCACAATCTCCAGAAAGATTCGAAAGCGCGGGACGTCATCGACCAGCGCCGCCTCTTCGACCTCCACCGGGAGGGACTGGAAGAAGTCGCGCATCAGCCAGACGACCAGCGGCAGGGAGAAGGCGGTGTAGCAGATGGTCAGCCCCCAGTAGGTGTCGATCATCTTCATCCCCTCCTTGCCGATCTTGGAGTAGAGCATGTACAGCGCAAAGGCGCTCACGATCGGAGGCATCATCCGGTTGGAGATGAACCAGAACACCACGTCGTTGTTCTTCATCACCGGGCCTGGCAGCGGGAAGCGGTTGGCGATCACGGACACCGCCAGGGCGACCGGGAAGGCCGTGGCCATGGCGTAGACCTCGCCTACCTTGACCTGTGTCAGTCCGACGTAGGTGCCAATTCCTGCGAGGGCAAAGAGCACCCCGGAGAGGACCCGGACCCGGAACTCGAAGCGCACCAGCGCATAGGCTGCCATGGAGCCCAGGATGACCGCGATCAGGCTGGCCGAGACCGAGATCCAGACAGAGTTCAGAAACGTCGCCACAAAGTCGCCACGCTCCCCGGAGAAGGCATCCAGCCAGGGCTTGAGCGTCGGCGTAAAGTCGATCCAGGGCAGGTAGGTCGGTCCGCTGGTGACAAAAAGCACCGGCTTGAACGACGTGACCAGCGTCCAGTAGAGCGGAAAGAGGGTGAGGACAAACCAAATGGCACAGAAGGCAAAAACTCCCCAGCGCCCCCACTTGTTCTGTTGCATGAGTCGCCTTTGCCTTAGTTTCGTTTTTCCAGTTGAGGCTTCAGCAAGGCCATGTAGAGGGTGCCGAAGACAATGATGAAGATCAGGAACAGGAAGCTGATCGCCGAGGTGTAGCCCAGATTGAACTTCTTCAAACCCTCCTGGTAGGCAAACAGGGTCAGGGTCTCTGTGGCGATCCCCGGACCGCCTCCGGTCATGATGAAGACGGTGTCGATGATCTTGAAGGCCTCAACGATGCGGATGAAGATCACGGCCACCGAGATGGGCAGCAGCATCGGGAAGGTGATGGTCCAGAAAATTTGCCAGTTGCTCGCATTCTCCAGCTTGGCTGCCTCGTAGATGTCCTGAGGCAGAGACTGCAGCCCCGCGAGCATCATCAGGATCACGAAGGGAGTCCATTGCCAGATCTCGACCGTGATCAGCGAGGAGTAGGTCCAGGTGATCTCGGTAAGAAAGGGGGGGTTGGGGTAGCCGAAGGTGGTGAAGATCTGGTTCAGCGGACCGAACTGGGAGTTGAAGATCTGCTTCCAGACCAAAGCCACGGCGATCGGCGTGAGCAGCATCGGCAGGAGAAAGGTCACCCGGAAGAGACGCTCTCCCGGAACCTTGCTGTGCAGCGCCATCGCGATGCCCAGTCCGAGGACATACTGCAGTCCAACGGAAATGAACACCAGGGTGGAGGTGTTGCCGATCACTCCCCAGAAGCGGGCCTGATCCAACAGCTTGGCGTAATTGTCCACTCCCACGTAGCGTGGAGGCAGGGGCGGGATCAGGCGGACATACTGGAAGCTCAGGTTGAGCGTGTACACCAGCGGAAACAGGGTCACAATCAGCACCACCAGCACGGCAGGCCAGATGAAGATGTACTTGGACCGATCCTTCACAGACGACTTCTCTCGTGGGGATGATGTCAGGAGTTGAACAGAGCCTGGATCTCCTTGGCCGTTGGCATGGCCGGCGCGGTTCCAGGACGGGTGACGGAGATCGCAGCGGTGGCTGAGCCGAAGCGTACGGCATCCAGCAGCGGCATCCCGGAGGCCAGCGCGTGAGCAAAGCCCCCGTTGAAGGCATCTCCGGCGCCAGTGGTCTCCACCACCTTGCCGCGCATGTCAAAGGCCGGGACGTGCTGGTCGATCTCGTCGTTGAGCACGTAGCAGCCCATCTCTCCCAGAGTGATCACGGCCGTCTTCACCCCGCGCCTGCGGAAGGCTTGGGCGGCAACTCGCGCCTCCTCCGGATGAGTCACCGGCGTCTCTGCCAGCGCAGAGGCCTCGGACTCGTTGGGAGTGAAGTAGTCGCAGAGCGAGTAGATGGACTCTGGAATCGGAACGGCCGGAGCCGGGTTGAAGATTGTGGGCACCTGGTGTTTGCACGCAAGCTCCAGACCGTGCTGCATCACCGGAACCGGAACCTCCAGGTTGGTCATGAAGACCGACGCTCCGGCAATTCCGGACTCGGCCTTGTCGACATCTGCCACGGACAGCAGGTCTGCAGACCCGGGGACCACGATGATCGCGTTGTCACCAGTGACGTCATTGACCATGATGTCGGCGGCTCCCGTGTCGCGCTCATCGGTCTGGAAGACGTACTGGGCATCCACGCCCTCGGCTTCGTAGAGGTCCAGCGCCATCTGGGCAAAGGGATCCTTGCCGAGCATGGTGATGAACGAGACGGCAGATCCGGCTCGTCGGGCCGCGACCACCTGGTTCGAGCCCTTTCCGCCCGGACCGAGCTTGAAGGTGGAGCCAATCAGCGTCTCACCCGTCTTGGGCATCCGGTCGCTCCGGAAGGTGAGGTCGGCAACAAAGACTCCAAGAATGACAATCGGCTTCATGAGCAACTCTCCTGAAAGTACAAGGTCAGCACCAAAGGGTCAGACGACATCTCCGTCAGGGCCAATCACGCCCTTGACCAGCACAAAACATCCGTAGGGCCGCCGCTCTCCGCCAGCACAGACCACGGCATAGGCCTGTCGGGCGCGGTCGTAAAACGCGTAGCGCTCGATCTGCCCCATCTTCCAGGAACGGTCCGAGTTGGCATCCATCGCTTTCTGCATGTCTTCGTGGCATCCCACCAACTCGTCAGGGGCGCCGACGACCTCCATCCGCAAGACGGGCTCCTCCACGAAGCTGTCCAGCGGGAACACGGAGAGGATCGCGTTGGCCGCTGCGGGGATGTCCACTCCTTCAAGTCGAATGAGCTTTCCGGTCACCGTGTGTGCGGCGACGGAGTCGGAGGGAAAGTTGCAGTCGGCAAGGATCAACTCGTCGCCGTGTCCCATGGAGCGCAGGACGTGCAACAGGTCGGCGTTGAGAATGGGGTCGAGGTTCTTGAGCATCTTCTCCTCCTTGGGAAGCGGGGCTCTGGCTCAGCGAGATTGCTGGGTCAGGGCCGGGGTTGCGTCGTGGTCGTTGTAGACATGCCAGAGCCTGCCGAGCACGGCAGGCGGATGATGAAGGTCATCCGGAGGGCCTTGCCAGGTTTCCTGACTCTGAGGCTGGGGTGCCGTGTAGAGCACATGGTGATGCAGCCCGTCAGGCACCCGAAACCATTCTTCCCAAGGCACCGAGTCTGTCAAGTCAGATGCAGGAACCGCGTTGACGACCACGCCGACTGCCGGGTTGGGCTGGACGATCCATTGGTGTCCTGCATAGTGCTCAGCGGTCTCCGCGTTGGCAAGCACGGCAAAATCCAGGTCAATCTCCTTGCAGGCCTGCTCAACCCCCTGCTCGCGCAGCATCTGCACAAACGCCTCAACGTCCACGTGTCTCCTCTTTTACGGTCTGCGGTTCAACGCAAGCACAGCTGGGTCGGAATCCGAACCTGCTGAATGTCGCGATTTCCTGAAATCTGCTGAAGGAGCATTTTCAATGCCTGCGAAGCCATTTCCTGCGCATTTTGCCGGATGGAGGGAACCCCGCTGGGCAAGTAGTCCAGGATCGGATGGTCGTCGAAGGTGGCAAAATGCGTCTGCTCCAGCCACTCCGGCGCCTGCTCCCGCATGAAGCGCAGGACGCCTTCAAACAGGGTGAACGCTCCCACAAACACCGCTTCCGGGGGGCGCTGCAGGAGCGAATGAACTTCCTGGGCCATGGAAAACCCGTCGCTTTCTCCATAGCCCCACTCGAGCACCTGCTGGCGGACGAAACGCACCCCATGGGCCTTCAGCGCATCCCGGAACCCGGCGAGCCGATGCTGGCTGGTGGTGATTCGCGATTCTCCCCCGAAGTAGAAAACCTCTTGGCATCCGCGACGACACAACTCCTCCACCAGCTTCAAGGTCCCGGTGTAGTCGTCGCTGACCACCCAGCTGGCCTCCGGACGATTGACCACCCGGTCGATGTACACCCGCGGAACCTCCAGATACTTGGCGGAAGGCTTCCAGCGCCCTCCAGAGTCCACGCTGGCGATCACCAGCCCGTCGACATTGCGCGAGAGCAGAGTCTGCAGGACCTCGACCTCGGTCTGCAGGTCATCACGAGTGGCGGTGAGAAACACCTGATAGCCCTGATCGCGTGCCTGGCTGTCAAACGCCTGCGCGAACTCGGCGAAGAACCGGTTCAGCAGGTCCGGGACCACCAACCCCAGCGTGTGGGTCCGACGCAGTCGCAGGCTGCGTGCCTGTGCGTTGGGGGCGTACCCATGCTCTTCCACCAGCTTGAGCACGCGCTGCTGCGTGTCTGCGCTGATGCGATAGTGCTCGCCTCGCCCATTGACCACCATGCTGACCGTGGTCTTCGAGACTCCCGCCAATCGGGCAATTTCCTTGAGCGAAAACGGCATTCAACTCCTCCCATGACTAAAACCATTTAGCCTCACAAACGCAGGAAAAGATGATTTGCTCTCCAAACGATGTCAAGGAGTTTTTGCAAAAAGAGGAAGGTTTGGAAATAAAAATGTAACGATTGTCACTTTAGTTACAAATCGGAGGGGCGAATGTAGGAAACCTGGGCTCCGGAGCGCCTCACGCTGGCGGCGGCAGCGCGGTTGGCCTGAGCCAGCGCCTGTTGAAAATTTCCGTGCTGGGTCCACTCGGCGGCGAATACGCCGACAAATGCATCTCCGGCCCCCAAGGTGCTGACGACCTCCACCGAAATTCCAGGGAGGCGCAGCACCTGCTGCTGCTGGCAGGCAAGCACGCCGGTTGCTCCGAGCGTGAGGATGACCGAGGGACCTCGACCGGTGAGCGCCTGAAGGGCCTGCCGAGCGCTCTCTTCGGACTCCACGCGAACTCCTGAAAGCTCGGAGGCTTCGGTCTCGTTGAGCACCAGCGTGGTGATCCACGACCACCAGGACTCCGGAATCGGCTGGATCGGCGCGGCGTTCAGGAGTACAGGAACTCCGTGCCGGGCAGCCCTCAACCCCGCGGCCTCGATGGCCTCCAGCGGAGACTCCAACTGCAGCACCAGCATCCCCACCTGAGCCCAAAGCTCCGGATCGTCCGGGAGGTCCTGTGGGCTCAGGTTTGCGTTGGCCCGCAGAGCGACCACCGCCTGATACTGTCCGGAGGCATCCACAAAATCCAGCGCCAGTCCGGTGCCTTGAGGGTCTTCACGCAGGTACTCCAGCCGCACTCCCGCCGCAGACATCGCCTCGCGCATCTTGGCTCCGGGTTCGTCCGGGCCGACCCGTCCGACGAACCAGGTCGGCGCGCCCCACAGGGCAGCGGCCACGGCCTGGTTGGAGCCCTTGCCACCAGGGTGCTCTTCGTAGCGCTCGGCAATCAAGGTTGCGCCCACCTCCGGAAGACGCTCCAGGTAGGCCATGCGGTCCAGGTTGGCCGCTCCGACGACCAGAACTCCCGGGCGATTCATAGATGCTCCAACGTCTCCAGAACGCCCAGGATGTCCTGACGCGCCAGCAAGTCGCTCAGTCCGGACTCGTTCAGTGCGTGCGCCTGCTCCCAGAGCTTCCGGAAGCGGCGGATGTTGTATTCGGCCTCACGGACCGGGTCCTCATTTTCCGGAAAGGTGTCAAAGTAGATGTGCCCGGCGTATCGGGTCCGCTGCAGCCAGACCAGGAACTCCAGGGTCATCAGCGGGTGAACGGAGCCCAGCATCAGCCCGTCCTCGCATCCTGGGCGCACAAATCCGTCATTCATCTGCACCCCGAAGAGCCTCCCATGGGACCCGACGAGCGCAGCGGACTGACCGGGGTTCTCTCCAGCCATCAGGCAGTGTCCAAAATCCAGGGTGAGGCCCATGTTCTCCCGGTCGATCTGCTGGACCATCAAGAGCGCCGCGCCGGTGGTGTTGTGGATGAAGAACCTCCGGGGCTCCGTGGGTTTGGGCTCCAGCGAGACCTTGAGTTCGGGGAAGGCGTCGCAGATCTCCTGAAAGGCGACGACGACCTCCTTCCAGATTTTGGGGTAGTCGACCTGCAGGCTGTAGTCGTAGCCATCGTAGGCCGACCAGACGATCAACTCCGGGGCGCTGAGGTCCCGCGCCCACTGTCCAGCCTGCAAGGTGAGGTCGATGGCCTTGCGCCGCATCGCCGCATCCGGATGAGTGAAGGCTCCCAGCCCGAACTCCCTGGGGTAGCGCAGGCAGATCGCTCCGGCGTCCAGCCCGGCCTGCTGCAGCGCCTGACGGACGGAGGCAACCTCCAGCCCGCCGAGGTGCTCCGGACAGTTGAAGTCCACCAGGTTCAGTCCAGAGATAGTGCCCTGCCGAGCCACCCACCCGAGCACACCTGCCTCACCGGACCAGCGCTCCGGCTGGGACTTCATCGAGTTCAGCCGCGAGCCGAAGCGCGGACATGCGGGAGTGGCGCTCATGGGGTGTCCTGAGATTTGTTGCGCAGGCCGTATCCCTTCATCTTCTGCAGCACCCGCTCAATCTCCTCATCCGGCAGCAGACGCGGCGTTTTGCCCGTGGAGAGGATCAACAGGTACTGCCGGGCGATCGTCTCGATCTCCACCGCGAGCCAGAGCGCCTTGGCCACGCTGCTTCCGGTGGCGATCACGCCATGGTGCTCGAGCAAACAGCAGGTGCGCCCTTCCAGCGCCTTGAGGGCGTTGTCGGACAGCTCCTGCGTCCCAAAGGTCGCGTAGGGGGCGACCCGGATGCTCGGTCCGCCAGAGACTGCGACCATGTAGTGGATCGCCGGGATCTCCATGCTCTGGATCGCCAGCGCGGTGGCGTGGTTGGAGTGCGTGTGCACGATCGCCTGCACGTCATCCCGGGAGCGGGTGATGTCCAGGTGAAAGCGCCACTCGCTGGACGGAGTCAGGCTGCCTTTCTGGGAGCCGTCAAAACCCAGCCAGACCAGGTCCTCCGGACTCAGGGTGTCGTAGGCGATTCCGGTGGGAGTGATCAGGATGCCCTGCTTCCAGCGGGCGCTGACGTTTCCCGAGGTGCCTTGGTTGACCCCGAGTTCGTTCATTTTCAAGCAGGTGCTGATGATCTCCTGACGGAGTGCGAGTTCTTTCTTGCCCATGATAACGGTCCTGAGAGGTGAGTGAAACGGCTCCTTCCCGCGGGAGGAAGGCATTGGATGAGGACGATGCTCAACAGTTCTCGGCGCTGAGGTGCTTCTTGTCAAGCTGGAAGCAGTCAAAAGCTGTCCGAAAAATCGGGCGTGCTTTCGACTTGCGAAAAAAATACTTGCGTTCATTGTAAAGTCAGTTTATTTGTCAGACAACAGATGAATTGACCTGAGATCTGGCAATGAAACTGAAGCTTGAACAGCCCTTGACCGAGCGGGCGAGGGAGGCGATCCTGGAGTTGATCCAGGCAGAGGGACTGCGTCCGGGAGATCAGCTTCCAACCGAAAACAAGTTACTGGAGCGCTTTGGCATTGGGCGTTCGACGTTGCGTGAGGCTCTGGCGAACCTGACGCACGAAGGGTACCTGTACAAGCAGCAGGGCCGCGGAACGTTTGTACGCTCGCTGCCTCTGCTGGTCGAGAACGGGATCGACCAGCTCTATTCCGTAACGGAGAACATCCGGAGGGTTCGGGCGACCCCCTCGACCAACCCGGTGGATTTTCATCTGCGGTCTGCAGGCAAGGACCTGGCGGTGACGCTTCAGGTGGACCCTGAAACCGAGTGTGTCTGGCTCCGGCGAGTCCGCTGGGCCAATGACCTGGTGGCGGTTTACAGCGTGGACGTGATCGTCCGGAGCCTGTTGCCAGAGTCCTTGAGCGACGAGATGTTCGGGGAGTCGCTGTTTGAGTTGCTGGAGCAGGCGGGACACCGGATCTCACACACCGACAGCCACCTGCGTCCCAAGGTGCTCACTCAGGAGGAGCTTCCGGAGCTTCCGGACGCTTCGGGGTTGTTCATGCTCTTCGACGAGGTGTTCTACAGCGTGGACGGCACCCCGTTGGTGTATGGCAACGACTACTACAACGCGAAACTGTTTGACTTCAGGATCACGCGCAGGCGGAGGTTCTGAGAGAATCGGCCGATGCAGAGTCGGCGGCGTTTTTGGAGGAACAACATGGCTTATCGACAGCTCACCGTCGGTACCGTCCCGGACTACCTGCAGGGGGTTCCAGAGGTCATGGAACACTTGGGAGGGGCCTCTTCCCTGACCGTGCAGGAGGTCGGAGACGGCAACCTGAACTTTGTCTACATCGTCTCCAACGCGGAGAACCCTGCGCAGAGCGTGGTTCTCAAGCAGGCGGTCCCTTTCCTCCGCGTGGTTGGAGAGTCCTGGCCTTTGCCCAAGGAGCGCATGCGCATCGAGATCAAGGCGCTCGCCAAGGAGACGGAGCTGTGCCCGCAACACGTCCCGCAGGTGTACCACGCCAGCGAGGAGATGTGCCTGGTGGTCATGCAGAATCTTGCCGAGCACGGGGTGCTGCGTGGGCGCATGATCCAGGGCGATGTGTTCCCCAGGCTCGCCGATCACGTCTCGACCTTCCTCGCCCAGAACCTCTTCCACACCTCTGACCTCTTCCTCGATCACCGGACCAAGAAGGAGCAGGTCGCCGCGTTTGTCAACGTGGACCTGTGCAAGATCACGGAGGACTTCGTCTTCACCAACCCCTACGAGCAACACGAGACCAACGTCTACAACCCGGAGTTGAGCGATGCAGACCTGGCCTTTGTCCATGAGGACCGAGACCTGAAGATTGCCGTGGCGGAGATGAAGTACGCCTTCATGAACAACGCGCAGGCGCTGCTGCATGGAGACCTGCACACCGGATCGATCATGGCCGGTGCTGAGGAAACCTACATGATCGACCCGGAGTTTGCCTTCTACGGTCCGATGGGCTTCGACGTGGGCGCGATCATCGCGAACGTTTTGATGTCCTACTTCTCCCACGAGTTCTGGCTGCCCCAGAAGGGGCAGGACCCCACGCCTGTGCGAACCTGGCACCTGCAGTGTGTTGAGGAGATCTGGGGGGGCTTTGCGCAGAAGTTCGATGCCCTTTGGAAGGCCCACGTGGAGTCTCAGGAAGGCCACCTGTACTGGGACTATCCGCAGGGTGAGGCTCACTTTCAGGCGCAGCGAGAGCGCTTCCTGCACCACGTGCTGGTCGATACCCTTGGGTTTGCAGCCTGCAAGATGATGCGCCGCATCCTCGGGCTGGCCAAGGTCGCGGACATCGCGGACATCGCGGACCTCAAGGCACGCGCGGAGATCGAGCGCAAGGTCCTCACGCTCGGAAAGGAGCTGGTGGTGAACCGAGGTCGGTTTGAGAACATTCAGGAAGTGACGGCCATGGCCCGGAACCTCTCGCCGCTGGAGGGTCGATGAACTCCCGGACCGAAGAGATCCTCCGCCAGATCCCCAAGGCCGTCCGCTGGGAGAACGCGGAGCTGTTCCTGCTAGACCAGACCCAACTCCCCGTGGATGTGGTGGAGGAACGCCAGGAGAGCGTCGAGCAGGTTTGGGACTCGATCAAGCAGCTCAAGGTTCGTGGGGCTCCGGCAATCGGCATCGCTGGGGCATACGGGCTGATCGTGGCGATGCGTTCGCACCTGCAGGAGTCGCCCGCAAGCTACCGGGAGGCGTTGCAAAAGCACGCGTCCTACCTCGACTCCGCCCGCCCGACCGCAGTCAACCTGCACTGGGCCCTGCAGCGCCTGCTCGCGTGTGCCGAACGTCACTCGACGCTGTCGGTGGAGGAGCTGCACCGCACCCTGACCCGAGAGGCCGAAGAGATTCACCGCGAAGACATTGAGCTGTGTCATGGGATGGGGCGCTCCGGAAAGGGCCTCATCCAGGAAGGCATGGGCGTGCTCACCCACTGCAACGCCGGATCGCTTGCCACCTCGGAGTTGGGGACTGCGACCGCGCCGATGTACCTCGCTCACGCGGAGGGGGTCCGGTTCCGCGTCTTTGCCGATGAGACGCGTCCGCTGCTGCAAGGCGCGCGGCTGACCTCCTGGGAGCTGCAGCGCTCCGGGATCGACGTCACGCTGATCACGGACAACATGGCTGCAGTGATGATGTCTCAGGGGCTGATTCACCTGGTGATTGTCGGAACCGACCGGGTTGCGGCAAACGGAGACGTGGCCAACAAGATCGGGACTCTGGGGGTGGCGATTCTGGCCCGGCATTTCGGCATCCCGTTCTACGTGGCCTGCCCCTCCTCCACCATCGACATGCACACGCCGACCGGGGCTGAGATTGTCATTGAGGAGCGCGACGCGGATGAGGTCCGGCACTTTGGACAACGTCTGACCGCGCCACACGACATCCCGGTGCGCAACCCGGCCTTCGATGTCACCCCCAACGCGCTGGTGAGCGGGCTGATCACCGAGTCGGGAATCTTGCAGGCGCCTTACGAGCAGTCGTTGCGGCAACACATGAACGCCTAAGGTCAAAGGAGGAACGAAATGGCAGAGACGTATGTGATTGGAGTGGATGGCGGAACCGAGGGGCTCCGGGCTGGAGTCTTCGACCTCCAGGGCAAGCCGCTTGCGTTTGCCGCCACCGCGTACTCCACGCAATTTCCGGAACCCAGCTGGGCTGAGCAGGATCCGAACGACTGGTGGAGAGCGCTCGGCAGCTCCGTTCGGAAAGCCGTCGCGGAGGCCGGGGTTCGCCCTGATCAGGTCTCCGGGATGGCGGTGGACACGACCTGTTGCAGCGTGGTCGCGCTCGACGAGAACGGCGATCCGGTACGTCCGGCGCTGATCTGGATGGATGTTCGGAGTGCCCCGCAGACGCAAAAGGTGCTGGCCACCGCAGACGCGGCTCTGCGGGTCAACAGCAATGGGCAGGGTCCGGTCTCCGCCGAGTGGATGGTGCCCAAGGCCTTGTGGATCCAGGAGAACGAACCGGAACTCTTTGACCGGGCAGCGACCATTTGCGAGTACCAGGACTACATGAATTTTCACCTGACCGGGCGGATGGTGGCCAGCATCAACAACGTCTCGGCGCGCTGGCACTACGACTCGACCCGCGGAGGGTACCAGCGCTCGCTGCTGGAAGCGCTGGGGCTGGAGGCGCTCCTGGAGAAGTGGCCTCAGGAGGTGCTCCCGCTTGGAGAACCTGTAGGAGGACTGACCGCGCGGGCCGCAGAGCACCTTGGGCTGCCCTTGGGACTCCCGGTGATGCAGGCCGGAGCGGATGCGTTTGTCGGCATGGTCGGCCTCGGGGTGGTCCGTCCGGGAAGCCTGGCGTTCATCACGGGGTCGTCTCACCTGCACCTGGGGCTGAGCGAGAAGCCCTTCAACGGCTTCGGCATCTGGGGCACGTATCCGGACAGCCTGCTTCCCGGACTGCACACCGTGGAAGGCGGGCAGACGTCTACCGGCTCGGTGGTCAACTGGCTGAAAAAGCTGATGGGCGAGGGAGTGACCTACGACCACCTCAACGCAGAGGCCCGCCAGCTTCCTCCCGGATCCGAAGGGGTGGTGGTGCAGGAGCACTTTCAGGGGAACCGGACGCCTCACACCGACCCGCTCTCCCGAGGAGCGATCACCGGGCTGACGCTCAAGCATGGTCCGGCGCATCTGTTCCGCGCAGCCATGGAAGGGGTCGCCTTTGGGAGTGAGCTGATCCTGGAAACCATGCGTCGCAATGGTTTCCAACCCGAGCGAGTGGTGGTTGCAGGGGGGGCCACTCGCTCGGACCTCTGGCTTCAGATTCATGCGGATGTCTCCAACCTGCCCTTCACGCTGACAGAGGTCGCTGACGCCCCCTCGCTGGGATGTGCGATCCTGGCGGCTGTTGGTGCCGGACACTATCCGGACATCCCGACCGCTGCTGACGCGATGGTTCAGGTGACTCGAGTGGTGGAGCCGAACGCCCAGACCCATGAGGCCTACCGTCCTTTCTACGAGACCTACTGCAAGCTCTACGGACCCCTCCGGGAGGCCCGGAGCGTACTGGAGCCATGATGGACTCTCCGATCTTCACTCGCGGCGGGCGAACCATCGTCGCCATGTCGCACATCCCGGCGCTTCCGGGGGCTCCGGATTATGATGCCGGTGCCGGGATGTCAAAGCTCATCGACTGGGTCTCCGGAGACATCGAGGCGCTCCAGGCGGGAGGAGTGGATGCGATCCTGTTCGGAAACGAGTTCGACCGTCCGTACGTGCTGCAGGCCACCCCGGAGAGCATCGCAGCCTTTGCCGCCCTGGTCGCTGCGGTCAAACCCATGCTTCAGGTCCCGTTCGGGGTCAACTACCTCTGGGATCCGGTGGCCTCGATCGCTCTGGCTGCCGCGACGGGAGCCCGGTTCATCCGGGAGATCATGACCGGCGTCTATGCCTCCGACATGGGGCTCTGGAATCCGAATGTGGCACAGGCGGCCCGATTGCGGGCCCAGCTTGCCCTGGAGGCGCAGATGCTCTTCAACATCAACGCCGAGTTTGCGACCAGTCTGGATTCCCGGGACCTGCCCACCCGGGCGCGAAGTGCGGTCTTTTCGTCCAAGGCGGATGTGGTCTGCGTCTCCGGACCCATGACTGGAGAGGGGGTGGAGGCGTCCGCGCTGGCTGCGGTGCGTCAGGCGATTCCGGAGACTCCGCTTCTGGCAAACACCGGAGTGACCATCGAGACCGTCTCCGGAATCTTGCAGTATGCCGACGGGTGCGTGATCGGGACGCACCTCAAGCACCAGGGAAACACGTGGAATCCCGTTGACCCGGAACGCGTCCAGCGGTTCATGGACAAGGTCCGTTCTCTCTAACATCTCTCAGGAGGTCCCATGAAGAAGATCCTCAATGATCCGTTCAAGTACGTTGATGAAATGCTCGAAGGCCTCTGTGCCGTTCATCCCGACCTGTACCGCATCGCCGGAGAGGGGCGGGTGGTTGCCCGTGCCGGAGGGGTGACCCAAGGCAAGGTGGGGATCGTCTCCGGAGGTGGGTCGGGGCACCTGCCGATCTTCACCGGATACGTCGGGCAAGGGTTGCTCGACGCCTGCGCGATCGGTGACGTCTTTGCCTCGCCTTCGGTGGAGCAGATGGCCGACGCGATGCGCGAAGCGAACGGCGGCGCCGGGGTGCTGAGGCTTTATGGAAACTACGGCGGCGACGTGATGAACTTCGACATGGCGGGCGAGATGCTGGAGATGGAAGACATCTCCTCCACCACCGTGCTGCTGGCGGACGACGTCGCCTCGGCCTCCAAGGCTGAGCGCGAGAAGCGTCGCGGTGTGGCCGGAATGGTCTATGCGTTCAAGATCGCCGGAGCGGCCGCAGAGCAGATGAAAGATCTCTCCGAGGTCACCCGGATTGCCCAGAAGGCCGCGGACGCCTGTCACTCGGTGGGAGCGGCGCTGACTCCGTGTACCGTCCCGCAGGCTGGAAAGCCGACCTTCGAGATCGCGGATGACGAGATGGAGATGGGGATGGGCATTCACGGAGAGCCCGGAGTCTGGCGGGGCAAGCTCAAGAGCGCAGACGACATCGCCAACGAGATGGTCGACCTGCTCCTGGCGGACATGGATTCTGGAAAGGGCAGCCGGGTCGGGGTGCTGGTCAACAGCCTCGGTGCGACCCCTCCGGAAGAGCTTTACATCCTCTACCGGATTGTGAAATCCCGCCTTGAAGGTCAGGGGATCGAGATCGTCATGCCGCTGGTGGGGCGCTATGCCACCTCAATGGAGATGACCGGCGTCTCCTTCACCTTCTGCGAGCTGGACTCCGAACTGGAAGAACTGCTCAAGGCCCCGGCCCACTGCGCCTTCTGGAGCGTGGCATGATCACGGTGGTCGAACTCCGCGAGGCGCTGAGGCGTCTTGCGGCAGGGATGGAGGCCTGCGCTGACGAGCTGAACACGCTGGACGGCAAGCTGGGAGATGGGGACCTGGGGGTGACCATGGTCCGGGGATGCCGTCAGATCCTGGAGGTGCTTGACGACCTCCCGGAGGATCTGGGGATGGCCTCGATGAAGTGTGCCCAGGCCTTCACCAAGACCTCCGGTTCCAGCTACGGCACCTTGCTGGCGACCGGACTGATGGCGGTGGCCAAGCACAAGAAGGGGGCGACCACGCTCGACGAGTCCGAATTCCCGGAGCTGCTGCAACTGGCGCTGGAGGCGATGATGGCCCGGGGCAAGGCGAACCTGGGGGACAAGACCGTACTGGACGCGCTGGATGCCGCTCGGCAGGGCGTCGCAGAGGATTCCGGCGACCGCCTGGAGTCTGCGATCGCTGCAGTCCACAAAGCGTTGGATCAGTTCCGCAACCAGGAGAACAAGATTGGCCGAGCCCGGATTTTTGCAGAGAAGTCGGTGGGGCTTGATGATCCGGGAATGGTCGGGCTGTTGCGGATCCTGGAGTCGCTGCGTCCATGATTGACCCACGCTGGGAGCAGCTGGCCGACATCCTGGTGAACTACTCGACGTCGACCCGGGCAGGAGATCGGGTGCTGATCACCATGATGGAGCCACACACCTGGCCGTTGGCGCGGGCAGTTCACGCCAAGGCGGTTCAGGCCGGAGCGAGCCCGCACGTCGAGTTTCAGTCCGTGCTGCTGCAGCGTGACCTGATGCGTTGGGGGTCCGAGGCGCAGCTTGCCCCAGCACATGAGCTGCAGATTCAGGGGCTGGAGTGGGCGGACGTGTACATCGGCCTGCGCGGTGCGAGCAATCCGCATGAGTTCGAAGGCCTCGCTCCGGAGCGGATCATGGCCTTCCGCCGTGAGCTGGGAAAGGCCTCGGCGAAGCGGACGGCCTCCACCCGCTGGGTGCTGATTCGGGTTCCGAATGAAGACTTTGCGCAGCAGGCGGGGATGAGCACGGAGGCGATGATGGAGTTCTTCTTCAACGCAACCCTCCGGGACTGGTCTGCCGAGGCGCAGCGCTACAACGAGATCCGGGAGTCGCTGCAGCAGACCAGCGAGGTCCAGATCGTGGGCCGAGACACGGACCTGCGCTTCTCGACCCGGGGCCGGATCTACGTCACGGATGAGGGGCACATCAACATGCCCGGAGGCGAGATCTACACTGCTCCTCTGGAAGAGACCGCGGAGGGGCGGATCGCCTTTGACTTCCCGGCGGTGTATGCCGGGCAGTTTGTGGAAGGCATCCGGCTGGTCTTTGCGCAGGGGGAGGTGCAGGAGGCCTACGCGGACCAGAATCAGGACCTGCTCCGGAGCCTGATCGCGATGGACGAAGGGGCCCGACGCATCGGAGAGTTTGGCATTGGTGTCAACTATGGCATCGACCGCTACTGCTACGACCTGCTCTTTGACGAGAAGATCGGGGGCACGGTGCACATTGCGCTCGGGCGCGCCTACACGCAGTGCGGGGGGACGAACATGAGCGCCTTCCACTGGGACCTGATCAAGGACCTGCGCAGCGACGGTGCTCTTTTTCTGGATGGACACAAGGCCATGGAGCGTGGCCACTTCCTGTTGTGACTGGAGGGCTCCCGGAGGAGCCCCGACTTGGAGATTCAAACATGACATCCGAATCCAACTATCCGGATTGGTTTCTCAACAAAAAGAAGACGCGCAATCTGGTGGTTGCCCCTTCGGTTCCGTGGCTGATGGTCGGGCTCCCGGTGCTGATCCTGATCGCCATCGTGATCTACCCGACTGTGTGGATGGGCTACCACGCCTTCCAGGACACCAACATGATGAGCCTGTTCAGCGAGGACTGGGACTATGTGGGCTGGAGCAACTTCGGGCGGGTCCTCATGGACGCGCGACTGCACGACAGCATCGCCCACCTGGGGCAGTATCTGCTCTTTGGTGCGTGCCTGGAGGTGTTGCTGGGGACAGTGCTGGCCCTGATCCTCTACGAGCTGATCAAGTCCAACTGGCTTCGGATCCTGTTGCTGATCCTGATGGTCCTGCCGATGATGCTGCCCCCGTCGATCGTGGGGACGCTCTGGAAGTTCCTGCTCCAGGCATACAACGGCGCGGTGAATCACCTGCTGATCAACCTGGGCATTCTGGGACCGATGGACCGCATCGAGTGGCTTGATGCTGGCCTGGCCCTCTGGTCGCTCACAATGGTGGATGTGTGGCAGTGGACCGCGCTGCCTTTGCTGATCGTCTACAGCGGCCGAGTCTCCCTGCCCCCGGCCGTCTACGAGGCCGCCCGGGTCGATGGCGCCTCGGGGTGGCTCGTGCTGACCCGCCTGACGCTTCCCATGCTCAAGGAGATCATTGCGATCGCCTTCATCATCCGCTTCATGGATGCGTACAAGTTTGTGGACAAGGTCTACGTGATGACCTCCGGAGGTCCGGCTCAGGCAACGGAACTGCCTGTGTTCATCGCCTTTCAGAAGGGCATCCGGGAGTTCGAGGTTGCCGAGGCGGCGGCGTATGCCTGGCTGATCTTCGTGGTGGCGGCGGTGCTGATCACCTTGTTTCTGAAGTATCTGAAGAACGTACTCAAGGCCCAGGCCTTTGCGTGAGGAACCATGTCTGAATCCAACTACCGACTTGTCAAGATCCTGCTGCTGGTATTCCTGACCATTTGGCTGCTGTTTACCCTGTTTCCGCTGTACTTCCAGCTGATCACGTCGCTCAAGCCCGTGGCCGAGATCAACGCGATGATCCCCACGTTCTGGCCCAAGACGCTGAGGTTGGGCAACTACGCCGGGATCTTTGCGGATCCGGGAAGCCTGAAGTCGCTGATCGACAGCCTGATCGTCTCCGTGTGCAACACGCTCCTCTCCCTGTTTTTGGGGACGCTGGCCGGCTATGCCCTGGCCCGCTTTCTCAAGGGCGTGATCGGGGAGAACCTGGCTTTCTGGATCCTCTCCAACCGGATGTTCCCTCCGGTTGCGGTGCTGATCCCGATGTTCTTTCTGTTCGACGCGACGCCGTGGGGCACGGACAGCTACATCAGCCTGATCCTGCTCTACCTGGTCTTCAATCTGCCGCTGGCCACCTGGCTGATGATGGTCTTCTTCCGGGATGCCCCGAAGGAGCTGGAGGAAGCAGCCTATCTGGACGGCTATACCCCGCTCCGGGCCTTCTTCAAGGTGACCCTGCCGTTGGTCTTTCCCGGAATGATCTCGGTGGCGATGCTCTGCTGGATCTTCGCCTGGAACGAGTACCTGTTTGCCAACCTGCTCACCGGCACCACGGTGAAGACCTTCCCGGTCCACATCCCCTCCTTCACCTCCGGGAGCCAGACTCTCTGGAACCTGGTGATGGCGTTCTCCATGGTCGCCATGCTGCCTCCGGTGATCCTCTTCATCCTGCTTCGGCGCTACATGGTGCGGGGCTTGTCTCTGGGGGTGGTGAAAGGCTGACATGGCACATCTGGAATTGATTGAAATCTGCAAGGGGTTCAACGAGCCTGTGCTGGACCGGCTGTCGTTCTCCGTGGAGAAGGGCGAGTTCTTTGTCGTGGATGGGCCTTCCGGAATCGGAAAAACCACTCTGCTGCGCTGTGTCGCGGGGTTGGAGACTCTGGACGGGGGGCGCATCATGCTCGATGGCCAGGACGTGACCCGGGAGCCTCCGTATCGGCGCAAGACGGCGATGACGTTCGAGAGCTACGCGCTCTACCCGCATTTGACCGTTTTTGAGAACATCGCCAGCCCGTTGATTGCCCACAAGACCGACCCGGCAACCATCCGCAGGCGTGTCCAGGAAGTCACCACGCTACTGCGCATCGACCACCTGCTGGACCGCAAGCCGCACGAGATCTCCGGAGGACAGAAGCAACGGACTGCGCTGGGACGGACCTTGATTGCCAAGCCCAAGGTGTTCTTGCTGGACGAGCCGATCAGCCACCTGGATGCAAAAATCCGGGCTGAGCTGCGCTTGCAGTTCCACACCCTGGAGGAGCTCCGGGAGGTGGCCACCATCTACGTGACCCACGACTATGCCGAGGCGCTCTCGCTGGGAGACCGAATCGGCGTGATGGGCAACGGGGGGCTGGTGCAGATCGGGACCGCCCACGAGGTCTTCCTCAACCCCAGCAGCCTCTTTGTGGCCCGTCACCTCGGACAGCCTTCCATCAACGAGGTCTCGGCCGAGCTGGTTCAGGAGTCCGGGATGCTGCAGGTCGCCCTGGGCGCGCTGAAGTTCCCGGTGGCCGGAAAGCATGCCGCAGTGCTGCAATCCCGGAATCAGCCGCAGGTGACTTTGGGGATTCGCCCACAGCACATCCGGCTAGGAACGACCCTGAAGTCGACAGATTCGACGACGCTCTCGGCGAAGGTGGAGGTGTTTGAGGCTCTGGGAGCGTATGGCGTGATGATGGCCAACCTGTCCGGAACCTCGCTGACGTTGCTCACGGACTCCGAGTCGCACTACTCTGCAGGAGAGGACGTGAGCCTGACGCTGGATACCTCCGAATTCTTCTACTTCCATCCCGAGACCGGGAGCAACCTGATGCTGGGGGCGTGAGATGGCTTCAGTGACCTTGAACAACGTCAACAAGATCTACGACTCCCGGAAGGGCCCGGTCCATGCCGTCCAGAACATGAACCTGGAGATCAAGGATGGCGAGTTTGTCGCCTTGCTCGGACCCTCCGGATGTGGCAAGACCTCGACGTTGAGGATGATTGTGGGGCTGGAGGAGATCAGCTCCGGGACCATTCACTTTGACGATCAGGTGGTCAACGACCTGACCCCGGAGAAGCGCAATGTGGCGATGGCGTTCGAGACCTATGCGCTGTATCCGAACTTCACGATTGCCGAGAACCTCGGGTTTCCCCTGGAAGTGCGCGGCATTCCGGAGTCCGAGCGCCGGCAGAAGGTTCAGGAGATCGCCCGGCTCCTTCGGATCACAGATCTGCTGGAGCAGCGTCCCGGACAGCTCTCCGGAGGGCAGCAGCAGCGCGTCTCCCTCGGGCGGGCCTTGATTCGAGATCCGGCAGTGTTCATTCTGGATGAGGTGATGAGTCACCTGGACGCGCACCTGAAGTTCCAGATGCTCTTTGAGCTCAAGCGGATTCACCAGTCCTTGGGCAAGACCATGATCTACGTGACCCACGATCAGATGGAGGCCTTGGCGCTTTCGGATCGTGTGGCCGTGATGGCGAACTCGATCCTGCAGCAGTTTGGCGACCGAAACGACCTCTACCACCGCCCGGCAAACCGGTTTGTCGCAGACTTCATCGGTGAGCCGGCGACCAACTTTTTTGAGGCGGAAATCAGGGAGGTGTCCGGAAGCCTGAGCCTGCAGGTCAACGAGTCGCTCGCTTTTGAGATGGACGCCAACCGCCAGCAGGCCGTCCGCGAGTCCGGAGTGCAGCGGGCGATCGTCGGGCTGCGCCCGCAGTACATCGGCCTGGAGCCTCTCGAAGGGGGAGGCTCGGTCCAGACCGAGCTGCTGGTCAATGAATACCTGGGCGAGCGGAGCATTCTCGATGTTCAGGCGGGAAGCGCGCTCTTTCGAGCCTTGGCTCCTCCGGAGACCTCGGCTTCCAGAGGAGAACGGATGACGCTGCATTATCATCCGGGCAACGTCATGGTTTTTCATCCCGAGAGCGAGGTGTTTCTCGGGTGATTTCCGGACTCCGGGGTTTTTCCCAAACTCCGGTAGTCTTCTTTGTCGTGAATCCTCACGACCTCAACCTCGAATTGGAGGAGATCGCATGGGAATCTTCGCAAAGTACACACGCCGCAAGTTCCTCAAGGGCGCGGCCGCCGGAGCCGGTGCAATGGCTTCCGGTCAGTTCCTTCCCAACTCGCTGCAGGCCGGTGGCCACAGCAAGATCATGCCGCCGAACGGGCGATTCAAGGACATTGAGCTGACCTACTTTCAGGACGGAAACTGGCTGCATGCTCCGCTGTGGCTGTCCCCGATGTTCCAGAAGGACGCCGGGGTGAGCATCAAGTCTCGTGAGCTTTATGACGGAGGAGACACGGTCGCCAAGGTCCTGCCCCAGTTGCTCTCTCGCCGACCACGCTTTGACTGGGTCCAGTATCCCTGCCTGTTCTTCGGACAGTTCGCAGAGACGGGACAGCTGGAGCCGCTAGACGACTACCTCGCGCAGTATGCCGGATCACAGGACTACCTGGACTGGGTCATGCCTGCGTACCGGGAGTTCTACACCAAGTGGGAAGGGAAGACCTACGGGCTGATGCTGGACGGGGACATTCACGTCCTGCACTACCGCAAGAACTACTTCAATGATTCGGACCTGCAGAAGAAGTACTCTCGACGCTTCCAGCGTGAGTTGAGGGTGCCAAAGACCTGGCCGGAGTTCCTGGACTGCACCCAGTTCTTCACGGAGGAACTCTCGAGCAAGGGGGTCTACGGAACCTCGATGGTGGTCAACCCTCCAGCCTTCGGGTGGGGCTTCTGGATGGACATCGCGGCCAGCAACGGGGTGAACTACTTCGATGAGAACATGAACCCGGGGATCAACTCCAAGGAGGCGGTTGAGGCCCTGGACATGTACAAGAACATCATCGAGTTCTCCGGACCCGGAGGGAAGTCGATGGACATCAACCAGACCATCCAGCGCTGGCAGTCCGGGGCGGACGTGATGTCCGTCTGGTGGATCGATCTCTCGGAGTTCACCGTGCAGCAGCAGGGGATGGAGCTTGCGGAGCAGCAGGGAGCAGACATCGTTCCCGGTTGGGAGCAGCCGGACGGGTCGATCCGACATCGCGCCGTCTCTCTCTGGTGCCGCACCGGGTCGATTCCGAAGAACCTGCCTCAAGATGTCAAGGACGCGGCTTTCTACTTCCTGTACCGCATGTCCCATCCGTCGATTTCGGACGAGATCGTGGCGGACGAGTACTGCGGGTCCGATCCGTTCGGGAAGACTCACTACACCGACGAAGCGGCACGCAAGTACCTGCAGGCCAACCCGCAGCGAGGTACAGACAACGACCTGTGGCCCACCAACTCCGGGATCTTCCAGACCTTTGAAACCTCGCGCTCGCACCTGGATGGCGGACTGCGCAACGTGGAGGTCGGCTATCCTCAGTTCTACTGGGAAGGCACCCCGCAGTATGCGGACGCTTTGGGACGCAACATCTCCAAAGCGGTCTCCGGAGAACTGACCTCTCAGCAGGCACTCGACGAGGCCGCAAACGAGTGGGTCAAGATCGTCCAGAAGCTGGGTATTGACAGCCAGAAGCGTCAGTACAAGAACTTCCTGGACGGCGCTCGCAAGCTGGGGTACAAGATCTGACCTCCTGCGCGTGAGCGACCGCCGATGACGAGATCAGGGCGCGCCTCTTCCTGGTGGCGCGCCCTGCATCTGCAGGAAGCCAGATGAATCCGTCACTCTCACCCCAGCTCCC
>JAYPUA010000044.1:0-26564 GCA_038133845.1 Deltaproteobacteria bacterium
GGCTCGGTCGAGGAATGAACCCACGATGCAAGCTGGGTTTGGCAACCCAGCCTACGATCAAACAAATGATTCTTTTCGTAGGCTGGGTCGAGGAACGATACCCAGCAGACGCCGCCACACCCCCATAAACCGCTCAGCGCAGGTAGATGCCACCGTTGACGTCCAGCGTGGTCCCGGTGATGAACCCCGCCGCCTCGCTCACCAGGTAGAGCACGGCAGCGGCGTTGTCTTCGGGCGTCCCCTCACGCCCTGCCGGGGTCCGGGAGACAGTGTTCTGACGCTTCTCGGAAGAGCTGTAGCGGTCGTGAAAACGCGTGCCGATCAGCCCCGGAGAGATCGCATTCACGGTGATGCCTTCTGGTGCCAACTCCTTGGCATAGGCCTTGGTGAGCGCCAGCACCCCGGCCTTGGCCGCCGCATAGGCTCCGGAACCGCCGCCGCCGCCCTCCTGTCCAGCGATGGAGGAGACGTTGACGATCCGGGCTCCCGAGGCCTTGCGCAGCAACGGCAACGCCGCCTGTGTGACCAGCTGCACGCTCTTCAGGTTCAAGTCAATCACCTGGTCCCACAGTTCCTCTCCCATCGTGGCCAGCGGGCTGCGCCGCATCAGATCTCCAGCATTGTTGATGAGCAGGTGCAGCGTGCCGTCCGTTTGTGCCGTGACCTCCTGCATCATCGTCTGGACCGACTCCAAGCGCGAGACATCCCCTTGCACCAGGAATCCGCTTCCCCCCTGACGTTCGATCTCCTCCAGCGTGCTCTGTGCTCCGGAGACGGTCTGGAAGTAGTGGACGCCCACCCGCGCACCGCATCCGGCCAACTCCCGGGCGATCCCGGCTCCAATGCCCGAGCTGGCTCCGGTGACCAGCGCGGTCTTGCCCTTCAAGTCTACCTTCAGGTCCATTCTTGCTCTCCTGCATTCAGGGTTTTCAGCTGAAGCGACACCTGCTTTCCATACACCTGCTGACGTCCGATCTCCTGAAATCCCAGACGCTGGTGAAACGCCTGAGATCCTGGATTCAGCGGCTCCAGGTCGTACTCGCAGGTCAGGCAGGGCACGGCCTCTGTGCGGGCCAGGGTGCTCAGGTCGCCATAGAGTTGCCGTCCCACTCCCTGCCCTCGGGCCGCCTCGTGCAACACGATCCGGTCGATGTAGCAGAACCGGGGATAGCGTTCCGAGAACCAGCGGTAGTTGGGGCTGCTGTAGGACGAGCCCTCCCGGAAGGCGAGCAGGAAGCCAAGAACCTGATCTTCCTGACAGGCGACCTTGTGGTAGCAGGCGGTCTGGTGCAGTTCCTCCAGACGCTCCGGTGTGAGCGGGCTGAGCCAGTGGACCGACTCCGCGTTCAGGCGCAGGATGGTCGGAAAGTCTGCAGGGGTGGTATCTCTCAGAAGCATGAATTCGGCTGGGTGCAGTTCAGTGATGAAAGAGGCGGATTCCGGAGAAGGCCATCGTCATGCCGTACTCGTTGGCCGCAGCAATCACGGCGTCATCCCGGGCGCTGCCTCCAGGCTGCACGATGAACTTCACGCCGTGCCGTGACGCCTGGTCGATGTTGTCCCGGAAGGGGAGGAAGGCGTCAGAGGACAGGCTCACGCCCTCCAGAGAACTCAGCCACCCCTCCCGCTCTGCTGCAGAGAGTGGCTCCGGGGACGCGGTCAGCAGCTGCTCCCAGGCGACACGTTCCGGAGGGGTCATCTCACCCTCGATGTAGGCGATTCGGGCGTTGGTGCGGTCCACCCCCTTGACAGACTCGGCGAAAGGCAGAGCCTGCACCTTGGGATGCTGCCTGAGGAACCACAGGTCCGCCTTGCGTCCCGCCAGCTTGGTACAGTCGACACGGCTCTGCTGTCCGGCTCCAATACCGATCATCTGTCCGCCCAGCGCGTAGCCGACCGAGTTGGACTGAGTGTACTTGAGCGTGATCGAGGCGAGCACCAGGTCGCGCCGTGCGGCGTCCGAGAACTCCTGGGACTGCGTGACGACCTGAGAGAGGAGCGTCTGCTCGTTGAGCGCCACGTGGTTGCGTGTCTGCTCGAAGCCGACGCCAAAGACCTCCCGGAACTCCTGCGTGGGCGGAGTGTAGTCTTCCTGAGCCTGAAGTACCAGATACTGGCCCTTCTTCTTGCCCTGCAGGACCTCCAGAGCCTGCTGGTCATATCCGGGGGCGATGATCCCGTCGGAGACCTGGGTCCGGATGAGCTGGGCCGTGCTTTCATCAACCCGACGGCTGAGGGCGATGAAGTCTCCGAACGATGACATCGGATCGGCCCCACGGGCCCGAGCATAGGCTCGGGCCAGCGGCGACAGCGCCTCATTGCGGAGGCCATAGGCTTGCTCCAGCGCCTCATCCAGCTCTACTCCCACTGCCGCACCAGCCGGGCTGACGTGCTTGAACGAGGCGGCAGCCGGGAGGTCCAGCGCCTCGTCCAACTCCCGGACCAGCTGCCAGGCATTCAGTGCATCAAGCAGGTTGATGTATCCGGGCTGCCCGTTCAGCACCTTGAACGGCGTCTCCAGCTCTCCAAGCATGTGGATGGCCGCGGTGTTCTGATGTGGATTGCATCCGTACTTCAGGGAGAAGCGCGGAGTGTACTTTCGGAACATCTTGGGTGCGTGGGAGTTCATGTTTTCAACAAGAGGGCAGAGGGGTATGGCGTTCAGAACGGAGAGCTTAGCGAAGAACCTGCAGACCTGCCAGTCCAGAATCCCAAGACCGATCGGCAGAGCCTCACCCGCAAGGCTGGGTGAAGGAACGATACCCAGCCTACTGCGTCCATCGCACAGCCCGTAGGCTGGGTGGAGGAACGATACCCAGCTGAACGACCGGAGGCCATGGGAGAATCGCTTGATCCCTCCAGAGAGAGTTTTTACACTTGAGTCAACCCCTTGCCTCGCGGGACTTGCAGGAGCGCCTCGTTGGCGTCCTCCCGTCCATTCCGCCCGCCAGGCCCCTCTTTCAAGGTTTCATGGAACGCCTCACTCTTCCCTCATCTCAAGTCCTGCCCGAGTTGCAGGAGACCGTCGCTGAATATCACCGGGATGTGGTCACCGAGATCGTCCGCACCCTCGAGCAAAGCCCGGTGGTGGTGGTCGGAATGACCATCAACCCGTTTGTCAAGAAGGCACGTCAGGCCTTGGACCAGGCCGGAATCCCCTATGCCTATCTTGAGTATGGAGGCTACCTCTCGCGCCGGCGGGAGCGGCTGGCCATCAAGATGTGGAGCGGCTGGCCCACCTTCCCCCAGGTCTTTGTGCAAGGACAGCTGGTGGGGGGAGCCACTGACTTGGAACGCTGGATCCGGGAAGGCCGGCTCCAGAGCCTGCTGCAGAGCACGGAAGCTGCCTGAACGTGCGTCTGATCCTGACCGACTCCGGGCTGGGCGGCCTGAACGTGGCTGCGGAGATGCTCTCCGAATTGCAGTCCCGACCAAATCCTTTGGAGCTGGAACTGCTCTACGTCAACGCGGTTCCGGAAGCGGAGCGAGGCTACAACGCCATGTCCACCCGGGAAGAGCGCCTGACGGTCTTCAACCAAGTGCTTGAGAACACCTGGAGACGCTTCCAGCCGGATCTTGTGTTTGTGGCCTGCCATTCGCTCTCGGTGCTCCTGCCGGAGCTGCCGTTTGTCCAAAGGCACCCGGAGCGAGTCTCCGGCATGGTGGCAGTGAGCCAGGCGCTGCTTGCCGAAGCGTCAGACACTCCACTGGTCCTGTTTGTCACCCCCTCCACGGCTGCAGAAGGAACCTACGCCCGGTTTCTGGAATCCCGGGGGACGCCTTCGTTCACGGTGCAGGCCTGTCCGGAGTTGGCTTCTGCCATCTCTGCCGATGCGACAGGAAAGCAGGCGGATGGACTGATCCGGAGGTTTACCCAGGAGGCGTGGGCCCACCATGAGGAGCCGGAGTCGGTACGCGTGTTTTTGGGGTGCACGCACTACGCTTTTCAGGCGCCACGGTTCGTCCAGGCTCTGCAAGACCTGGGAGCATCGGAGGTGCTGCTGCTCAACCCCAACCGGCAAGCGGCACAGGCTCTGCTGGAGACGCTCGCTTTGTCCCCCGGGACACGAGCAGGCTCAACCTCCCGGACCTGCTTCTACACCCCCTACCGGCTTCCGGAACCGGAGGCGCGTTCGATGCAAGCCTACCTCACGCCCCTCGCCCCGGAGTTGGCTCAGGCCGTTGCCGAGCAGAGGGTGCTCCCGGAACTGACCCAGCCTTCACCAACAATGCCGGGTATCGTTCCTCAACCCAGCCTGAAAATGCCCATGCTTCTCCAGCACCTGGACCTGCGCTCCACCCCGGAAGATTCCCGCAGCCTGGAACGCCTCTGGAACGACCTGCCTGAAGCTCCGGAAGAGGGGTTCCTGCTGGTCACCCGACTGATCGTCGAACCTTGGCACAATGAGGAAGAGCCGGTCGAGGTTCAGGAGCTGCTGCACTGCACCTCAAGCGCCCTTTACGCCTGCGTCTGGAAGGGCGGTGAGGCAGAGGAGACGGTTCGGCAGTGGTTGGAACAGGCCGTGGAGCCTGCACAAGCGCTCTGGGAGGTGGCCTTTCGAAAGCGTGCAGAGGTGTTCCAGCGCCAGGAGCCGGTGCGTCTGAAACGTCTGGACATCCCCAAACCCTGGGGTTTTGAAGGCTGGTACACCGGCGTGGAGAAGCGCGGGGTGGTGCAGGTGGGTTCCGAATTGACCCACACCGAGCTTCCGGATGCACTGAGGCTCTTTCGAGAGAGCTGGATCGGCTCCTGTCCGGAACCGCTGGTGCTGCTCAAGACGCTCAACCCGGTCCCGCAGGAGGTGCTGGGAGACCTCTACCTGGAGATGCATGAGGAGAAGTGGGAGGTCTATGTGGTCACGGAGGTCGACCGGAAGGCATGGCCGGAAGGCGTCGGAATCATCAAGGCCGGGCTGCATCCGGAACGCTTGAGCGAGTACCAGACCCGGCATGGTGAAGACTGGAAGGCCGCGCTCCTCAAGGACTTCCGGGAGGCGATCGGGACCTACGAAAAACTGCGGCGGGAAATCGACGAGCTGCTTGATGAGGAGAAGCGCAGGCGCGGACTGGATCCGCAGGCCGCACTGGAGCCGGCAGTGATCGAGGACCTGCTCACCACTGTCCCTCAAGACCTGGCTCAAAGAGAGCAGAAGCTCCGGGACGCGGCATATGCGTTCGTGGGAGACTACCCGGTGCAGGTCGGAGACATCGTCTGTTTCCCTGCATTCAACCTGCACTCCCTGCGACATGGCATCCGGGTGGTCGAGTTCCAGACGCCTCACTATGAGCGCCGGATCGCCCTCTTTGCCCAGAAGGTGCTCACGCAGGATCACTGGGACACCGACGCCGCGCTGCAGCAGATGGACGCCGCGGTGTATCAGCCACCACCGCCGGAGCTGCAGCACGAAGGGGGAGGCGTCCGGGTGGAACAGTTTGTGGATTTTCCGGGGTTCACGGCACACCGCATTACGCTTGAACCCGGAGCAGCCTGGGAGGTGACGCTGACAGGCCAGTATCACCTGCTCGTTGCAGTGGGTGGGACACTGCTCCTCAAGGGCCCCGAGTTCGAGCAGGAGGTGGAGGCGCTGGAGGCGCGCCTGATGCCAGTTGCTGCAGGACGCTATGCCTTGAACAATCCGGGGGCGCTCCCGATCACGGTCCTTCAGTCAGCTCCGCGCTTTAGGCTCGGTTGAGGCGCGATACCCAGCCTGCGATTCCTGGGGATCGTTCCTCACCCCGTCTACCAGGAAACTCGGCTTCGGAACGGGATTCCCGCATTCGCGGGAATGACGAAGCGTTGGGAAAAGATCCGGCCAAAAAAGTGGAGCAGCAAGCCAGGCCGCTCAGCCCTGAGAGTTGCCGTCTGCGAGCAAAGGATTTCGACGCATCCGGATCTGGAGGGTCGCCGGAAGCATCTCCGAAGTCTGAAGCGGGGCGGTAAAAGTTTCCGTGATGAAGCCTGGGGCGGCAATACGAAGCGGCTGTGCGGCCTGATCGAGGCGCACCAGCACCATGCCCTCGCGCGAGGCCTCCCAGATCTCTGTTCCGGTCCAATCGGTGATCAGCGCCGGAATCGGCTTGCCGTCGGAGTCGGTCACCTGGACCTGAAACTCCAGGGCTTGCTGGAGGTTGTCCCACCCGACAAGTGGCGGAGACGCAGGGTTGGAGGGACTGGGGGGAATCGGGTTCTCTGACTTCCATGCCATGGGTGTGGCGCCAGCGATGATCAATGCCAGCGCGGACAGGGTCAAGGTGGTCCAGCGCATGCTCAAGTTTCAGTTGAAGGAAACGAACTCACTCGGCAGAAGGCACCTGTTGCACGTCATCCCCGTTTTCACGGAAATGACGTGTGGGGCCGCTCAATCCGTCATACCCGCGAAAGCGGGTCCCCAGGAACAAGGCTCTGCAGGCTTCGAGCTACTGAACTGTCTTGCAAAAACAGCACCTTTTTCTTGATGACCGACCCTCTGCCCTCTGAATCCACCTTGGCTGACGCTCTTTCTGCGGAAGAGGCCTCCGGCAGAATCGTTGAGGTGGCCCTCAATCTCCCGCTTCTCAAGCAGTTTGACTACCGCTGGCCCGGCGGCTGGCCTGAGCCGCATCCGGGGCTGCATGTGCTGGTGCCCTTTGGAAATCGCAAACTCGGTGCAGTGGTCACCGAAGTCAAGGTCCACTCCACTCTCGCCAACCTCCGCGACGTGGAGCAGGTCCTCGGCGAGGACCCGGTGTTCCCGGAGGAGATCCTGAGTTTTACCCGCTGGGTTGCCGAGTACTACCTGTGCAGCTGGGGAGAGGCCCTGGCCGCAGCGATTCCAGGAGGTCTGGGGGTGACCGGAGAGAGCCTGCACAAGCGTGGAGCCAAGCCCAAGTACGAGCGCTGGGTGATCCGCAGCAAGGAAAACACGGCCCCTCCTCCGGTCACCGGACGGCGTCGGACCAAGAAGGACCGCATCCGGGAGTTGCTGGAGTTGCACCCCGAGATCTCCTGGAAAGAGGTCCAGATCCGCATCAACGCCCCTGCAGAGGCACTGAGGGCGCTGGAGGCCGAAGGGCAGGTCCGCATTGAGGAGCGGCGAGTCTTCCGGCGCTTTCTGGCCGGCGGCCTCCCGGAGCCCGAGCCGTTCCTGACACTCAACGCCGAACAGCAGCAGGCTTTTGAGCAGGTCCGGGAAGCCTTGCAAGAGCAGGCCTACGCGGCCTTTCTGCTTGAAGGCGTCACAGGCTCCGGGAAGACCGAGGTGTACCTGCATGCCGTCCGAGAGGCGCAGACTCGGGGCAAGACCAGCCTGGTGCTGGTTCCGGAGATCGCGCTCACGCCCCAACTGGTCAATCGCTTTCGGGCCCGTTTTGGAGACGAGGTGGCGGTGCTGCACAGCGGGATGGACGACGGGGAGCGGTTCGATGAGTGGTCACGCCTGCGGGGCGGGTCGGCTTCGATTGTGGTCGGAGCCCGGAGCGCAGTCTTTGCGCCACTGGAGCGCCTGGGGCTGGTGATTGTGGATGAGGAGCATGACAGCTCCTACAAGCAGGGAGAGGCTCCGCGCTATCACGGACGCGACGTGGCGGTGTATCGTGCGTGGAAGGGCGGCGCGGTGGTGATTCTCGGCTCGGCGACCCCTTCGCTGGAGTCGGTTGAGAATGTGCAGTCCGGGAAGTACCGGGCGCTTCAGCTCCAGGGACGCGTTCACTCCGCCACCTTGCCCGAGGTCCGGATCCTGGACCTTCGTGGGGCGAAGCGTCAGGGCGGGAGCGCGTTCTTCACCCGTGAGCTGGTGGAGGCCATGCGGACTCGGCTGCTGCGTGGAGAGCAGGGAATCATCTTCCTCAACCGCCGAGGCTATGCTCCGCTGCTGCTCTGCGAGGTCTGCAAGGAGTCTCTGACCTGCCCAAACTGCAGCCTGAGCCTGGTGCTGCACCAGGCGGCACGGCAGGTGCGCTGCCACCAGTGTGATCACACTGCGAGCGTGCCCTCGCGGTGCGGACACTGCGGGTCCGTGGACTCGCTCAAGCTGGTTGGCGTGGGCACCGAACAGGTCGAGGCCGAGTTGCAGAAGATCTTCCCGCAGGCCCGGGTTCTGCGCATGGACCGTGACGCTCTGCATGGGAAGCACGCGCTCTCCAAGATGCAAGAGGCGGTTCGGGCCGGAGAGGTCGACCTGCTGGTGGGAACGCAGCTGGTGACCAAGGGTCACGACTTCCCCAACGTCACTCTGGTCGGGGTGCTGCTGGCGGATCTGGGGCTCAACCTCCCGGACTTTCGGGCCAGTGAGCGGACGTTCCAGCTGCTCACCCAGGTTGCCGGACGTGCCGGACGCGCCGAGAAGCCCGGAGAGGTGCTGGTGCAGACCTACAATCCGCAGCATCACAGCCTGATCCACGCCCAGGAGCACGACACCCTCGGGTTCCGCAAGCGCGAGTTGCCCCAGCGCCAGCTGCTCCGCCTGCCGCCCTACTTCCACCTGGGACTGGTCGTCTGCTCAAGCCCGGAGGAGCTGCGTGCCGCAGAGTTGGCCACCGCCTGTGCGCAGCTCCTGCAGCCGTTCTCCAACGCTCTGGTGATTCTGGGTCCCCTGGAGGCCCCCCTGAAGAAGCTCCGCAACCGCTTCCGTTGGCAGGTTCTGATCAAGGCGGAAGAGACCGCCCGGCTGCGTCAGGCCCTACGGCACATCCAGCAGCACGCCCCCCGGATTCAGCGCAACGAGCTGCTGCAGATTGACATGGATCCGCAAGACCTGCTGTGATTGTCCGGAACCACGCAGGCCTTCTGGACCGCATCGCCGCGTCTGAAATCCACGCATTCTCCGGGACCATTCCCTCAACTTCACCCGGACCTTCCGGGAAGGTGCTCTGCCCCAACTGAAACCGTATGCTCCGCTCCCTCCGCCTCCTCAAGGCACCTCGCTTCCCGTTTGACCCTGCCCGGGCTCCGTTCTTCTATGGCTGGTGGATCCTGATCGCCACCACGGTCGGCATCCTGGGAAGCATCCCGGGACAGACGATGGGGGTGGGTGTCTTCACGGAGTACCTGATCCTGGAGACCGGGCTGGATCGGCTGGAGGTCAGCGTGGCCTACATGGCCGGAACGATCGCCAGCAGCCTGCTGATTCCGTACGGAGGCATCCTGCTGGACCGCTGGGGGGCACGCCCGATGATTGTGCTGGCCGGGGTCGGTCTGGCAAGCGCCCTGCTGCTGTTGCGAGTCACTCCGGAGGTGCTCTCCGGGCTGTGGAGCGCCTGGCCGCAGGTGCCCCGGGCCTGGGTCAGCCTCTTGCTGCTCTCCGGGGTCTTCCTCCTGCTGCGACAGTTTGGCCAAGGGCTGATGACAATGGTCAGCCGTACCGTGCTTTCCAAGTGGTTTGACCGACGTCGCGGGCTGGCCACCGGCTTCAGCGGGGTGATGGTCTCCTTCGGCTTCTCGGTGGCGCCGCTGGTGCTCAACGCCCTCATTCAGCGCTCCGGACACTCGGCAACCATCTTGTGGCTTGCGCTGGTCTGCGGGCTGGGGATTGCGTTCTGGGGCTGGCTCTTCTTCCGCGACCAGCCTGAGGACTGCGGGTTGCGCATGGATGGCGTCTCCGAGGAGCAGGCCTCCTCCTTGCCCCGCTCCGGGCACACTGCGACCGAAGAGGTCCCGCTGGAGGTGGTCCGCCGGAGCTACACCTTCTGGATCTTCACGCTGGGGATGTCCTCCTCGGCCCTGATTGTCACCGGATTCACCTTCCACGTGGCCTCTATCGGCCAGACTGCCGGGCTCGAGGTCCAGGAGGTCTACGCGGTGTTCCTGCCCATCTCGGTGATCAGCGTGGTGAGCAACTTCACCTCCGGGTGGCTCAGCGACCGGATCCCGCTCAAGTACCTCCTGATGGTCCTGGTGCTGGCGCTGGGGGTCGGCAGTCTGGGGATGCTCAGCCTGGACACGGAGTGGGGGCGTCTGATGCTGATTGCCGGATACGGCGTGCAGGGTGGGGTCTGGGCCTGCCTCTCGGTGGTGGCCTGGCCCAGGTTCTATGGGCGCAAGCATCTGGGAGCGATCTCCGGACTGTTCATGGGGGTGATGGTTTTCTCCAGCGCCATCGGCCCGGCGCTCTTCGGGCTCTCGGAGAGATGGATGGGAGACTACAGCGGCTCTGCCTGGGGAGCGGTGGTGCTCAACCTGCTGCTCTTCGCCGGAGCCTTTGGGGCCAAGCGCATGCTCCCTCCTCCCGGAGCGCGCTGAGGCCAGGTTCCGGGCCGCTTCCCCGTCTTTCGTCTTGAGAAAGCCGGAAGCCCCTCTTATTCTTTGACACTTTTGAATCATCTGCGCTTTTCCCTTCTGACAGCCGTTCATGCAAACCAAATTCATCTTCATCACGGGTGGGGTCGTCTCCGGCCTGGGCAAAGGAATCACTGCCGCCTCAATTGGGGCGCTGCTGGAGGCACGAGGCCTGAACGTGAGCCTGATGAAGCTGGACCCCTACATCAACGTGGACGCGGGAACGATGAACCCGTTTCAGCATGGAGAGGTCTTTGTCACCCAGGACGGCGCCGAGACCGACCTGGACATCGGGCACTACGAGCGCTACACCAGCGCGAAGCTGACCCGCAAGCACAACCGGACCACCGGTCAGATCTATGATGCGATCCTCCGCAAGGAGCGTGCAGGAGAGTACCTGGGGGCGACCGTTCAGGTGGTTCCGCATGTGATCGATGAGATCAAGCAAGGGATCCTGGAGGCAGCTCAGGGCGCAGACCTGTGCCTCGTGGAGATCGGTGGCACGGTGGGAGACATCGAGTCCCTCCCCTTCCTGGAGGCCATCCGCCAGTTTCGGCACGATCAGGGACGTGACAACACCATCTTTGTGCACCTCACGCTGATCGTGAACACCACCGAGATGAAGACCAAGCCCACCCAGCACAGCGTCGGCAAGCTCCGGGAAATCGGGATTCAGCCGGAGATCCTGATCTGTCGCACCGCGGAGCCCATTCCGGAGAAGCTCAAGGCCAAGATCGCGCTGTTCACCAACGTCGAGGAGGACGCAGTCTTTGATGGACTCGACGTGGACTCGGTGTACGAGGTGCCTCTGATGTTCCACCGGCAGCGTCTGGACGACAAGGTGATCGAGTATCTGCGCATGTGGACCCGGCGTCCGAAGCTGCAGCCCTGGGTAGACGTGGTGGAGACCTACAAGAACCCGAGAGGGGCCGTGAATCTGGCCTTTGTCGGCAAATATGTCAACCAGCGGGACTCCTACGAGAGCCTCAACGAGGCCTTGGTGCATGGAGGTCTGGCGAACCAACTGCAGGTCAACCTGCGCTATGTCAACTCGGAGGAGTTGAGCGAGGACAACCTGAGCGAACACCTCAAGCAGGTGGACGGCATTCTGGTCGCCCCGGGGTTTGGGGAGCGTGGGATTGAAGGCAAGATCGCCGCGGTGCGCTATGCCCGGGAGAACCGCATCCCCTTCCTGGGCATCTGTCTGGGGATGCAGATGGCAATCATCGAGTTTGCCCGCAACGTGGCCGGCCTGCCCGAGGCATACACTGGCGAGATCCGTCCCGGACATCCGCAGAACGTGATCGACCTCATGCCGGAGCAAGAAGGCATGGAAGCGACGGGAGGGACCATGCGCCTCGGGGCGTACCCCACGCAGTTGCAGTCCGGAAGCCTGATCTCCCAGGTTTACGGGACGCTGGAGATCGAGGAACGACACCGGCACCGCTACGAGGTGATGGAGGCGTTTGTCCCCCAACTGGAAGCTGCCGGGCTGCGGGTCTCCGGGCGTCACCCGGAGCGGCATCTGGTGGAGACCATCGAACTCCCCGACCACCCCTGGTTCATCGCGTGCCAATACCACCCGGAGTTGCAGTCCAAGCCCCTGCGGCCGCATCCGCTGTTCTCTGCCTTTGTCAAGGCCGCGGAGCAATACCGCAACCCCACCCCTGAATCGTGATGATGGGCGCCCGTCGAATCCTCTGTGCCGTGCTCCTCTGGAGCCTGATCGGAATGCTCCCGGAGTCGCTCTCTGCTCAGCAGAAACTGGCGGTGGAGGTCTTCCGGATCACACAGAACTCCCTGGAGCACCTCAAGCGCGAGGGGCTCCCGGACTCGGTACTGGTCAACCTTGCCACCCTCTTGGGGCAAGAGTATGCGTCCGAGGAGCTGTTCCGCGAGATCCTCTTGCAATTGCCGGTTCCTCCCGAGGAGGAAGACCTGGAGCTGGTCTTCCGCTACTCCGGACAGGAGCGGTTGAAGATTGAATCCGAGGAGTTCCTGAGCAACCTCACGGACGGGGAGGCCATCTTCCGAGGGAATGTGCGAGGACGGGTCACCCGGGAGAATCTGGAGTTCGGGATGGCCAAGCTCCGGATGTTGCGTCAGGAGGGGCTGGAGCGTCTGATCGGAGAGGGCGGCGTGCGCTTTCGTCAGTGGGACCGCGTGGGGCGCATGGACTACGTTACCTACGAGCGCGCCCGGGAGACCGAGGTCACCCCGGAGGTTCGGACCGCACGCATGGAGGGCAACGTCCTGCTGGAAGCCGAACAGGGGCGCCTGAGCGCTCACCTGATCTCGGCAGATCTGACCCGGCAGCACGCCGTGATCGAGGGACAGAGCGCTGCCCAGAAGCGTCTGCGTCTCGACATGCAGCTTCACCTGCTGGACACCACGGCAGAATCTGCAACGCAAGCGACTCCCCGGACGCTGAGCCTGCAGGCCTATCGCGCGGAGTTGGATGCCGAGCGCGGGCAGGCGATCCTGGAAGGCGATGTTGAGATGGAGCGCCTCCCGGAAGGCGTCTACGTGCGCAGCGGACGCATTGAAATTCGACTCAACGCGCAGCAACAGATCACCTCGGCGAAGGCGGAGCGCGGAGTTTGCATTGAACAACCCGGACGGTTGGCCCGGGCCGGGATCGCCTACTTCGACGACGTGGCTCAGACCATCCGCCTCGAACAGGACGCCGAGGTGTATTCCGGAAACTACATCCTCAAGGGGAACTCGATCTCACTGTTTCTGGATGTCAACCGGGGCGTGGCTCAAGGAGATGAGACTTCACCCATCGAGGTGACCATCGCCATGGAAAACCAACCCCAACCCTTTCAGTGTCGATGAAGGTTGCCAACGCATCAGCCAACGCGGCAGGACAGAAGAAGGAGATGCACCCGCGCCCCAAGCTGGCGCTGGACTCGGTCTTCAAGAAGACCCGGACCGGTCTGGAGTTCTACCAGGAACGCCCGGGAGACGGCCCCAAGATCGAGGAGGGAGCCAAGGTCAAGGTCCACTACGAGGGGTGGCTGGCCGAAGACTACAAGCTCTTCGACAGCAGCCGCAAGAAGCGCAAGCCCTTTGAGTTCGAGTTTGGCAGAGGGGACGTGATTGCCGGATGGGAAGAGGCGTTGAAGGACATCCGCGAGGGCACCAAGCTGCAGATCAAGATCCCGGCCAAGCTGGCCTATGGAGCCCAGGGAATCCCGCAACTGGACATTCCTCCGAATGCCGACCTGATCTTCAAGGTCGAGGTGCTCAAGGTTGAGCAGCCCGAGACCGCGGAAGACCGCAGGTCGTCCGGATTCTCCCGCATTGCCTGAAAACTCAATGAACTCCACTCCCCCACTGATTTGCATCGTTGATGATGAGTCCGGCATCCGAGAGACGCTGGAAGGCATCCTGAACGATGAGGGCTACCTCACGCGCTCCTTCCCCAACGCCAGCAGCTTCCTGGAGGCGCTCTTGGAGCTGAACCCGTCCCTGGTCCTGCTGGACATCTGGCTTCCGGGAATGGACGGCCTGGCGGTGCTGACGCAGCTGCGCGGACGTCATCCGGACCTGCCGGTTGTGATGATGAGTGGTCATGCCGGGATCGAGTCGGCCGTCAACGCCATCAAGCTTGGAGCGTCCGATTTCCTGGAGAAGCCGCTGCACCTTGAAGTCTTGCTGGACAAGGTCTCCGGGCTGGCACACGGGCTTCCGCGCCAGGACCGCAACCTGCCCTCGGACACGCGGCTGGAGATTGCCAAATACGACACCGACCTCCCTCCGGGTTCGGCAGAGATCGTGGAGTCGGGACGCCGCCAGCGCACCCTGAAGAGCAACGTGGTCCTCAACGGCACCGGGCTGCTCAGCGGACGCAACACCGGCTTGATCCTCAGTCCGCTCGATGCGAACTCCGGGGTCGTCTTTCAGGCCTTGGACGGCACCAGCATCCCCGGACACATCACCTCGCTGGAAGGCTTCGCGCAGTCGACCGCATCCCAGACCTTCACCGCCAACTCCACGGTCCTTACCCACGGCAGCCGCCGCATCCGGACGGTGGAGCACCTGATGGCCTCGCTCTTCATGGCCGGACTGACCAATGTGCTGGTCAAGGCCGATGAAGAGGTCCCCAACGTGGACGGCTCGGCGATCGACTTCACACGACTCATTGAGGAGGTCGGCGTGGAGGAGCAGGACGCGCCCCGCCGGGAAGTGGTGGTCCACAAACGCATTCAGGTCGGCACCGAATCTCCAAACGAGAAGCACCTGTTTGTCGAGCCTTACGACGGGTTTGAGGTGCACATGCGTGTGGATTATCCGGCCCCGATCCTCGAGCAGCAGCTCGTCTTCAATGAGAATCAGCAGGACTTTGCCGAAGAGATCGCCCCCGCCCGATCCTTCAACACCTTCGAGAACATCGACATGGCGCAGAAACTCGGGAAGGTCGGCAGCGGCTACCTCAACTCCCACATCATCCTGCACGAGGGCAAGGTCATCAACACCGAGCTTCGCTATCCGGATGAGTTTGTCCGTCACAAGATCCTCGACCTGATCGGAGACCTCTACCTCATCGGCTTCCCGGTGCGGGGACGATTTACCGCCAACATGACCTCCCATGGCTACAACCAGGCTTTGGTGCAGAAAATCCATCACGCCCTGAGCTAGAACATGCGTCACCGAGCCAGGATTCACGCCGTTCAGGCCCTCTACCAGGCAGAAGTCTGGAAAGGCCGGACTCCGGAGCTGACCGAGCAGTTGCTCACCGAACTGGAACTGCCGGCCGACACGGCACAGTTCACGCGGGAGTTGACCGCCGGGACCCTGAAATATCGCCGGGACATCGACCGTCTGCTGCGCATGCACCTGGAACACTGGAAACTGGAGCGGCTCTCATCGACGACCCGGAACATCCTCCGATTGGCAACGTATGAGTTGTGCTATGGACCTCCGCTACCGCATCACGTGGTCTTTGACGAGGCGCTGGAGTTGGGGAAGGAGTTTGTGGACGAGCAATTCCACGGCCTGATCAACCGGGTGCTGCAGAAGATCTACGACGCCCTGCAGCTGGAAAAGGTGGCTCCGGAGGAGGAGCCCTCCCCCCCTGAGGCGGCCTCGGAGTGAGGAGCAGCGCCGTTTTAGGCCCACTTTACAGGATTTGGCGGGAATAGACTGATTTCACGAGAAAAAGTTTGTAATCGCAGAATCGATCGTTATCATGGAGTGCGCTGAGTCCTTCGGCCCTTGGGGGCACAGGCAGGAGCCTCTCGCTCCAGACCCCTGATTTACCCAAAAGCAGTAAACCGAACCATGGTCAAAGTTGATATCATTCGTGCAGTGCAGTTCCAGACGGACATCCAGTTTGGAGAAGCCGAATTGCTGGTGAACATGTTGCTGGATCTGATGAAGCAATCGCTGGAAAATGGCGAGGACGTCCTGGTCACCGGCCTGGGCAAATTCGCCCTGCGCGACAAGAAGGAGCGTCCCGGACGTGACCCCAAGTCCAAGAAGAACTACGTCATCTCCGCCCGAAGGATCGTGACCTTCCACCCGTCCAAGGTGTGGCGGGACGAGTTGAACGAAAAGGGCTGACTCACACCCCCTTCAGGCTCAGCATCTGCGGAGGCAGGCGCAGCTCAATCAAGGCCGACCCGGCAAAGGACCGGGCCCGAGCCAAGGCCTCCGGGAACTCTTCCGTTTGAGTCACACACTCCCCTGACATCCCAAAAGACCGCGCAAGCCCGGCAAAGTCCGGGTTCTTCAGGTCGGTCCCGTGCACGCGGCCCGGGTAGTCGCGCTCCTGGTGAGTGCGGATGGTGCCGTACATGCCGTTGTTGACCACGATCACCAGAATCCGAGCCTCCTCCTGCACCGCCGTGCCCAGCTCGCCCAATGCCATCGACAAGCACCCATCTCCAGCCAGACAGACGACCTCACGCTCCGGGCAAGCCAGCTTGGAGGCCACTGCCGCCGGGAGTCCGTAGCCCATCGCGCCGCTGGTCGGGCCGATCTGCGAGGGGTGCTGATGGAACTCCCAGAACCGGCTCCCCCAGGCCGCATAGTTCCCGGCCCCATTGGTGAGGATGGTGTCCCGCGGCATCACCTCCCGGAGGTGTTTGAGAACCCAGGCCAGATTGAGGGGGCCTTCCAGCTCCGGGACGCTGCGATGGCGTTCGTACTCGGCCCGAGCCGCCTGCAGAGCCTGCGTGCGTGCCGGGGTCGAGCTTCCGGCGCGGGCATTCATCGCCTTGAGGAAGGCCTCCGGAGGGACCGGGATGCCGACCTCGGCGTGGTAGACGGAGTTCAGCTCCTCGGGCCGAGGGTGAATGTGAATCAGCGCCTGCTGCGGGACCGGGACCTCCAGCAGCGTGTAGCCCTGGGTGGTCATCTCGCCCAGCCGTGCCCCAAGTGCCAGGAGCACATCGGCCTCCCGGACGCGCTCTCGGAGCCTGGGAGACGCGGAGGTCCCAAGCTCACCCACATAGCACAGGTGGTCGTTGTCGATACGGTCCTGGCAGCGGAAGGAGGCCGCGACCGGGAGGCCCCAGCTTTCGGCAAAGGTCTGCAGCTCCATCCGGGTCGCCTCGCTCCAGAGCGAACCTCCCACGATCACCAGCGGACGCTCGGCGTCTCGAAGCCGGCGCTCCACCTCATCCAGATCGCCGGAAGTCGGGGTGACGGACAGCGGACGCAGCGGAGCGGCATCGCGGGCCACACAGGTCTCGGTAAGCATGTCCTGCGGCAAGGCGAGCACCACGGGCCCCGGACGTCCGGACAGGGCCACCTGCCAGGCGTGGGCGACCAGTTCCGGAATCCTCCGCGGGTCCTGGATCTCGCAGGTCCACTTGCTGACCTCCTGGAAGAGGTTCAGGTAGTTCACCTCCTGAAAGGCCTCGCGTCCCAACGCCTCCCGCTGCACCTGTCCCACCAGCAGCAACAGCGGCGTGGAGTCCTGAAACGCCGTGTGCAGCCCGACACTGGCCTGAGTCGCTCCGGGACCTCGGGTGACCAGGCAGACTCCCGGACGCCCGGTCAGCTTCGCGTACGCCTCGGCCATGTTGGCCGCCCCGGCCTCATGCCGACAGGTGATCAGACGCAGCCGACTCTGGGAGTCATAGAGCGCATCCAGCACGGCCAGGTAGCTCTCTCCCGGGACCCCGAAGGCCATCTCGACTCCGTGGAGCAGGAGTTGATCGACAAGAAGACGGGCGCCGCTGCGCTCAGGAAGAGAGGTCATGATGCTGTTTCCGTTCAGGGGTGGAGAGGAGGAGTCCTCCATGAAAACTGCGGGAACGCGTGACGCGAGCCAGGGGGTCCGCAGCAAAATCGGGATCAGCATATCGACCGGGAGAGAACATCACAAGCGAGACTCCTCAGCGCCTCGGCCTTGGCGCTCGGAGACAAAAATCTTGCTTTCCCGAAAACCGTCCCCTAATTTGGACTCAATGCCAAAGTTTGATTTACCCCAAATAATAATGAGAGAACACTCATGAGTGAGGAGAAGAAAGAGGAGTCCCCAGAAAATGCGGGGATGGCGAACAAGCTCCTGCAGGCCCGGACCATCATCATCTCGCAGCAGGTCAACTCGGAGTTGGCCTCGAAGGTGCTCAACCAGCTGATCCTGCTGGAGCAGGAAGACCCGGAGTCTGGAGTGACCGTGTTCATCAACTCTCCCGGAGGAGAGATCTACTCCGGTTTTGCGATCTTTGACACGCTGCGCTTCATCTCCTGTCCGGTGACAACGATTGTGACCGGCTTTGCCGCAAGCATGGGGTCGCTGCTGAGCCTCGCGGCAGACAAGGGGCGGCGTTTCGCGATGCCCCAGGCGAAGATCATGATCCACCAGCCACTCCTGATGGGATATCAGGGACGCGCCACGGACTGTGAGATCCAGGCGCGGGAGATCCTCAAGATGCGCGACCACATCATCAACCTCTACTGCGAGCACACTGGGCGAGGCTACGATGAGATCAAGAAGGCGATTGATCGCGACAACTGGTTCACCTCCGAGGAGGCGCTGGACTTCGGGCTGCTGGACCAGGTGATCCGGAGCCGCTCCGAGCTGAAGGCGCTCGACTGATGCCAGAGGTTCTGGTCATCGGAGGAGGCCTGATCGGCGCCGCAGCGGCCAGGCATCTGGCTGTGGCAGGAGCATCGGTGGTGGTCGCCGGACCTCCGGAGCCGGAACGCTGGGCCTCGCATGAAGGGGTCTTTGCCAGCCATTACGACGAGGGACGCATCACCCGCAAGCTGGATGCCGACCCGGTCTGGGCCGAGTTGGCCCGCATCTCCGTCGAACGCTACGCTGTCCTGGAGGAGTCCTCCGGAGTGCGTTTCTTTCAGCCGGGACGCTGCCTGCAGCTGCTCCCGGAGGGTCCGGGACACGATGCCTCCCGGGAGGCCTTGAAGCAAAGGGCTCGAGACCTTGACCTGAACATTGAGGAACTCTCCGGCAACGCGCTCTCCTCGCGCTTCCCGGCGCTTCAGACTGCGGGGCACTCTGGACATCTGGAGTCCGGAACCGCCGGCTGGATCAATCCGCGTGCGCTCGTGCGGGCTCAGCGGCGGCTGGCGGAACGGAGCGGCGTCCGCTGGGTTTCGCAGCCCGTGACAGCGCTGGAGCAAAACTCTGGCAGGTGGCAGGCTCATTGTCCGAATGGCGAGATCCTCGAAGCCGACGCGGTCCTGCTGAGCGGAGGCGCGTTTGTGAACGAGCTGCTTGACGCCCCCCTCCCGCTGCAGCTGCGGACCCGGATTGTGGTCTTTGCGGAGCTGGACGCCGAGCGTCTGGAGCGCTTGAGCGACCTGCCGTGCCTGCTGGTCACCCTGGAGCAGCATCCTCGGCTGGAGGACGTCTACCTCTTGCCGCCGATCCGCTATCCGGACGGCAAGACCTACGTGAAGATTGGAGGCAGCAACCTGCCATTGCGGACCGCAGCCTCCGTGGACGACCTGAAGCGGTGGTTCCGCCAAGGAGGCGACCGAGACGACTTTGAGCCGCTGCGGGAGGTGCTGACCGAACTGATTCCGGATCTGAAGGCGGCTCCCCTGCACCATCAGCCCTGTGTGACGACCTACACGGCATCAGACCGGCCGCTGATCCTGCCGCTGGATACGGGCCTGTTTGCCGCCACTGGCGGTTGCGGACGCGCCGCAAAATCTTCGGAAGCGCTGGGAGACCTGGCCGCCCGCATGGTGCTCGGTCAGGCATGGCCCCAATCCTTCATCACCCCGAACCTGTTCACTCTTGAAGCTCAGCAGCAACGTGCTGCCTGAATTGTCATGTCCAAACAACTGATCATTGTAGAATCCCCCGCCAAGGCCCGGACCATCAGCAAATTTCTGGGCTCAAACTACGAGGTCTTTGCCTCGATGGGACACGTCCGCGACCTGCCCTCGCGCAAGCTCGGGTTTGACCCGGAAACAAACTTCTCGCCCGAGTACGAGGTCTCCAAGGACAAGGAGAAGGTGATCAAGGAGATCCGCAAGCAGCTGAAGAAGGACACCGAGGTGCTGCTGGCAACCGACGAAGACCGGGAGGGGGAGTCCATCTCCTGGCACCTGATCCAGGCGTTGGAACTGGACCAGTCCCGGGTACGGCGCATCGTGTTCCATGAGATCACCAAGTCGGCAATCCTCCGCGCGCTGGAGAGCCCGCGAGAGGTGGATCAGCGTCTGGTGGATGCGCAGCAGGCGCGGCGGCTGCTGGATCGTGCGGTGGGTTACGAGCTTTCCCCGCTGCTCTGGAAGAAGGTCCGCCCGGGACTTTCTGCCGGACGGGTGCAGAGTGTCGCGGTGCGCATCGTGGTAGACCGCGAGAAGGAGATCCGCAAGTTTGTCCCGGAGGAGTACTGGAAGATCACCTCGTTCTTTGACGGCTTCTCTGCGGAGCTGAGCAAGTGGAACGGCAAGACCGCCAAGGTGGGCAACGCAGAGGACGCCCAGACCGTGATCGAGAGCCTGAAGGCCGGGAGCTTCACGGTGAAGAGCGTGGAAGAGCGTGACTCCTTCCGCAAGCCCTCCGCCCCGTTCACCACCTCGACCCTGCAGCAGGAGGCCTCCACAAGGCTGGGCTACTCGGTGAAGCGCACGATGACGCTGGCGCAACAGCTGTATGAGGGGAACTTCGAGATCCCGGGCTACAGCGGCGGGCTGATCACCTACATGCGGACCGACTCGGTGACCCTGGCCGAGGAGGCGGTCACTCAACTCCGGCAGCTGATCCCCGAGAAGTTTGGCGCAGAGTTCCTGCCCGAGTCTCCAAGGCAGTTCAGAAACCGCGCAAAGAACGCCCAGGAGGCGCACGAGGCCATCCGCCCCGTGGATCCCAGCCAGACCCCGGAGATGCTGCAGCCACATCTGGGGAACGACCTGTATCGGCTGTATGAGCTGATCTGGCGCCGGGCCGTGGCCTCTCAGATGGAAGCGGCCCGCTTCGCCCGGACGATCATCCGCATCGAGGCCGGGAGCGGGCAGGAGTTTCTGCTGGAGGCCAAGGGACAGCGCATCCTCTTCCCCGGCTTCCTCAGCGTGCAGGTCCGTGCGGGAGAAGACGCAGCCGAGGTGCTTGGCGAGAAGGACGTCACCCTGCCCAAGGTCGAGCAGGGGCAGCGACTCCAGCTCGCAAAGGCTCCGGAGGAGAAGCAGAATCCGCATCCGGAGCAGCTGTTCACCAAGCCGCCGGCGCGCTACACCGAGGCGACTCTGGTCAAGAAGCTCGAGTCCGAAGGCATCGGGCGTCCCTCGACCTATGCCCCGACGATCTCCATCATCCAGGACCGCAAGTACGTGGAGAAGACGCAGGACGGCAAACTGCGCCCAACCGACATGGGGGAGGTGGTCAACGAGTTCCTGATTCAGCACTTTGCCGAGATCGTCAACCTGGGCTTCACGGCCAAGATGGAGCGCAACTTCGACCGCATCGCCCACGGTGAGGAGGACTGGATCGGCACGCTCGGGGAGTTCTACTTCCCCTTCCATCAACGCGTTGAGGAGAAGGAGCAGTCGGTGACCCGGGCCGAGGCCATGCAGGCTCGGGTCCTCGGGACGGATCCGGACTCCGGCCGGGATGTCAGCGTGCGCATCGGCAAGTTCGGACCGATGGTGCAGATCGGGACCAAGGATGATGAGGAAAAGCCCCGATTTGCCTCGCTTCCGGAGGGCAAGAGCATGCAGGAGATCACGCTGGAGGAGGCGCTGGGGTGCTTCGCGCTGCCTCGCGCACTTGGAGAGGACGCCTCAGGGAACGAGATCGTCATTGGCCGCGGACGTTTTGGTCCGTATGTGAAGTCTGGCAAGGACTACCACTCGCTGCCCAAGGGCGAGGACCCGTTCTCCATCGACCTGGAGCGGGCGCTGGAGCTGGTGCGTGCCGGAGAGGAGGCCAAGGCGAAGAAGGTCATCCACGACTTCGGCGAGCTGCAGGTGTTGCGTGGGCCCTACGGTCCCTACATCAAGTTCAACAAGAAGAACTACAAGATCCCCAAAGGCGTGGAGGCCGAGACGCTGGATGAGCCGATGTGCCGCAAGATCATCGAAGAGGCTCCGCCTCCAGGCACCAAGAAGCGCTTCACCCGCAAGCGCGCCGCGAAGGAGAGCTGAGAGATGTCCGAACCCATCGCTGTGGAAAACCGTCCCCCGCTGATCATCGAGACCTTCCCGGTCGGACCGCTGCAGTGCAACTGCACGATCCTGGGGGATCCGGTGACTCGCGAGGCGCTGGTGGTCGATCCTGGAGGAGACCCGGAGCAGATCCTGGAGCGGCTGAGGCGTCATGACCTGCAGGTGACGCGGATCCTGCACACGCACGCGCACCTGGACCACTTCCTGGCCTCGGGGAAGATGAAGGAGGCGACCGGTGCCCAACTGGCGCTGCATCCGGACGATCGTCCGCTGTGGGAGCACCTGGAAGAGCAGTGCCGCCTGTTCGGTGTCCCCTACGAGCCCGTGCCGGATCCGGATCAGGAGCTGGAGCATGAGGAGGAGCTGGAGCTGGCCCACTGCCGAGGTCAGGCGCTGCACACGCCCGGACACACCCCGGGCTCGATGTGCTTCCACTTCGAGAGCGAGCAGTTCCTGATCGCCGGAGACACCCTCTTTCAGGGCTCAATCGGACGGACCGACCTCTGGGGGGGAGACTACCCGACCATCGAGCGCTCCATCCGCGGACGCCTCTACACGTTGGACGAGGCGACCCGGGTGGTCACCGGACACGGCGCACCCACCACCATCGGTCAGGAAATGCGCTACAATGCCTTCATCCGCGCCTGAAGCGAACTCTCCTCAGGGACAACAGCCCCGCCGTCCCTGTTCAGCGCTGGTGACGCACCTGCTGGCGCTGCTGCTGGCGCTGCTGCTGACCGCCTGCATCGGAGTCTACTCTCCGGAGCAGCTGGAGCCCTCGCTGCCCCGCAACCCCTCCCCGTTGATTGCCGAAGTCCTGATGCGCCTGCAGGCGGACTACTACGCGCTGGATCAGGTCGTCCCCCTGGAGCTGCTGCAGGCCTCCGTTCGTCAGGCCAACGAGGCCAAGCTCTCCCTTCAGCTCGAGCTCAAGGGCTCTCGGGTGCGGCTCACGGCCGAAGAGGGCGCCGTGCGCACCGAGCATCCACGTCCAGAGACCCTGGAGGCGCTCAACGTCATCCTTCAGAACACGGTGCTGCAGCTGCAGAGGGCAGGGGGGGCCACACAGGTGCTGGAGTTTGAGCTGGCCCGGGGGCTGACGGAGCCGCTGGATCCGTTCACCGTGGTCATGCCGTCCGAGGAGTTTCAGGAGTTTCGAAGCAGCGTCACCGGAGAGTATGCCGGGATCGGGATCCTGGTCAGCGACCGGGAAGAGCAGCTGAAGGTCGTGGAGGTCTTCCCCGGCTCTCCTGCCGAGCGGGCGGGGCTGCGTTCCGGAGACGTGATCGTCTCGGTGGAGGGACGCCTCGTCGAGGTGGCCCAGTTCGAGCAGGCGCTGGAGGCGTTGCGAGGGGAGCCGGGGGCCCGGGTGACGCTGGAGGTTTTGCGTGGCGACGACCCGAAGCCCCGGTCGTTTGAGCTGGTTCGGGAGTTTGTGCATGCGGACAGCACGGAGGTCTCGACGCTGGAGAGCGCCGCCGGAACGGTGGCCCTGGTGCACCTGGAGACCTTCCAGCAGGGGCTGGTGCCGGAGCTGGTGCGCAAGCTGGGTGCGCTGGAGGACGTCTCCGGGCTGATCCTGGACCTGCGGAACAACCCCGGAGGCCTGCTGGAGGCCGCGGTGGAGTTGAGTGACCTCTTCCTTCCCGGAGGGCGGCTGATCGTGGAGGCCCGGACCACCATCTCATCGCAGGATCACCGCTCTCGGGACCTGTTCCTGCAGGAGCGCTGGAACGAGGTCCCGGTGCTGGTGCTGGTCAACCCCCAGAGCGCCTCGGCCTCGGAGATCCTCGCGGCGGCCCTGAAGTACCACCGACGCGCCCTGGTGCTGGGGCAGAAGACCTACGGCAAGGGCACGATCCAGTCGGCGTGGGAGGCAAAGTCCGGGGAGGGGATCAAGCTGACGATCGGCGAATACCGCCTCCCGGACGGGACGTCTCTGCATCAGCGCGGGCTGGAGCCGGACGAGCTGGTGGAGGAGACGCTCTCGAAGACCTCCCCTCCGCCGCTTGACGAGCAGCCCTCGATCCAGCGCAGCCTCCAGCTTCTGGCAGAGTATGCGGCGACCTCGCAAGGCTGGGCCGAGTTCCTCGAAAGCCGCTGAACCGCCTGGGGGGCGATCGAATCATGCCGCGCCATTGATTCGTCATTCCCCCGAATGCCGGAATCCCGTTTGCTCTGCCCCTGTCAGAATCCTGAGCCGAGTCACGTGGGGGAAGAGCTTGCCTGACGCATGTCCGCAATCACCGCGTCATAGGTCCAGTCTCCCTGAAGCTCCCAGACGCCTCCGGGCTCCACCTCCATCTCCGAGCAGGCGATCCTCCAGTCGGCTCCGGACTCTTCCAGCGCCTGCTCCTTGTCCTGCAGCACCTGCAGCGGGAACTCGACCTCGAGGCTGCGGAAGCCATGAAAGACCACGGCGATCGGATGTCGGGAGCGCTCCGGAGCAAAGGGCTGGGGGCCAGGCTGCATGACCTCCGGGAACATCCGGTGGGTCAGGCAGAACTCATGGAACCAGCGCTTGGCCTCCTGAATGCCCTGAAGCACCTGCACCTGCTGCGCCTCCTGTTCCTCCTCATTCCCACGCATTCCCAACTCCGGGAAGCTGATGCCAATCCAGAAGTTGGCGACCTCGACTTTCATCTCCGAGACCCTCCGGCTCCGACAGGCAGGCCCGGGCGAGGGCGTGCGTCCCGGCAGAGACTCACGCTCTGCCGACGTCGGCAGGGGAGCGGCGGAATGTGGTTGCGGGAGGACTTCCGGACGCCGCCTCTCTCCTTGGGAGAGGGTTCGGGTGAGGGAGAGCCGATCACGTGTACCTCCCGCGTCCCTGGACGGCCCAGCGGACCTCCACCTCCCCGGCTCTCACTCCATGCAGGTGTTCGTGCAGAAACACGGTGTTGTCACCATAGCCCACCAGGTAGTCGAGCGGGTCGCCGGGACGCAGGGAGGTGTTGTCTGCAGAGAGGCGAATCACCCCGTGTTCGGAGGAGAAACTCACGGCCTCCACCGCGTCGAGGCCCAGCGGTTTCGGGGCAATGGTCCACCCCGGAAGCGTCTTCCAGCCGGAGTCGGTGATGATCCTCCGGGGGTGCGGGCGGCTGGTGACGGTACTCCGCAGGAAGAGCGAAGGCTGGGTCTCGGCCCCCCATTTCGAGTAGGCGGCATCGGTGAAGATCACGCCGCCAGCCTGAATCTCGGTGAGCAGGTTGAAGCGGGAGGTGATGGGGTAGGTTGCGCTCCCTCCACCGCTGAGGATCTCCAGAGCCAGGCCCTCCTGCCTGCAGAGCGAGACGGTCTCCTCCAGCTTCCCCATCGACTCGGCGATGGCCCGCTCCTTCTCCTGTGGATCGTCGATGGTCGCCGTGTGCCCCTCCCATGCCATCAGCCCCCGGAGGCGGATGCTCTTCAACGCATCGAGGGCACGGCAGAAGTCCAGCGTCGGCAGCCCGGGCTCCAGCCCCGCTCGGTTCATCCCCGTGTTGACCTCCGGAAGCACGTTGAGGACCACGGAGAACCGCTCGGCGGTCCGGTCCATCTGTCGCACCGTCTCCAGATCGTCCACGGCGACGAGGACCTCGCTGAGCCGCGAGAGCTGGCACAGCCGCTCGATCTTCCGCTCGCCAACCACCTGGTTCGCAATCAGGACGCTGGGCACCCCCTCCTGAACCATCAGCTCCGCCTCGCTCAGCTTCGCGCAGGTGACCCCGCACGCCCCGGCCTCAATCGCGAGCCGGGCAATCTCCGGGATCTTGATGCCTTTTGTGTGAGGACGCCACTCCAGCCCCCGGGTCTTGAAGAATCCGGACAGGTGCCGGATGTTGGACTCCATCCGGTCCAGGTCCACCCACAGCAGCGGGGTGTCGTAATCCATCAGCTTCATCTGCAGCTCAGGAAAGGGTGCGGTTTCGGCCAGGAGCCCCCTCCGGACTCCCTCCTCCCCTCCCTTTTAGAGGCTTGCCCACAGAACAGCAAGGCTTAAACTCAAGGCCCTCTTGCCGCTGATGCAGGAGGGGGCGGAGTTTATTTGTGCTTCGAAATCGTCAACCAGCAGGGCTAAGCCAGAGCGGTTCCCCAGCTTCTGCTGCGGCTCCCAGTTGGAAGCGCACGGCCCTCCCCCACTTCCGCCTTGAAGTCTGAGCGAACTCCGTCAAAAATCCCTCAGAGCTTGTCGAGAGTCTGCGCCGCGTGGTTAGACAAACACCTGAGATGGAATTGCTCTCGTTTGGCAGCTTGAGCGCAACCGAAACACAGTGGTTGACGCGGCTTCATTGATTCCGTGGCAAACGTTGCTCTACAGCAGGATGTGAAAACAAGAGCCATTCAACTGCGTCGAGAATACCGGTTGAAGCTCCCGGATGCAATCATTGTAGCCTCTGCAATGGTTGAAAATGCGGCTCTCGTCACTCACGACCAGCAACTCGCCCACCTCCCTGGTTTGAAATGCCTCCCGATCGTACTGGATGAAGCCGGTTCCTCCCAGTGAAAAGACGAAATTTTTATTTACAATAGCCCCCCTTACTGAAGCTCAGGCTGCGTCTTCAGCCAAGCCTACCAGCCCCCCAAGAGCGTCAATTTGAAGCCAGAACCTCAGGGCAATCGCATGAAACAAATGGATGGCAGAATGGGCGTAGAGGTTTGTGTGGAATGCCGCTTTGTGGTCATCCCGGCGCAGGGTCGGGGCATGTCTCCGACGAGGATCCAGTCGGTGCCT